>CAYGRR010000015.1:0-58399 GCA_964352295.1 uncultured Pseudohongiella sp. | reverse complement strand
ACGTAGGTTACGTATTCTGAGGCCAACGCAGGATTACCGGGAGGAGGTACGGGTGGCAGGTCATCGGCGGTGAAGACACCGATTACCCCATCCATGCGCAGTGCCTCGGAGGTGTCTATGCTAACAACGCGGCCACTTGGCATCGGGCTGGTGAGTAAACGGGCGAAGACCATGCCTTCTCGCTTATAGTCTTCCGCGTACTTGATCTCACCAGTAACTTTGCCGTGTATATCTGGTGGTGTGAAATCTTTTCCTATGTGAGTACTCATGCTAATTGCCCCGAGGCGCGCATCACGCCATTAAGATAATGTTCATAAGCTCCGCAGCGACAGAGGTTGCCTGACATGGCGGCGAGTGCTTCCGATCTGGTCGGGCGTGGGTTGCTGTTGAGCAAGGCCACCGCCGACATCACCTGACCCGGTGTGCAAAAGCCACACTGGGGGGCGTTCTCGGCAATGAATGCCTGCTGGACAGCATGCAATGTGCCATCGGCGGCCTTAACGCCCTCGATGGAGACGACTGCCTTGCCCTTCACATTGTGAGTGAGCACAGAGCAAGCGTAGTTGGGGACACCATCGATCAACACAGTACAGGCGCCGCACTCGCCGCGATTACAGCCGATCTTGGTGCCGGTCATATCGAGCTTGTAGCGAAGGGTGTAGGCGAGTGTTTCCGTTGGAAGTACATCGACTGGTCGATTTCGGCCGTTGATGTTGAGTGTTACCAAGCGTTCAGCAGCAGATTGGCCAGACTGGGCGTTCGCTGCGAGGTAAATTCCCGTGCCAGTTGTAGCGGCGGCACCTGAGAAGATAACTCCCTTGATAAAACGTCTGCGTGTTAGTTTTGAATTCACTGACATTGCTCCGTTTTTGTTGTATTTGAATGCATGCCAAAACCTTACGATTTGCATGCCTATTTACCGCGAATATAGCTGCCTTCGAGGCTATTAGTTTTCGCCTCAAAAAGCAACTTGCGCCCTGGGATGCAGTCCCCGTAAAGGCACGGAATACGGGCGTTTTCGAGTGCTTGCTCGGTAAAAGTTACATACTGTCACAAAAAGCGGGTCGCTAGTCGCCTGACTTACTCTCCCTGCCCCACAATCGCGCAGCCTAGCGTTGCCTATTTCACCTTGCACTCTAGCCATCTGTGGATTAGTTTTCCGAGGGCATCGCCCACCTAAAAGCGGGTCATGTGAGCCACTCAATTTTCTCTGCTACCAATGGATTTGCCCATGAAACAACTCATTTTCCCTCTCCTGATTGTTTGCGCCTGTCAGAGTGCTGCCTACGCTCAGGATGGCCGCTTCACGGAGGCGATGATCACCGCTGCTGAGCTCAGTAACTACGAGCGCACCTCAACCTTTGCGGAGGTCCTGACGGTAGTCGACGCGCTCGAGGCAAGCAGCGAGTTGGTGCACAGGGAGACTCTGCTGACTAGCCTGGACGGCAAGAATGTGCCCTTGTTGGTGCTCGCAGATCCTCCCGTTACTACGCCCGCTCAGGCGCGCGAATCGGGCAAGCTGCTGGTGTATATACAGGGCAATATTCACGGCGGTGAGGTCGAGGGCAAGGAGGCCAGCCTGATCGCGCTGCGAGAGATTCTCCATGGTGACAAGCGCCATCTGCTGGCGAATCAGATTCTACTGTTTCTGCCTGTGTATAACTCCGATGGCAACGACCAGATGAGCGATGACTCGCGTCCCTCTCAGGAAATGAGCCCCGTCATGGCCGGGCAGCGCAGCGCCCATGGCTATGATTTAAATCGAGATGGCATGATCATCGACACGCTCGAGACGGCGGCGCTTTACGAGAACCTGATTCAGCGCTGGGATCCGGATCTGTTCGTGGATCTGCACACCACCAATGGCACCTGGCACGGCTACGCACTTACCTACGCGCCTTCTTACCACACGGCGGGTCAGGCGGCACCATCGAGCTACACCGCCGAGGTCATGCTGCCAGCGATTCGCGATGCGGTGAAAGCGAAATACAACCTGGATTTCAACTGGTACGGGGGTTTCGATTATCGAGATTGGCCACCGACCGAGTTGCGCACCTATCACCATGCGCCTCGATACCTAACAAATAATATGGGATTGAGAAACCGGATGGCGATACTGAGCGAGACTTTCGCACACGATCGTTTCTACAAGCGCGTCCACGCGGCGAATGCCTTCGTAAATGAGATTCTTGAATATTCGAATAATCACGCCAGCGACATTCGCGAGATAAATCGTCAGGCCGATGCGCGTGTTGTGCAACAGATCGAGCAGAACGCGGGAAATTATCAAAACGGCGTGCAATTCGAGATGGTGGCCCTGGAAGAGCCGCTCGATCTGCTAAGTTATAAATACATCCCCTATATCGCTACTGATAGCAGTCAGCAATTCGTACGTAGTTCGGAGATTGTAGAGATAAAAGGCGTGCGGAACTTTAATGCCTTCGAGGCGATCAAGTCCGCCACAGTGCCCGTGGCCTATGTGTTTCCGGCGAGTCTCGAGGCGCTTGCCGAGAAGCTAGGACAGCATGGAATCACTGTGCAGAGACTAGAGCAAGATGCTCAATTTAACGGAGAGACCTTCAAGGTGGTAGGGGTTGAGAAGCAAGACTTCGTTCAGAACAATCACAGGAACTCGCGCCTGATTGGTTCGTTCGCGCCAGAGAGCAAGCGTTATACGGCAGGCGATTTCATAGTGCCGATGAACAATCGGCTCGCGAATTTAATATTCTATCTGTTAGAGCCAGAGGCCGATGACGGCCTGGCGTACTGGAATATTTTCGATGACGTTCTCGATCGAGGGTTGCAAGGCGCGAGCGTAGTCGACTATCCGGTCTTCAAGGTTTTAGAGCGCTAGCGTTTAATTGCGATTAAACAAGACGTTATAGGGCCCTACGCCGCCGCGATCGACGACTAGGTGTTGATAGGCAGCCTCCGGACCGGAAGTTCGTACATAGCTAGTGCTGCCCAGCGACTTCACATCGGCACGGTAGCGACTGTGTAAATACTGGCTCAGCTCGATTGCTGTCAGCTCGCCGTTCTCGTCTCTGTCGGCAAAACCCTCGCCTATAGCCTCGTCGAAGAACGCGGAGAGATAGCCGCCCGCTTGAAACTTAGACGCGACCTGCGAGGTGACGTCCTCTTCAGAGGAGAACAGCCCCATGCGACCCGGTCTGGTAACGATGTCTTTGGAGAAGCCGCCGCTGAAACAGGAGTCCATCACTAAGAGAATAGTGCCGGCATTGCTCTCTTCCAGAAGCAGGGCGAGTTCATCGTCTGTCATGGCGCCGTCATAGAGTTCGATCGTTTCATCCATGCCATCGGGGTCCGAGCTATCTGGTCCGTCCGCGCGCGGTACTCGGTCGCCATGTCCCGAATAGAAAATCACCAGGGTGTCTTCGGCGCCGATCTCTGCATTGATACGCTCGAGAGCGGTTTCAAAATTCGCTCGCGTGGCATCGGCATTCAGCAGGGTAAAGGCGTTATCGGGATTCATTCCCGCGCCCGCAATGAGAGCGTCGCGTGCACGTATCGCGTCCTGATCGGTCAAGGCTAGATCGTTATCGTCGCCGGGATAATCGGCAATGCCGGCGAAGAGTCCGTACACCCGAGATCCGGGCCCTGCCGAGCCAGCAGTTGCTAGCGCCGCATCTGCGCGGCGTAGCGTGAGTTGGTAGTCGCCGGTCTCGCCACTGCTGTAGGAGGAGACAAGGATGCGATAGCGCCCTGACTCGCGCAGGCTTAGCTGCAGCTGCGATTGCTCGATGCCGTTCTGGAAATCATCGTTCTCGAATACCTCGCCAGAAGGGGTCTGCAGGGCGAGGAGGGTATCGAACTCGGCCGCAGTCAGATCGATGACTACCGTTTCACCACTGTCTCCCCTGAACGCGAAGCTATCTTGATACTGGCCCTGTCTGGAGCGCCGATCGTCACTCGCTAGAGTGCCAGACACTGATTCGCCTATCTGCACGTTACGAGAGTTAATCTCGTCCGTGCCAGCAATAGATGGTCTGACATTCTCCTCGATGCTCAGCCGATACTCGCCAGTTTCTCCACCCGCGTAGGAACTGATAACGACCTCGTAGCTGCCCGCCTCGGGCAAGATGGCCTCGATGCGGCTGTTCGTGCCTTCGCTGTCGTCATTCACTAAAACTTCGCCATTGGGTTGTCTGAGAATCAGGTAAGTGTCGAATTCATCGGAGCGTAGATCGAGTGTTATTGATTGGCCGGGGCGACCTTCGAAATCGTAGCTGTCATAGTATTCACCCTCGCTGAAGCTGCTGTCTTCGTCGATCAATACGCCACTGATCTGCTGGTTTAGCGAATCCAATGGCCTATCGTCGATAGTGATTTCCAGCGTATAGCCGCCGCGCTCTGCTTCGGCAAAACTGGAAACGATGACCTCGTAAACGCCAGTCTCTGTTCTCGGGATCGAGACTAGCGAGCGATCGAAGCTCGCTTCATAGTCGTCATTGCTGAATTCCTCGCCGTTAGGAGCACGCACTATGAGGAACGTATCGAACTCGCCAGAGCGCAGATCGACTATCGCGGAGTCTCCTCTATCGGCTATGAAGGTATAGGAGTCGCTGTAACTGCCGTTTGCTCTGGTTGCGTCGCCTGGACGAAGATTGCCGCGCTCGAAGCGTCCGCTAATCACCAGGTTGAAGCCGGGCAGTAGGCGGATCGAGTCTTCTTCGAATAGATTGCGGCAGTCGTCGGCGTCGTGAAACATGTCGGTGTCCAACAATAATGCAGACATGCCGCGGCCCGCGAACCGAGGGTCGTCACACTGCCTATCGAAGGCCCAGGTGCTGCTGTTGTCACCAAAATCGACGGTGGTATTGCTGGCTGTCGACTCCGATTCGATCAGGGCAATGGAGCCAGCTAGGAACAAGGCACTGCAATCACTCGCGTCGTGGAGGCGGTCGTTCTCAACCAGAGTTGACGCCATGCCTTCGCCGACGAAGCGCGGGTCGTCGCACTCCTGATCGTGCGCCCAGGTGCTCGCGTCATCGCCGAAATCGATCGCATTCAGATTCGATTGCGCTTGCAAAACCGTGGCAAGGGACAAGACAAGGAACCCCGCGACGAGTGGTAAACTTCGCGGTGCGTCACTTCTGTGAAAAGTCCAATCAATTGTCGATTGCATCGCTGTTGGTGCCGCGCCTATTTCTTCGAACTCAGTGTCTTCTTCAGGTACTGCCCGGTATAGGATTTCTTGACTTTCGTTATATCCTCGGGAGTGCCCTCGGCGATAATGTTGCCGCCGCCGCTGCCGCCCTCGGGGCCGAGATCCACGACCCAGTCTGCCGTCTTGACTACATCGAGGTTGTGCTCGATGACGACGATGGTATTGCCGTGATCGCGCAGGTGATGAAGCACCTTGAGAAGCTGCCGGATGTCCTGGAAGTGCAGGCCGGTAGTGGGTTCATCCAGGATGTACAGCGTCTTGCCAGTGTCTCGCTTGGAGAGTTCTCGCGACAGTTTCACGCGCTGCGCCTCACCGCCGGAGAGTGTGGTGGCAGCCTGCCCGAGACAGATGTAGGACAGGCCCACCTCCATGAGCGTCTGCAGCTTACGCGCGATCGCGGGCACGGCATCGAAGAATTCACGTGCGTCCTCGATAGTCATGTCCAACACTTCGTTGATGTTCTTGCCTTTGTACTTCACCTCCAGGGTCTCGCGGTTGTAGCGCTTGCCGCGACAGACATCGCAGGACACGTAGACATCTGGCAGGAAATGCATCTCTACCTTGACTACGCCGTCGCCCTGACAGGCCTCGCAGCGACCGCCCTTCACATTGAAGCTAAAGCGGCCCGGCTTGTAGCCACGGGTTCGTGCCTCCTGCGTGCCAGCGAAGAGCTCGCGCACGGGCGTGAAGATGCCGGTATAGGTTGCCGGGTTAGAGCGTGGCGTTCTGCCTATCGGGCTCTGGTCGATGTCTACGACCTTGTCTAGCTGATTCAGCCCCTCGATCTCTTTATACGGAGCAGGGTTAAGCGTCGTTGCTTTGTTTAACTTGGTCGCCGTGATCGGGTAGAGCGTGTTGTTGATCAGTGTCGACTTGCCCGAACCGGATACGCCAGTTATGCAGGTGAATAGCCCTATAGGAATTGTTAGGTTAACATTCTGCAGGTTATTGCCAGTCGCGCCCTTCAGGGTAAGCAACTTCTTCTCATTGCGCGGGACTCTCTTCTTCGGAATATCTATGCGCTCCCGGCCAGAGAGAAATTTTCCGGTGAGGGACTTTTTCGATTTCATGATGTCGGCCAGAGTGCCCTCGGCGACGATCTCACCGCCGTGCACGCCGGCGCCCGGACCAATATCAATAATGTGGTCCGCACTCGCGATGGCTTCCTCGTCGTGCTCAACCACGATCACCGTATTGCCGAGGTCGCGCAGGTGAAACAAGGTGTTCAGCAGGCGGCTGTTGTCCCGTTGGTGCAAGCCGATGGAGGGCTCATCAAGGATATACATGACTCCCACGAGCCCGGCGCCGATCTGGCTGGCCAGGCGTATGCGCTGTGCCTCGCCACCGGAGAGGGTGTCTGCGCTGCGATTGAGAGTGAGGTAGTTCAGTCCTACATCGATCAAGAATTTCAGGCGATCCTGCAACTCTTTCAGGATCTTCTCGGCGATCTTGGCGCGTGTGCCGCTGAGCTTGAGCTTGAGGAAGTAGTCGGCCGACTGTGCGACTGTCATGCCGGTAATGCTGGGCAGGTTGAGGCCCTTAATCAGCACGTGGCGCGCATCCTTACGCAGGCGCGTACCGCCGCAGTCGGGGCAGGACTGGGAGCTGAGGTACTTGGCGAGTTCCTCGCGCACATGGTTCGATTCCGTCTCGCGGTAGCGTCGTTCCATGTTGGGCAGTATGCCCTCGAAGGGATAGCTGCGCGTGATCGTGTCGCCACGATCGTTCACGTAGTGGAAATCGATCACATCGTTGCCGCTTCCCTTGAGGATATAGTTCTGATGTTTCTTGGATAGCTTCTTGAAGGGAGTCTCCACGGTGAAGCCGTAGTGATCCGCCAGCGACGTAAGCATCTGAAAGTAATAGATGTTACGGCGATCCCAGCCGCGAATAGCGCCCTCGGCGAGAGCCAGGGACTCATCGGTGATGATGCGGTTCTCGTCGAAGAATTGTTTCAGTCCCAGGCCGTCGCAGGTAGAGCAGGCGCCCGCCGGATTATTGAAGGAAAACAATCTAGGTTCTAATTCAGAGATGCTGTGGCCACACTGTGGGCAGGCAAACAGTGAGGAGAACACCAGGTCGTCTTCCTGCTTGTCATCCTTGCCGGTCACGCTGACCAGCGCCAGGCCATCCGCTAACTGGATGGCGGTCTCGAAGCTCTCCGCGAGGCGCTGCTCCAGGCCGGGCTTGATCTTCAGTCGATCGACAACCACGTCGATGGAATGCTTCTTGTTCTTCTCGAGCTCCGGCGGAAATTCGATCTCGCAGACGAGGCCATCGACACGCGCCCGGATAAAGCCGCTGCTACTCAGCTCGCTGAATACATGCAGATGTTCGCCCTTGCGCTCGCGGATGATGGGCGCGAGCACCATGATGCGGCTGCCTTCGGGAAGCTCCATCACCTTGTCCACCATCTGACTGACGGTCTGCGCCTGCAGCTTGATATTGTGCTCAGGGCAGTGGGGCTCTCCCACGCGGGCGAAGAGCAGTCTCAGGTAGTCGTAGATCTCGGTGATCGTGCCTACTGTCGATCGCGGATTGTGCGAAGTGGACTTCTGCTCGATGGAGATAGCCGGTGACAGGCCCTCGATATGATCGATATCGGGCTTCTCCATCATCGAGAGGAACTGGCGCGCATAGGTCGATAGCGACTCGACATAGCGGCGCTGGCCCTCGGCATAGAGGGTATCGAAGGCCAGGGATGACTTGCCGGAGCCAGACAGTCCGGTAATGACTACTAGCTTGTCGCGGGGGATAGTGAGGTTAATATTCTTTAGATTATGGGTGCGTGCACCCCGTACGATAATCTGATCCATGACTCACTCACTGCGGTTGGCGGAACCGAGCATTATCGACAATTACGAAGGCAAGAGTAAAGGACAGCTTGTGGATGAACGTAATGAAGTTTATTTCCGCGAAAATTTCTAATGAGTGCACGCATGTTATACACTTAGTGCGAACTACTGGATTGGTTTCAGGTTTCAAACTAACAGCGTGCAATACCAATAATTGCATGGGTGCAACAGGTTTTAGTCGGGGAGACGAGTGTGGCAAGTCGAGGCGTAAATAAAGTTATTCTGGTTGGAAATGTGGGCAATGATCCTGAATTCAGGGTTATGCCAAACGGCAATGGCGTAGCAAACGTCTCTCTCGCTACCAGCGAGACTTGGAAAGACAAGAACTCGGGTGATCAGCAGGAAAAAACTGAATGGCACCGGGTTATCTTCTTCAATCGACTCGCCGAGATCGTCGAGCAATACGTGAAGAAGGGCACCAAGCTCTATGTAGAGGGTCGCCTGCAGACTCGTTCCTGGGAGCAGGACGGCGTTAAGCGCTACACGACCGAGATCGTAGCCTCGGAGATGCAAATGCTAGACTCGCGCGGCGGCGGTAGCAGCGGCGACAATAGCTTCGGCCAAGATCAGGGAGGTGGCACTTCTGCTCCAGCGGCCAGATCATCCTCGACCAGCGCGGCGCCGCAATCGGCTCCCGCAAACTTCGATAACTTCGACGACGATATACCCTTCTAGAGCCCTTCTTTTGGGCTGTGCCCGCCGCCCAGGCGGGCAACTCTCAGTGGTGGCTTATCGCGCCGAACTTCTCCCTCATCCAGCTCCCCAAAGGGGGCTAGAGCCCAGCTTCTGCTTGACTCGAGCCGCGATTGATCGGACTCTAGGCCCCTAGGTATTGATTCCTGATCCGACAGCACTGAATTTAGCAAATGGAAGCCAGCCAGTAGTGAAGTTGTTCTTAGTAGGAGCGAATAGCCCGACAGGCAGAGGCCTCATCGAAATTTTGCGCAAAAACAAGATTCGCTTCCTCGCGCCTCCCGATAAGAACTTCGATCCCGTCAGTGCCGATGCGATCTTCAAGCTGATCGCCAATTTCGGTCCCACTCAGCTGATCAATATGGCTGACTTCATCTCCAGAAACCACAGCGCATTAAAGCGAGCCGAGTCATCCGAGCGGCGTTGCGAGCGTATTAATGCCCTGTTGCCTGCAACCCTGGCGGGCGTTTGCAAGAAGCTCGATATTCCCATCGTGCATCTCTCGAATAGCTATGTGTTCGATGGCGAGAAGAAACTGGGGTACAACGAGAACGACGAGCCGAACCCGAAAGGCGTCTACGGCTACTACTCTCTGGAGGGTGAGAAGGCGATAAGGGAGTATCCACAGCACATTATCATCCGTTCCGGCTGGCTCTTCGGCAGGCACAAGATAGGCTTAATCAAGTCTTGGATTCATTCCATTAAGAAGCACGAGGGTGAGTTGACCGTCATGCGCCGCAGATTCAGTCCAACGTCGACTAGTGATATGGCGGCGGCAATCTTGGCAGTAGCTCGTCAGGTCGATTGCGATGCGAACGTTTGGGGAACCTACCACTACAGCGGTCTGGAGATTAAGAAGGAGATCGAATTCGCGAGACAGGTTCTCAAGTACGCCGCGAATCACGACGAGGAGATATACCAGCTCCTGGATCACACAAAGATTCGCGAGAACCTGCCGCGGCTGCCGGAGCTCCCTAATTCCACGCTCTCCAGCAAGAAAATATTTGATACCTTCGGTATTAAACAGAAGTCTTGGCACGGAGATCTGATGGAGACCATCAAGACGCTGTATGTGGGCCGCCTTCGAACAGAATTGAGGGAAGAGTCAGAGAGCGATGTCGCCTGATGAATGACGACCGCATGAGCAAAGGCCAAAGACATGTCTCTGACACCGATTGATACAGCCCTCGAACAATTGGCATCGCTGCTGCCATCTATCACCGAGCAGGAAATCGTCCCCCTTGCGCAGGCCACAGGCAGAATACTTGCTGACGATTGTGTCTCGCCACTCGATGTGCCTCCACATTGCAATAGCGCCATGGACGGCTATGCACTGCACAGCAGTGACCTAGGCTCAGCAGGAGCAGAATTGCGAATCACGCAGAGAATCGCGGCAGGTCAGGTCGGCCGCCCAATGCTGCCTGGAGAGGCCGCTAGAATTTTTACCGGCGCTCCGCTACCCGAAGGTGCAGGAGCCGTGGTGATGCAGGAGAACTGCGAAGCTCAGGGCGATGTGCTCAGGGTGTTGCAGCAGGAGGTTCGCCCGGGCGAAAACCTGCGCCAGGCGGGGGATGATATCCGCGAGGGTGCGCTGATTCTCGCTCAGGGCCATCGTCTACTTTCGCAAGACATAGGTTTGCTAGCCTCCATCGGCGTGGAGTCGGTGAGCGTGCGCAGGAGGCTGCGAGTTAGCCTGCTAACGACCGGCGATGAACTAGTTCAACCTGGCGCTAAATTAAAACCCGGTCAGATCTACAACTCAAACTTCTACACGCTCAGCTCTCTGCTACAAGGCTTGCAGGTCGAAGTACTGGACTGTGGAATTGTCGCGGATGATTTCGAGAGCACCAGGCGCGCACTCTTGGCGGCGGCCTCGCAGAGTGACTGCGTGATTACCACTGGGGGGGTATCGGTAGGCGAAGAAGACCATGTGAAGGCTGTGGTTGAGCAGGAGGGAGAGCTGCAGCTGTGGAAGCTCGCGATCAAGCCTGGCAAGCCTTTGGCCTGCGGCAAGATAGCAGGGACTCAGTTTTTTGGATTGCCCGGTAACCCCGTCTCCGCCTTCGTCACCTTCGCGCTAGTTGTACGTCCTTGTCTACTTCGAATGTTAGGCGGTCTGCAAACCGAGGCGAATAGTTATGAAGTAGCGGCCGGCTTTTCCGCTGGGCAGTCTGGCGAGCGACAGGAGTATCTGCGCTGTCAGCTGACCCGCAATGCGAAAGGCGCGGTTTCTCTACAGGCACTGCTGAATCAAAGTTCCGGCGTGGCCGCCTCCTTAAGTCAGGCGGCAGGCCTTGCGGTCATCCGGCCCTATACAGCCGTGGCTATCGGCGATAGTCTAGAGTTCATCCCGTTCTCAGAACTACTCAACTAATCTCAGACTCGAATACTATGTCGAAGCAGTCACTCAGGCTTGTGGTTATCTCCCTAGGCGTATTACTGCTGAGCAGTTGCGAGACGGCTCCTGTCGAGCCTGCTGTAGCTACTGAGACACGTTCGGCGAACGATCCCCTCGACATTCGCATCCTGTCCGATGCCGAGGTGTACACCGGGTCTGGCCGTGCGGATAATCGGAGCATGATACCGGACATTCTCTACGAGGCGCTGCAGGCACTCAGTGACGATAGGCTGCTGACACCCCTAGATAATAACGCGCACTCACGATTCAAGCGCGTACTCGCCATGGATCCGCAGAATGCGCTCGCCCTTGAGGGCCTGCAGGATATCGTTCAACGTTATCTGCAACTAGCCGATCAGTCGATGCGTAGGGGCCTGTTCGATGAGGCAGAGAATATGATCGGCAGGGCGCGTTTCGTCGATTCGAGCCATCCTGGAATCGCTATCGCCGAGCAGGCGCTTCGCGAGGAGCAGAATTCGAATGACTTGTTTTTCGAGTTGGACTATCCAATCTTTGCGGCACGCTCTGAAAGTGCCGAGAGACAGTTGGCAGACATCGCCAGACAGACACGAGAGCACGAGGCCTTCTTCCTCATTTCCGCGCCGAACGATGACCTGGCTAGATGGATGGTGTCGGTGATGCGAGAAGCCGTTGCCGGTTATCGCCTGCGCGGCAATATAGAGCTTTCCACTCGTCTTGGCATTCGGCTTCGCATGCCCAATGCGGAATAAGCTGTCGAAGTAGACTTCCGCTCGACGGGGCAGTTGGCATTCAAGAAATACACTATGCTGATCGTAGGTGCTAGACTGCGCGCATGTTCTGGACTTCCCCAAAAGCTTCATCGGCCTCCGCATCCGCCACTGGTGGAGGTGGTGTATGGAAGAGAATACTGCTCACGGCTTTCGCGATCCTGCTAATTTTTGTGGTGCTGCTCGGCTTCTATTGGAGCAGTGAGCCCGCCGCGTTCTCAGTGAGGCTAAAGTCAGCCGAGAGACTCGCACTAGTCGGCAATCAGAATGTTGTGGGAGCAACCACGACGGTTGCCCTGATTACTGTGGCCGAGACTTTGTTGGAGAAGCCTGGCGGTTACCTGAGCAACGACGTGGCTCCTCCGGGGCTTTATCTCGACAATATTCCTAACTGGGAATTCGGCGTTCTGGTGCAGGTGCGCGATCTTGCTCGCGCCTTCCGCGAGAGTTTTAGTCGGTCGCAGTCTCAGTCCACTGAAGACCCCGATCTGATCATCAGCGAGCCAAATTTCCATTTCAATAACGACAGCTGGTTATTCCCGCCTACCGAAAGCGAGTACGCGGAGGCGATAGATCGACTCGAATCCTATCTCGCGCGCATTACCGACTCCGCGAACACGGACGCGCAGTTTTATGCCCGCGCCGATAATCTCGCTAACTGGTTGCTGGCAGTCGAGTCGCGACTGGGCAGTCTGTCACAGCGACTGAGCGCCAGCGTGAGACAGCAGCGCGTGAATACCGAATTGGCGGGAGAGGGCGGTGCCGCGCAATCGACGCCGTCTCGATCCGAGACATCCATTAAAACCCCCTGGCTACAGATAGATGATATTTTCTATGAGGCGCGCGGGGCGACATGGGCGTTGATGCATTTCTTGCAGGCAGTCGAAGTAGACTTTCAAGATGTCTTGGAGGATAAGAATGCGCAGGCGAGCCTGAGTCAGATTATCCGTGAACTGGAAGCGAGTCAGCGCGCAGTTTTCTTTCCTATAATCCTAAACGGCTCAGGGTTCGGTGTTTTCGCCAATCACTCTCTGACCATGGCAAATTATATATCGCGTGCCAATGCGGCCATCATCGATCTGCGGAGTTTACTGTCGCAAGGGTAGCTGAGGCTATTTACTGTAGTTGCTGTGGTTTGCCCAACCGGGAGAGTCAGTGAGTCATGTTCGTTTCGCTACTAAAGACCTATAGCAGGCTCTTCCTCTTCGCGGGCGGACTACTGCTAGGCATTCAAGTGCCCAATTTTGTCGATCAGTACTCGCGGCGAATCGATGCGCACTACCTCGAAGTCAGCGCGAACATCAGTGGTTTTCAATCCACGGCCGATCTGCTTTTCGCAGGCGACATGGAAGCCTTGATTGCCTACTACCAAGAAAGCAACGATGCGGTATTCGAGAGCGACGCGCAGAGCATCAGAAATATTGTGGACAGGTATAATCGCATTTCGAGTGAGCGCGCAGCGTTATCCGGGAGTGCTATTAGCGCGGCGATGCATGTTATTCTGAGCGCCGATGATGAGTTCATCGATGAGACCTTCGATCAGTACGGCTACACCGTTCCCTTAAACCTTTTCGCCGTCGAATGGGGCTTGGCTACGGCGTTATTCCTAACAATCGCCATAGATCTCGGCCTATTTGGCTGTGTGAAGTGCGCCGGACTGATTGGCAGGAAGAAGCGAAGGAAGTCGCTGAAAGGCTTCTAGCGATGACAAGGCTTGTTTCGCTTCTACAATACATTTTTACAGAATAAACTGAGTGGTAACTTGAGTAGAGCAATAGCACTGGCGCAGTACCTGCCCATACTTCGCTGTAAGCGAATTGGAGTTGCCCGACGACTCAATGGCTGCGCCTTGCTCGATAGCAGCGCCACAGCAGCCCCTCTGTTAACGCACTCCCGAGGCCAGCTCTCATGACGATCTGGGTCGATGCCGATGCCTGCCCGAAGCCGATCAAGGCGATTCTATTTCGCGCGGCGGAGCGTACCGGGGTATCGCTCTGTCTAGTGGCGAATCAGTCCATGCAGACGCCGCCGTTCAAAAACATCACTTCGATTCAGGTCACTCAGGGCTTCGATGTAGCCGACAATGAAATCGTGCGGAGGGCACAGCTGGGCGACCTGGTCATAACCAACGATATACCTCTGGCGGATGAATTGCTCGCGAAGGGTGCCCATGCACTGAGTCCACGTGGCGAGATGTTTTCGGTAAACAGTATCAAGGCGAAGCTCAATATGCGGGACTTCATGGATACCCTGCGCAGCAGCGGCATCCATGGCGGCGGACCGGCTCAGATGAGCGAGGCCGACAAGAGAGAGTTTGCGAACGCCTTAGATCGTTATCTGTCCCGCCACGGGAAGGAAGCTTAAGGAGACTGGTTTAGGGCTAGCCTAGCTTTACAACCATCTTGCCGAAGTTTTCGCCGCTAAACAGGCCGAGGAACGCATCGACCGCGTTATCTATGCCCTCGAATACGGTCTCTCTGCTCTTTACTTTGCCTTCCTGTATCCAGGGGATCATTTCGGACAAGAACTGTTCGCGCATAGCGGCGTGATCGGACACGATAAAGCCATTGATGCGAATCTTCTTGCCCACGATGAGCATCAGATTGTTCGGTCCCGGCGCGGGCACTGCATTGTTGTAGCTGGCAATCATGCCGCAGGCTGCAATGCGACCGAAGGGATTCATCACATTCAGTGCTGCCTGTAGATGCTCGCCTCCCACGTTCTCAAAATACACGTCGACGCCATCGGGCGCCGCCTGAGCCAGTGCCTTGGTCAGATCTCCACAGGTCTTGTAGTTAATGACAGCGTCTATGCCGCACTCATCTAGCAGCCACTTCCCCTTTGCATCACTGCCAACGCTGCCTATTACTCGGCAGCCTTTTAGCTTTGCGATCTGGCAGACGTTCGCACCGACGGCGCCGGAGGCAGCGGAGACGAACACCGTCTCATCTTTCTTGGGTTCGCCGTACTTAAACAGACCCACGTAGGCGGTAAGGCCGGGCATGCCCAGAGTACCCAGATAAAGAGAGAGTTGCTTTGCGTCGAAGGGAATTACCTTGCTCACGGTGTTCGCCTTGGCAACGAACTTGTCTTGCCAGGCCGCTCCATTGAGGACGATGTCGCCGGCCTGCAAAGACGGATCACCTGACTCGATAACCTCTCCGATGGCGCCGCCATACATGACAGCATTAAGAGCGTACGCTTCTGCGTAGACGGCATTCTCGCGCATGCGACCGCGCATATAGGGGTCAACGGACATGAAAAGGTTCTTAACCAATACCTCGCCGCTAAGTGGTGCGGGTAGTGCACATTCGATCAGTTTGAAATTCTTCTGGCTTGGCATGCCCTCGGGGCGGCTGATCAGATGGACTTGTTTGGCGCTGTGATTACTCATGATCTTCTCTTACTTAAGACGCTAAAAATTCGCTGGCCGATCGGTTAGGAGGAGCTAGCACTTAATACCTTCGCCGCACGGTTCTGCATGAAGACTATGCCGAACAGAATCCCCGCGCCGGCGAAGTGGAAGACCATAGGAAACGGCGTCCACATTAGCAGGGCGGCGCTGACCAGGAGTAGGGCGGCGATTACGGCGTTAATCTTTGCCTCAAGATGCCACTGCAGAATACCGGCGAGTGCATAGAGGCCCATGCAAGACCATATGAAGATTTCAATGCGTTCCGGCCAGGTGCCAGAGATTAGCGGCGAGTAGGCAAACAGCACTGGGACCAGATACAGCCCCTTCGCGACCTTCCAGCTGGTGAGGCCTGTCGCCATAGGCGGCGTGCCCGCTATGCCCGCGGCAGCAAACGACGCCAGACAGACAGGCGGCGTGACGTTGCTGTCCTGCGAGAGCCAGAAAATAATCAGGTGTGCACTAAGCAACATACCCATGCGTATTTCAGGCGCTAGCATCTCCTGACGGATCAGTTGTTTCATCTCAAGTGGCATCTCTTGCAGCGCCGTCAGTGGGTCGCCACCAAACAGGCTGAGAGTGGCTGCCACGTTAGACGGTAGGTCGGTAGCCTGTAGAGCGATTAGCAGCTGCGACTGTGAGATTAGATCGAAGATCAGTGGAGCGGAGAGCGTAGCCAATACGATATAGGAAGCAGTCACGGGTAAGCCCATGCCCAACACGAGTGAGGCGAGCGCGACTAGAATAAGAGTTATGAGAAGACTGCCCTGTGCCCACTCTACGATCATGAGTGAGAAGGCATTGCCCACGCCAGTGGTCGTCACGACATTGATGATAATGCCCACGGCGACTAACAACAGAGCAGTAGATACCATGGTTTTAACGCCCTCTACGGTGGCGTCGAATATGTCTAGTAGCCGCATGGGGGTCGGTGAAATCCAGGAAGCTCCAATGACGCTGATTATGGCGAAGGCGGCAGCTGTGGTTGGCGTTCGCCCGGCAACGAGGAAGCTCACCAAGACAATCATGGGAATAATGAAGTGCCAGCCTTCCTTCAAGACGGTAGAGACTTTCTCGGTGTCTTCGATTGCGGTGAGAGTAAGGCCCAGGCGCTTCGCCTCGATGCGCACGAAGAAACACACGGTCAGAAAGTACAGCAGGGCGGGTAGAGTCGAGGCGGCGATAATCGTTAAATAGGGTATCTGCGTATAGCTCGCGAGAACGAAGGCGCCGGCGCCCATCACTGGAGGCATCAAGGCACCGCCGGTCGATGCGGCCGCCACAACACCCGCGGAAAACTGACCGGGGAAACCTGACTTCTTCATCATCGGTATAGTAATGACGCCGGTTGAAACCGTGTTGGCGACGGCCGATCCTGAGACCGAGCCCATCAAGCCTGAGCCTACAACTGCCACCAGACCTGCTCCGCCTGTGTAGCGTCCCGCCAGGCACTGTGCGAGCCTGACTATGAAGTCGCCCGCGCCGGAGCGCAGCAAGAACGAGCCGAAGATGATAAACATGAAGACGAAGGTTGAAGATATCTGAGCGGTGAGCCCGAACATGCCTTCACTGGTAAAGAAGCTGCGGTAAAGGACAGTCTCGAGGCTTAGCCCCGGGAAGGAGAATACACCGCCGATGTAGCGGCCCAGGAACAAGATATAGGACAGGCTTACCAAGATCAGCACCGGCATAAACCAGCCGGTTGTGCGTCGAGTGAATTCGATGGCGAGTCCTATGGCCAGCAGGGAGAAGATATAGTCGCTGAGGATGTACTCCGTCTCGCGAACATAGAGCGCGTTCTCGAAGAGAATTAGATACGCCGACGTTGCTACGGCAGCCACAGCGAGGAAGATATTGATCCAGTAGCTGGCCGACTTCGCTTGGACGGTAGGGGATTCATTGCCGATCAGTGCACAGAGTGCGCAGAAACCGCCAAAATGAATAGCCGATAGCCAGAGCTCAGAAATACTGGCAAATACATTGCAGTAAATGTGGAATAGAGCGAAGAAGAATGCAGCCCAGCGCAGATAGTTGGATTTCATGAACTGCTCTACACTCCCTCGGGCTGATCTGTGTTCGGAGCTGCTTCTTCGAGCAGCAGGCGGGCGGGTATTTCCAATCCGATTTCGCGAAAGTAACGGACGGCACCAGCATGCAGCGGTGCCCCCAAACCCTGTATGGCGATCTCGCGACGCATGTCTTTCGTTGCGCCGTGAATATCTTGCAGGGTAGCGAGATTCTCCCATATAACTTTGGTTACGTTATAGACCACATCATCGGGGATGTCTGCGCGCGTTACCAAGACATTAGGCGAGCCTATCGTCCGTATCTCTTCTTCCTGATTCGGATAGGTGCCTGCGGGAAGCAGATACCAGTCCCATAGCGGATAGCGAGAGTTAATCTTGTCGAGGCTTTCCTGTGTCCAGTTCAGTACCGTCATGCGTTCGCCAAGCAGGGCGTAGGCCTGGGTGATAGAGCTGACAGGCGCTCCCGCGGGAATGTTCATGCCGACGATATTGCCGTCTTGGATCGCGCTTGTCGTAGGGCCGTAGCCCATGTAGGCGAGGTTCATCTTGGCCTCGTAGTCTATGCCTAGAGTCTCGAGGATGAATCTTCCGGTTTGCTCAGCCCCAGAGTTTCGAGCACCGAGTACATAACGTTCACCATCAAGATTGGCCAGATCCATGATCTCACCGGTGGTCGCGAGCTCGCTGAGGAGCACAAAATGCTCGACGTTCTGCCACAGGGCGCTAACACTTCGCATATGGGTTTGGGGCGAACTTACGGGCCCCTCTCCGGTCCATGACCATGCGCCGAACGGCCCCTGAAGAATGGCAAACTGTGCCTGATTGTCGCGCAGTAGCTTTACGTTCTCGAGCGAACCCGCCGAGCTGATCGCGGTGAGGGATATGCCCTGCGTGTCCGCTAGCTGAGAGTGAGCTATCGTGGCGAGGGCGACTCCAACGGGGTAGAAGGCGCCGCCGGTGGTTGCCGTAGTGAGCACATAGGGACGTGTGCGATTTAACTCATCGCTACAGGAAGTAAGTAGTATCAAAAATGCGAGTAGCAGTGCGCTGTTTTTCATCTTCTTATAGTCGTCAGCGTTCTTTCTAAGCAATTGAAATGCAAGTTAAATAATGGAGAGTTATCAATCACAGAACGGCAACCGATGAAAACATATTTCCTTCTAAAGCACAACGTGGGCGAGTGTTGAGGGCGCGTGGCTAAAGTAGATGCCTTTACGAGGAGGGAGCTGGGCTTCGCTTAGTTGTCAGGGTTAGTTGCGAATACCCGAACCGATCGAGATTGCCCGGAGCCGACTTGGAATACCTCGCTGCTAAATATGGCGGGTCCATCGGTAGAGATGAGGCCGGCCCCGCCGCCTATAAAAGTCGCGAAGCTGTTCTGCCGCTGCCGCTGAAACTCATCGAAAGCATTGAGTTCTGATTCGGTCAATTCATAAGAGAGGGCTTCACGCTGCGTCTCGGGGCTGGACAGGGCGAGCATCTGTTGGCGCAACTCTTCGCGGCTGGCCGCCCCGGGATTGGTTTGCAGCTCCTGTATGAGGTTTGAGCGCACTTGGTTCTGATCGGCGATCAAACGGCGCAGCGCATTGATTATGACTTCCTCGCGATCCTCATCGACGTTCAGCCCTTGAATAAAAGCGCCGTACTGCCCGTTGAGAGAGATGATCTCGGCCATCTCCATGGGATCGAGCTGGGAAAGCTGTCTGAGGATGGAGACGCTGGGGTCAATGCTCGAAGGCCTATCGTTCATCTGCATCTCGCGGCTGAGCTGCTGGCGAATTCGTGCTTCTATCTGTTGGTAGTCAGGATCGACTTGCTCCTGAAGGGACTCGAGTTCGCGATCGAGGGCGGCTAGTCGATTGTCGCGAGCCGATAACTCAGACTGCAGCGAGCGCAGCGTTCTGGCGGATTCAATATTCTGCAGGCTATTGTTCTCGATCTGAGCTAATAGTGACGTATTCTGCCGATTATAGTCGTCGAGCTGTTGAGTCAGCAGAGTGCGCTTAAGTCGCTCGTTAACGGCGAATGCGCCGAGGAGTAAGACTAGGGCGAGGCCAATAAATATTCTCATGACTAATCTGTTTTTTTGTCGGCGCCGAGTGTATCGCTTACATGACCGGATAGAGGCTTCTCTGCGTCCAGCGCGCGAATCAGTAATATCGCGCCCACAAATACCGCAGCAATGATGGTGATGCCAGTAACCAGAACTATGCGATAGAACATGGCGATATACACGCCACCGAAATAAAACGCGAGCTCGGCGGCGACGTTTACGACTACCATGGCGACTAACAGAGTTATCCAGACTGTGTGTTTCATAGTCTCTTTCCAGAGAGTCTCATGACTGCGGGGTTAGAGAAATTCGATCTATTTTGAGAGTAACAGCAATCCTCGAATGTGACTACTGTCTGTGTCTGTAAAGAGGATGACATCGTCGCGGTCGTCTCTGTTGAGAGTGACTGGAAATATGTCTCCCACCGCTACGGGCTGGTTCAGCTCGAATGCCGAGTCGGCCGTAAGATTGGCGACTGTGTCCAGATGGCGAAAATCCCCAATGGCGATGTTCTCGATAACTTCGCGAATATTAAACTCATAGCTATCGCGCGCCCTGGAATAGTCCAGTGCGCCGAGGAATAGTTCGGATTCGCTGTCGGGATCTGCCTCAGGTTGAATGCTATTTAGAAAAAACTGCACCTGACTATTCACCATTAAGATTAAGTCTTGTCGCTGAACATCGCCGTCCAGGTTAGCGAGGCTTGTAAAACTCTGATCGACGGAGCGAGCCTCATCGAGCTCCTTCTCTAGCTCTCGGAATGTCGAGCTTAGACTGATAACCGAAGGAAATTTCAGGTCTATCGTCACCTTGCGGGAAGGGCGGCGAGCAAACCTTTCTCCGTCGTTGGGGTAGATGAATGCCTCTATGGCGATGCTGCCAGAAAAGGCGAGCCAGACGAAAATGTCGCCGACCGAGATGCTTTCGACGCGCCATAGCCAGAGATCCTTCAGTCCGTCTTCGTTCTCGTCCTGCAGGAAAGTGCCGAGCACGTTGCCTCCCGAACGCAGCACCTGACGCGGTTGGTCAAAGTCCATGCCCCTGGCAGTGCCCGCGAAGAGGGAAACTTTGCCGCCCTCGCGAAGGAGCAGGTCATCGATGCCGTCGCCGTCGACATCTTCGAGAATCTCCTCGTGAGTGAGGGCCAATAGTCCCGTGAGGTTAGAGAAATCTAGATTGTCGATATCGAATTCACCTAGCCTCGCTTCTATTTCCAGAATGTCGAGGGAGTAATTCGCTTCGCTCGGGAAATAGGCGCTACCGTCGGCATTGGCGATGAAGACTTTCAGTTCCTCCTCGGTGCGCGAGACGAGATCATCAAAGCCATCGCTATTGACGTCCCTGAGTTCCATCATGGGAATGCGAACAGACTGGCCGGTGCGGCGCTGCAGTCTGTTTTCGTTTAGATTCGTGCGCATTCTAAGTTCGGAGCGAACGCTAAGCGGCGCCTGATAGTCGTATTCGCCTGTCGCAGAGCGCCCGCTGCTGATGTGGAGATTGATAACGCCGGCGCCGGGAATTAGTAGATCGTCAATGGCATCGCCGTTGATGTCTCGTGAAAAATACAGGCGATTGACTCCCTTGCTGATAAAGCCATTCAGATTAGACTTGATGACTTGCGGCGCGAGTAGAGTTTGCCCACTGGCTGTCCAAGCTAAGACTTCCTTACCATCGACAAGCGCGATGATCGACGTGCTACCCTCAGGCCCATACTGTGTGCTGAGGTCCCAGCCGATAGACTGCCCGGGAAACGTCAGGTAACTACTATTCCCAAAATCGAAGCCATCCTCTGTTTGAAAATAAATCTGCAGTCCTTCCTCTACTACCGCCAAGAGTTCGTATAGGCCGTCTCCATTGAGGTCGACGACGACGAGGTTTGCAGTCTCCAGGGGCAGCTGAAACGGCTGCCGGTCAAAATTCAATTCGGCGGCGGTAACCATTGAGCTGGCAAGCAGCAAGCCGACGCTGCCAAGAAATCTTATTCTAGAACGCAGGAGGCTCATGGTACGGCCACCAATAAAGTCGTCGCGGTGCCGTGGCGCAGCAAGAGATCAGGTCTGGAGTCGCCATTCAATTGCAGCACCTGAAACTCGAACACGCTCTTTGTCGAGATGTATTCCCAGAAGGGCTCATTCTCGATAGTCAGGTCTTCGTTGATTCGTTTGGCGGCGAGCGTGCCATTCTCCGTAACGAAGAGGGCGTCCTTTCGCTTGTCGCCATCGATGTCATAGTGCAATGACATCTGCTCGGAAAGGCCGCGCACATTCGTTGCCGAAAAGCTTTCATCGAGCCTGGAACTAGGTCGCCTATTGAATGGCTGGTTCTCAACCGCGTCGTCGTTGCCGAACAACAGTTGCGAGCGATTGATGCTCGCATTGCGAATAGCATCGACTACAGGAATAGTGTAATAGCTAACATTTAATATTGGGGCAGAGTCGCTCTCTAAAGGAATAACGTTGACTCGTATGTCATAGCCTGAAAAGCGCATAACCTGACTCGGCCGCTCCAGATCGAAAGAGCCGTTGTTGTTACGAAAGAAGTAGGCGCTGCGATCGTTGCCCTCTCCGGTAACTCTCAGAAGGTCCAGCTGAGCATCGTTGTCTATATCGACGAGTTGTAGGTCGCCGCGGGCGTCCAGGCTACCGGTCCAATCCGGTTCGTTGCCGAAGCCGCTCTGTGCATCTTGATAGTGGATATTGAATTGTCCAAGTCCATCGGCGCCCAGATTGATATAGGCGATGTCGGCAAGCCCGTCGGCATTGAGTTGCGCCACGATCGCGCTGGGCATCCAGCTCTCTGCGCGGAGCAAGGATTGTGCTGGCTCGGCGCTGGCGTGCCACTGCTCGACGAAACCTTCGAAATAGGAATCGGATTCTACGCTTAACTCGATGACCACTCCCTCCTCGGCATTGATGCCGATTCGGGCGTCCATGTCTGCATCGTCGCGGCCTCTGCTCGCTGCCGCCAGCGATTCATTGTCTGTGCTGAAGCTAGAAACCAGCTCGAAGACTTCGTTGCCCCTGCCTT
Organism: uncultured Pseudohongiella sp.; assembly: GCA_964352295.1. GTDB lineage: Bacteria > Pseudomonadota > Gammaproteobacteria > Pseudomonadales > Pseudohongiellaceae > UBA9145. The sequence continues at coordinate 35,997 of CAYGRR010000015.1, read as the reverse complement.
TAAAGAATCCATAGACACCGTCGCCGGGCAATAGCAGATCGATCTCGCCATCTCCGTCGATATCTTTTGGTTCGGCCAAGAATTGCACTCTCTCCAGATCAGGCACGGCGGCGATCAGGTCCCACTGCAGCAGCTCTCTGATGTTGCCAGCATAGCCCTCTATTGCGGTGGAGAGGCTGTACACGCCCGCGTTCGAAATCAGCAGGAGTTCCTTGCCGGGTTCGGGACGCAGGTCGGCGAAGGCTACGGCAACGATCTCCGTTTTGATCTCGATGCGTTGTGCGGTAGTGGCGAAACTGCCATCGGCCTGTTGATGAAAGACATGCAGTTCACGCCCGATTCCAGCCTGGAAATTGCCGTGAATAATCTCTTTGAGCCCGTCTCCGTTGAGGTCCTCAAACGCGAGTTGACGCTCCCAGTTGTTGTCTCGCTCCAATTCGAACGCAACGTAGTTGGCCTGCGCGATAGCGCTTCCAGATAGCAGTGCAGTCACGAGTGGGGCGCAAAGCCCCAACGCTATTCTGTACTCGATCGATTGCTTGTTGAACATCGCTTTGATCCGCTATTCCCTAGTTCTCTTCTTCAATCAATTCGCCGAGATCGCTGCTAAAGTTTAGTAGACCGAGAATGCTGTGAGTGCGTTCCTCGTCTACTCGACTATAGCTATACAAGGAGAATAACCAAAGATCGATGAATGAGATACTCGTCGACGCCGGAGCGAGGGAGGACTGGTAACGAAAGAGCGGCCCGAGAGATACTGCGCTGACGCGTCTGCCTGGATCCCAGAGCGGGAAGCGTTTCTCGAAGACCGACTCGCCATCGTAAACGCTTACGTTAACCGTCTCTCCCAATTCGAACTCCGAATTAAACCGACTGACTAGATCCTGCGCCGAATTCAGTGGCACGCCATTCACGGCGAGTATGAGATCGCCCGTTTCGATGCCCGCGCCAGGCAGCGGGCTCTTCGGAAGAATGTCGACAACCCGTGCCGCAGCGATCTGCCCCTGCTGCCGAATGCTGACCATCTCCGTCCTATAGGCGGCGCGACTAGCAAGAGGGTCGACCCGAAACAGCTCGCGAGGTGCAGGATTGCTGTTTACTGTGCGCGGAATTACTGTCGCCTCGAACACTAGAGTATTCCTGCGCACGTTGAAGAGAGAGTTCTCTCCCGCAGGCGCTTGCTGTTGTATAGCCCTAACCACGTCCGGATGATTGGTCGGGGTTCCATCGATGCTTAGAATGACATCGCCCAGTTGAATGCCTGCGGCATCCGCTGCGCCGTTGGCCGTGACGCCACGCACTCGAACGCCCGGCAGAATCTCGATATTACTCAGGGAGTCACTCTCGTTCAGGCTTATCTCTAGCCCGAAATCGATTCTCGCGCCGGCAGGATCTGCAGTGTTCCCCAAGCTAATATCCTCGGCGGATAAGCTCAATGCTGGCACCAGCACGGCAGGCTCATAACTCACGCAGCCAGCGAGCAGAGTGCATGAGAGGAGTGTGAGGAAAAACGCTCTACTACTATCCATATCTAGATTTTCCTTCGTTGCACGATCCAAAGACCCGCGGCAAAGAACAGAACAAGTGCGGGAAAGGGCACCCACATGTTTAGCTGTAACACGCTATCGTCTATTAGTACATCGGAGTAGCCACGGACAATCCGGCTAACCGATTGCAGATAGGATTGATCGATCAATGAAGGTTGAAAGCTTGCATAGAGATAGTTGGCAAGATCGCCCAATAGGCCTTTGAAGATATCGATCGCGAGCGTAATTCCTAGCGCGGTAGTGACAGCCTGCGTCGCCGATTGGGCCAGAACCGAGACGAGAAGGCCGAAAGCGATGGCCGCGGGCAGGGGTATCACAGCCAGATGCAGGCCGAGCCAGATCTCCTCGCGTATCTCATTCTCACTGATTAGCTCAAAACCGTCCTCCACGATCGCCGCATACTCCCACAAAGCGCCACTCAAGAGGTAGCTGGTGACGAGCAGCAGCACCGCCGACAGGATGGCGAGTAGATGAAGGTGAATGAGCTTCGCGGTCAGGATGCTGCTGCGACTTACGCGTCTGATAAGCACGTGGCGAATGCTGCCGATGTCGCGTTCATAGCTGAAGCTATAGGCGCCCTGTGCTACCAATAGCAGTCCCAGCATTGTCAGTCCCGTGCTCACCCCATCCACGAAGAATCCGTAAGCGTTATTGGCTACTGACTGCTCGAAGTTGGAGTTACCTAGTAAGCTGTCTCTAGCCTGCTGGCTCGCCTCGGTGAGCTTAACCAGCAGCAGTTGCGCGGCAGCGATCAAAGCGGGGGCAGCGACGATGAGTTTGCTGGAAAAGGTTCGCAACGCGATGAAGAGTTCCGACTTGATGGCGATTAGTAGCCCGTTCATTGCGAACTCTCATTCGTGACTTCCCGGAAGAGCCCGGCCAACGATGCTCGTTTCAGAATCAACTCCGCTACTGGAACCTGCTTCTCCACTAGCGCTTGATTGATTGCCGCCGAGTCGCAATCGGAGAGGGCAATATTCAAGTAGCCCCCAGCATCGGTGCTGAGAATTGTCACGCCAGAGATGTTCCTCAGTACCGCGCTGGCGGCTTCGGTCTCTGTTGTCTTGATCTGTAGCGTAGTCTGACTATTCCCTAACAACTTATCGATGGTACCGCTGTGACTGATCTTGCCCTGGTGCAGTATCGCTATGTGTGTGCAGATCTGTTCCAAGTAGGGGAGTTGATGGCTCGAGAGAAGGAAGGTCGTACCTCGTTCGCGATTCAATGTGCTGATTAGCTCTAGAACATCGTCCACGCCCTCGGCATCTAGCCCATTGAAGGGCTCGTCTAGGACTACGAATTCTGGATCTCCTAACAATGCGTGTGCGATAGAGGCGCGGCGCTTATTGCCCAGCGAGAGATTCTTGATCTTAAAATTGCTGAAACGACTGATGCCTAACAGCTCTTCCAAGTCTGCGGCGCTACGGCTTCGCTTCTCGCACAGCAGTGCCGCGTGATCGAGACACTGGCGCACACTCAGATTCGGATGAAGGCTTGGGCTGTCGAATATGGCAACGAGCTTGCCCTTGGTGAGATGCAGCTGCTGCGGCGTCTGTCCTAGGGCAGAGATGCTCCCCCGGTCGAAGGATTGAAGGCCTAGTATGCACTCGATAGTTGTGGTCTTGCCGGATCCATTCAGGCCGACTAGACCTTGAATTGATCCCTTCTCGATGTCGAGATTGAGGTCAGTGAGTACCGAGAAGGCACCGTAATTCTTAGTAAGTCCTGTAACGGATAGGGCTTGCATACAGGAGGGGCTCGCTAGTAAGTCTGCGCGTAAGGGCTGTGATTAGTGGAGAAGCGACAGCACAAATACCGTCGCTACTCCGATCGTGTCTAGTCTACGAACAAGTCGTCTACCTGGATTTCTTTGACCGTTCCGAACTGTTCGAGTTCCTCTGTGTCGAGAATCGACAGATCGCCAACGATAGAGATTAGCTTGGGCCTGTCTTTGACATGCTCTTGTTGGAAACTCAACAAATCATCCAGGCTGGTCGTTTGCAATTTATCGAAGCTTTCTCTGCGCGGATCGCCATCCAATCCTAGGCGCTCCCATCCGCGCACGGCACCGATGACCTCGCGGAAGCCGATAGTCGAGGTTCGGTAGCGATTCATCAATGACTCTACCGAGGTCTCGAATCGTTCATTCGACTCTGGCATATTGTCGATCAGATCGATAAACGCATCGAGCGCGTCGACAGTCTTGTCGGTCTGCGTGCCGATCGAGCCTAGCATGATGTTCTGATCATTAAGTCGGCTACCCTGCGCGTAACGAGCGCCGGCGGTGTAGGCGAGGGCGCGTGCCTCGCGCAGCTCCTGAAAGACTACGCTGGACATACCGCTGCCGAAATAGTCGGTATAGATAGAAGAGATGAGACTGTCATCCCGGTCATAGATGCCGTCTGGAAACTCGATGCGCACCTGCGCCTGGGCAGTCTGTTGATCAACGACATAGATTTCAGTCTCGTCTACAGTGCGAGCGCTGCGGAAGCGATACTCAGGTGTGTCTGCCAGCTCGCCAGCGATCGGGTGTTGGCGCCTAAGTACCTCGACTAGGTCTTCCAGCGGCATCGATCCGGTATAGGAGAGAGTGTGTTTGAAGTTAAGCAATTCCTCAGGCAGAGCGAGCAGCTCGTCGACAGTCGACTCCATGATCTCTTCACGTGTGAGTGCCTCAAGCATCGGCGACTCTTCACCATAACGATTGTAGAGAGTTAGTGCTCTAGCAATCGCAGGGGGAGAGCTCTTCTGATCTTGTCTAGACTTCAACAAGATGCCCTTCATTTGCTCGAGCGTCCGCTCATCGGCGCTGGGATTCTTGATCAGTTCCATGGCGAGCGCGAGGGAGGCTTCGAATTGCTCATCGAGGCCAGAGATGGCGATGCCCGATGAGTTCTCGCCGGCGCCGAACCTGAAATCGGTGCCCATCTGGTACCACTCTTTCTGCAGTTCTTCGTTCGTTCGGTTCGTGGTTCCCGCCACATCCATCAAGGCACCAGCGAGACTGAGCTTTTCATTCTCTTCCGTGCCAACCTCAATGTTGATTGAGAACGAGAACAAGTCGTTGAGCGGATTGGGTGCGTAGTAGAGCTGCACTCCATCGGCAAACTGCACGATGCGATAATCACGATCTGCCTCGACATAAGTAGGCTCGATCTCCTCAAATTCCATTGCAAGAATGCGCGCCGCGAATTCAGATTGTACCGAGGTGGCGATATTTATCGGGTCGATCTGTGGCTTCTCAACTTCGGGGATCTCGTTCTGTCCGTCGATGCGATACACGGCCACATAGTCGTCGCCGAAATATTTGTTCGCGACAGCCATGACATCTTGCTTGTCCAGCGCAGCCATGCGATCGAGTTCTGCGACTTGGTAGTCCCAATCGGTACCCTGAATAAACGAGTCGCGCATCATGCTTACCCTAGCCTGATTAAATTCCAGACTCGCCTTCTCGTTCTTCTTAAAGTCGTTGATGATGGCCGCGATTATCCAGTCTTCGAATTCGCCCGCTTTAATTATTTCTAGCTGGTCGAGTAGCAGCTGCTCAACCTCCTCGAGGCTCTGATCCTGTTTCGGTATGCCATAGAGATTCTGTGAGCCGGCATCGTTTAGGAAGAGCGGCGATGATCCCGCTCCGGCGACAAGCTGTTGCTGGTTTAGATTCAGATTGATTAGCCCCGCCGTGCGGTTGTCCAGGATCATGTCTATCAGTATCAGGGCTTCTTTCTCCGCGCTGCCATTGCCTGCCGTTCTAAACGCAAGCTGCACCTGTTCTTCGCCGGGGTACTGCACGGTTCTCCTCTCTACACCCTGCAGAGGTTCTTCGACCCAGGGGCCAATCTCGGGAATGGGCTTAGCTTCCCAATGCGCGAATTTTTCACTGATGAGTTCGATAGTTTCCTGCGTATCGATATCGCCACTCATGAAGATGGCCATATTGTTAGGCACATAATAGGTATCGAAATAATTTTGGATGTACACGAGCGATGGATTCTTCAGGTGCTCTACTGTTCCGATGGTTGGTTGCTGGCCATAGGGGTGAACCTTGTACAACATTTCATCTATGGCGGTGCCGATAAGGCGATCCTTGTTATCGAGGGTGCGATTCTTCTCTTCGTAGACCGTTTCCAGCTCTGTGTGAAAGAGGCGGAACACTGGATTTACGAATCTGTCAGATTCGATTTCGGCCCACTGGCGGAGTCGATTAGAGGGCAGGCCGATCTTGTAAACTGTTTCCTCATGCCAAGTGTGGGCATTCAATGCCGAGCCACCCATGCTGTTGTAGAGCCGGTCTAACTCTCCAGGCACGGAATACTGCGCGGCGAGTTGCGCCTCGCTATTTATTTCGGCATAGAGCTCGGCGCGGCGGGCAGGGTCAGTCTCGCCATGGTGCTCCTCATAAAGCTCGACGATTCGGTCGAGATGGGGTTCCTCCGAGGCGTAGTCCAGGCTGCCCAAGTTCTGATTGCCCTTGAATAGCAGATGTTCCAGATAGTGAGCTAGGCCGGTGCCATCGCTGGGATCGTGCTTGCTGCCTGCGCGCACGGCAATTTCGGCGTAGAAGCGAGGCTCTTCGTGATTCTCTGTGAGGTAAACACGCAGCCCGTTATCCAGCTCGAATATCTGTGCATTGAGGGGGTCATTCTCATTGGGGGCATTGATTCTGCGATAGCCGGGTTCGGCCATGTCGGCTTGCTGCACACTCGCATCGCTAGCTGCTGGGCTGGGGATAGATGTAGATCCATTATCGCTGCAGGCGACCAACGTCAGCAGGGAAATGGCGAGTAAGCAGCTTCGCGTCCATTCCCTAGCTGTTTTTAATTCAGACATATTCAGACTCCGGTACATGAAATTATTGAGGGCCGCTCTACCCTGGCCGCAAGCCCTCTAATGTAGGGCATTCTGCTAGAAAATGTAAGTGAGCAAGCTGTCTCTCGCCCTTATTCCGATAGATTCTTGAAGCCCCGAGCAGCGATCCCGGTTTGCACTCTCCGGGGTAGAGCTTGCTGCAAAAATGCGGCGGGTTGAAATCCAGATTTGGTCCAGAGAGGGCAGGCCTGCGGAAACGCCTGATTATTGCGCTGTGGTATTTGCGAAAAACGAATGCAAATCAGATTGTTATCCCACTCGTTGAGACTTCGTTCGGTCGCTTAAAATAAACGGATACTGCGCAATTGAGCGTATAATTCTCTGTCTTACAAAAGATTGCCTGGAAATGCCGTTGAATGTTCCCTAAGTCTATGAAATTAATAGCTAAATATCTTGTTGCGCTACTCACGGGTAGCGCGCTGTTCGCGTGCACAGCCAATTCCTACCGGCAAGACGCGGATCAGGAAACCTACGAAGCCATCGCTGACAAGACCGATCTCGTGCCAGGAATGACGGATAAGGTGGGGATCGATGATGATAAGAGTATCGATCTGAGCGCCCTTCCGACAAATGATAAGAGCTACCCGTTTCTAGACAATGAGGCTGACAGCGAGATTGGCGCACATGTGCTCAGCCTCAATGCCGCCTTGGATCTGGCTTTCCAGCACAGCCAGGTCTATCAGACTCAGAAGGAGTCGCTGTACCTGGAGGCGCTTGCACTCACTTTCGACCGCTACCGCTATACCCCGGTGTTCTCGTCCGTCAGCGGCGTCGATTATCAGTGGGATGCCGAGGATCAATTTGTAACCGATATGCAGGCTCTGACCGGTATGAGCGCGCTTAGCACCAGCGAGCGTGTTGATGCCAGTACTAGCCTCGGTGCGCGCTACTTCCTAAAGAGTGGCGGCGCCATCGCCTTAAATCTCACGAACAACTTTACCCGCTTCCTGACCGGCGATATCAGCGAGTTTGGCACCGGCGCGCTGATCGGTTCCTTCACGCAGCCTCTGCTTAGAGACTTCGGCAGTGACATCGAAACCGAAAACCTGATGCAGGCCGAGCGAGATCTCTTATATCGACTGCGTGACTTCACTCGCTTTCGAAAGACCTTCGCCGTGCAAGTTGCCTCCGCCTACTACTCGGTACTGCTGAATAGAGAGACGGCTAGAAACAATTACGCCGGTCTGCTTGCAAACAATCTGTCACTGGAACGCGAGCAGGCGTTTCAGGCAGAGGGTCTGCGCACGCTCTTGCAGGTAGGCAGATTGGAGCAGTCCTCCCTGCAGCAAGACCTGCGCTGGACGTCTTCCATAACTCGCTACAAGCGCAGTCTGGATGATTTCAAGATACTTCTGGGACTGAAGGCAGAACAGAATATCGCCCTCGATGACAACGAGATGGTGCTGATAACGGAGACCGGCATGGACAGTCCGGATATCAGCCTAGAGCAGGCCATGGACATGGCGGTGCAGACGCGTCTGGATCTGTATAACAGCCTCGACCGAGTTCAAGATCGGGCGCGCAAGATAGAGGTCGCGGCGAACGCGCTGAAACCTGGCTTGGATCTAAGGCTAGTGGCGAGCGTGCCGGATGCGAACGATGGTAACCTTGGCGAGCTCGATTTCGAAAACGCGCTCTACACTGCGGGGCTGGATCTGGAGCTGCCGCTGGATACCAAGCTGGATAGGAACAGCTATCGCCGAGCGCTGATCGATTACGAAGTGGCTACGCGCAATTATCTGCTCGACATGGACAATATCAAACTGGATGTTGTCGATCTGTGGCGGCGCATGAATCAAGCTAGAAAGAATTACGAGATCAGCCTAACGAGCGTAGAGATTAACGAGCGCCGTGTAGAAGAGGCTGAACTCAGAGCGGAATTAGGGCTAGGCGATATCCAGGATACGGTGGACTCGCAGAACGATTTAACGGCTGCACAAACAGATTTAATCAGCTCGATCGTAGATCATAATATATCCAAGTTGGAGTTCTGGAGAGACTTGGGGTTGTTATACGTCGACGATAGCGGGCAGTGGGAGGAAGGTGTCAATGAGCCAAGATAATCCGAGTGGGGCAGCTAGTTCTGTGCTAACTCAACTTTGGGAGAAAGTACCCGACCCCGTTCGAGCGAGAGTGTTAGAGCAGAAGGCTCGATTCTTGGCGGCTAGCAAATCGACACAATATGCAATTGCAGCTTCTCTCCTAGTCGTAGTCGGTTTGCTGTTTTCATACGGTGGCGGTTCCAGCGATACCGCAACAGGCAGCATCACCTTCGAGGCAAGGCGCGGGAATCTCGATATTACGGTTCTGGAAGGTGGGTCCTTGGAGGCCCTGCAATCCCAAGAGATTCGGTCTCAGGTAACAGGGCGCGAAGGGGTCAAGATTCTGAGCATCGTCGAAGAGGGTTACCGTGTTACTCCCGAGGATGTGGTCGCGGGGAAGATCCTTGTTGAGCTCGATACGTCACAACTAATCGATGAGCAGCTCAATCAGGAGATAGCCGTCGAGACAGCGGAGGCGAGCTATATAGAACGCAAGGCCGAGTACGAGATTCAACTAAACCAGAACATGACTGACCTTAACGATGCGCGTCAGGATATGCGCTTCGCGAAATTGGATTTCGAGAAATTCCTCGGAGGCAAGATCGTCAATGAGATCGTTCAACAGCTGGAGATCGAAGAACGCCTCGCTAGGGCCGAGCAGGCCGATCTCGAGGCGGCGCGCCTGGCAGATGCTCCAGCCGCTGTCGTCCCTGCTGACACAATCGACGCAGCAGATTCGGCGGAGCTGCCCTTCGATCTAGACAGTATGCCGCCGCAGATGCAGGAAAGAATTCGGCAGGCTATGGCGGATAACGGCGGCACCTTACCAGCCGAGATGCTGCAGCGTATGCAAAATTTTGGACAGGATGGACCCGGCGGTCGGCGCGGTCGACCCCAAGGTGATGCCTCAAGGCCGACGGTTGAGTCAGGAGCTCCGGTACCTGGCGAGCCGGCAAGCTTATCCCTGCAACCGGTGCTCGCCAGCCCCCCGGCTAGCAGCAACAGCAGAACCCTGGACACTCAGCCGAATCTCCTCATGGATGACAGTTACATGGCGATTCGCAATCAACTCGATTTTACGCAGTACGCCGACATCGAAAAGTTGGAAGACGGCGAGGCCAAGCAGCAGCTGCGATCTCTGCAAGACGACCTGCAAGTCGCGCAGGAAGAATTATTACTAGCGCAGGATCGCATTGCTGGCCAGCGTCGCCTCGAGGCGCGGGGCTTCATCACTCCGACCGAACTGGAAGCCGAAGAGCTGAACCTCAATAAGGCCCGCAACAAGATGGAGCAGGAAGAGACCTCGCTGAAGCTCTATATTCAATACACGTTCCCGAAAGAGGCAGAGGAGAAGTTGTCCGACTACGAGAACGCCGTGATGAGCTATCAGCGTCAGGTAAAAGAGAACATCGCCGAGCAGGCGCAGGAGGCAGCACGCTATAGCTCTGCTGAGCGCAAGTACAATCTGGAACGCGTGAAACTGGCGGATGTTAACGAGCAGATCGAGCTCGCAACGATCAGGGCGCAGCGGCCAGGCCTCGTTGTCTACGGTGCGTCAGACCAGAATTCCATGCGCTTTCGCAGCAATAGTCAGGAAGCCATTCAGGAGGGTGCCACCGTTAGGGAGAGGCAGTCTATCTTGACCATACCCGACATGCGGGAGATGGCGGTAAAGGTGAACATCCACGAGTCCGCGGTGCAGCGAGTCGCGGTAGGGCAGTCGGTTAAAGTGTCAGTTGACGCCTTTCCAGACGAGCAACTAACCGGTGTCGTTACCAAGGTGGCAGTTGTCGCCGACTCTGCGAATTCGTTTATGAACCCCGATCTCAAAGTCTATCCAACGACAATAAAGATCGATGGAACTCACGATTGGTTGCGTCCCGGCATGAGCGCCGAGATCGAGATACTGGTGCGTAGCCTCGAAGACGTTATCTATGTGCCCATTCAGGCGGTTACCTATTTTGACGACAAGCGTGTCGTCTATGTCTCCAATCGTGGCAGAGCGGAGCGGCGAGAGATCGAAGTAGGCACCTTCTCAGACTCCTTTATAGAGATTACGTCCGGCCTAAGCGAAGGCGAAGAGGTGCTGCTGCTGCCACCACAGCAGAGCCTGAACAGCACCTCCGGTGGATAGCCACTGCACTGAGCAAGACTATGCTTGAGACCGAATCATCAACAAGTTCAGACACCGACGCCGCCGCAATACCCGGGCGGGAGATTGTCGCGAGCCTAGATGATATTCGTAAGACTTATTATATGGGCGCGCTCTCGGTAGAGGTGTTGCACGGCATCAGCCTCGATTTTTATCGCGGCGACTACATCAGCATCATGGGTCCCTCGGGCTGCGGTAAATCGACGCTGATGAATATTCTAGGCTGTCTGGATCAGCCGACCGAAGGGAAGTATTTCCTCGGCGATCAGGACACCTCGAAGATGGAAGACGACGAGCTGTCCTCCATCCGTGGTGCGAGGCTAGGCTTTATATTCCAGTCCTACAATCTGATTCAGCAGCTGAATGTCTTGGAGAATATTGAGATGCCGCTGTTCTATCAGGGCTACTCCGAGGCAGACAGTCATGAGATCGCTATGGGGCTTGCCGCCCGCGTAGGGCTTCAAGATCGCGTCGATCACAAACCGTATGAGCTCTCCGGTGGACAGCAGCAACGTGTCGCAATTGCGCGGGCGTTGGCGGTCGATCCACTCATCATCCTGGCGGATGAACCCACCGGTAATCTCGACTCCAAGTCTGGAGCAGAAATACTAAACTTATTCGATGAATTGCATGACCAGGGTAAGACGCTAATCATGGTCACACACTCCGATGAATTAGCAGAGCGGTCGCAACGCTGGGTACGGCTGCGCGATGGCTGGGTGGAGAGCGATGACCGACGCGACTCTTAAGCCTGCGATTGCCAGAATGCGTACATCGACGCCAGCGAGTCCCAACGCCGCGTTCAATTTCATTCGCTTCAAGAAAATCACCGAAGTCGGCATCAAGAGCATCTATTCCCATGGCCTGCGATCTCTGCTCACGGTGTTGGGTATAGTGATCGGTGTCGCGGCCGTGATCGCGATGCTGGCGGTGAGCGAAGGCGCGAGCTATGAGGCGCAGCAGCAATTTCGCGATCTCGGTGCCAGCAATATACTCGTCAAGAGTGTGAAACCTGCGGAGGTAGAGGAGAGCAGCCGCAGCGGTTTCGGTCCGCCACAGGCGATCATCTACGGGCTGACCACGGCGGACATAACCGCTATTCGCAATACTATCCCCGGCATCAATAATGTTATCGCCTCGCGCATCGTGAAGAAGAATGTGTGGAATGCTGGCCTCAATATAAATACCGATGTGGTTGGCACCTCGGTGGACTATCCGGTCTCGCGAAACTACAACCTGAGGGCCGGCCGTTTCTTCAGTGAGTCTGAACTGCGCGATCACGGCAATGTGGTAGTGCTTAGCGATGAAGTGGCGAAGGCCTTATTTCCCATCGACAATCCGCTAGGAAAGACCCTACGAATCGATAGCGACTACTACAATATCGTTGGCATTATGGAATCTGAAGGGTTCTCGAATCTGGGGCAGAATCAGGCCGGCAGCTCGAACTCCGCGCCTAGCCGAATATTCATCCCCTTTACCTCTTCCAAGAGTCGATTCGGCGAGACGACCACGCGGCAGACAGCGGGCGGTGTCGAATCCGAGACGGTGGAATTGCACGAAGCGATCATCCAGGTGGACAGTCAGGAAGGCGTTATCGAGGTGGGCGAGATCATCGAGCAGATTCTGCAGCGTCGTCACAAGGATATCGACTACGCGATCGAAGTGCCGCTTGCACTCTTACGGCAGGCCGAGGAGAGTGCGCTTCGCGATCAGATCGTAGCCGGGGCTATTGCTGGCATCTCTTTGCTGGTAGGCGGTATCGGCATCATGAACATCATGCTGGCTAGCGTGACCGAGAGAACCAGAGAGATTGGCATACGACGCGCCTTAGGTGCGAAGCGTCGTGACATCATCATGCAGTTTCTAATCGAGGCCGTCATCCTCTCGGGCGTGGGCGGCCTCATCGGCGTGGTCCTCGGTATAGCTATACCGTTTATTATCTCTGCGTTCTGGGGTATGACCACTATAGTCACACCCCTAGCCCCTATCCTGGCGTTCTCCATCTCCGCTCTGATCGGCGTGATCTTTGGCATCTATCCCTCGATACGCGCGGCCGACATGGACCCCGTCGAAGCCCTGCGCCACGAGTAAGGCCCTGTGGCGCTGCCTGGCAATCGGGCTTCGTTTTCCTTTGCGGATGGTTTCCTCGCCACGTATTCTTAGTTCTACTCGAAATCGTTATCCAAATAACTAAGAGCCTATTCAATGGAAGCTGATTCCTCCCTCGGCATTTGGTCGCTGTTACCGCTGGCTTTAGCACTGCTTACGGCGTTCTGGACTCGCAGCGCTATCTTCGCGCTGTTCGTGGGCTGCCTGATTGGCGTCTTCATGATTGGCTTCTCTACTGTCTCCGGCGCATTTAATCCAGTCTATGGTCTGAGTGATCTAATTCAAACCTCATTGGGAGGTGGCGAGTTTATCTGGATATCTCTGATCATCGTGTTCATCGGCATCCTGTTTGAGTTGTTCAAGTCCTCGGGCGTGATCTCTGTCTTCGCCGAGTCTGTTTCGAAACAATGCGAGACCGCAAGGCAGGTGAAAACGACGAGCTGGCTGATGGGTTTCTTAATCGTAGATGATTACTTCAGCCCACTCATGACCGGCCCAATCATGCGTCCTCTCTCCGACAAGGCAGTGATCCCCCGTGAGAAGCTCGCCTTTATCCTGGATTCGACCACAGCGTCAGTCTGCGTGTTGGTTCCCTTCATGTCCTGGGGCGCCTATCTCGCTGGCCTAATCGCGAAGGAGGGAGGCCCCGTGCAAGACTTGGAGATGGCAATAAGTGTCTTCGCCAGTGCCATTCCCTATAACGCCTATCCGATTTTACTCTTGATATTCTCGCTGCTGATCTGTCTTGAGAAGATGCCCGATTTTGGTCCGATGAAGAAGGCTGAGAAGAGGGCGCGCGAGGAGGGCAAGCTGCTTCGCGAAGGCGCCGTGCCCATGGTTAGCGAGGAGGGTGCCGATCTGTTTGCCACCACCGGCGCCAGAGCATCGCTGTGGCTAGATCTGGCTATTCCCGTTGCGATAATCTTCGGTACGGTGTTCGTGAGCTACTTCGTGTTCGATAATATGAAGATCGCGGAGGCATTCATGACGGCGGTTTTCTATCTGGCGATCTCGCTGTATGTCAGGGGTATCATCACTTCGGTTACTGAGTTGACGAATATCGCACTGCTAGGTGTGAAGAGTGTTATGCCGGCGATCGTGTTGATGGCGCTTGCCTACTGCATAAACACCATCACCAAGGACTTGGGGGCGGCCCAGTATATTATGTCGGCATCCGAGGGCTATATGACTCCGGCCCTGTTCGTTGCGGTAACCTTCTTCATTACGGCGGTAATCTCCTTCTCGACGGGCACCTCCTGGGGAGCCTACGCGCTGATGATTCCCTTCGTGCTGCCCATCGCCTACGGATTCACGTCGGGGGTTGCGACGGACCCTATCGTCTACAAGGCAATAGCAGCGGTAGTCGGTGGCGGAATATTCGGCGACCACGCATCGCCTGTCTCGGATACCTCGGTACTTTCATCCATAGGCGCCGGTAGCGACCATATGGATCATGTTATTACGCAGTTGCCCTATGCCTTAACTGTGGGCATGGCGACTTTCGTAATTTACCTACTTATTTAGGGAGCTGTTGGGTGTTTTCTGCAATCATGTTCGAGACTACTATTAGGAGAAAATTGCGATGTTGCTGCGCTTTCGAAGGATACTGAGTACGCCGATTCTATTGCTTATCTGCTGCTTCACTGTCGCCGCCATTGGGGCTGAGAACGCGGCGCCAGTATGGGAGCGCTACGATGAGACGGCAGACCTGGAAGAGTTTGCACAGCATGAGAATTCGAGCATGCACTTCAAGCTGCTCAATTCCAAGGTTTTGGACAAGAACACTCTATGGGCACCCTTTCTCGATGAGCTCGCCGCATTCTCCGCACAGCGCTATGCAGCGCTCAAACCCCTGATCCTCGAGAAGGACGTTGTCTCCCTGCAGCGTGCCGTCGCGGAAGGAGCGCTCACCTATGCCGAGTTAACGACGTTCTACATTTACAGAATTCGCGAGATAGAAATCGACGATAGTCGTTTTCTAAATGCCGTTATCGCATTGAACCCCGATGCTATCGACAACGCGCGCAGCCGTGACCGAGAGCGCGAGCAAGGCAGGACAGTTGCAGCGGACTCTATGTTCGGCATTCCCGTGCTGCTTAAAGACAATGTCGGCTTCGAGAGATTGCCAACCTCTGCAGGGGCATTGGCACTTGCGGAGAATCGCACCGCCAATGCCTTTATCGCCGATCGACTTATAGCAAGCGGCGCGATAATTCTTGGGAAGGCCAACCTCAGCGAGTGGGCCTATTTCTTCTGTAGTGGCTGCCCGTCGGGTTACAGTGCCCTTGGAGGCCAGACGCTAAATCCCTACGGTAGAAAATTATTCGGCACAGGCGGTTCGAGTTCCGGCAGCGGGGCAGCCATGGCGGCGAATCTAGCGACCGTGGCAGTGGGCTCGGAAACATCGGGTTCGATTCTATCGCCTGCGAGTGCGAACTCCTCGGTAGGCTTGAAGCCGACTACCGGAATCCTGAGTAGAACGGGAATCGTGCCTATATCGGCAAGCTTGGATACGGCCGGACCGATCACCCGCAATGTCGCGGATGCAGTCATCCTGTTCAATGCGATGGCGGGCTTCGACGAGAGCGACTCCATGATGCCGCTGCTTAGCGAGGATTTCTCGCTAGAGTATTCAGAGGGTAAGCTGGACGGAAAGCGCCTCGGTATAATCGATAGCTTCGAGGATGATCCCTTCTACCAGCAGGCGATAAGTCTGCTCACTAGTAACGGTGCCGAAGCTGTTCACGTTAGCCTCGATGCGCCACGGAACTCCCGCTTCTCGGAATTGCTTGGCGGAGAAATGCTGCGCGACCTTGCTAGCTACCTGGAAAATTTTGCGTCCACTAACGTAAGTATTTCCAGCATCGTTGATCTTCAGGCTTTTAATCTGGAAGACCCGGACCTACGCGCGCCCTATGGGCAGGGTCTGGTTGATATGATGGCAGAGCTGACACTCAACCCGGCAGAATTGGAGGCGCTGCGCGCTGAGTTGCAGAACGCGGCGGGTGCGCAGTTGGAACAGCTGTTTGCTTCGGGCCGATTAGATGTGTTGCTCTCCATTAACAATCGCACAGCAGGACTTGCAGCCCTGGCTAACTATCCAGCACTGACGATTCCTATGGGCTATGAGGCCGATGGTCGACCTATTGGCCTAACGTTGATAGCCCCTTCCTTCCAGGAACAGGTGTTAATAGATGTAGGAGCCGCCTTCGAAAACCTGTCTCAGGCAAGGCGATTGGCTACTAATTTCGACTAGAAAAAGGGCGGTATTTCGCGAGCGTCACGAGGATGACGCGTCGTGATGGAAAAGCCGTATTTACCCTATGTTTGAAACGTGTTCAGTGGACGGCGATACAATCCGAAAGGAGAAATATTTGCGCGCGCCTAGAGAGCTGGTCTTCGATGCGCTGACGAACTCTGATGCAATTGTGAGGTTCTTTCCATTGTCAGAGGTAGTATCCGATTGGAGAGTCGGTGGCGAGGTTCTCTACCGGGGTGAAGTAGACGGTAATTACTTCACCGATTTCGGAATCATTGAAAAACTTACCCGTCCGCATGAGTATCAATACCGCTACTGGAGCGATAATCACGGAACTGAGCGGTTGGACGAGAACTATTCGACCATTCACTATAGACTGCTCAGAGAGAAAGACGGCACTGTGCTAAAACCAGAGCAAAGGAATCTCCCCTCAAAGGCGCTATTCGATATTATGAATGAGCTTGTATGGGATTCCTTGCTGGAAAGTTTACGAGCTTATGTAGAATCAGATACCGTCATTGGAGCAACGACAGACGTTTCACAAACCGTTTAGAGAGGGAGACTTCCATGGTAAAGAGAACCATTTCGATAGCATTATCTTGTTTGCTGCTAACTGCGGCCGTGAGTTGTTCTCAGGATAATTCTAATCTGGCCATAGAGCCGGGCGCCAAATACGTTGCCCTTGGCAGTTCGTTTGCAGCCGGACCCGGCATTGCCGAGCAGCTCGGTGGCTGCGGGCGCTCCGATCACAACTACTCACACCTCATCGCCGATGAACTAGGCCTGACCCTTAACAACGTCAGTTGCAACGGCGCGACCATTGCCAATATCTTGGATACTCCACAGGGAGATGCGGCAGCGCAGATAGAGGCTGTTACAAGCGACACCGCGTTAGTTACGGTTACCATAGGCGGCAACGATATCAATTACACCTCATCCACCTTCGCCTGCTCGGGCAAGGCGAGCGAGGAGGCCTGCGCTGCCAACCTCGATCAGCCGACAATAGATGCAGCAGTAAGCCAGCTGCCCAGCCGGCTTGCCTTGATGCTCGATACTGTTAAGGCCAAGGCGCCAAGGGCCACCGTTGTGCTAGTTACCTATCCTCGAGTATTTCCCGAAGATGCCAGAACCTGCAGCGAACTTGAGTTGAGTGGCGATGACATCGACTACCTTGCTGGGCTAGGTGAGAAACTCGAGGCCGCTTTCGTGAGTGCGAGCTCGAGCCGTGAGGTGCTAATTGCCGACGCCTATGTAAGCGAAGCGGGACATGGACCCTGCGCCGCTTCAGACCGCTGGGTCAACGGCGCCACTACCCAGGAAGATGGTATTCGTTACCATCCCACAGGTAGGGGACACGCCGAGATGGCACGGTTAGTATTGGCCGTATTGTCGGAAAACTCGCTCTAGTGTGAACGTGGGCATCGAATTCCACGGTGCCTGTTTCCGACCCCCTAGCGCCAAAACAACAGCAGCCACGCTTTTGAAGTTGCGGCGCTGCACCAAGTTCCCACTCCAGCTTTGCTCTCCCTGTTGATGTGCCGCATCGCGACGCTGTGGAACGCGCCGGGTTGAAGACTAGCAGTCGTCGCTGCAGGCGAAGCAGTGCCCGCTTAGTCCCATGACGTTCGGTAGGGCTTCTAGTTAAACAACCCCCTTAATTCCAAGATTTTCCTAGGCAGGGCTTGCCAGTGTTTACTGTGTGGTATACAGTGTTGTAACTGTGCGGTACACAGTATCACTGGAGAAGCCAGCATGAATGACAAATTGGAGGCTATGCGCCTGGAGCTGCGCCGCGGCATCTTGATCTTGGCGGTGCTCGACGCGCTCAAGGAGGAGCAATACGGCTATTCTCTGCGCAAAGCCTTACAGGCTGTGGATATCGATATCGAGGAAGGCACTCTCTACCCTCTGGTCAGGCGACTCGAATCCTATGGTCTGTTGGATAGTCGTTGGAGTAGCGAGGAGGGTAGGAAACGACGCTACTACCAAACCTCAAAGCAGGGAAGAGAGACATTGAAAACCCTGCAAGCTGATTGGCAACAATTGAACGAAGCACTAGTCAAAATTTCGGAGGCGAGGTCATGAATTTCCTAGCGAAGAAGAGTCCGCTCGATCGATATATAGCGGATGTGAAGAGTTATCTACCGGTTAAGAACCGTGCGGACATTATTGAGGAGCTGCGCGCCAACCTGACAGAGAAGCTCGCCGATCGCGGCGAAGACTTCGGCGGCGAGTTGAATGAGCAGGCTGAGATCGAATTGCTTAGCGAATTCGGCCACCCGCTGCGGGTGGCTGCCGAATACCAAGGCAGCGCGCGCTCTCTGGTGGGCCCGACGCTATATCCGTTCTACAAAATGTCGGTTCTCGTGTCCCTGGTCATCTCCACCTGCGTACTGATCTCCATCATGTTGGCGGAGGTATTCTTTCGCGTTGACCTAGGTGATGTGGCGCGTCCTTGGATGTTCGTGAATACCTACATTTACATCATTGGGGTGATAACGACAGGCTATGTGCTCACAGAGCGCCTGATGGAACGTCATAACTATCTGGAAAGTTGGGAGCCGAACGCGCTGGAACAACCGGACAACGCGCTCGCTAGTGCCTGGGGTGCGCTAGCCTCATGTATCGTCGCGGTTACCTGGCTCGTAATCCTAAATCTTGTGAGCTTCGAGCACAGTTTTGATACCTTGCTGGGGCAGAACCAAAATCCGATTTATACCCTAGTACTCTGGATGAAGATTGAGACGGTGGTGCTGATACCTCAGTACTTTCATCTCGTATTCAATCAGACATGGTCGAGAAATAGATTGTTGCTTCGCATCGGTTCAGAGCTAATTCTTAGCCTCGGGTGCGTGGTAGTGTTGTTGAGCAATGCAGGCAATCTGGCTCTGAACTATCCTGATGTGCCGGCATCCCTGGTAGCGGTGTTCTATTACGTACTGTGGGGCATGATAATTGGCACGACACTCTCCGCCTATAGCTATTGGCGAAAGCTGAAACGACTCTAACTAGTCGCCTAGCTAGCGACTACCAGTAGTTCTCGACGGTTATTTGCCCAGGAGTGCGGCGCCTGTTCTTCTTGAAGCCGCGCTCCTTAAGAGCCGCCACAGACTCTTTTACCATATCGGGATTGCCGCATAGCATGAGCTGGGAGTCATCGGGGGAGAGGCTGGTTCCACAGAATTTTTCCAGCTGCCCATCGCTAATTGCGGCGGGTATTCGACCACGATAAGTGCCAGGTACATCTTCTCTGGTAACGAAGGCACTAAACTCGAATCGATCGCCTCGCTCGCGATGGATGTTCTCGATCAGCTCTTGGTAGCGCAAATCGGCGGCAGCGCGAACTCCATGTACGAGTACTACTTTCTCGAATCTTTCCCAGGGCTCGTCGGTCTTCAGTATCGAGAAGAAGGGTGCGATGCCGGTACCCGTGCCGATCAACCATAGGTCTCTTGAGTTGGGTACTTCGTCGAGTGTGAAAAAGCCGTTGGCCTTCTTCTTGAGCCAGATTGAGTCACCGGCCTTTAGGTCTAGCATCGCATTCGAGAGCACGCCGCCTGTGGCGGTATAGAAGAAGAATTCCAGTGGTTGTTGTCCGGGGGCGCTTAGGAAGGAATAGGGCCGCGCTACACGCTCGCCATCTATATCCAGTGCCAGGCTAGTGAACTGCCCGGCTACGAAGGTATCCACGTCGGCATTTATCTTCAGTGAATAGAGATTTTCCGTCCAGTGAATATTGTTCGCTACGATTCCTTGAATCCATTCTGCCATTTTGGCTTCTCTAGGGTGCGATGTTTTGGGCTGGAACTATGGTATGAATTTCTATAGTCTCCTAGCAAGCGCAAATTAGATACCCCCTCCGATTGGCGTGATAATCCGCCAGGCATGGGCGGGCCGCTGTAAGAGAGAACACTGCAAGTCTCATAATTGGTGAAAAAATGGTCGCTACCTGGTTCGAAATAGCTCTATGGAAACGAATACTGTCGGCGCTCGTGCTGGGTGCGATTGTCGGAATGATCTGGGGGCCTGGCTCTGAGAGCATCGCATGGATAGGTGACTTATTCGTCCGATTAATTCGAATGGTAGTTGTGCCTCTCGTATTCGTAACATTGGTTTCGGGGGTCGTCTCCATGGGGGACCCCAGCAAACTCGGATCCCTGGGTGTAAAGACACTAGCTATCTACATGGCCACTACCCTGGCGGCTATTTCCATCGGGCTGTTCTTGGCGGCAGTCATGCAACCCGGCGTTGGCGTGGATTTTTCAGCCGCCGTTCCACAACAGGTGCAGGAGGCGATCCCACTCTCCGAGCGCTTAATGAGTATCGTGCCCTCCAACCCAATCGCGGCGCTGGCCGAAGGCAATATCTTGGCCATTATCTTTTTTGCCTTGCTCTGTGGAGTGAGTCTGCTAACCATCGGCGAGAAAGGTAGACCTGTCGCCGATCTGATGGACGCCAGCAGCGAGATGATGCTGCGGATTACGCACTGGGTAATGGAGGTAGCGCCATTTGGTGTATTCGCGCTAATAGCCTGGGTATCGGGAACCCAAGGCGTCGCAGCCTTGCTTGACGTGATCACCCTGGCATTGGCTGTGCTGATAGGTTCGATTATCCATATGCTCGTGGTTCATGGTCTGGTGATAATAAAGCTGACCTTAAAATTGTCGCCGGTTATGTTCTTTCGCGGTGCTCGGGATGCCATGCTCGTTGCCTTCTCGACCTCTTCGAGTTCGGCTACTTTACCGGTGTCGATGTCCGTAGCAGAGAAAAACCTTGGCATCAGCCCTGTGATCGCCTCCACCGTTTTGCCGCTGGGCGCCACCATCAATATGGACGGCACAGCCCTGTATGTGGGTATAGTTTCTGTCTTCGCCGCGCAGGCGTTCGGCATCGATCTTGCGCTCACCGATTACATTTTGATTGCGGGCTCCACGACACTAGTCTCCGTCGGCACGGCGGCGGTTCCGGGTGCTTCTCTGTTCCTGATCGCCGCAGTCATGCAGACCATCGGCATGACCCCGGAACAGATAGCGGTTGTCATTGGCTTCATCCTGCCCTTCGACCGGCCCCTGGATATGCTAAGGACGGCGGTAAATATCGGTGGTGACCTGTCGGTGTCCACCGCGGTTGCCATCTGGGAGGATGAGTTCGACAAAGATGTCTTCGACCGGCCGCTTAAGAGCTAGCCCCTTAATAACCCCCTTTATATGGGGGTGTAGAGGACTCGCGAATACAAGATTCCAAATTCTCCCGCCTTTTTCCTAGAATCGCCTTGCTAGGTTTCGGTTTTTACCCGTCCTATCCCCTGAACGTAGCTTTCGCTAACTGACAAATCCGCAAATTTGTGAGAAAGTTTGCACAAGGCTGGGGTAGGCCTTACCTAACAAATATTTAACTATTGCGAGAATCCGCCATGAGATTTAAAAGTTTAGTTACACTCATTCTGACTATTTGCCTTGCCGTAATCACCAGCAATGCCATGGCTAAGGGTAAGAAAAGCGGGAAGAGTGATAAGAGCGCAAAATACAGCCAGAAAAGCGAGAAAAGCGGGAAGAGCGAAAAAAGTGGCAAGAGCGCCAAGAGCGCCAAGAGCGACAAGAGCGGCAAGCGTGGAAATGGCTACGGACACTGCAAGAGTGACAAGAGTGGCAAGGGACACAGCAAGAAGCGTGGCAAGGGCCATGACCGTGATAACGACTGTGAAGATGATAATCCGGAGCCGCCAGTACTGATCTGCACAGCAACTGCTAGCGATGTGGAGCGCAGTGTGGTCTTCGAAGAACGATTTGATACCCGCGGCAATTCATTGGGCCTCTTCATTGCTTCTATTACTTATATGGGTCCTATCTGCGCCATTGGCGATGAGAGTGCCTACGAAGGTACTGAGACTGAAGACGCGGGCCGCACGACCTGTTCAAGTGGTTCGTTGGATGCAAGTACCAGCGTGTCAGAGAGAAAGGAAAGTGAGACTGAGTATTGGTACGACATGGAAGTAGTGCTTGGATGCAATCCGAGCAGCTAATTTGGTGGTCTTACTTAGCAGAAAAAACGCAGCTACGGCTGCGTTTTTTTATGGTCCTTTTCGATTCCTGAGCTTAGTATTGTAAGTTCAAATTCTGTCAATTGATTTGCTATGCCCGACACAAGCTACCGATTTTCCATTAATAGGCAAGCCTACTCGTTAGTCTTATTAGCAACGGCTGTTGTTTTAGTCTCTATCCACCTCGGTTTATACCTCTACAATTACCAGGTGGAAGAGCTGGAGTGGCTGCTTCTGCAACTCTTCGATCTCGATGAAGAGAATAACCTACCCACTTGGTTTTCTAGCTTTCTGCTACTTAATAATGCCTTCTTCCTGGCCCTGGTAGCTCGCGCTAGCGAGATTCAGGACTCATTGCAATGGAAATTAATGTCCATCGGCTTCTTCATCTTGTCCGTAGATGAGGTGGCGGGGCTGCACGAATCTTTCAATAGCTCGATAGAGATGAATTGGGCGATACCGGGGGCGATTCTCGTAGCGGGCGTTGCCGTCGCTTTCATACCGTTTCTGTTGCGCTTACGTAGGGGCCTAGCTGGTCGGTTTATTCTCAGCGGAATTATCTTCGTTTCGGGCGCGATCATCGTCGAATTACTCAGCGAGGATCTGGATTCGGACAGTCTTGTCTATATGCTGGCGGTAGCTGTGGAAGAGGGCCTCGAGATGCTGGGGGCTTGGTTGTTTCTTGCAACCCTGCTAAAGGAGATGTGCCGAGAAGAGGAATTGGCAATATCCGTTGAGATGACTTCCTAGAACGAATAGGTAAGCGTCGCCGCAAGCCTTACGTCTTCAGCAAAGAAGAGCAGGGGTGATTCGTCGTTCGAGTTTATACTGATAATCTGCCCACTCACTGCCCAGTTGTCGTTGAGTGTGTAGTCGGCGCCTAGCAGGGCTAACAGGGAATTCGCGTTCAAGTCCCCTTGTAGCGTCGACGAGATAACCAGGTCACTGTTCATTAGCGTATTGCTGTAGCGAACTAGCCAGCTGCCGAAGACCCCGTCGTTAATTAATGTCTGCCCTGGCAATAAACCCTCATCCGCGTCCAACAATGTCTGCGCTTGAATACCGAGGCTAATGCTCTGCTCGTTGCTGATAGCGTACTCGAACCCGAGAGAGGTGCCGATCTGATCCTTCTTCAGGTTCACGGGGTTGGCGAGGCTCGCCGTGCCGGGAAAGTTAAAGCTATCGGCCAGCACGTCGTGGCTGAAGGCCAGGTCGAAATTCAACAGTAGCTTGCCAATTGCACGATTCGCGCTGAATCCTAACAAGAAGAAGTCATTGTTCTCGGCCACCGCATCGCCGACACGATTGATAGGGTCTTCATAACGTAGCTGGTTCTCATAGAGATAGGCCACCATAAAGGCTATATCACTGCCCTCGAAGGATTTGCGCCACTGCGTGCCCGCTTCAAACAACAGGCTGCTATCGCGGTCGTAGTCGGTAATATTGAATTGCGGTTCGAAGAAGAACGGGCTGCCGCGCACGGCGGGAGGATTGAATTCGGGATAGAGGTTGATGAAACTCGAGAAGTTCGAGTCTTCTCCGAAGTAATCCCAGACCAGCATCCATTGATTCAGTCGGGCGTCTTCGATATCGATGATATTGAAGTCTCGAAACTCGGTGGTATTGATCACATCGAGTACCGAGTTACCCGTCGTCTCTCCCCACACAACCGTCTGGCGGCCAAGCTTTAGGCTATGTTGGTTGAAGCTGCGTTGGACAAAGAATTCATTGCCTCGGGATTCGATGTCTACGGTGTCGCCCTCGGCTTTGTATTGGTAGTCCTCGTTAAGATAGATGCGGATCTGTGCGCTAGCCTGCAGCAGCCAGCCTGGCGCGAAGGCATTCTGGTAGCGAATGTTGGCGCCGAGCCGATTCGTCTCTAGCTCTGCACCCCGCGAGAAGGAGAAGCCAGGGGCGATATCCACGCCATGATTGTTTACCTGGCCGGAGAACTGCTGGCTAATCTTTATGGTAAAGCCGTCGAGCCAGGAGCTAGAGCTGGCAGAGCTATCCTCATCGAAGGCGGCGCCAAACAGCTCGTCGTCAAAACCGAAGTCTGTATCGAACTGCACATCGTCATCGAGCACCAGCACATCATCCTGCGCAATTACAGTGGTCGTGACTACCAGCAATGTGCTGGCGGCAAGGCCTGCGATATTCTTTATCGGAATCATTCGTGGCTTCGAGATCAATCGATCTGCGCGCGGAGCTTTTCCAGCTCAGTCTCTCTAAAGGCGGCATCGGTTAGCGTACGCTGAGTGAGAAATTCGTCGGGCACGTCGATGCCGGTGTGCATCTCGAGAAAGGCCATGTTCGAGAGTCTGTTGGTAACCAGGTTCATGATGGTGGTAGACCGTGCCACCCAGATTCCATTCATAAGCTCGACCCTAGAGCCCAGCATGCGCTTAATTTCTTTGCCGTATTGATCGTACATTTCTATTCTGAGCTCGACGAAGCGTTCCTTATCGACATAGAGCACGGTTCGAGAGTAGCGCGACTTGCGGGCCCGTTCCTCGTTGGGGATTGTCTCGATCTTCCAGACTTCGCGACCGGCTTCGGTGGTCTCTTCCAGTAAATTAATCTCGTACTCATCTAGTTTGCCGGTGTCCTGGTCTTCGGTAGTGAACTCGGAGCCGAACAGCGAGCCGGGTTCGGTCTCGTCGTCGGAGCTACCGCTGGCAATACGCTTTACGCGGCCAAGTGCAGACAGGTATAGCCAAGTCTCATTGTCTCTGGCGCCATCGTCATAGATGTAGCTCAGCATGCCAATGCCGCGTTCCGCGGGCGGATCGAGAAGAATCGCCACAGAGCGGGTATCCTTCAGGTCCAGCCCGTAGCCCTTGCCCACGGATTCCAATGATTTTACCCGCGGTTTCTCCGCGCAGGTAATCTTGCCCTCGCGCACTCCGAACTTGCAGGTAGACAGTTGCATGCGCGATAGCGCCGAGTTTGATGTGGCGCGGCGATTGTCCTCTAGCTTCTCCATGATTTCTCTGGCGCTGAAATCCTGTGCGATGCTCTGCAGCGGGATTAGAAACAGGGCTGTCATGAGGCTTATCAGACCCTTGTTTAGAATTGGTCGTTGCATAAATTTCTCCAGTTTCTTTCGTGTTCTAGGATTGTGCTATCGCCACCTTAGCGAAATCGATCTCTGTGTCTGCATTCTTCACGCCAAAGGTTGGTTTGAAGGTGATAATCATTGCCGGGATCAGGAACAAGTCACACAGCAGTGCGAAGAATATGGCTATCGCTCCGAAGAATCCCATCTTCGCCATGCCGAGGTGGCCCGAAAAACTCAGCAGTGCGAAGCTCAGGGCTATGACCATCGTTGTAAACATAACCGCCTGACCGACGTCGCGAATCGTGCTAACCAATGCCTTGCTGACACTGCCCGTGCGCGCCAGGTCGATGCGATAATGCGTCATGAAGTGAATCGTATCGTCTACGGCGATGCCTATGATGATCGGTGCGATCAGTAGGGTGTCCGCATCGAGGGGCAGGCCGAGCAAGCCCATGAGTCCAAAACTCAACACTGCGGGAATGAGATTGGGGATCATGGCAAGCAGGCCGCCCTGAAACGATCCTAGTGTCACAATCATGATGACGCTGATGATTCCAAGTGCGAGCAGCAGGCTCGCATACTGTGAGCGCGCGAGATCATCTGCCATACGCATCATCATCGCCATGCTTCCCGTAACGGTAACCTGTAGCTCAGGAAACTCAGATTCGAGGCCCGCGAAGGTATCAGCGATCTCTTCCTCCATCTCAGTGAAGAACGCCTGATACTGGTACGAGCCGGCATTGTAGGCGTTGATCGTAATGTGCGACTTGCTGTAATCGTCCGATACCAGCGCGCGCCGGTCTTCGGGATTGGAGCTGCTGAATAGATAGAGTAGCTGCGAAACCATCAGCTCAGAATCGGGAATGCGATCGAAGGCTGGATCATCGTCGTTCATGACCTTGTTCGTCTCCTTCACGATATTCGCGAGAGAATTAGTGCGCGAGATTTCATTCGGATACCTCGCTTCGATTCGCGTCTGCAACTCATCTACCGCCTGAAGGAGTCTGGGATTCATCATGCCATCTATGGCATTCGTGTTAATCACGATCTCCATGCTCTGGGAGCCAGCCATGTTCTCGTCGACGACGGTGTAAGCCCGCTGAATGATCGAGTCTTCGCGCGTCAGTTCGGCCATATTGCTGTCGATGCGTATCTTGCTCATGCCGTAGAGGCAGGCAACGAAGATGCCGGCGAATATCGCCATGATGAGAAAGGGGTGACGGGCTGTAATGCCTGGCACAGCATCGAGGATAGGCTTCTGCCAGTTGACGACAACATAGGTAAGCAGTGTGACGACGGCGATGTAGCCACCAACCGCTAGCCCGAGAATCGCGAACACGGCGACGAAATAGCAGATTGCTATAGCGGCCTTCGTGCTGCGCTGCAAGCTGTGCCAGCGCTTGCCTAGCTTGTCGGCAAAGCTGGCATCGGCATCCGGATCCCCTGGATGCCAGAGATCTAGGAGAATAGGCAATAGAACAATAGTAAAGAAGAAGGCTAGGAATACTCCCAGCGCGGATGTCCAACCGAAAACCTGAATCATCGCTAGATCGGACGTTGTTAACGCCATGACGCCGCACATGGTGGTAACCGTGGTTACCAATATAGCGAGACCGGTCTTGCGGTAGGCATGTGACAGGGCGGTGTAGTGCTCTTCGCCCTGGCGGCGGAAGGAGAAATAGGCGCTCATTACGTGGACGCAGTCAGCGATACCCACCGCGAAGATCAACATGATCGTGAGTGAAATCATGGTCGTTAAGACTACACCGGTCCAGGCAGGTATCCCCCATGCCCAGGCAATGCTCAGCAGGATCGTGACCAGTGGCCACAGCACAGCACTGAACGAGCGGAACAATATCCATAGCAGCAGCGTAAAGATGAGTATCAGAATCATGCCGAGCACCTGCATCTCGCTGAGCATCTCGAGCATGAATTCCATCAGGGGTGGAGTGCCCACGGGAAAGAACTCGAACTGTGTCTCGTACTTCTCGTAGATAGCCTTGCTCATTACATGGAATGAGGTGTAGCCGAACATGTCGACGGCCTCGAAATCGATTTCTTGTACATCGAGATCTTCATCGAATTCCAGATCGAAAGACTGTGCGTCGCCGAATGCACCGAAGCTGTCATCTAGAGACACGTCTGCCGCATCGACTGCCGACACGAAGCCTTCGACGGGCTTCGTGCCGAAGTCGGTCTGAATGAGTATGGCGCCGTACTCGCTAGTCTCCGAGTAGAAGGCTAATAGATAGTCTTCCTGAGAGAGGGCATTGTCACGAATCTGTACTAGTTCCTCATTGCCTTCAGGCAGCTCACTAGGCACTAGGCGATTCGAGAGCAGGCTGTCGCCGATGCTTTCCTGATAACGCAGATTGGCGATAGATTGCACGCGCCGAATATGGTTTAGCTCATCCCAAACCAGAGGGATGCCATTCATCGATTCGGGATACTGACTTCGATCCAGGGTCTGCCAGTTGCGAAGATCGTCCGTCAACTGCTGCGCCGCCTCTAGAGATTCTCTGGAGAAGACATTGCCGTCCTTCGCGCGATAGACAAGAAAGATGGACTCATCGCTGCCGAACTGTTCGCGGAAGTCGTCGAGTGCCATGGCGGCAGGGTCGGCATCATCCAGGAAGCTGTCGGTGGTCATGTCCATCGTGGTGCGCGTGTAGATGCCATAGACCATTATTGAGCTAATGACGATTAGACCGGCAAGTACAAAACTTCTGTATTTCAGTACCTTATTAGGTGCATGTGCAAATGCATCGCTGAGAGAAAGTAGAATTTTTTCCATAGCTAGAACCCGAGGTGTAGTGTGATGGCGCGCGAAGACAATAGTGTCAAAAGCGCTCGGTATGCGATGTAGCTTGCCTGATTCTCGAACTTGCGCGTAAAGGGCGTGAAGCCTGACCGATTACTAGGTCGGCCAGAAGCCGAATTTGGTTCAATGAGGCCGATGGGTTTCCGGCGCGTATTATCGCGCAATTCGCCGCTATTCACTAGCTGGCCTCTCGTATTTGAGAAAGTAGAGGAAGGAATAGACCCCCGCAACGAGCAGCCACGTTAGACCAATAGTCAGCGTAATGGCTAGTGAGGCCCTGTAGAAGCTAGTGACAAAGAGCAGCAGGCCGGAGATGACCATCAGCTTGCCCGCTAAACGGTGTGTAGCGCGCCAGTTCTGCTCGGAGGCCAATGTCCAGGGCAGGCGAATACCGGCAATGAAGTTTCTCTCGGTCTTGCCTATAACATTGCCCATTACGATCAAGAAACAACAGAAACCAATGGCGAAGTATTGTTGAAAAACGCTGTTCTCACCGCCGCTCGCTAGTAGGCCGATGTGGGCAGAGGCCAGTAATATGCCAACACTAAAAACAATGATGTCTTTCGCCCGTTGACTGTTTGGCATCGCGAACTGCTCGGGTGAGTATTGGATTAGCAGATGCACTACTACTATCGTGACGGCATAGATAGAAGGGAGTAGTAATACAACTGCCAGTTTCGGCAGGTAGTTGCCTGGGACGCCATCAATGCTGAATTGCGTGGGCAGGGTCTCTGGCAGACCCGAGTACATAATGAGTCCCGCAGCAAACATGATGAGCAGACATACAAAGCTTAGTGCATTGGCTTGGATGAATTTCATTTCTTGGTTTCCTTCTTCTCTTGGAAAAAACTGATAACGAACTGTGCGGCGTCGTCGAATACTGAGGTGTTTATGGAGTAGCAGATAGATTGGCCTCTGCGGGTCGCTAAGACGAGATCAGCGGCCTTTAGCTTGCTTAGGTGGTGCGACATTGAAGGGCCGCTGATATCGAAATGCTCGCCTAGCTCGCCAGCCGATTTCTCGCCCTTCTTGAGTAGGTCGAGGATCTTGCGACGGGTCGGATCTGAAATGGCTTCGAGTACTAATTGCATTGTGGCTCCTTAGATATTTAGAAAAGTATCTAAATATCTAACAAAGGTCAACAACAATTTTTGCTAAGAGGCCAGATTGGCCTCTCAGCGTAGCTTTTATTCTGGGGGGATGCTGAGGATTGCTAGCGCAAGCAGCGAAAAACGCCGAATTCTTGTTCGCCTTCTGAGATTAGTGATTCCGGGACTATGGTGTCTCCGCCCATACGACCAGCTTCATTGCGTGCGAGGGTGAGTAGCTCCGTCTGCAACTTCCCGCCGCCTCGCTCCACCGAGACTATTTTGCCCAGCGTGCGTGCTGTCGTTCTGCCTACGCGCTCGCAATTCGTGACCAATTGAGCGCCTGCTAGGCGTACATCCGAGCCTTCTTGCGTTAATTGAACCCAGGTGCAACCTGAAATCAGTGTTGCGAGAGAAGCAGTCAGTAGCAATTTTTTCATAAATTTCACCGTAGTGTGTCGATTAGAGCATGCATGCAGCCGCGAGGGACTACGTCTGATTTCACCGCTGATTTCATAGCAGTTTAGCAGGGATTCATGCTGCTCGCCGGTCAAATTTTTGCTGTTGGGACATCTGACTGGTCTGGGGTGAAATGAGGCGGCTGCGCAGTTGACTATGCTACTATTCAATTCGTTTTTGAGTCGTCTTAGAGGATTGGATATGTCTGGAGAAGACAAAGCTGAGCTGCTTGCCACGTTAAAGAACATCGTGGGTCCGCGTGGCTACAAGGAAGGCGCAGACATCGAGTCGAAGAACTACCAAGACGCCATGGGGGCTAGATCGGTACCACCCGTCTTGCTGCTACGCCCAGATTCAACCGAGCAAGTCTCAGCAATTCTCAAGGCCTGCCATAGCGCCAATCAACCCATCGCCCCTCAGGGAGGCATGACAGGCTTAGTATCCGCTGCCGCTCCACTCGAAGGGGAGATATCGCTCAGTTTCGAGCGCATGAAGAAAGTAGTAGAAGTGGATCCCTTCACCAGCTCGATGACAGTGGAGGCGGGGGTCGAGCTACAGACTATTCAGGAAGCGGCGGATGCGCATGACCTACTGTTTCCGCTGGACCTCGGTGCGCGAGGAAGCTGCACGATAGGGGGCAATCTCTCTACCAATGCTGGCGGCAACCGGGTAATACGCTATGGCATGACCCGTGAACTGGTTGTCGGCCTGGAGGCTGTATTGGCGGACGGCACGGTAATTGACGGCCTGCACAAGCTGCGCAAGAACAATACAGGCTACGATTTGAAGCAGCTTTTCATCGGCAGTGAAGGCACCTTGGGCGTAATTACGCGAGCGGTCCTCAAGTTATCGCCGAAACCTAGCAGCCAGATAGTGGCTATGTGCGCTGTGAACGATTTTGCGAAGGTGGCAGACCTCTTGGTGCATGCGCAGGCGGGTCTAGGTGCGAACTTGAGCGCATTCGAAGTAATCTGGAATAGCACCTACAAGCTTATCGATCAGCATGTGCCCCATGCCACCGTTCCAATGGACGATCATTACGGGTTTTACGTTCTCATCGAGAGCATGGGCTCCCATGCCGAGAAGGATAGCGACCTGTTTCTCGAGGTGCTGTCACAAGCTAGCTACGCGAAGCTGATCGAAGAAGTTATCGTGGCCGATTCCGATACGAAGATTAAGAACCTCTGGACCGTGAGAGATGCGGCGGCCGAGATCTATCCTGGCGTAGGGTATATGCACACCTACGACGTGAGTCTGAACGTCGATGACATGGGTTACTTCGGCGAGGAAGTCGAGAGGCGCCTGCGTGCACAATGGCCAGACGCGATACTCGGCTTATTTGGCCATATCGGCGATGGCAACGTACATATCATTATTCATGTGGGCCCAGAGACACGAAGCCTGCACCTGCCGATAGATGAAACCATCTATGGATTGATACAGGAGCTGCATGGCGCTGTGTCTGCCGAGCACGGAATCGGCTTAATGAAGAAGCAGTTTCTTCCCTACAGCAAGAGCGCGTCCGAGATCGCCTTGATGAAGGCCCTAAAGCAGACGATGGACCCTCGTGGAATACTGAATCCTGGCAGGGTATTTTAGATCTTCGAGTGTAACAAACCATTGAATCGAAATTTTCGAAAAAATCAGCATAAGCATTGGAGAGAGTTTGCATGACGAATAATTTGAAAGGCAAAAAAGTAGTAATCATCGGCGGAACCGCCGGTATTGGCTTGGCGGCTGCGCAGGCAGCGGCGGCGGCAGGTGCGAAGGTGTGGGCCGCGGGGCGTTCCGCAGGGCATATAGAGACAGCAAAGAAGATAGCGAACGGCAGCTTCGAAGTTCGACAGGCGGATACCCACGATGCAGCTAGCCTCGAGGCGATATTCAAGGAGGTAGGTACTATCGATCACCTTGTTTCAGCCGCAGTCGGAGGCGAGCGAACGCTAAAGCCATTTCTGGAACAGACCGAGGATCAATTCAAGGCCGCCTACGACAAGCTTTGGGGTTATGCCAAGGTCGTTCGAACGGGTGCGTCTTATCTTGCGAAGGATGGTGCTATAACACTCGTTAGTGGTTCTCCAGCGCGCAAGATCAAGCCTGCGCAATCTCCGCTGAGTTGTGTCGGCGCCTCGGTTGAAAACTTGGTGCGCTGCCTAGCTGTAGAGATGGCGCCTATTCGCGTCAACGTGGTATCACCCGGTACTGTGGACACGGCGATGTTCGACTGGATGGGCGATGAGAAGCAAGGCAAACTGGAAGCGATGACTGCCACTCACCTGATCAAGCGCGCAGGGACCCCCGAAGAAGTTGCTCAGGGCATTCTATTCGTCATGCAGAACGGCTTCGTCACCGGAACAACCATCGATGTCGATGGCGGCCGGATATTGAGCTAACGAAAAGCAAAGACTAACTTTCACAGAAACTATCGAAATTGAAATTGGATGTAATGCATGAAGAATGAACAGCGCTCCGTGGAGTCGAGTATTGCCGATCCAGAGATGTCATTGATTGATTCCATCTATGCTCGGCATTCCGTGCGTGGCTATCTGGACAAGAAAGTGCCGCAGGAGGTCATGAATCGTATCTTCGAGATAGCCCAGCAGTCACCCTCTAATTGCAATGTGCAGCCATGGAAGGTGTACGTTGCGTCAGGTGAGTTGAAGGATCGACTCAGGAAGCAGATGGTGGAGGCTACAGCGGCGGGTACGCCGCCGAATCCCGACTATCCCTACCGTGGCGACTTCGCGGATGAATACCGTACTCGCCAGGTTGAGTGTGCCATCGCTCTGTATTCCAAGATGGGCATAGGCAGGGATGACAAGGCAGGGCGCATGCGTGCGGTGCTGCGTAATTTCGAGTTCTTCGATGCGCCACATATCGCGTTTCTAGGCATGCATCCGGACTTTGGAACGACTGTCGCGATCGACGTAGGCATGTTCGCACAGTCTCTGATGCTGAGCATGGTAGCGTTTGGCCTACATAGCTGTCCTATGGGCACTATGCGCAACTATCCTGATATGGTGCGCGATGCCTTCGAAATCGAAGATGGTACAAAGATTCTATTCGGTATAAGCTTTGGCTACGAAGACACCTCGGTGCTTGCAAATGAGACTCGGACGACGCGCGACAATATCTCCGCGAATATAGTGTTCCGGTCTAGCTAAGCGATGCCCAGACTGCCGAATAGAACCGGCGCCTGGCGCAATTAATAGTCAGTGTTAAGAAATTGAATATCATGAGCCTCAAGCCTGTCATACTCCTATACGATCTAAATAACACGCTAGTGGACGAGGCAGCGGCACTGATCGGCCACACTGGCCTCTACACCACGATAAACACCTACAACGAAACGAATGCAAGAGAAGCGACTTACCAATACAACCGATTGTTCGGTTTAGTTACCAATAAAATTTCCTGTGTCGTAACGGGCTGGAATCCCTACAAGAAACCTAGAGATCAATTTCTCTTCAAGCTTCGTAGTGAAGAGAAGCGCAGTCCGTTTCGCAAGCCCACGCCCGTGATCATTATTACCGAAGACCATCGTCACGATCTTAAGGCTCTAGCCCTGGACCCAACCGATGGAGGCGTCGCGGCGTATTTGCACATGGATGACTTTCAGGACTCCATAGCCGATACTCTTCATAAGGTCGTTTTTGGCAATCGTGCCCAAGAATTAAACTCCGTGGCTTACGCTCAGTTTTCCAGTGAGGAAGATTCTGAATAGTCTGTACTAGCGAGCTTATTCACTATGTCAGCCAGATTGTCGTACCTAGCACGTAGATTCCCCATTCTATTCTCAGTTGTCTCGATTCTGTCTGCTTGTCAGTCGAGTCAGCCGCCGGAGTTTGGTATGGTCGATTGGTATGTTACTAATGGAACCGGCACGCGCATGAGCCTGACCATTTACGACAAGGTTTGTGGACGAACCCACTATCGGTTTCGCGTTCCTCGGCTGTCAGAGGCCCTTATCTCAACCTGTGCGAACGAGACGGGAAATGCAGAGATACGTTTCAGTCGCACCGGAGGAGTCAGCGCCACCGCAAACCCCGTGCGCCATGATGTAGTGAGCAGTAATCAATCATTGGTCGTGGACTAGCACGGCGCAACCACGCAATTGATGCTATCCCTAAGGGCTTTGGCTGCTTAGTGTGGTCTCTGGTCAATTTAGCTATTCCTTTGTTCTTTTCGCCCGAATACTAGAATTAGATTTCTGTAAGATGCTGATTACTAAAGATTAAAATACTGGCTCGGAATTTGCTCATACTTGGAGAAGGGGCCGGTCAGCGAGTAATTGCTCAACTGAATTGAAAAAAAGCACAGGAATGTCGCGCAAAAAGGAGAATACCCATGTCTGATGTATTAGAGCTGTTCGGAGTGATGATGGCCGTCATGCTTCCAGTGAGCCTGATCGTATTTATCACGGAATATTTTAAATACAAGAAAAGCACCGAGTCTCAAATCGGCAAACTACGCAAGGAGATGGATCTTAACTCGACGAAGGAACTTCAGGACGAAGTAGCTCGCCTAAAGGAGAGGGTGGTCGTGCTGGAGAGAATCGTTACCGACAACTCCTATGAAGTTGAGCGCAAGATAAAGAGTCTCTAAAAAATAGGGCTGCAAGAATAGGGGAATGCAGCCCTTGTAATAACCAATGCCGCACTTAGCCGAGCCTAGGAGTCCCGACCAAGTGTTAAATGGCTTTAAGTCATACAGAAAAAGTTAAGCTTGTTGCCGTCGAGATCGCGGAAATAGCCGGCATAAAAATTATCGCTACGCGCACCGGGTTTGCCCTCATCGGTGCCGCCTAACTCGATGGCCTTGGCATACAGAGCATCCACCTTGTCAGTGCTGTCTACCATCAGCGCCACCATGACACCATTACCGACAGTAGCCGGCTTACCATCGAAGGGCTTGGTGATGGAGAAGCCACAGGCCGACGGATCATTCGACCAGGCGATAAAAGTTTCCATCTCCATAAAGCGCTTAGCGCCCATCCCCGCAAGCAGCTCGTCGTAGTACTTCGCTGCCTTTGCCATGTCGTTTGTACCAACAGTTACGTATCCAATCATTGTCTTTCCTCTCGCTATTTTTAGTTTCGCTTATTGTGATTCTATGTAGGAGTGTTTCAATTCTTTGTAGCGGAAACAATTACCTGTGTGGTCATTGATAAGCCCTGCCGCTTGCATGAAGGCATAGCAGATTGTGCTGCCGATGAACTTGAAGCCGCGCTTTTTTAGATCCTTCGACATGGCATCGCTGATAGTGGTAGTGGCGGGCACTTCCTTAGAGGTCTTGCGCCTGCCATCTAACACCTTGCCGCCAGTAAAAGACCAAATGTATTTATCGAAGCTGCCAAACTCCTTCTGCACGGCCTTAAAGGCTAATGCATTGCTGCGAATGGAATACAGCTTCAGCCGATTACGAATGAGGCCGGTATCTAGCAGCAGCTTCTCAATGGCCTTGTCTGTCATTCTCGCGACCTTGTCTATCTCAAAATTCTTGAAACACTTGCGGTAGTGCTCGCGCTTCTTCAGCACCGTGATCCAGCTTAGGCCGGCCTGCTGACCCTCGAGGCAGATAAATTCAAACAGGAGCCGCTCGTCGTGAACGGGTACTCCCCACTCCTCATCATGATAGGCGACATAGACGGGGTCTTCTCCCGGCCACCAGCAGCGTTTAGTCATTGCGTGCGTCCTTTCGATTGCGAATACTGTATATAAACACAGTAGTACATGCAAGTGAGATTTGCCGCATTAGGGCAAATAAATGGGCCACGAACACAGCCGTGATCCTAGCTAGCGTCCGGCCCTGCCTGCTGTGCGAGAGCTTACTGCGGAGCGTTAGGGAAGCGCCAGCACAACCAGCTTCGCGCCGTTCTGAAAATCACTCACTGTCACTGCGATGTATTGCTTGCCCTCGACCATATAGGTCATTGGCAGGCCCGTGGCTGAGGCTGGGAGATCGATTTCGGCGACGGTGTCGCCGGTAGCTTTATCCACTGCATGCAGCAGGGCCGAGCCGCCCGGGCCCTCGCCGAAGAATAGCAGCGACTTGGTCAGCACCATTCCCGAGCGCGTGGGCTTGCCGGTAGGTGGGATGGCGATGCCTTGCAGCAGCGGGTGGTTCTTGATGTTATCTGGAGTGTCGCCATTCACAATCTTCCAGACATGCTCGCCCGTGCTGAGATCGATGGCGGTAATACTGCCGTAAGGCGGTTTAACCAGGGGAATGCCGTCTACCGAAGGCGTGCGACCACCGCCCTGAATATAGCGCATGGATGACGCGCCAGGCTCATTCACCAGCGTCAGGACGCTCGTGGCGGTGCGCGAGGAGACGTAGATGATGCCTGTTTCCGGGTCGTAGGCTGCGCCTTCCCAGTTGGAGCCGCCTGTCGATGAGGGTAGGTGTAAGGTGCCTAATGTCCCATCTTCGGGGTGTTGGTAGAGGGAGGGCGGCGTGTACAGCTCGCTAAAGCGGTAATCGGCAGCAATTTCCGCCGCACGCGCGGCTATCTCTGCTGTGAAGTCCACCAGATCATCCGCCTGGAAAC
>CAYGRR010000014.1:32300-60992 GCA_964352295.1 uncultured Pseudohongiella sp. | reverse complement strand
TGCAGGCTATACAGGTCGGCGCGTTCTTCTTTCGTAAGGTTCAGCGCGCGCACCGGCTTCGCCTCGTCGAGTTGGGCTCTGACCTTCTCGAGTACGGTTAACAGACGCTGTGCGTCCTTGTCGCCGCTCTTGGCGACTTTCGCAGTCTTGTCGAGAGACTTCTGGACGCTCTCGAGGTCGGCCAGTGCGAGTTCGGTGTTGATGGTTTCTATGTCAGAGGCCGGGTCTATCTTGTCGGATACGTGAGTTACGTTGCTGTCTTCGAAGCAGCGCACGACGTGTGATATCGCATCGCACTCGCGGATATTCGCGAGGAACTGATTGCCCAGGCCCTCGCCCTTGGATGCGCCTGCGACGAGACCGGCGATGTCGGTGAACTCCATCGTAGTAGGTATGACCTTCTGCGGCTTGACGATAGCGGCCAGCTTGTCGAGACGGGTGTCGGGGATGGACACGATGCCGGAGTTGGGCTCGATGGTGCAGAACGGAAAATTCTCCGCGGCGATGCCTGCCTTGGTGAGCGCATTAAATAGCGTGGACTTGCCCACGTTGGGTAGTCCTACAATTCCACATTTTACTGCCATTGCTAAATCTCTATAGTAACTGTTAGGTGTGCAACAGGCGCATGGCTTCTTCCCAATCGCCCTTTACTGCCTTCGGGATTACCCGAATAGCGTCTTCTATGTTTGACATGATGACATCGGCTTCCGATCGGGAAGGATTGCCGAGTACGTAGCTTGCAACCATGGATTTATGGCCGGGATGTCCTACGCCTATGCGCAGTCGGTAGAAGTCTCTCTGATTGCCGAGCGCGCTGATGATATCGCGAATGCCGTTGTGGCCGCCGTGACCGCCACCGTGTTTGAAACGGGTAACGCCTACCTCGAAATCTATCTCGTCGTAGGCTACCAATATATTCGCAGGCTCGATCTTATAGAAATTGCACACGGCAGCAACAGACTTGCCGCTGTGATTCATGAAGGTGGTCGGGAATAGGAGTTTGATGTCTTCGCCGGCGATATTGATACTGCCGAATTCGCCAAAAAACTTACTCTCTCCACGCAAGCTGCCCGAGTAACTCTTGGCGAGATGGGCCAGGAAGATGACGCCGGCGTTGTGCCGGTTGGAATCATATTGTGGGCCTGGATTACCCAGGCCCACAATAAGTTTTACGGTATTGCCTGGCATTAGCATTTACCTTGCTAGGCTAGAGTCGAGACTAGTCTTCCTTGTCTCCGGAGTCGTCGCCAGAAGCAGATTCTGGCGCATCCGGTGCTTCAGGAGCTTCGTCAGATTCTTCGACTTCGGCTCTAGGCGCTTGGACTGTGGCCACGCTGAGGTCCCCATCTTCGCCGTGCGACAGGTCAACACTCGTAACACCTTCCGGCAGCTTGATTTCCGAGAGGTGAATCGCGTCGCCGATATCCAATTTGAGCATGTCGACTTCGATGTACTCAGGAAGGTCTTTCGGTAGACACACGATCTCGATCTCGTTCAGAGTCTTGATGATGCTGCCGCCGCCAGTCTTCACGCCCACACAGAGGTCTTCGTTCAGGAAGTGGATAGGTACATTAACAGTAATCTCTTCGTCCTCTCTCACGCGCTGAAAGTCGGCGTGCATGATGAAAGGCTTCGCAGGGTGACGCTGTAGGGCCTTAATAACAGCCTTCTGCTTCTTGCTACCAATATTCAAGGTAATGATGTGCGCGAAGAAAGCCTCATTGCTAGTAGCCTTGGCGATGTCTTTGTGAGGGATCGTCAGGGATACGGGGTCTTCACCACCGCCATACAGTACAGCTGGGATGTTGTTGTCCAAACGGCGTAGGCGGCGGCTCGCACCTTTCCCTAGATCCGTTCGAACTGTGCAGTTCAATTCAAATTCATTAGTAGACATAAGTCTCTCCTAATAAGTGCTGCAGCTAGCTTGCGACCGGCTAGTTGCAGAGTTATAAAAAGGCCGGAGATAGAAAATCTATCGCCGACCATGGGGTATCCGCTCGATGCTGACGACTTAGGTGTTGTCGAACATCGCGCTAATGGATTCTTCGTTACTCACACGACGAATTGACTCGGCTAGAAGTTTGGCCATGGACAGTTGTCGTATGCGCTTACAATTTTTTGCGGCTTCGCTCAGTGGAATGGTATCGGTAACTACCAGTGAGTCGAGGCTGGAATTCTCTATGTTTTCAATCGCAGGGCCGGACAGTACCGGGTGCGTACAATACGCCATAACCTTTGATGCGCCATGCTCTTTAAGTGCATCCGCTGCCTTGCAGAGTGTGCCGGCTGTGTCGACCATGTCATCGACGATTAAGCAGCTGCGGCCTTCCACATCACCGATGATATGCATGACTTGCGCGACATTGGCAGAAGGTCTGCGTTTATCGATGATGGCGAGATCTACATTCAGTTGCTTCGCAACCGCTCTCGCTCTAACTACGCCGCCGATGTCGGGCGAGACGACCAATAGATTTTCGTACTTCTGACGCTCGATATCGTCGGTCAGAACCGGCGAGCCGTAGACGTTATCTACCGGAATATTAAAGAAGCCTTGGATCTGCTCAGCGTGCAGGTCCACAGTGAGTACGCGATTCACGCCCACCGTGCCTATCATGTCTGCTGCGACCTTGGCGCTGATAGCGACACGCGCCGAACGCACGCGACGATCTTGTCTCGCGTAACCGAAGTAGGGGATAACGGCTGTTATTCTATTTGCCGACGCGCGGTGCAATGCGTCTGCCATCAATAACAACTCCATGAGGCTATCGTTGGTTGGCGCGCAGGTAGGCTGAATGACGAATACATCCTTGCCGCGAACGTTCTCGTTCAATTCGACGGAAATCTCTCCGTCGCTGAACTTGCTAATGCTCGCATAACCTAAGGGGATACCGATATGCTTGGCAATATTATCCGCCAGCTCGGGGTTGGCATTGCCGGTAAAGACCATCAAATTATTTGGCACGGAAAGTTCCTATAAGTGTCGGTACAAGCAGTTCGGAATGAATCGTTCAATGGGTATGAATACTTTTTAAAAAGACAGTCGCTGTTGTTAGGGTCTTATCGGCTATTAATTCTGTCTTGGAAAATGGCTGGGGTGGCTGGATTCGAACCAACGAATGCAAGGATCAAAACCTTGTGCCTTACCACTTGGCGACACCCCAATAATTTATCTACTAGTTGTAATCCTATTCTAGAGAATCGATGCCCCTGGCAACGAAGCCGGGCAGATTCTCCGGCAGTAATTCGAGTACTTTCTCCG
The DNA here is from genome assembly GCA_964352295.1 of uncultured Pseudohongiella sp. Lineage (GTDB taxonomy): Bacteria > Pseudomonadota > Gammaproteobacteria > Pseudomonadales > Pseudohongiellaceae > UBA9145. The sequence goes on along the minus strand of CAYGRR010000014.1, from coordinate 57,733 downwards.
CTGCCGCTTGTGCTGTGAATCGGGCAAAGAGGCTTGAGCCTGTGCCGGTCATCCTGAAATCGGCAAATTCTGCCAAAATTTCGAATGCCTGATCTACCTCTGGATGCAGCTTGCGGGTGACTGATTCGCAGTCATTTCGGGCGCTGCCTGCCAGAAAGTCGGCCATTTTGATGGCTGGGGAGTTCCGTGTCAAATGTTCATGAGAAAAAATCGCGGCGGTCGAGACCGAACATTTGGGAGATACCACCAGATACCAAGATTCCCCCAATTCTACTGGGGTCAGGCGCTCTCCGATTCCCTCCGCCCAGGCCGATTTTCCTTGAAGGAATACCGGCACATCCGCACCTAATTTGACGCCAATCTCGCACAGTTTCTCCGCGCTCAGATTCAGCTCCCAGAGTCGATTCAGAGCCAGTAGGCAGGTGGCCGCATTCGAGCTTCCTCCGCCGAGGCCCGCGCCACTTGGCAGTCGTTTCGTGAGGCTAATCCGGGCACCGAGTCGCGGATTGCCTGCCTGCTCGCGCAGCAGCTCGGCGGCGCGAGTGACGAGGTTGTTATCCAGAGGCGTATCGCTAGCGGCCTCATTGAGAAGTGTCAGGTGCAGGCTGAGTATGCCGTCGCTACTGACGCCAAATTCCATCTGATCGCCGAAGTCCAGCAGCTGAAAGACAGTCTGCAGCTCATGATAGCCATCGTCTCGGCGGCCGGTGATGTGCAGGAAAAGGTTTAGCTTGGCGGGGGCCAGCAATGGCGAGCTCTGTATCTTCATCACTGGTCTATTCTTCTACCAAGTCGTCGGCAGTCCAGTTAAGTCCGATGAAACGCAGTCGTATATCGTTGCGCGGTCGAGTTAGTTCTACGCGGCGCGGCAGGCTGAGTGATCCGTACTGGCGCATATCGCTTAAGTCGATAGTCCATTCTGCCTGCTGGATTGTGGTCAACTGATTGAGCTCGTTGAAGCTCAGCTGCGCTTCGGAATTTGGCGCCGGGAGGCCCTTGATCCAGTAATTCAGTTCGGACACAGGAAGCTCATAGCCCAGCTGATCCAGAATCAATTCTTCAGGGCTGCTCGCGCTGAGTATCTCGCCATCGTTCTCCAGCGTGACATAGTTCGGCCTACCGACGATAAGTGTGTTGCCCGCATTGAATGTTCCCCAGAGGCGAATGCGGTATTCACTGCTCTGCTGCCGCCACTGAATTCTGGGTGTATGGGACTCGTTGTCATAGCGAACGTTGACGCGGCCCTGCAGCTCCCAGGTGTCCAGGCCCTGCAGTTGATTGCGCTGCCGTGCCCAGTCGCTATTCTCTTCGGCCGGGGGCGCGATGCTGCTACAGGCCGAGAGAAAAACCGTCAGTAACAGAAAGCCGGCGACTGCTGGCTGGGCAGGCAATCTCGGTGTATGTGATGTGGTTCTGAAAATCATTCGGCGGCTTGCAGTCTCTGCATCGCCTCGGCGATGAGTGGGCTCTCGGGATCGGTCTCGAGCGCATCCTGCCAGACTCGCCTGGCTTCATCCTTACGACCTAATGCCCAGAGCACTTCACCAAGATGTGAGGCAACCTCGTCATCGGGGAAGGCGGCGAAGGCGCGGCGCATCTGCACTAGTGCCTCCTCGAAGCGCCCCACCTTGTAGAGGGCCCAGCCCAGACTATCGATGATCGCTGGATCATCGGGAGAGATGGCGATGGCTCTTTCGATTAACTCGAGGGCCTCATCATAGCGCGTGGTCTGATCCGCCAGCATATAGCCGAGATGATTCAGTGCGCGAGAATCCTCTGGCAGCATACGAATAATCTGCCTCAGGTCGCGTTCCGAACCCTCTCGGTCGCTCTGCGAATCGTAATACAAGACGCGCGCGAACAGCAGGTCGGTCTCATTGGGGTACTTGTTCAAGGCTCTGTTCAGAAGCTGTAGAGCCGCCTCGGGGTGAGATTCCTGAATTAACAGCGAGGACTCGATCGTGGTAAACAACACTTCGAGCCGGGGTTGTCCCCGAGAAAGCCGACTGAGCCAGTCGTGGGCGTCGTCGAGTTGGCCGGTCTGAATCGAGAGGCGCGTTGCCTGCTGCTGTGCGGCAAGAAAATTATTGGTGCCGATTCGAACCTGCCTGAAATGTTCGATGGACTTCTCCAGGTCGCCCCGTTCCTGATAGATCAGGGCTAGATTGTATTGGCTCTCGTCGGCGCGTTGATCGACGCCGATCAACTTCGTGTAGGCGGCAATGGCTCTATCGTAATTCTCCAGCTGGGTATCCAATAGGGCGACGGAGTAGAGCGTTTCCCAGTCTTGTGGATCCTGTTCTACCAGAATCTGAAACTGGTCCTGCGCCTGCTCATATTGTTCAACCTGGATTAGCATGCGCGCATAACTCAGGCGCAGCGTCTTATCGGTGTCGAAGCGCGCCACGCCGCTGCGCATGATACGCAGGGCTCTGTCGGATCGCTCCATATTCAGCAGAATCTGAGATTCGAGCATGACCATGTTCGGAGTGAGGTCAGTCTTTTCCTTCAGTTGGGTGAGTTCGGCCAGTGCCTGTTCGAAATTTCCGTTCTGCGCCAACAGCTGCACGAGTGTGAGGTGGATGGAGTCATTACCGTTGTAGGCATCTCTCAGGCCACGCAAATTTTCGATGAGCCTGGATCTGGTTTCCGGGCCGAGCCGGCCGGTGCGCGAGGACAGTGCGGCGAAGTCCATATTGCCGCCCAACTCCAGCACTCTAGCCATATGCGATATTGCCTGCTCGAAGTCCCCGCTCTCCAGAAACTGAAAGCTGAGTAGTAGCTGTGGTTGTGGATTCGCTGGCTCGAGTTGTGCCCAGAGCAAGCCGAGTTGCAAGAGCGCATTGGTGTCGCTGTTGACCGAGGCAAACTGGATGGCACGCTGGATGATAGTGATATCTTTGGTGGAAACGGCGAGGTCGAAATAGCTGTTGCCAGCCTCAACGACCTGACCACGCTGCGCGCTCAGCTCGCTGATTATTGCCTCATACAACTGATCCTCTGTGAAGCTGCCGTATTCAACTTCCGGTGCCGGCTCGCCAAGCACGAGTGTGGGCATGGGAGCGCTCGGCGTTTCGGCGACCTCTGGCGCTCGCTCCGATGCGACGCATCCGACGAGGCCGATGCAGGCGAGTGAGAGGAGTAACTTGTTGATTTGTTTCATATAGTAGTGTCTGGGTGCGCCAGGGCAGGGTAATTATTCAGGCCCGCATTGTATCAGCTACGTTGCCTGCCTACAGCCTCGGGGTATCCTAATTTTGTCCAGATCGAGGAAGCAGTCTGTAATGGGAACTGGAGTCGATATTTAGTAACATAGCGGCCCTTTTAACTCTGCGGTTCAACGACGCAGTATGGTGCGCGGCCACTGTCGCGATTCCAAGACAGTCCGCTTTAACGGTTAACCCATGGCATTGGTACTGGTAGGTATAAACCACAACACGGCGAATATCGAGCTGCGCGAGAAGGTCGCTTTTCCTCCGGAGATTGTGGAGTCAGCCCTCGCCGAGATTCTTGCCCTGCCAGCGATCGAGGAGGTGGTGATCGTCTCCACCTGTAATCGAACCGAACTCTATCTCGATTTTACGGAGCGCGAGGAGCAGCCTGCCAGCGACGAGCTCGCACAGAACCGGCTGCTGCTGGATAGGCAGGCGGAAGTCATCGCCTGGCTGTCGAAGTTTCACTCGCTAGAGGCGAGCGCCTTGGAACAGTGCAGCTACTCCTACGGCAACGAAGATGTCATTCGTCATCTTATGAAGGTGTCCTGCGGATTGGATTCCATGGTGTTAGGCGAGCCGCAGATATTGGGGCAGATTAAGTCGGCCTATGCCGTGTCAAAGGATCAGGCTGTTGTGGGACAGGCGCTCGGTCGCGCCTTCGAAGAGGCATTCTCAATCGCGAAGCAGGTGCGCACAGACACCGCTATCGGTGAGAACCCGGTCTCGGTAGCCTATGCGGCGGTGACACTCGCCGAGCGTATCTTCTCAGATTTGCCCAGCCTGGGCGTGCTTCTTATCGGCGCCGGGCGCACTATCGAATTAGTCGTTAAACATCTCGTGGACAAGGGGGTCCATAAGATCGTTGTGGCAAACCGGACGCTGGATAATGCATTGGAGATTGCCAATCGCTTCAATGCCCACGGCGTGCTTCTTTCTGAAATTCCGGAGCAGCTGGTCAAGGCTGACATCGTAGTCTCCTCGACCAATAGCCAATTACCCTTGTTAGGAAAGGGCGCGGTCGAACGCGCACTGAAGCAACGCAAACACAAGCCGATGCTACTCGTAGATCTAGCTGTGCCGCGCGACATCGAGCCGGAAGTCGCCGAGATCGACGACGCCTATCTCTACAGTATCGATGACATCAGCGAAGTCATCGAAGACAGCGTGAAGAGCCGGGCCGATGCGGCGGCGCAGGCCGAATCGATTATCGAGCGCGGTGTCGAAGACTATCTCAAGCAGCTGCGGTCGCTGAATGCCGTGAGTACACTGCGTGCACTCCGCGACAAGGCCGATGCCATACGCGAGCGGGAATTAGAGCGCGCGCTGAAGGCGCTAGAGAAGGGCGAGCCGGCCGATGCGGTGATTAGCAACCTGGCGCGCTCCCTGACACAGAAACTCGTCCATTCCCCCAGCGTGCAGATGAAGAAGGCTAGCGCAGAGGGTCGCGATGATCTATTGGAATTAACGGCGGAGCTGTTTGAGCTAAGTGCAGATTCTGCAGCCGAAACCGCGGCTCAAACGGATAAGAAGAAGTAGGCCATGAAAGACTCAATACGGAATAAGTTAGACAACCTGAAGGATCGCTTCGATGAATTGGAAGCCTTGCTGAGCGATGCGGAGATCATCTCCGATCAGAATCGCTTTCGCGACCTGTCCAAGGAGTATGCGGAGATCGAGGAGGTGGTGAAGAGCTACGACCGCTTCAGCCAGGTTAGCGAGAGTCTCGCGCAGGCCAAGGAGATGCAGAAGGATGCGGATCCGGATATCCGCGAGATGGCGGAAGAGGAATTCCACAGCAACACTGAAGAGTTAGAGGGTTTAGAGCTCAACCTGCAAACACTGCTGCTGCCGAAAGACAGCAAGGACAAGCTTAATGTCTTCATAGAGATTCGCGCCGGCACCGGCGGCGATGAGGCGGCCATCTTCTCTGGCGACCTCCTGCGCATGTATTCCCGCTACGCGGAGGTGCAGGGATGGAAGCTTGAAGTCATCACGGAGCGCCACGGTGAGCACGGCGGCTTCAAGGAGGTCGTCGTTCGCATCGAGGGACAGAATGTTTTCGAGAAGCTGAAGTTCGAATCAGGTGCCCATCGAGTTCAGCGCGTGCCCGAGACTGAGACGCAGGGTCGCATTCACACATCGGCCTGCACTGTCGCCATCATGCCGGAGGTGGATGAGATCGATGATATCGAGATCAACAAGGCCGACCTGCGCGTCGACACCTTTCGTGCCAGTGGCGCGGGCGGGCAGCACGTGAATAAGACCGACTCCGCGATCCGACTGACACACTTGCCTACAGGCATGGTCGTCGAGTGTCAGGACGAACGCTCGCAGCACAAGAATAAGGCCAGAGCCATGTCGCTGCTGCATGCGAAGCTGATGGATGCAGCGCAACAGGCGCAGCACCAGGAAGAGTCCGACAACAGACGCAAGCTGGTAGGCAGCGGCGATCGCTCCGAAAAGATTCGCACCTACAACTACCCACAGGGCCGCGTTACCGACCATCGCATCAAGCTAACCCTCTACAACTTGGCCGAGATCATGTCTGGAGATCTAGGTGCAGTTATTCAGCCGCTGATCAATGAATATCAGGCAGACCTGCTCGCGGGATTGGCTGACGAAGATTAACTGCGGACTAATTAATGGTAACGATCAAACAGGCATTGGAGCAGGCCCGCTCGTTACAGCAATTGAGTGAAAGCTGGCGGCTCGATGCCGAACTGCTTCTCGCTGCAGTCCTCGAGCGAGGGAGAGAATATCTCTATACCTGGCCAGACCAGGAACTCAGCGAATCCCAGTCGGCTGCATTCGCTGCCAGCCTGAACAGACGCATGACCGGTGAGCCTGTCGCCTACATCGTTGGCAAGCAGGCATTCTGGGACTTCGAGCTCGTGGTGAATCCCGCCGTTCTGATTCCGCGGCCAGAGACAGAGTTGCTGGTCGAGACGGCGCTTAAGCTACTCGATGACGCAGCAGCTGCGGCAGTCCTCGATCTCGGCACCGGCAGCGGCGCTATCGCCCTGGCGCTGGGCGCGCACAATGCAAACTGGGCGGTTACTGCAGTCGATAGCAGCGCGGCCGCGCTGCGTGTCGCCCGAGAGAATGCGCGACTGTTGCAGATTTCGAACATTGAGTTCATCGAGACATCGTGGTGTGATGGTCTGCCACTGGCTCGCTTCGATCTGATTGCGGCGAACCCGCCCTATGTTCAGAAGGACGATAAGCACCTGGGGGAGGGTAGTCTGCCGTTCGAGCCGATCGCCGCCCTGGTCGCCGAGGAGAATGGGCTTGCAGATATTCGCGCCATCGCGGCACAGGCAATGCACTGCCTGAAGCCGAACGCCTGGTTGCTGATCGAGCATGGCTATCAGCAAAGAGAGGCGGCGGAAAAAATAGTGCGTGATGCAGGATATGCCAACGTCGAATGCTTGCAAGACGTGGCAGGATTGGATCGATTGACTATGGCGCAGTACATCAAATAGCTTTGCGGTAAACGAGAAGCAGAAAGCGATGAAAGACGAACAACTACTCAGATATTCGCGTCAGATTATGCTGCCGGAGATGGATGTCGCGGGACAACAGAAGCTCATCGACGCGACTGTACTCATCGTGGGCATGGGCGGGCTGGGCTGTCCCGCGGCGATGTATCTGGCTGCCGCCGGCGTCGGCCATCTTATTATTGCCGATGATGACGTCGTCGAGCTGACGAATCTGCAGAGGCAGATTGCCCACAGTCAATCTATGATTGGTGAGCCGAAGGTCGTATCGGCGCAACAAGCCTTATTGGGTCTTAATCCAGATCTGGAAATTACCGCACTGCAGAAGCGACTCGAGGGTGCTCGACTGAGCGCGGCAGTCGCTCAGGCCGATCTCGTCGTCGATGCCTGCGACAACTTCGCGACGCGCTTCGCGATCAACGCGGCCTGCATCGAACACGGCAAGCCGCTAGTCTCTGGAGCGGCGATTCGCATGGAGGGGCAGGTGGCGGTTTTCGATAGTCGCAACCCGACTAGCCCCTGCTATCAGTGTCTGTATTCCCGCGGCGAGGACGAGGATGCGAGCTGTTCCCAGAACGGCGTGATGGCACCGCTGGTAGGCATTATCGGTGCTGTGCAGGCGATGGAGGCGATCAAGTTGCTTGCCGGAATCGGGGAATCGCTAACCGGTCGGCTGCTCCTGCTCGATGCGAGTACGCTGCAGTGGCGGGAGATGCGACTGCCGAGAGACGCTAGCTGCGGGGCTTGCGGTGCTTAGTTGCTGCTGTGCCCGGGCTGGATTCAGGCGCCCGCATGCCGGCGTTCTGCCCTAAATTAGATGGCGCAAAGTTTGAAGTGTCCAGCGCATAGGGCTATGATGCTCGCGCTTCAGTCTAGTGCCTCTCTCAAGCATTGGGCACTTACAACCTTTTATTACTTAAATAGCCATCTCTATGGATTCACAGCCGGAACAATCAGAAAAGCCAGAAGTGCCAGAAGTGCCGGAGCAGCCAAAACTCCCGTTTAGCACATTCGATCTGCAGAAGCCGCTCGCTGACGCAATCAAGAAGATAGGCTTCGAGTACTGCACGCCGATTCAGGCGCAGTCTCTGGTACATACCCTGCAGGGCCATGATGTTACTGGCAAGGCGCAGACCGGCACCGGCAAAACAGCCGCCTTTCTTATTACTATTATTAACGACCTGCTTTCGAACCCGATTGAGGAGGAGCGCTATATCGCCGAGCCGCGCGCACTCGTCGTCGCGCCGACTCGAGAGCTGGCTCAACAGATTGCCAGCGATGCGCAGCTGCTGACCGACGGCTGCGGCATGCACGTCGTTACCCTAGTGGGCGGCGAAGACTATCAGAAACAGAACCGCGCGCTGGATGCCCAGCCTGTCGATATCGTAGTGGCTACACCCGGCCGTCTTCTGGACTTCGTGCAGAACGGCAATCTGCACCTCGGCGCGATCGAAGTATTGGTGCTGGACGAGGCCGACCGGATGCTGGATATGGGTTTCATTCCACAGGTGCGGTCTGTCGTTTCGCGAACGCCGAAGAAGGAGTGTCGACAGACACTATTATTCAGCGCGACGTTCACCCCGGCCATCGTAGAGTTGGCGCAGCGTTGGGCCGTCGATCCCATCATGGTGGAGATCGAGCCACTACAAGTGGCGGCGGAGGCGGTCGATCAGATCGTCTACCTCGTGACTACGGCCGACAAATACAATCTATTGTTTAACCTGATCTCCGATCCCAAGGCCGAGAAGATCATGGTGTTCAGTAATCGCCGCGATCAGGTTCGCAGGCTCGCCGACAATCTGTATAGAAACGGCATCGAGTGCGGCATGCTGTCGGGCGAGGTCGCACAGAACCAGCGAGTGCGCACCCTTGATGCGTTCAAGAGCGGCAAGTTAAAGGTGTTAGTCGCGACGGATGTTGCCGGTCGTGGTCTGCATATCGATGACGTTACACACGTGATCAACTACACGCTTCCCGAAGAGGCCGAAGATTATGTGCACCGCATAGGTCGAACGGGCAGGGCTGGAGCTATCGGTACGTCGATAAGCTTCGCCTGCGAAGAGGATTCTTTTCTGCTGCCGGACATTGAAGAGAAACTCGGTGCGAAGCTAGACTGCATTCATCCCGAAGAGGCGATGTTGGCCAAGGCGCCGGCTTATGAGCGTGCTTCCAAGTTTAAGGCGAAGCCCAGCAGCAGAAGCTCAGGCAAGCCGGGATCGGGCAGGCGTGGCCCGCGCTCGCGCTAGCTAATCTTCCCCGTAGCGCCAGAGCGCTTCAAGATATCCGCATACTCTACAGACTTTCTATGGCGTGACACCAGATCCAGAAAGGTGCTGCCATCGTCTAGGCTCACATTGATATCGTGGCCCGCCTCCTGATAGAACACGATGAATCGCGCGAACAGATCTGCCGTCATGCCGCGGTAGGCGCGCAGCAGAATATTGTAATCGCGCGGAAGGCCTTCTGGGGGAAGAACATCGAGACCGGCTTTCAGTCTCTCGTCGGACCATTCCTCGTTGCGGGTCGCCTGCTGTGTCCGCTGGGCTCCCGTCTTCTTGTCTTCCCTCATTGCATCTTCTCTCTGAGTAATTCGTTAACCTGTGCCGGGTTTGCCTTGCCTTTCGAGAGCTGCATGCACTGCCCTACGAGATAACCGATTACCTGTTCTTTTCCTTCCTTGAATTGCTGAACCTGGGCCGGGTTCTTCTCGATCACCTCAAGCACGAGCTTCTCGATCGCGCCGCTATCGGTAACCTGTTTCAGGCCCTTCGCCTCGATGATCGCATCGACGTCGGACTCTTCGCTGAGCATGGTCTCGAACACGGTCTTCGCGATCTTGCCGGAGATTGTATTGTCCTTGATTCGGGCGATCAACATTGCCAGACGCTCGGCCTGAATCGGCGACTCAGTAATCTCCAGATTGTTCTTGTTGAGCATTGCCAGCAGATCCTGGCTTACCCAGTTTGCCGCCAGCTTCGCGTCGCCGCTCCCGCTCGCGACAATCTCGAAATACTCTGCCATCTCGCGGCTGCTAACCAGCACGCCGGCATCATAGTTGCTGAGGGCGTAGTCTTCCATAAAGCGTGTCTTTCTCGCATCGGGGAGTTCGGGCAGCTGTGCCTTAACGGCGGCGATGTAGTCATCGTCGATAACGACCGGCAACAGATCCGGTTCCGGGAAGTAGCGGTAGTCGTTCGCCACCTCCTTGCTGCGCATCGAGGTAGTCTCGTCCTTGTCGGCGTTGTAGCGACGCGTCTCCTGAGTGATGCGGCCGCCGTCTTCGAGGATCTCTCGCTGCCGAGCGACCTCTGAATAGATTGCCTTTTCCACGAAGCGGAATGAGTTGATGTTCTTGATCTCGGTTCGCGTGCCGAGTTCCGTCTCACCCTTGCGGCGAATGGATACATTCACGTCGCAGCGCATAGAACCCTGCGCCATGATGGCATCGGAGATGTCCAGATAACGAATGATAGTGTGTAGTTTCTTTAGGTAGGCTACGGCCTCTTCCGCGCTCGTGATCTCTGGTTCAGACACGATCTCTAAAAGCGGCTCGCCAGCGCGGTTTAGGTCGATGCCAGACATGCCGCTGAATTCTTCATGCAGTGACTTGCCCGCGTTCTCCTCGATGTGCGCACGGGTAACGCCGATGACCTTCTCGCTGCCATCGGCGAGTGTGACCGTCAGCTCTCCCTTGCCCACCGTGGGAAAGTCCAGCTGAGTAACCTGATAGCCCTTCGGCAGGTCGGGGTAGAAGTAGTTCTTGCGATCGAACACGGAGCGCTTGCCGATCTCGGCGCCGATTGCTAGCCCGAAGCGAACCGCCATTCTTAAGGCTTCCTCATTCAAAACCGGCAGCGTGCCGGGTAGGGCGCAGTCGAAGATGTTCGCCTGCGTATTCGGCTCGGCGCCAAATTCTGTGGAGCTGCCCGAGAACAACTTCGACTTCGTCGATAGAGAGACGTGCACTTCCAATCCGATGACTGTTTCCCATTCCATGATTAGGCCTCCCTACTCGCCGTTGCTTGCGGTTTCTGTGTGTGCCAATCGGTGTGCTTCTGGAGTTGATGAGCCACATTGAGGATCTTCGCCTCATCGAAGTAGCGACCGATGATCTGCATGCCCATGGGCATGCCATCGGCGAAACCCACAGGGATCGACGCGGCAGGCAGGCCGGCGAGATTGACCGCGATGGTGTAGATGTCCTCGAGGTACATCGAGACCGGATCGCTCTTCGAGCCTAGCTTGAAGGCGGTATGGGGCGAGGTGGGCCCGATGATCACATCCACATCGAGGAACGCTCGGTCGAAATCGTCCTTGATGAGTCGACGGATCTTCTGGGCCTTGCGGTAGTAGGCGTCATAGAAGCCGGCGGACAAGGCATAGGTGCCGATCATGATGCGCCGTTTCACCTCCTCGCCGAAGCCCTCGCTACGTGTTCTCTTGTACATGTCTTCGAGGTCAACCGGGTCCTCGCAGCGATAGCCATAACGCACGCCATCGAAGCGCGAGAGATTCGCCGATGCTTCGGCCGGGGCTACGACGTAGTACGCCGACACGGAGAGGTGGCTGTTAGTCAGGTCCACTTCCTTGATGACTGCGCCAAGTTTTTCGTACTCGGCAAGCGCATCGCGCACAGCTTGTTCTACTTCTTTGCTTAGACCTTCTGCGAAGTGCTGCTTCGGCACGCCGATGCGCAGCCCCTTCAATGGCTGATCTAGCGTCGCAGTGAAATCTTCCGCGGGCCGCTCGATGCTGGTGGAGTCTTTTGTATCCAGTCCGCACATCGCGTTCAGCATAAGCGCCGCGTCTTCGGCACTCTTCGTAATTGGTCCGGCCTGATCGAGGCTAGATGCGAAGGCGATCATGCCCCAGCGCGATACCCGGCCGTAACTCGGCTTGAGCCCGGTTATGCCGCAGAACGCTGCGGGTTGGCGTATGGAGCCGCCGGTATCGGTGCCCGTCGCCATGGCGCACAGGTCGGCGGCTACCGCCGCCGCCGATCCGCCAGAGGAGCCACCTGGCACACATTCGGTGTTCCAGGGGTTCTTCACGTCGCCAAAGTAGCTAGTCTCGTTCGATGAGCCCATCGCAAACTCATCCATGTTCGTCTTGCCGAGCAGCACGGTGCCGGCATCGATGAAGCGCTCTACCACGGTTGCGTTATAGGGCGAGACAAAGTTGTGCAGCATGCGCGAGCCACAGGTAGTAAGAATGCCCTTCGTGCAGAAGATATCTTTGTGTGCCAGAGGGACGCCGAGTAGTGGTCTCTCGTCTCCCTTCGACCGCGCCTCATCCGCCGCCTTCGCCTGCTGCAAAGCGGAATCCTCACACACGGTTATGTACGCATTCAACTCGCCATTGAATTTGGCAATGCGCTTTAGGTATGCCTCGGTGATCTCAACGCTGGAGATGTCGCCCGCGGCGAGCGCGGCGGAAATTTCGGCGACAGTACTATTAATCATTTCTGGATTCCGTGTAAGAAGTGGTTGTGTCGTGTTTTTGAGTCGGCTGGAGGATTAGTCAAGTACCTTGGGCACGAGGTACAGGCCTGCTTCGCTCGCTGGTGCGAGTTGCTGCAGTTCATCGCGTTGATTCACCTCGGTGATGGCGTCGGCGCGTAGGCGCTGCACTGCATCCAGGGGGTGGGCGAGTGGCTCGACCGCGTCGGTGTCTACCGACTGCATCTGATCGATAAGCGCCAGGATGTCGGTAATCCGTGTCGTCACCTCTTCGGCCTCCGACGCGCTGATGTGTAAGCGTGCCAGGTGGGCAATTTTTTCTACTTCTGACTTGTCCAAAGCCATCGAGATTCTCCGGGTATTTTCGTGTCGAGATTGAAAGGCTAGCAGTATTTGCGGTGGCTCAAATAATTGCGTCGTGCCGCTTGCTCAAAGCCCTAGCCATTGCTAGAGTGCCTGCTATTCGTGCAAGAGGCGGGATTATACTTGAATTTTGCCGATGTTCCCAAAAAGAGAAACCGGTCATTTACTCTAGGAGATTCCTGCCAGAGCCATAGCTGTACCCAATTCGGGTCAGAAAGGCGGCTGGTGCACACTAATTCGTTCCAGGTATGAAATAAAAGCGACCAATCGCTAAATCATTAGGCAGAAATGCCGCTTAAATAAGAATGCATGCCAGAAATGGAATCTTTACTCTGAGGTCTACGAAAATACATGTTCAAGAAAATTAGGGGAATGTTCTCCAATGACCTGTCTATTGATTTAGGCACGGCCAACACACTCATCTACGTGCGCGACCAGGGCATCGTCTTGAACGAGCCTTCCGTGGTGGCTATCCGCACCCACAATGGTCAGAAGACCGTTACAGCCGTGGGGTCCGATGCCAAGCGTATGCTGGGACGAACCCCGGGTAATATCACCGCCATCCGCCCCTTGAAGGACGGCGTGATTGCAGACTTCCAGGTGACCGAGAAGATGCTGCAGCACTTCATTAATAAGGTGCATGAGAATAGCTTCTTCCCGCCTAGCCCCAGGGTCTTGGTCTGCGTGCCCTGCAAGTCTACTCAGGTCGAACGCCGCGCTATCCGTGAATCCGTGCAGAGCGCCGGCGCGCGAGACGTGCGGCTGATCGAGGAGCCCATGGCGGCCGCAATCGGTGCCGGTCTACCCGTAGAGCAGGCGAGTGGCTCCATGGTCGTGGATATCGGCGGTGGCACTACCGAGATCGCGATTATTTCATTGAACGGCGTGGTCTATTCGGAGTCTGTTCGAGTGGGTGGCGATCGCTTCGACGAGGCCATTACCACCCATGTGCGCCGCAACTACGGCAGCCTTATCGGTGAGGCTACGGCCGAGCGCATCAAGAAGGAAATAGGCTGCGCCTACCGCGGTTCTTCAACCGAGCTGCGCGAGATCGATGTTCGTGGCCGTAATCTAGCCGAGGGTGTGCCGCGCAGTTTCACGCTGAACAGCGACGAGATACTCGAAGCCTTGCAGGAGCCGCTATCGGCTATTGTGCAGGCGGTGAAGAGCGCGCTGGAGCAGTCCCCGCCAGAATTAGCCTCGGATATCGCCGAGAGCGGCCTCGTGTTAACCGGCGGTGGCGCCCTGCTTAGGGATCTGGATAAATTGCTTTCCGAGGAGACCGGCCTGCCGGTTATAGTCGCCGATGACCCGCTTTCCTGTGTGGCGCGTGGCGGCGGCAAGGCGATGGAATTAATGGATACCCACGATATCGACCTGTTAACGCTGGAATAGACTCTCGGCAACCGTCTCGTGCAGGTCTGGCGGGGCTGCTATACTTCGGGTTTTCCCTTTGGGTCTGGGCTCGGACGAGCCTTCGCATCAGGCCTGGCTTCGGTCTATGGATTCCAGTGAAGAGGTTCGGCAGACATCAATAAGACTCTCTTTATAAAAGGTGTCGCGCTCGAGTATCGGGCGCTTACTTTCGTGTTTCTCTCCGTTTGCATAATGGTTGCAGATGCACGTTTCGGCTATCTGGAACGCATTCGCTATGGGCTAGGCTATGCCACGACGCCCGTCTACTGGGTTGCCGACATACCGACGCGCGTCTCTTTCTGGATTGACGATGTCTTCGTCTCCCGCACCGACCTCCTCGAGGAAAACGATAACCTGCGCGCCGACTTGCTCATCGCGCGGCGTGAGCTGCAGTTGTTAGAGAGCCTAGCTAGCGAGAACAACAGGCTGCTCGCGCTGGATCAGGCAACTCGCGGCATCAATGGCGATGTTCTGGCTGCAGAAATAATTAATGTGTCACCCGATCCCTATTCGAAACGGGTGCTACTCAATAAGGGCGCGCGCGACGGCGTCTTCGTGGGTCAGGCCCTGCTCGATGCGAATGGCTTGATGGGGCAGGTAGACGAAGTGCTTCCATTCACTTCCTGGGTCTTGCTGATTACCGATTCTCATCACGTGACGCCAGTCGAGGTGAATCGTAATGGCGAACGCGCCTTGGCGAGAGGGAGTCGTACGACGGCAACCGAGTTGGAGCTGGAGTTCGTAACCCAGACTCAAGACATGAAGGCCGGCGATAGACTGGTCAGCTCCGGCATGGGGCAGGTCTATCCGAAGAACTATCCCGTGGCCGAGATCATCAGCGTCTTCGCAGACCCCGGCCAGGACTTCGCGACGGTAAGGGCTAGACCGCTGGCGCAGCTCGATAGTACGCGGCATGTGATGTTGGTGTATAACACCGAAGCCCAGCAGACTTCGGTGCGCGGGGCCGGGGACATCGTTGCCGCTGATCTGCCCGACACCGAATCCGGCGACGCGACACTTGTAGAGGGCGAAGCTATCGAGGCAGCCCCCGTTGTCGATCCAATCTCTCAGCCCGCGCAAGACGCGACAGTGCAATAGGCGGGATGATGCAAGATAGGGCACACTCGATCTGGGTAATTTTTCTAAGCTTCTTTATAGCTTATCTGCTCGCTATCGTACCCTTTCCCGAATGGGCGATGAACTATCGGCCCGAATGGGTACCGATGGTTTTAATCTATTGGACCATGGCGCTTCCTTACCGTGTGGGTATCGGTTCTGCCTGGGTGGCGGGCCTGGTGCTGGACGTGCTCGAGGGCTCGACTCTCGGTGTGAACGCCCTCGCGCTCGTGGTCGTCGCCTATGTTGCGCTCAGCCTGCATCTGCGCATGCGCATGTTCTCGACGGTGCAGCAGAGCGGACTCGTGCTCGCGCTGGTGGGCCTCAACCTGATGCTCTGCAACTGGCTACAGATCGTAACCGGCCAGAGCGTGTCTTCTAATCTGATGTTCCTCATGGCCGCGCTAGCCAGCGCTATCATCTGGCCCTCACTCTTCCAGCTGCTACGACAAGTGCGCCGTAGCTTCGGCGTGCGCTAGGCGAAGCCCGTGACGGAGTCGATCATACTTGCCTCGGCCTCATTGAGAAGGCAGGAACTACTCGATCAAATCGGCGTGCGATTCACAGTGAGCAGCCAAGACATTGACGAATCTATTCGCGCAGGCGAACTCCCAAGTGACTACGTGACGCGCATGGCGCAGGAGAAAGCGGCCTCTGCGCTTCGTGCACACGATGCGACGAGCAGTCCTGACCAGAGGCTCGTTCTGGCTGCAGACACGAGCGTGGTCTGCGATGCCGCGGTACTGGGTAAGCCAGCCGACGAGGCCGATGCGCTCGCCATGTTACTCAGCCTCTCGGGACGCGAACACTTGGTGCTCTGCGCAGTTACCGTAGCCACACGCGCCAGGCAGCGCACCGCGTTGTCGGAGTCGCGCGTCAGGTTTCGAGAGATAAGCGCTGCCGAGGCGCGGCACTATTATGCGAGCGGCGAACCCGATGGAAAGGCCGGGGCCTATGCCATACAGGGCTATGCCGCGATATTCGTTGAGCAGATTGTTGGCAGCTACAGCGGTGTAATGGGTCTGCCACTGTTCGAGACTGCACAGCTGCTCGCCGAGTTCGGCGTGTCGGTATTGCCAGTAGGCTCAGGAATTGTGAAATAAGCCATGAGCGAAGAAATTCTCATCAACGTAACCGCGATGGAGACTCGAGTAGCGCTCATCGAGAATGGCCTGTTACAGGAAATCTTCATCGAGCGTCACAATCATCGTGGCCACGTCGGCGATATCTTCTATGGCAAGGTGCTGCGAGTGATGCCGGGCATGGAGGCGGCGTTCGTCGATATTGGGCTGGAGAAGGCCGCCTTCATTCACGCCTCTGACATCGCTGCTATCGATGCCGAGGGTTTCGAAGCCCGAGACGCCGAGCCAAAATCGATTCAGCAGCTGCTGCGCGAGGGGCAATTCATTGTCGTGCAAGTCGCGAAGGATGCGATCAGCACGAAGGGCGCGCGGCTGACGACACACCTAACCCTGCCATCGCGCAATCTGGTCTATCTTCCCCGCAGCAAACATCTGGGTGTCTCACAGCGTATCGAGTCGGAGGAGGAGAGGCAGCGACTACTGGAACAGCTCGAACAATGTCTCGCCACGGAATCATGGGACGGGCACGGTGGATTCATCGTGCGAACCGCGGCGGAGAAAGGCAGTGCCCAGGAATTCTGCGAGGATGTGCGCTATCTGCGCCGCCTCTGGGCTAAGGTTAATGAGCGTATAAAGAGAACGAAGAGGATCAGCACAGTCTACGGTGAGGTGCCGCTGTTCATGCGCGCTACTCGTGACCTCATTACGCCGCAGGTAGAGAAGATTCGAGTCGATAACGCCGAGTCATTGGTGGAGATTCGACAGTTCCTGCAAGACTTCATTCCAGAATCGGCCTCGAAACTAGAGGCCTATACTGGCGATCGCCCGCTTTTTGATCTGTTTGCTATTGAGGACGAGATCAACAAGGCGCTGGGAAGGCAGGTCATGCTCAAGTCTGGCGGAGACCTGATCATCGATCAGACCGAGGCGATGACCACGATCGATGTGAACACAGGCAGCTATCTTGGCGCAAAGAATCATGCCGAGACGATTCTCAAGACGAACCTTGAGGCGGCGAATTCAATCGCGCGGCAGCTGCGTATTCGAAACCTGGGCGGGATCATCATCCTCGACTTTATCGACATGCAGGATGAAGAGCATCAGCGCCAGGTGCTTCGAGCGCTGGAGAAGGCGCTCGAGAAAGACCCGGCACGCACATCGATCACCGGCATCTCGGAGCTCGGTCTGGTGGAGATGACTCGCAAGCGAACTCGAGAGAGCCTGGGGCAGATTTTGAATAGTCCCTGTCCGACTTGCGAGGGTCGTGGCACGCAAAAATCGGTTGAGACGGTCTGCTATGAAATATTCCGTGAAATATTGCGCGTGGCCCGAGCCTATGAGAACGACGTACTTCTGGTGATGGCTTCGCAGCTTGTCGTCGATCGATTACTCGATGAGGAGTCCGATACCTTGGCTGAGCTTTCTGAATTAGTAGCGAAGACTGTCAATTTTGAGGTCGAACCCATGTATACTCGGGAGCAGTTTGACGTTGTTCTCTCTGGCTGACAGCTAGGTCGCCCGTGGAGTTGCTGTCAGCTCACTTTCAGTTATGGTTCAGCAGACCTGCGCTATACCGTGTGGGAAACACCGAAGCCTGCACGACTATTCAGAGCATGGGTAGTGGGGGCAGCTACTGAGAACCGTATCAAGACCCGAGCATGCTAAGTTCAATTCTTAAAAAAGTTCGTCAACAGCTGGTACTCATGCTGGCAGTAGCATTGGTGCTGGTAGCTGCCTATGTCAGCGCTGGCCGTCAATTTATGCCGGCCGTTTCCGGCTACGTCTCCTCCTTCGAAGAACTGATCTTTGAGCGCAGCGGTATTCCGGTGCGTGTGGAATCGCTGGTCGGCGACTTCGAGGGCTTCAATCCAATCCTTCACGTAAATGGTATGACGCTCCTGGTCGGCGATGGGCCTGGCGACGAACTTGCCTCTACTGAAAATGCGTTGTTCCTGCGCCGCGCTACCGTCGTCGTCGATATACCGCAGAGCATCTGGCAACGCAGCTGGGTGCTCGAGGACTTTGTCATCGAGTCGTTGGAGCTCAACCTCGACCAGTTGGAGTCGGGCGCCTGGCAGCTGCGCGGTCTGGCAAACGACGGCGGCGAGGCTGTTAATTTCGATAGCCTCTATCAATCCTTGCAGCAAGTCTCTCAGCTTAGCCTGCATGACGTACTAATAAATCTCCACACATTCGAAGGAGAGACACTAAGCCTGCGCAACGGCTCAGCTACAATCGCCAATCGTGAAGACATGCACTACCTGCATGCGAACCTGTCCCTGAAAGATTCCCCCGAACAGATGGCGCTCTCGCTCGAGGTGTCGGGGAATACGCTAGGCGAGATGGCCGGGCAGCTGCACGTCAGCCTGCCGCAGGCAGATTATAGCGAGCTGCTAAGTCGACAAACTTGGGAAGAATTAAGCATCGATGACTTGTTCGGCGGTGGGCGTTTCTGGATGCGCTTCGCGCGCGGCGAACTCAGTGAATTCGTCTCGCAACTCGAATTCGATCTGCTAACCCTGCAGAGCAGTTCATCGGATTCTCTCTCGCTAAGAGATTTATCTGGAAATGTCAGTCTGCACAGACAGGCTGAAGAAGACGGTTGGGCACTGGCGCTTTCCGATATGGGGCTTTCATGGCAGCAGTTGCAGTGGTCGCCCTTCAATGTTTTTGCGTCCCTGAATCCGCAAGACGGTATCGCGCTGCGTGCGGACAACATCGATGTCTCCCTGATCGCTCAGTTTGCAGAGAGTAGTGGCCTGTTGAGTGAAGCTGCGCGGCAGCAGCTAGCCGATTTGGCGCCGCGTGGGCGTCTGGAGAACTTTAGTGCGAGTGCACCACTGACGGAGGGTTCCGAACAGCACACACTTATCAGAACAAATCTCAGCAATGTGGATGTGGGTTCGGTGCGCGGTTCTCCCGCTATGTGGGGCCTCGATGGCTATGTCGAGATCGACTTCGATGCGACGAATGCGCGGGCATCGGGATTTGCAGAGGTCGAATCAGATCGATTTCGCATGAATATTCCCAATGTGTTCACCAGTGTCTGGGAGCACAACTATGTAAACGGCAGTGTTGGTTTTAACCTGGATTTAAACGGTGGCATGCATCTTCGTCTGAAGAGCAACGCCGTCCGCGCCGAGACCGATGCCATAGAGGGACGCGTGCAGTTCACCTCGATAATCGATCGGCCTGACGGGGGAGAGCCTCGGGCAGAATTAGAACTGCTGGTAGGTGCCCTACGTTTCGACGCCGCGGGTCGAAGCGCCTACCTACCCGATGGGCCGCAGGTCGATGCAGGCTTAAAGAGCACGATGCAGTGGCTCAATGGCGCGATACTCGATGGCGTGGTCGCAGACAGTGGCGCGATCTATCGCGGTTCGACGCTGCCGAATGCGCCGGCAGCGAGTAAGACCTTTCAAAGCTTCTATCTGATGGATGGGGGTGAGCTCAATTTCAGTGACGAATGGCCTAACCTGAGTAACGTAACAGCATTCGCGCTCACGGACGACAACAATATAGATATTGAAGTAGAGCAGACGACCAGCCTTGGCGTTCGGGCTACGACTGTCAACGGCTCGATCAGAGAGAATGCAGCGGGCGAGAACTGGTTATCTATTCAAGGAGTGGCGGGTGGGACTACGGCAGACGGGCTAAACTATCTGCAGAACGCTGCAGTGGGCGAGAGCCTCAAGGCAGCCTTCGCGAATTGGCAGGCAGAGGGCGACTTCGCGGCGAACATAGCGGTGCAGGTGCCCCTGAATAGGCCGCAGCTACAGACCGAGGTGCGCCTCGATATGCGTCTGGCAGGTAATGAACTCTACATTCCTGACTATGCGATTCGGGTAGCAAACCTAACGGGTCCGATTATCTTCGACACGCGCACTGGTATCGAAGACACCCAGCTCTCCGGGCGACTTTTTGAACAGATAGCGGATCTACGGCTGTCTTCCGAATCGGTCGACGGCGAACTCGAGTCGATAGTGGTTCGTGCTACGGGGCTGGTGACTCCTGATCAGCTGATCGCATGGCCGCTGCAGGGTCAGTTCGTGCGCGATATTCTCGGCAACATGGAGGGGCAGCTGGCCTACCGAGCAAACCTGAATATAGATCAGTCCGGCGTTGCCGAAGCATCGAATCGCCTCGTCATAGAATCTACGCTGCTAGGCGCCTCGCTTGCGCTGCCCCATCCCTTCACGAAGCCGGTTGAGGTGGAGCTGCCTCTCAGGCTAGACCTGGCGTTCACGGGAGATCGTCAGAAGATCGTAGGCGCTCTCGGGCCCACGCTGAGTTTCGATCTGGATCTGGAGCAAGGCGAGATACGCGATGGCCTGCTCTTCATCGGAGAGGCTCAGAGCAACTTCGAGAATCTGCGTGAGAATGATTCGGAAGGCCTGGTGGTCTTCGGCAATATGGATCGTTTCCAGCTCGAGCAGTGGAGCGAGTTTCTTGCGGAGTTTACTAGCGATGAATCTGTGTCCGAGGGTCTCGGCAGCTCGATCGAGTTTGTGGATCTACAGATCGAGAGCTTTCGATTCTACGGTGAAGAATTAAGCGACGTGAATATGCGCATCGTTCCTCAACTTGCCGAGCAGAATTGGCAGATTAATCTAGACAGCGAATCGATCGCGGGCCAGGTTGGGCTTCCCTTCAATTCGGATGATTACCTGAGCCTAGACCTGCGGTATCTGCGCCTGCCAGGTGAGGAGTCGGACCGCACCGGACCGCAGCAGCAGCAAACTGGTCTTGAAGAGTTACTCCAAGAAGAGGAGGAGCCTATCGATGTGCTTGCCGACATCGATCCCCGCGAGCTGCCGCGTATGCATTTCTCTACCAACGAATTTCGCATCGGCGATCGACCCTATGGGAGTTGGAGTTTTACTCTGAACCCGAATGTAGAAGGTGCTGAGATAGACAATCTGGCATTCGATTTTCGGGGTCTAAGGCTAGGCTTGGACACGGCGAGTGCAGCACCGACGCAAGAGAATGCAGCGCAGCAGGAGCCAGTGCTTATCCCTCACTTTAGCTGGCACTTCGATGGGCTTAATCACACTAGCGCAATTACCGGCGTGCTGACTGCTGACAATATGGCCGAGGTCTTAACGGCGAATGGCTATGCCGCGAGTTTGGAGAGTAGCTCTGCCCAATTCATAGCAGATCTAAGCTGGCCCGGCAGCCCTGCATTCTTCCTGGCCTCTAATCTGAGCGGCGAGATCGGCATCAACATTGAAGACGGACGCTTCCTGCAGCGCGCGGGAGCTGCGGGTGCGCTGAAGTTGATTAGCATCTTGAACTTCGATGCCATCATGCGGCGCCTGCGATTCAGCGATGACCTGCTGCGCAGTGGACTCGCCTACGATGAGATTACCGGGCAGTTAACGATGACAGATGGTCAGGTGCACATCGAAGACCGGTTGGTCATCTCCGGTCCCTCCAGTCTGTATCAGATCACCGGTGATCTGAATCTCAAAGACGAGACCATAGTCGGTGAGATGTATTTGACCCTGCCGGTAAGCGAGAATATTCCCTGGATCGGACTGCTGACGGCGAATATCCCGCTCGCAGTCGGTGCGTATCTGTTCGACCGCATCTTCGGCAGTCAGGTTAATAGCCTGACGAGCGCGGTGTATACCCTCGAGGGTCCCTGGGAAGACTTGGAGCCGGAATTCAAGCAGGCGTTTGGCTCGCCAAACAGACCAACGCCTACAAACAACGCTGTGCAATAGTCCACACGAGGAATGCTCATGCAGCAGGCGCTCCGTAGCAAGTCAGCGAAGATATTGATAGCGGTGCTCCTTTGCTATGTCTTGCTGGTCGTCTTGTTCGAGTCTTCGCTGGGGTATTTTCAGCCTGAGGGTGCGAGCACGCTGCGCATAGAAACGATGAATAGCGAAGGCGAATTTAGCCCGCGTATCGTGGCGCGGCTGGAGAGCGCAGGGCAGCTCTACGTTGCGGCGAATCACTGGCCTCGCGCCTGGTACACAGAGGCGCTAGCAAATCCGGCCGTACGGATTAGCTCGGAAACCGAGCAGGGCAGCTATACTGCTGTGCCGGTGCTTGGAGCGGAGCACGAGCGGGTGGATGCCGACAACTCGTTGGCTCTGCTGTTTAGAATAGTGACTGGTTTTCCGCCGCGCTATTTCCTGCGGCTCGATCCTCTAGATTAGAATTCTATCTCCATGCGCTTGAGCGAGTGCCTAGATGCCCTCCGCGCGTGCTCCCCGTAGAATGTTTCTAATGGCGTAGTTGCCGGCATGACAGGCGTACTCGAATAGCTGCTCATTAACTCGAGTCATGGGCATCAGGATCACGATTCTGTCTTGGAACGTGTCCGGATCTTCGATGGTAACTTCATATTCTAAAGCCCCGTCGGCGATCGGCGTGAAGCGCTCGATAAGCAGTCGATTTTTTGCGCTGCCGTAGGCGATCTGTCGCATGCCTATACTGGCTATCGCATCGCTGAAGTTTCTCGATTCGACGACTAGAGTGCCTTCCTCAAAATACCCTCTCGAATCACCCGACCAGAGTGTGATAGCAGGATCGACGTGCTGGTCTTTCTCGAGCGGCACGATGCGCGCATCGAACCCCATCTCGGTCAGGAGCACAACATGGTCGCGATTCTGAAAGATTTGCAGATTGTTATTATAGGGACCGCTCATCATCGGCGGCCCGGAATTAAATACTAGGCAGCGTTCGGACAGTCCTCTGTCTTCTGGGCCATCGCGACCAATACCACCGTGGGTATAACGCACGGGTCTATCGCCCGGTATCTCAATGACACCGTTAGCGTCGCTGTGCTGCACGCGCGTGCCTGGCACAACAGCGGGGATTCTGCCGTCGCTGGGATAGATAACGAGCGAGGTCCTGCCGTTCTCACCGAGTGCATCGGATTCAAACCAGAAATTGTTCACCGCGCCGACCGAGCTCGCATTCTCCGTAGCCAGGATTCGATCGGAGACGTCAGCCTCCCGCGCATCTGACGCTGCCGCGCTAGCCACTCGAGATTCTAGAATATCCTCGAGTTCGTCGCCGTCTAGGAATTCCTGATCGCCGAAGCGTTCGGGTCGCTCGAGGGGTGTCTTGTTGGAGAAATTCCAAACGCCACGCAAATCTGGATGGCCGTATTCGGTAAGCTGAGGGCTGAATTCTTGCGCGCTGCTGCTAAAAGAGTAGGCTATGAGGATGCAGAGAATTGGGAATGTGGTGTATTTATTTATCTTTTTCATGCACTTATGTTTAATTCAACGAGCTGGCTTGCCATCATAATCTAATT
Organism: uncultured Pseudohongiella sp.; assembly: GCA_964352295.1. GTDB lineage: Bacteria > Pseudomonadota > Gammaproteobacteria > Pseudomonadales > Pseudohongiellaceae > UBA9145. The sequence continues at coordinate 34,312 of CAYGRR010000014.1, read as the reverse complement.
TTCCCCGTGTCGGTAGTTATGGCGACACATTGGCCGGGCTGCAATCGAGGACCTAGCAGGAGTGGCAGATTGTAACTTTTCGGAGACTTTTTAGTCTTATAGTAGGTGAGAAACAAACAGCCATAGCGACTGGAGACTGAGCAATGATTCGACTGAAGGACTTAAGCAAGGTGTATCGAACCGCCTACATGGAAACAGTGGCTCTCGATAACATCAACATCCATATCCGAAAAGGCGAATTTGTGGCAGTCATGGGGCCATCGGGCTGTGGCAAGTCTACCCTGTTGAATATCGTCGGCATGATTGACACCGCAAATTCCGGTGAGTATTTCTTCGATGGCGAAGAGATCGCGAGCCGTTCCGAGAACGCGCTCGTTGGCCTGCGTAAGAAGAACATAGGATTCATCTTTCAGAACTTTAACCTCATCGACGATCTCAGTGTGCAGGAGAATGTAGACCTGCCTCTGCTCTATTTGGGTCTGGCTAAGAAAGAGCGGAAAGAAAAGGTCATGCAGGCGCTCGAGCTTGTCGGTCTTGAGAGCCGTGCTAGGCACAAACCGCAAGAGCTCTCTGGCGGTCAGCAGCAGCGCGTGGCAGTGGCGCGCTCGGTAGTGGGCGATCCGAAGTTGATCCTCGCCGATGAACCGACGGGCAACCTCGACACCAAGAATGGAGACGATGTGATGAATATGTTGGCGCTGCTGAAAGAGAAGGGCGCTACCATTCTTATGGTGACGCATTCTCCCGAACATGGCGCAAAGGCGGATCGCATCATAAACATGCTCGATGGCAAGGTCGTTGGAGGTGCTAGTGAGAGTGCCGACGAGTCGGCTTCGAATGTCACAGCTTTGAAGCGCAACTAAGGCAAAGTCAGGGAGTATTAGTATGATTGCGCATTTTACCAAGATGGCTCTGAAGGCCCTGCTGAAATTCAAGTTGCACACTATTATTAGTTTGCTGAGTCTGGTGTTCGGCTTCCTCTGTTTTATCTCCGCGGTATTGCTATCAAATTACACACAGAGTTTCGATCAACACTTTCCGAATGCCGGGAAGATCTACAACATAATAATGCGCAATACTGGTGGCATGGGAGGGCCTGATAAGTTTCCCATCATCAATGAGCCGGCTTCTCGCTATCTGCGCACCTACTTCCCGGAAATACCCAATATAGTCAGGGCGAGCACGGGGGGAGGGAGCAATGACGTGATGGTGGATGGGCGTGCCCTGACCCTGTTCACCCGGTTTGTAGAGCCGCGTTTCTTCGATATCTTCCCGATACCCACTCAGCATGGTCTGGCGACCGGTGCCGATCTACCACCCAATTCTGCATTGATAACCCACGAGGCGGCGATTCGAGTCTTTGGGCGCAGCGATGTCGTAGGCGAGCGCCTATTATTGAATAACCGATCCGACATCGTCATCGCGGGCGTTACGGCAGAGCAGGAAAACCCCTCACACCTGCAGTCTTCGATACCGCTGTTTCAGACCGAAATCTTCGTGCCTATGGAGGTCTCGGAGAACGTCCGGCGCGAGCGCAGAATCGCTGCCGGTGCGGACCCGGACGCCGACAACTGGGGCAATCAGTCCGACTATGTGTACATAGAGTTTCCCGAAGACATGGAGATAGACATAGCGGACTTTAATCGCAGGCTGGATGAGTTTGTTAAGGCGACCCTGCCCGAGGAGCGCGCGGAGTTCATGAGCTATGAGCTGCAGCCTATCAATCAACTGGTTACCTCGCAGATCGCTTTCGTTACTGGAGGTTTTGATATAACCGACATTCTAGTGGTCGCGGGCGCCTTGGTTCTGCTCATAGGCTGTCTAAACTATTCCAATCTGGTCATCGCGCAGCTGTCACTGAGAAGTCAGGAGATAGGAGTGCAAAAGATTCTTGGCGCGAAGCGAGGGTTGCTGGTCGCACAGTATTGCTTCGAGAGTTTTCTGTTCGTTCTGCTGGCCCTGTCGCTGACGCTGATTCTATTCGCAGTTGCCCTGCTACGCATGCAGGCCTC
>CAYGRR010000014.1:0-32200 GCA_964352295.1 uncultured Pseudohongiella sp. | reverse complement strand
GCGATGACACAGCAGCTTGACGGCGAAGTCGCAGACCCAAAGCTGGTCATAACCACTCCAGTCGATACCTATACAGTCGATCCGGAATTGCTGATCACCCAGCTGAAGCAACATCCGGGCATTCTGTCCGTAACCCAGGTGGATATTCAACCCTGGGAGATCAGCATGTCCACGGTGAGCATGGCTAGGACCCCAGACCTCAGTCAGCCAACTATCGAGCTTAGCAATCAGAACGTGGGCTACGAATTCACGCAGGCGATGGACGTGCCGCTACTGGCGGGTCGCGACTTTTCACGTGAACGTAGCGGCGATATTTTCCCTGCCAATTCCGCGCTAGCCACTACGAGTGGGCCCTATGCGCTGCTTATCAATGACGGCGCAGCGCAGAGCCTGGGCTGGGAGAGCGCAGCCCAGGCGATAGGGCAGACAGTCTATCGCCATCTCGAACCACCCTCCGTGTTATCCCCGATAGCTGTCGAGATGACGATCGTCGGTGGCGTGGGCGATCAGAAGTTCAGGTTCATCAATTTCGAGAGCTTCGGCGTAAGCGGTGGCGTCTATACTCTGAGACCCGCGAGCGCGAATTACATGATCATCAAGGTGTCGAAGGATAACGTGAGCGAATCGCTGCGCCACATCGACGACACATGGAATCAGTTAATGCCGACGATTCCTTTGAAGCGGGAGTTCGTCGACAACCTCTTCTACGAGGCCTACAACCTGTTCCTGGGTATCAGCGCCGCGATCGGAGCGCTATCCATGTTTGGATTCTTCATAGCCAGCATAGGGTTGTTAGGAAATGCAACGTTCATAACCAATATTCGGCGCAAAGAGGTTGGCATCCGCAAGGTGATGGGGGCGAGCAGCGGCACACTGCTGCGCATGCTGCTGTTGGACTTTGCGAAGCCGATAATGATTGCCAATGCCTTCGCCTGGCCTCTTGGCTATGTCATTGGCAATGGCTACACCAGCTTGTTCGCTGCTCAGTCGGATCTTACGCTGTTGCCATTTCTAGTGAGCTTCTTCCTGTCAGTGTTGATCGCGGTAGCGGCGGTGATATCGCAGTCTTGGAAGAGTGCCCATGTGCGTCCGGCAATGGTGCTGCGGTATGAGTAGAGCGATTTAGGGCTGCAAGCACCTCGCATTGATAGGTATACTTTCGAACTATGGTCATGGATCGAGTAATAGAGCAGAAGAAGACTCCTGCCTGGAAGTGGGGATTGATCGGCGTGGCGACACTAGTTGCCGCCTGGTTCATCTATGGCCTACTCGTTGATGCCTCGATACGAACCTACCGTGTTCCAGCAGATCAGCTCATCATCTCGCAAGTCGAGTTCGGCGCCTTCGAGGATACGATTCCTATACGCGGTTCGATTCAGCCGTTCAATAGCGTTTTTCTCGACGCCGTGAACGGTGGAGCGGTCGAAGAGGTGTTCGTTGAAGAGGGAAGCTTCGTCGAGGCGGGACAGCCGCTGCTGCAATTGAGTAATACGAATCTTCGACTGAGCGCTGCACAGAACGATACGAATATTACGGAGCAGCTGAACCTGCTGAACAATATTACCGATGGCTTCGAGACAACCAAGCTAAGCACCGAGCGTCTAATAATCGACACAGAGTATCGGATTATCGTACTCGAGCGGCAGAAGGCGCGTCACGATCAGCTGGCTGAAGATGGGCTCGTTTCGATCGAGCAGTACGATGCCATAGTCGATGAACTGGAGTATCAGAGGAAGGTTCTGGCGAACCATCAGGCGCGTCAAAGGCTAGAGGACAGAATCCGTGCAACGCGTCTTGTTCAGATCGAGACGCAGGTGGAAAAACTGGAAGAGAACCTGCAGGTTTCACAGAGCAGTTTCGAGAGCCTGCTTGTGAGAGCGCCTATAGCGGGCCAGCTGACATCTTTGCCTGTAGAGATAGGTGAGAGTAAGCAGGCGGGGCAGCGTCTTGGGCAAATCGACGTGATCGATCAGTTCAAGGTTGTCGCCCAGATCGATGAATTCTATGTCTCCCGTGTCTTCGAAGATCAGACCGCTACGTTTCAGCTTGCGGGCCGCGAATACACGACGCGTCTGTTAAAAGTCTATCCGGAAATTACTGCTGGAACCTTCGAGGTCGATCTCGTCTTCGATGGTATAACTCCAAGCGATATTCGCCGCGGCCAGAGTCTGCAGATGGAGCTAACACTGGGCAGTCCGGTTGAGTCGCTGCTGTTACCTATAGGGGGCTTCGTGCAGGATACCGGCGGCAACTGGGTGTTCGTCGTCGATTCTGATGGCGACTATGCAACACGTCGCGATATTCGCGTTGGACGGCGCAATAACCGCTACCTCGAGGTGATCGATGGCTTGCAGCGAGGCGATCGAGTGATCACGTCTAATTACCGCCAGATGGACGACATGGAGCGGGTGCAGCTCAGTCAATAACCTTCCTGCGATTGAGCGAGCCCCAATCCGCAATCATCCAGTACTCTCCCAAATAGCCTCTAACTTGCTCCATCCGTCGATGATCTATTAAGATGCGCCGTTAGTTCTAACACCGAGACAATGCTCGAAAGAGGTTCCAATCAATAAAAGTATCCTAAGCAATCTCATTGCAGCAGCCCTGGTGGCCGTTGGTCTGTTGGTGGAATGGCCCTATCAGACCTATGTGCTCAACACGGGCCTGTTCGCGCTGTCGGGCGGTATAACTAATTGGCTCGCCGTGCATATGCTGTTCGAGCGTGTGCCTGGTATCTACGGCTCAGGGGTAATTCCGCTGCGATTCGAGGAATTTAAGCTCGGCATCAGGCAGCTGATAATGGAGCAGTTCTTCGAGAAGGATGATCTAGAGGAGTTCTTTCACGGCGCCGGTGATATTTCCGAGAAGATGGCGGAGCAGCTGAAGAAGGTTATCGATGAATTGGATCTCGATTCCGCCTTCGAATCGCTGCTGGATGTGATAATGAGTTCCTCCTTCGGCGGGATGGTCGGCATGTTAGGTGGCAGAGACGCGCTGGGCGCGCTCAAGACGCCCTTTGTGGAGAAGATGCGGGATTTTTTTGGTGAGCAGCTAGCCGACGGCGTGTTTCAGCAGCAGATACAGACCGCTCTTAGCTCGGCGATGAATGACGATGCAATACGCGGCAAACTGGAGTTCATGATCGATGATCGGCTGAATCAGATGACCCCGAAGATGGTCAAGGAAATAATTCAGGCCATGATTCGCAAGCATCTCGGCTGGCTGGTGGTTTGGGGCTGCGTGTTTGGTGGACTGATTGGCCTTGTTGTCACGGTATTGAGTGCCCCCTAGCTCCTGTTTTTTGCCGTTCTACTCTTACTAGAATTCCCATTCAAGTTTTGTTGTCCTCGAAAATGCTTGTTCGCGCTGCAGATACTGCGATACAACCGATCAGATACGCCGGTAGAGCGTGATTTAGATCACAATGCTGCTCCGAATTCGTGCATTTATTTTTCAGTACGCTATTCAGTTTGAAATCTCGGGTAAAAACGGGAAATTATCACGCGCATTGGGTGCAATTAGCGAAATCGCTGTACTACAATGGCGCCCTCCTGTGACAAGGGGAAGTTATTGCAACTATCTATCTTTTTTATAGTGCAGGCGTTGTAGCACCCCATTAATTTTAAGCAAGGCATGAGTGAAAGAATATGGCACGACCAGTTGAATTCGACGAGAACAAAGTATTAAGCAATGCGATGGAGCAGTTCTGGCGCGAGGGGTTTGAGGCCAGCTCTGTTCAAAAATTACTAGACTGCACGGGCATCAACCGGGGCACTCTCTACAATTCCTTCGGTGACAAGGACACTTTCTTCAAATCTTGTGTCGATCAGTACAATAAGGTCTTGGACAAGCAGATCGTTGCTACCTTGAAGAATTCCAAGCTAGATGCGTGGGAAGCCATCGAAGCCTTCCTCGAGGAGACAGTCCTCAATGTTACGAACAAGCACCGCAGCATGGGTTGTCTGCTGGTCAATTCGGTCTGTGAGAGCATTAACTACGACAAGGAGATGCGGAAAGTCGTTCGTGGCTCACTCGCCGCTATTCGCAAGGCGCTAGTCGCTCGATTGAAGGAAGCCCACAAGAACGGCAAGGTTAAGAAGGGTGTCAGTGTCGAATTTGCCGCCGAAGTGCTAATGAACAGCCTGCACGGTATCAGGGTGAATAGCCGAGACGGCAAGACGCCAAGGCAGCTTAAGGAACTGATCAAGTTCAGTGTCTCTTCACTGAAGAAGTAATAGTTCGGCAATTGCTGCTGCCCTTTCCTGATTAATTGACTATAAATCAATTAGTTGCAATGAATGAGGCAGTGCGCGTAGCGACCGATTTAAAGAAAGGGAGGCTCTAGCCTCCCTTTTTTGTTGCCTGCTTGAAACCGCTTTGATCGCGCTGAAAATCCGGCTTTTAATTCGGTCCAAAGGATTGCTATACTCCAAGCTTCGATTCCCTCACTTGTGGAGTCAGCCCAGAATTCACGCAGCGTTCCGAGGCGTTGGAGCTTTAGCAGTCAGGACATGAGTAGTTAGGATAAGACAATGAAAAAAATAGCCGGCAAGAGAAAGAGCGACGATACCAAGATTGACCTTACCCCTATGTTGGATGTGGTCTTTATCCTGTTAATTTTCTTCGTGGTAACAGCAACATTCCTCTCCGAGACTTCGGTGAGTGCCGCGAGCAGCGACAACAACAATAGCGACCAGCCCCCGCCGGACGACGAGAAGAAGAACATTCTTTTCGAAATTGGTGCGAACAATGAGATCATTCTCAATGGCAATCCGCGCCCAATTCTGCCCAACTTCATTCGTTCCAACATCGATCAGCTGAAAGCCGAGAACCCGGCTGCTTCGGTGATCATTCAGCCGAACGATGCATCCGATGTATCCGCACTCGTAATGATCATGGATGCGGCACGGCAGGCAGGCATGGCGAATATCTCAATCGTTGAGCCAAACTAGCCAAGACTGACAAATTCGCAGCAGGTAGCTGCAGACAGTCCACGGAGTTTCAAACAGAACGCACTATCGCCTACGATGGTGCGTTTTTCGTTGTAGACTGCTGACTCTTAACCGCAAACTTAGATGTATAACGCTATGATGAATCGCTGGGTCGAATCCGAAGCCGCCGCCTACGCAAAAGAGGATAAAGACCTTGGGCTGCGCGTCTATACCTCACAATTATTGGGTCAGGATGCGGACCTGGTGCTCCACGGTGGTGGCAATACCTCTGTGAAGGGTCAGCTTCAGAACGTATTCGGGGAGACGGAGTCCGTCTTGTTCGTGAAGGGCTCTGGATGGGATCTGCGTACCATAGAGGCGGCGGGTTTCCCGGCCGTAAAGATGGATCACTTGCTCCGTTTAGGCGGGCTCGACAGCCTCAGCGACAGCGAGATGATGCGCCAGCTGCGTCTGGGACTCCTGGACCCTACGGCGCCGACGCCCTCGGTCGAAGCGATCCTGCACGCCCTCATTCCCCACAAGTATGTAGACCATAGTCATGCCGATGCGGTAGTCGCGATCAGCAATAGCCCGAACGGGGAGGCGATACTCCGGGAAATCTTTGGCGATGAGGTGTTGATACTGCCGTACATGATGCCGGGATTTATACTCGCGAAGCAGGTGGCCGAGGCAACGGCCTCAATTGAGTGGTCTTCCCTGAGAGGCGTTATCTTGCTGCATCATGGCATATTCACCTTCGATGAAGACGCCAAAGTAAGCTATAGCACGATGATAGAACTGGTTAGCAAGGCTGAGCGCTACATCGATAAGCAGATGGGTCAGGCCGATTTGGCCGCTGCCAACTATGCGCCCGATCTTGCCGATTGCCTGCAGCTGAGTCGTCTGCGTAAGGCCGCCGCTGCGCTTATGGGTAGGCCGGTGCTGGCGAGATTGGAGACGTCAAGTCAGGCGTCTGGATTTGCCAGCCTGTCCAATGCTAGTGACTTGGCTACGCGCGGCCCACTTACTCCCGATCATACAATACACACGAAGTCTTTCTCGGCGGTATTCGCCGACGAGCCTCTCTCGGGAATTGAAGAGTTTCAGAGGCAATACAAGGCCTATTTTGGGCAGCACAGTGCTGAGCACCATCAATGCCTCGATGCCATGCCTCGCTATGGGGTCTGGTGCGGCAAGGGCATGGTCTATCTCGCCCCAAATCAGAAACGGCTCGACATCGTGCAAGACATCTCGCAGCACACGGTAAAATCGATTCAACAGGCCGAGCGCCTTGGCGGCTGGCAGACACTGCCGAGGCAGGATCTGTTCGATGTGGAATATTGGGAGCTGGAGCAGGCGAAGCTGAAGTCCTCATCCAAGTCTCCCGAGTTCGAGGGCAAGGTAGCGGTTGTCAGTGGAGCCGCATCGGGCATCGGAAGAGCCTGTGTTCAGGAGCTGGTGGACAAGGGCGCTGTCGTTCTTGCGTTGGATATAGCCGAGGGATTCGCAGCACGATTTGACAGTGCCGCAGTCGTCGCCTTGCACTGTGACGTTACCGATGCCGAGGCGATCGGCGCAGCCCTGCAGGAAATGGTCGTTACCTACGGCGGCATAGATATCGTGGTCAGCAACGCGGGTAATTTTCCTATCAGTCAGTCTCTGGAGAAGATGGAGGACAGCAATTGGGAGTCTTCCATGCGCCTAAATCTGTCCTCGCACATGAAGTTACTGCGAGCGAGTGTGCCGTTCCTGCGCAGTGGCATCGATCCTGCGGTGATCTTTGTCGCCTCGAAGAATGTGCCAGCACCGGGGCCGGGTGCCGCCGCCTATTCGACCGCAAAGGCCGGCCTGACCCAGATGGCGCGCGTTGCCGCTCTCGAGCTAGGCGAGGCCGGGATACGGGTTAACGTGTTGCATCCCAATGCGGTCTACGATACGGCAATATGGAGCGACGAGGTGTTGGCTAGCCGGGCGGCACATTATGGCCTCACCGTTGAAGAGTATAAAACTTCGAATGTATTGAAGACCGAGGTCGCCTCCAAGGATGTGGCGAAGGCAGTCACGTTATTTGCAGGTCAGGCTCTGTCCAAGACTACCGGCGCGCAGCTGCCAATCGATGGCGGCAACGAGCGCGTCATCTAAATAACTCATTGGAGTGATCGAACCTTGAACGTAAACGGTGAACATTTCCAAAGCATCTGGTTTGATGAGTCTGACGCTAGCGTCAATATCATCGACCAGACCCGCCTGCCTCATCGCTTCGCAGTGGTTACGCTAAATACCTTGCAGGATGCCTGTCATGCGATTGAGGCGATGCAGGTTCGCGGAGCGCCGTTGATCGGTGTAACGGCGGCCTATGGCGTGTACCTGGCACTTCGTGAAGATCCGAATCAACTGGCGGTCGCCCTGGATAAATTGGCGGCTACCCGACCTACCGCCGTGAACCTGCGCTGGGCGCTCGATAGGATGAACGCAGCTATGCGCAATACCCTGGTCGATAAACGCGTCGAGGTAGCCCTGCAGCAGGCCAGACTGATGGAGGCTGAGGACAGCGCGATCTGCGCCGAGATTGGCATGCACGGTGCGCGGCTACTTCAGGAGATCTGGGATGCGAAGCCCGATCAGAGCAAGCCGTTAAACGTGCTGACTCACTGCAACGCCGGTGCATTGGCAACGGTGGATTGGGGAACGGCGCTGTCTGTAATCTATAAGGCCGCCGAGGCTGGGGTGCCGCTGCATGTCTGGGTAGATGAGACGCGGCCGCGCAATCAGGGAGCGTCGCTTACCTGCTGGGAGCTGGCTCAACAGGGTATCGCGCACACTCTCATCGTCGATAATGCAGGAGGCCATCTCATGCAGCAAGGCTTGGTGGATTGCTGCGTCGTGGGCAGCGATAGGACTACGATAACCGGCGATGTCTGCAACAAGGTAGGCACTTATCTGAAGGCGCTAGCGGCGTTCGATAACGGCGTTCCCTTCTTCGTCGCTCTGCCGGTATCGAGCATCGATTTTACGCTAGCGGACGGGGTCAAGGAGATTCCCATCGAGGAACGAGACGCCGACGAGGTGAGTCATCTAAGCGGCATCGATGCGGCGGGGCAGGTAAGTAAGATAAGACTCTGCCCGGAAGGCACTGCAGTAAGCAACTATGCATTCGACGTGACGCCAGCGCGTCTCGTCACCAAGATTGTCACCGAGAAGGGTGTGTTCGATGCCGAGCAGTCGCAGTTGCAGCGCCTGCGTAATTAGATTCAACCGACTGGCAATCGAAGGCTATCCGGGCGGCCAGCCTAGCGCTCGACTGCCGAGGATGTGCAGGTGCAGGTGGAAGACTGTCTGCCCGCCATCGCGGCCCGTATTGATCACGTAGCGAAACCCGTTTTCACTCAGGCCTTGATCTGCGGCAATCTCATTAGCCTTCAATAGCATTTTACCCAGCAGGGCTTGATCCTCTGCTTGCGCGGAGCTCACGCAGCTGAGGTGCTTCTTGGGAATGAGTAGTATATGAGTGGGTGCTGCTGGGTTAATGTCATGGAAGGCATACACGTCGTCGTCGGAATAAACCTTGTTAGAGGGTATTTCCCCTGCGATAATTTTGCAAAACAGGCAATCGTCCGCCATACGCTACTCCAGTCGTTCAGTTGTGATTAATGCGTCTGGGCTACACTATACCATGGGATTTTAAGGGAAAACTTTGAGTATTCGGTTTGGCATGACACGGTCACTTCTCATCTTGTTGATGTTCAGCACCTCGGTGCTGGCGCAGGAGGAGGTGCCTCGCTATGGCTACAATATCCTAAACACTTTCCCGCATAACATCGCCTCATTCACTCAGGGCTTGGTCTATCACGAGGGTTTTCTGTATGAGGGCACTGGCAAGAATGGCCAGTCAAGCCTCAGCAAAATCAACCTCGAGGATGGCGCGGTGCTGATGAATAAGAGTCTGTCGCAGCGCTACTTCGGCGAGGGCATCGAGATCGTCGATAACAAGATCTATCAGCTAACCTGGCAATCTCATCTCGTCTTCGTGCACGACAAGGAGACCTTCGAGTCAATCGAGTCGCACTACAATGCGTCCCAGGGCTGGGGGCTCGCCTACGATGGCAGTCATCTGATCCTGAGTGATGGCACTGCAACGCTGCAGTTCATGGACCCGCAGACTTTCGCCCCGCAGCGCAAGATAGAAGTGAGGCTGGGAGACAATGCCATCAGTCAGCTAAATGAGCTGGAATACATTAACGGCGAGATCTGGGCGAACGTGTGGCAGACCGACTTTATTCTGCGCATCGATCCCGACAGTGGCGCGGTGAATTCGATCGTTGACCTGACTGGCTTGTCGCAGCGGACCCAATTGGGAAGCGCCGAGGCGGTGCTTAACGGCATAGCCTGGGATGCAGAAGCCGAGCGTCTGTTTGTGACCGGCAAGCACTGGGCGCATCTATTTGAGATCGAACTGGTCGGTCGCTAGAGGCAATGCCATGTGGTTGCAGAAACCGATACGACTAGAGGCGAAGCCGCGCGGCTTTCATCTAGTCAGCGATGAAATACTACATGCCCTGCCTGAGCTCTCAGCAATCAACACCGGTCTGCTGCATCTGTTCCTGCAACACACCTCCGCTTCCTTAAGTATCAACGAGAACGCCGATAGCTCTGTGCGGCGCGACATGGAGGCGCATTTCAATCAGCTCGCACCTGAAAACGCTCCCTACTACGAACATACCTACGAGGGCGCTGACGATATGCCGGCCCATATAAAATCTGCTCTGCTCGGCTGCGAGGTGAGTCTGCCCATCGCTGCGGGTCGCCTGCAGCTAGGTACCTGGCAGGGGATCTATCTGGGCGAGCATCGCAACCGTGCGAGCGGACGAACTATCATCGCGACGCTGCAGGGGGAATAGCTGGTGCTTAGGATCCCAACTCCGCTTAGGTCGAATGGAGCGAAGGCGACACTCCTGATCCTGCTTTCTGTCGTACTCGTCTCCTGTGAGACAGTGGGCTATTACTCGCAGGCGGCAAGAGGCCACCTAACAATCGTATTTGGGCGAGAAGACATCCAGCGAATCATGGAGCGAGAAGACCTGCCCATCGAGCTGGCAGAAAAGTTTGCAAGGGTAATGGAGATTCGCGAGTTTGCGGAACGGGAATTGCTGCTGCCGGTAGGCAAGCACTATTCGAGCTATGTCGATCTAGAGCGAGAGCATGTGGTGTGGAACGTGTTCGCCGCGCCTGAATTTTCTGTCGAAGCGGTAAATTGGTGCTATCCGATAGCGGGCTGCGTAGCCTACCGTGGCTATTTTTCGGAGCAGTCTGCTCTGAACTACGCTGCGCAGCTCGAAGAGGAAGGCTTCGATGTCTATACCGGTGGCGTCGACGCCTATTCGACTCTAGGCTGGTTCGAGGACTCGTTGCTTAGCACGGTCTTGAATCGCGCCGACTACCAACTCGCTGGCCTGATCTTCCATGAATTAGCTCACCAGCTAGTCTATCTGCCCGGCGACACGACCTTCAATGAGAGCTTCGCGACGGCGGTAGAGAGAGAGGGTGTCCGGCGTTGGCTGGCCGCGAGTAACGATGCCGCAACCATCGCCGCGGCTCTGGCGGACTATGATAGGCAGCAGCAATTCGTAGACTTGATAAGTGGCTTTCGAACCCGCTTCGACGTGCTGTATCAGCAAGATGTGGATAGCGAGGCTATGCGCGATCAGAAAACTCAGCTGCAGCAGGCGCTTAGAGAAGAATATGCGGCGCTCAAACGGCGCTGGCAGGGCTATGCGGGCTACGACACTTGGTTTTCGCGCTCGTTAAACAACGCACAGCTATCGACGGTCGCCTCCTACAATGATTTGCTGCCCTTCTTTGGGGGCGTATTCGAGCAATCGGGTGAGGATTTTTCGAGCTTCTATGAAGAAGTTGAACGCATTGCGAAGTTACCAGATGAGCAGCGTGAGGCGTTGATTTCCCGGTTCGAGTAGGGAGTCTTCTGCTCTTGTTGGTCTTATAGACGGCTGCGTGTAGCCTCGACCAGCCGGGAGTAGAAGTCTGAATCAGGATCCTTGGCGGCCGCCGACTCATAGGCCTGTAGCGCCTCTTCCAGGCGATTCTCTTGTTCTAGTATTCGTCCCAGACTTCTGTCGAAGAAGGCGTTGCCTGGCATCACCTCGATCGCCTTGCGATAGATGGCGATGGCCTTCTCGGACTCGTTTGCATTGTTATAGGTATTCGCCATGATGTGTACTTGGGAGTCGTTGTCAGAGTCTAGCTCGATCGCCTGCAAGTCATAGCCAATTGATGCCTCGTAATTTCTGTCGCGGCGCTCGAGTTCGCCCAAGGTCGTTACGGCCGCTATTAGTGACGCAGTTGTCGACGTCTGCAGTCGAATGAATCTTGCTAGAAGCGGCTTCGCCTCGTCGAAACGTTCCAGATAGTAGTAGGTGTTGGCCAGGTTACGCAGAGCATCCGCAAGACTTGGATCGGCACTGATGGCCTTCCTGTATTCTTCGATCGCCTCTTCGAAGCGCTCTAGATTGCTGTAGGTGTTGCCGCGGCGCAGGTATTTCTGCGCCAGTTCCGCATCGATGGTCGGGCCGGTTCGTTCCACGTCGAGATTGCCGTAGCGTTGCAAGACTGCGGCTGCGCCATCGTCTTGTGCGTGGCTGCTTGTGCTCAATACAGCAATGCCCAGACAGAGTAACGTGAGACTTGTGCGACGAAACGCGCGGTACAACTTCATAGGATAAGCTCGTTAGGCGTTAGATTTGTGCAGAGGACTATAACCTAGCTGGCATGCATCTTCCAGTTAGGGGCTGAACGCTATTTTAAGATTAGGGCAGGAAGGTCGGCGCCTGTTTTGGAGACCCGCCCGATTGCCTTCGCCTCAGGATAGCCGGACTCTCGGAGTCGCTTGAGACAATCTTCGGCAGCCGTTTCGGGCACGCTGGCTAACAAACCGCCGGCGGTCTGGGGATCGAAGAGTAGATCGAATCGAGGACTGCTGCGAAATGCTTCGCTATTAAAAATGCCGCTCCTGACTAGAGAGTTGTCGGCATGCAGGGAGCTCAGAATGCCCAGCTGCAGAGTCTCCAATGCGCCATCGAGCGCGGGCACATCATCGAGACTGAGCTCTAACTCTACATTGTTAGGAGCGAGCATCTCGAATAGATGACCGGCGAGGCCGAAGCCGGTTATGTCTGTGCAGGCAGTGGCCTTGAACTCGACGAAGCACTGCGCGGCCTTCCTGTTGGAGATGAGCATCTGTTCCAGCGCCGCCTGTATCCAACGATGCCTCGCCTTATAGCGCATGTCGGCGGCCAAGAGTGTGCCCGTGCCTAATGGCTTGCAAAGAATGACGATGTCGCCGGTCTGCATACCGTCCTTGCCTAGCAAGGCATCGCGCGAGGAGAAGCCGTTCACGCAGAGCCCGAATTGCAAGTCCTTAGATTCGGCGGAGTGGCCTCCCACTAGGGCGCAATCGTTTTCCTGCAGCGCCTCGCTGCAGCCGTGCATGATGTCGCGCAGCTGTGCCTTGCTGATTTTTTTGCTCGCCGCGGGGATGCCGACGATTGCGAGGGCGGAGTGTGGCATGCAGCCCATCGCGTAGATGTCGCTCATGCAGTGATTGCTAGCAATCTTCGCGAACAACCAGGGATCGTTGATAAAGGCGCTCAGCTGGTCGACGCTCTGCAACAGGACGCGCCCGTCTTCGAGTTGAATGAGAGCGGCATCTTCGGTGACAGCTCCAGAGGAGAGGATGTCTGGATTGTTATGGCGAGGCAATTCCTGAAGAACTTCCTGCAGAGAATCGCCGGCGATCTTCGCGCCGCAACCCGCGCAGCGCATCGCGTGTCTTCGTAGTGCCTGTTCGGTGTCTTTGTCGACTAGACCCTTCGCTATCGCGAAGCTATCCGGCATCTCTGGAAACTCGCTGTACTTGCGAATAAAGCTTGTATCGATCGAATTTTTCAGAGCCCAGACTGAGCGACCCTGAAAGAATAGATTGTTGCGAGACGCGATTGCTCTCTTGTTGCCGAGATTGATCAGGGCCAGGGCGTGCTTCTGAGGGACATAGGGTTGCAGATTCCTGGCCGTTGCAAAGCGTTTCAGGTTCTCTGCCAGTGGCTTGCCTTGACGCACCGCATACACGCCCGATTTGGGGCGGCGCTCACCCTTGATGGTCGCAGCATCGCCCGCCGCGAACACGAAGTTGTGGCTGGTGGATTGCAGAAAATCGTTTACTTCGATGAAGCCATCGTCGCTAATCGCGAGACCGCATTCCTCCGGCCAGGAGGGAATGCTAGCCCCGGTCGCGTAGATGATCGCATCGGCTTCGATGCGGCGATCGTCGCCGCAATGAATCAGGCCGTCGGCGAATTCGGTAACGGTGTGTTCCGCGAGTACTTCGATTCCACGACTGGCCAATTCTGCGTTGACGAACTGGCGAACCTTGCTGTTGTGAGAGAGCAGCACTTCTTTGTCGGCTGTGACTATGCTGATCTTCAGGAGAGAGTCACTGTGGTGTTTTATACCGAGCTCGCTGCACAGGCGCTGCTGTGCTGCGAAGGCGAGTTCGACGCTGGCTGGGCCGCCACCTACGATTAGCAGGCTATAGGGTTTCTTCTCGGTGCCTACGGTGTTGAGCATAGTGGAGAAGATTTTATTCCAGTGCAGCAGAAATGCATCGATGGGTTTTATGCCGATGGCAAACTTCGTCGCTCCAGGTATTTTTAAGGCATTCGGCTTCGATCCTATATTCAATGAGATGAGATCGAATTCGATCGTTGGTCTGCCGCCGCAGTGTATTAGCTTCCGCTCGAAATCAATGCGCGTTATTTCGCTCTGTATGAGATTAGCGCCCGCGAACTGTGCCAGGGGTCTTAGGTCGATATGGATCTCATCGTGCGCGTAGATGCCGCTGATGTGTCCGGGCAGAGAGCCCGAATAGGGCGTCTCGATGTCTCGGCTAATCAGTGTGAGACTTAGCCCGGGAACCGGGTTCATGCCGAACTGCTTTAATACGGCTAGATGGCTATGACCCCCGCCGACCAGAATCAGGCGCTTGACTATAGGGCTATTGCTGTCTGATTTCATGTTCGACTTTGCGCCGCCTGCGATGAAGTGAAAAGCCTGTGAATCTTCGCTATTTTGAAGCGGCGGCTAATGAGTGCTACTGTCATCATCTCTCGATGTGAGACACCGATTCTAACTGCTTGCGCACAACGCTCATAGCGCAAATCCGCATTCCGGGCTCTCAGTGTGAGCCTCAGGGTGGAAATAGTTGCAAATTATTAGTCACCTGTCGGCATTTTGCAGTAAGCTATGCGACCATTTAGGAAGATTCGCTCGTTGCTTGGAACACGTAATCGCATAGCGAGTCATCCAGATTGTGTTTGGGGTAAGACCCTCTAGGAGTAGAAAAATGATCTCTAAGTCACTACAAGCGAAATTCGCGGCCCTGTCTATTGCAGTGCTATTTGCAGGCGCAGCACAAGCCCATTGGTCGTTAGACAACGATGCCTCCACCCTTAGCTTCGTCACGGTCAAGGCAGAGCACGTTGCCGAGGTACACACCTTCGACAGCCTTTCCGGTACGATCGGCGATGATGGCGACGTTGAGATCACCATCGAGTTGGCTAGCGTGAACACCCTGATTCCGATTCGCAACGAACGCATGCAGGAGATGTTGTTCGAAACCAATCTGTTCCCAGAGGCGAAAATAACTGGCTCGATCAATCTGGAAGCGCTAACGGGCATGGCAGCGGGAGCCTCTGTCGCGAGACAGATCGACTTCGAATTGTCCCTACATGGCCAGAGCGTTGCCCTGGCAGCAGACGTGCAGATTACGCGCACCGGCGAGGGCGTTGTCGTGTCCACGCTGAAGCCTATCGTGGTGCAGTCAGATGCGTTCTCTCTAACCGCCGGTGTCGAGAAGCTGCGCGAGGTGGCGGGGCTACCTAGCATCAGCCGTGCAGTGCCGGTGAGCTTTACGGTTGTGTTCGAACAGGGTCACTAGGGCGACTTGCTAAGAGATGAGTGAAAGCCCGCCAGTGTTGTTGGCGGGCTTTTTTATTGCCTGTAGTTTATTGCCCCTAGTTATTGCTTACAGTTACTGCCTTCAGTTCTAGAAGCGATACTTGAGCAGCAGTCGAATGTGGCGGGGATTCGAGGGGTGAAAGTGAATGTCCTCGACTCCAGATGCCTCGCCGGGGAGCTGTGATTCGAAATAGTAGGCGATGTCATCGTCTTCAGCATCCAGAAGGTTCAACACATCGAGGCCTATCTCCCAGTCACTCAATTTGTAGGAGATACCGGCGTGCACGAGGGTAGAGCCATCTTTCTGCACGGCCTCGTCCTCGGTGAGTGCGGCATCGCTGAAATGACGCACGCGTAGGCTAGCTGTTAGGCCATTGTTGCCAACATGTGTCAGGCCAGCCGCCAGCACTTCCTCGTGCGCGTCGGTGATGCTGTCTGCAGTCGAGGGTAGGCCACGAAAGTAGCCGCTGGTCTTCGCCGCGCTGAAGTCGAAAACCCAATTCTCATCGATCTCCCAGAACGAATTTACTTCGATACCGTTACGTCTCGTTGGGTCGCTAGGCTCGGTGGTTCCTGCATCGCCGACGAATACCAGTTCGGAGTCAGTACGCAACTCGAAGGCGGCGACGGCGATGTTGAATCCTCTCAGCGAGTCGTAGCGAAAACCAATCTCGCTGCCCTTGCCCTCTACCAGCACGTCTTGAGCCTGAGTCGGGTCACCGCTCACAGGGTCTATGGTGTTGACCGCGGCGCGAACGTCATTGGAATGGAAGCCGTGGCCGTAGTTTAGATACAGCTCGATGTTCTCGTTCACGCGGTAGGCAAGTCCGAGGTTCGGCTGCCACAGGGAGTCACTATCGCTGCCAGAATTGGCGGGGCGAAGCGCGTCCACTTCAAAGTCGTAGTAGTCCACTCGCAGCCCCAGTGTGGCGCGTAATTTCTCCGTGAGCGAAATCTGCGATTCGGCGAACAAACCAACACTGAACTCCTGCGCCTCGTCCTCACGAATGCTGCCGACGCGGCGTCGGCTTATCGTGTTGAAGAGGTTTAATTCGTTCACATCGTCGTAGCGCACATCGACGCCCACAGTGTGAGTGGCGGGTAGGCCGGCTATTTGCGCTGCGCTCACCTTGCGCAGCGAACCGCCGAAGAGTCGTCGCTCGTCTTCCTGCTCGAACTCGTCTCCATCGATGGGGTTGTTCAGGAAGTAGGTCGGATTATTGATCAGGCTCATGTAGTAGGAGCTCGCATACAGATTGAGATCCCAGCCGTAGAGCTTGAAGTTGCCAGTCAGGGAGTAGCGATGGGACTCGCCGCCCAGGTCCGGATCGATGAACCCGAAGCGCGAGATCAGGCCACTATCAACGGCGCGTTGAGGTACCTG
Source organism: uncultured Pseudohongiella sp. (assembly GCA_964352295.1). Classification (GTDB taxonomy): domain Bacteria; phylum Pseudomonadota; class Gammaproteobacteria; order Pseudomonadales; family Pseudohongiellaceae; genus UBA9145. Next base: position 15,859 of record CAYGRR010000014.1, on the reverse strand, counting down.
ATTCGTAGAGACCCACTCGGAATCGTAGCCAGAGAAGGTGATCTGGCTGGGTAAGCCGGCAATGTCTCCAGTGTACTTCAGCAAGCCATTGATCTTGCGTACATCCTGGTCCAGATCGAAGTGCCCATCTAAGCTATGGTGCTCAAAGGCGGCGAGTAGCTTGCCGCTGTTTAATTCAAAGGAATTCGCTGTGACAAATCGCAGCTCGTCCTGTGAGCCGAAGCTTAGCTCGCTGAAGTTCTCGGCGAGTGTGTCGTAAGTCTTCATGGCGTTGGAGCCGGCTAGCGAGAAGTCTCCCGTGTCGGCGAAGTAGGGGCCCTTCTGAAACTCCACCCTCTCTATAATCTCGGGGATGATGAAATTCAGATCCATATAGCCCTGTGCGTGGGCATGGGTGCGGAAGTTAACTGGCATGCCGTCGAAATAGGTTGAGAAGTCGGAGCCGTGATCGAGGTTGATGCCGCGCAGGAAATACTGGTTCGCCTTGCCGGGGCCACTGTGCTGCGTGGCGATCATACCCGGCACGACCTCGACCAGTTCTGCCACGCGTGCCAGAGGGCGGGTTGAGAAGTCGCTGTAGCCGACGATGCCCTTCGATGCGGAATCGGTATTGCCTAGCAGCTGCAGGGAGCGTCCCCAGACGATGACTTCTTCGATTTGCTCCTGATCTTGAGCGTAGGCGAGTGGCGTGCTGAGGTAGCAGGCCAGAGCCGTACAGGCGAGTGGATAAAACTGGATAGAGCTCTGCATAGAGCTGCTGCGACTTGTCACGATTAGCTTGTTCCTTCTACTAGCTCACGACAGGACACGGCTATGTCCATCAGTGAGCCGATTGCTAGAGTGGGATGCAAGTTACGGCAAAAGCCGTAGCAGAATAAGTGAAAGAACGTTATTTAACGTTAAGGAAGCCGGAAACTAGGCTTGGGCAGGCTGGGGTCGACTCAGGCGAGTCTCCGCTGCAGGGCGCGGGTGGTCTGGGATGAGCTGAGAAAGCAGGAGTGAGCCAGCGGCTATTGCGGCGCCGAGCAGGAACACGGCGCCGTGATTGATAACCCACACCAATCCTAGCAGTGCCGGCAGTACGACTGCTGCAATATGGTTGATGGTGAAGCTGATGCTGGAAGTCGCGGCGATATCAGCGGGATCGGCTATTTTCTGGAAGTAGGTCTTGATCGCTATCGCCATGGCAAAGAACATATGATCGAGCAGGTACAGCGCTATAGCCACTTCGATCGTGTCCACGAAGGCATAGCTGACGAAGATGACGATCAGGCCAATGTACTCGATCGTCAGGGCGCGGCGCTCGCCGATGTAGCTGATCAGGCGCCCTATCTTCGGAGCCAGATAGAAGGTGAGTGCGGCATTCACTAGCGTCAGCATGACCACGTCTTCAATCGGGAAGTCGAATTTCTCCACGAGCAGGAAGCCAGCGAACACGACGAAGATCTGCCTTCTTGCTCCGGCGAAGAACGTTAATAGATAGTACAGCCAATATTTCTTGCGCAGGAACAGCGTCTTTCGCTGCACGACGCCATCTTCGAAATGTGGGATCGCGATCCAGCAGAAGAGCCCGATTGCGATCGCTGTGCATCCGGCGAGCGCGTAGATTAGGTTGTAGTTGGCGGCAAAGAACATTAGATAGATATACAGCGTGCCGAGGATCGCAAAATTACACAGCGCGCGAACACTGAGTATTCTGCCGAGTACGCCAGGTGCCTCGTCCTTGCTCAACCATTGCAGACTCAGAGAATTGTGCAGGGTCTCAAGGTAGTGAAACCCGATAGACATGACGACCGTAGCGAAATAGAGCCACAGGGCCGTGGGATAGAAGGCCGTTATTGCGGTGCCTATGCCAAGGGTGAGTAAGGCGAGTATGGCGAAGGTCTGCTGCCTAATGAATACCATCACCAGGATTGCGGTGAAGGCCAGAAAGCCCGGTACCTCGCGCAGGCTCTGCAGTATGCCAATCTCCTCACCGGTGAAGGCGGCGTGTTCTACGGCGAAGTTATTCAGCATCACCTGCCAGGTTGCGAAGGCGATCGTATTGCCTATCGCGAGCAGATAGAGGAGTGTCTTGCGCTCTTGTAATAACTTGCTGAACATAGTTACAGCTTCACTGCTTGGTGGGATTCGATGGCTATAGCCTGAGAGTGCCAGCGATTATATCATTGGCGTCTGATGTCATCTCTTACTATTTTTGCCGGTTCTCACGCACTACAGCGTCTTCGCAGCGAAGGTCTTCATGCCGAGCAGTTTAAGGTCATGCTCGGCGCCTCGGGTGGTCCTAAGTGGTTTGTGTTGTTTGGGCTGGATCGCTACCTCTTCGGCGAGTTCTTCGCGAATAGAGAGCGAGAGTTAATAACACTGGGTTCCTCTGCAGGTGCGTGGCGAATGTGCTGTCTAGCGACTGCTGACCCGGTAGGCGCTATCGAGCGTCTGGCAAAGCGCTATAGCGAGGAGGAGTATTCGGAGCAGCCGACCACGGACGAAATTACCGAGAAGGCGCGGCAGATGCTTGTCGAGATGCTGGGTCCTAGTGGTGTAAGGGAGATTGTAGAGAACAGGGTGTTCAGGACGCACATTATAGCCGATCGCGCGCGCGGGATCGGTTCATCGCCAATTAAGCAGCTGCGTATGCTGCAGCTATTTGGCAGCGCGGTGCTGAATACCGCGAGCAGGAAGACGCTCTCGCTATTCTTCGAGCGCAATATTTTTTCCAATATGGGGCAGCTGTCACCCTTCTCGCAGGCGAATGATCTGAAGACTGCACTTGTTGCGATGAGCGAAGACAATCTAATGGATGCCATGATGGCGAGTGGCTCTATACCCTTCGTGCTGAATGGCGTGCGCGATATCCAGGATGCCAAGCGCGGCATGTACTGGGATGGCGGCATAACCGATTACCATTTCGATTTCCCCTTCCAGCAGGGTAGCGAGCTTGTTCTGTATCCACATTTTTCGTCGACTGTGATCCCCGGCTGGTTCGACAAGCGCGTGCCTTGGCGGCGTGTGCATACTAAGCACTTCGAGAATGTGGTTCTGGTGGTACCCTCGGCTGAATTCGTAGCACAGTTACCCTATGGCAAGATTCCGGATCGAACTGACTTCGAGACGCTGGACTATTCCAGCCGCGTCGCCTACTGGTCTGCCGTGCTCGAGCAGAGCAAGCGTCTGGCAGAGGACTTCGCGGCACTAGTCGAGGGCGGTGCGGGAATCGAAGACGTGCAGCCCTTCACAGGGCTGCGCTAATTTTGGTCGAATTTGGAGAGAGACGAGCATGATCAGCAGAGCCATACGCACAGTAAGTGCTGCTGACGCCGCCGCGATAGCGTCAATCTACAATTGGTACATCGCGAACAGCAGTTGCACCTTCGAAGAGGCGCCGCTGAGCGCCGAGGAGATGCGGCAGCGGATTGACTTGGCGGACGGGGACAAGCCCTGGTTGGTGTTGGAAGAAGAGGGCGAGTTGCTCGGCTATGCCTATGCCACGATCTGGAAGGCGCGCGCGGCCTACAATAGATCGCGCGAGGTGACGGTGTACCTTCGCAATGACGCTACGGGAACCGGGCGCGGCCGTCAGTTATACGAGCATCTTATTGATGAATTACGCGAGAGGCCGATACATAGTCTAATCGCAAGCATCGCCCTGCCTAATGCGAGCAGTGTCGCATTGCACGAGAGTCTCGGATTCACGAAAGTGGGCCAGTTTTCCGAGGTCGGGTACAAGTTTGGCGAGTTTGTAGATGTTGGCTATTGGCAATTAATCCTATGAAATGGTTTATTATTCATTCTAGAAAATTTAGAGCGCTCCTGATTGCAGCAACCTGCATATTGTTAGTGTCCTGCGTGGGCGCGGTAGTAGGCGCGGCGGTCGATACAACGATCGAGGTGGCGAAGGTGCCCTTCAAGGTCGTAGGCGCGGCGGTCGATCTGGCAGTGCCAGATGATGATGACGAGTAGAGTCAGTTAAGCACAGTGGAAGCAATGAGTTTAAAACCCGAAGACTATGACATCGATCCTGGTTATCGTCACTGGGACGGCGACAAGGCCGAGGATTATATCGGTCCGTTCTTCTTCGCTATGGATGGAGAGAACAATCGCACTGCGTTCAGAGTGCAGGAGCATCACTGCAATGCTCACGACACACTGCATGGCGGGATCATGATGGCTTTCGCAGACTACACTCTCTGCCTCTGTGCGAACGGCGGAGAGTCGGAGAGCGTAGTCACGGTTACTTGCAACAACGAGTTCATTGCGCCGGCATTCAAGGGGAACCTTGTTGAGGGTAGGGGAGAGTTGATTCGACGCGGTGGATCGATGGTTTTTTCGCGTTGCAAGTTGTTCGTCGGTGACACAGTGGTGCTTACAAGCAGCGCAGTGATAAAGCGCCTACGGAAGCAGTAGTCCCTGCTGAGAGCTTCTCATGATAGCTTCGCCTAACTGAGAAGGGCTTTCGGCAATAAATTCCGGCCGCTCGGCCGTTAATTCTTCTTCGCTGCCATAACCCCAAAGCACACCCGCACAGCGTAGCCCGGTCTTCTGTGCAGAGCTTAGGTCGATGTCTCTATCGCCGATCATTAGCGAACTCTCGAGAACGACTTTGTTGGCGAGCAGCTCGCCTAGCTGGTCTGCCTTCGTCATGCCATATCCCGCGCTGCCGCTCACGAAGGCAAAGTATTTGTCGAGTTTAAACTCCTCTAGCACCTTGATCGCGTATTTTTCGAACTTGGAGGTGCACACACCCATTCGGTAGCCTCGCGCTTGCAGTGTTTCCAGTAGTTCGTAGACACCGTCATAAACAGCGTTCTCTCTAAAGCCTAGCTCGCCGTAGCGTTCTCTGTAGGTCGCTACAAGTTCCTTGATGTGTGCCTCGTCGGTGCTACCGGATAGATCGCTTAGTGCGATCTCCAGCGGTGGGCCTATGTAGGGCTTGATCTCCTGCTCCGACCTCGGCTGATAGTCGTGGCTGCTGAGGGCATAGTTCATGCAGCGAACGATTCCCAGTAGTGGGTCCGTCAGGGTGCCATCTAGATCGAATATCAGGCTGTGGTAAGTCATTACTAATCCTGGAGGCTGTAGACCTTCTCCGCTGTGCCATAGAACATCGCGTGGGTATCTTCTTCGCTGAAGTCCTCCACCATTTTCTTGTAGGCATTAAACAGGACGTGGTAGTTAATTGATAGCCTATCGACCGGGAAGTTACTCTCGAACATGCAGCGCTGCGGACCGAAACACTCGATCGCGTGCAGGTAATATTTTCGCTGCGCCTTGATGAACTCGTCGGAGGTGGGTGGCCTGCTTGCCGTATGCCAGGTAAATCCATTGTCGGGCATCGCTAGCCCGCCTAGTTTGGCATAGACATTAGGGCATTTTGCGATCTCGCGTATCTCCTGCTTCCACTCCTGAAATATTTCGTCTCTACAGTTTTTGTAGATGCCAACGCCCAGAGGTGTACCGAAATGATCGAGTATCATTGTGCATTCGGGTACTGCGCGCGCGAGATCCAAGAAATCTAGGTTCTGGTGATGATAGTGCCAAGTATCATATGTTAGGCCTTGAGCGGCGATAATTCGAAGTCCCTTGCGAAACGATTCCTTGCCGTGCAGATAGGGCGGGGCAGACCCTACGATAAAGAGATCCTCGGGTCTCCGGTCACGAGCGGCAGAGTGGCGGATGCCGCGCAGCAGGCCGTTGCTCGCGGTGCGGTGCTGATTCAGGGCCTCGAGCAGCTTCTCTTCCGACTCGCCCGCCAGTGTGAGATCGCTATGGGCTACGATGCCGGCTATGAAGGCGTTGCCAGCCGTATTCACGCGGCTCTCGGCGGCAAGGGCGGCGATGTACTCGGTCTCTCCAACGGGCTTGAGATGCTCTTCGCCGTCTCGCCGATAGAACGCGCGGCACTCCATGAATACAGTCTTCACGACCTTATGACCCGAGCCGGTGTCGCTCCACAGTTCAGGCAGCAGATAGTCGCGATTGAAGCGTTTCTTCCACAGATGATGGTGGGGGTCGATAATCGCTCGACCCGGATCGATAATTTCTTCTTGTACCTGCGCAAGCCACGGATCGGAACCCGGTTCTAATTCAGACATAGTCAATCCCGTTGACGTAAACCTTGTGCATTCTGCCAGCTAGCTGCACCTTAATAGTGATGTAGGCAGGCTAGGGGGAATCCTTGCAGCCGCTGCGGATTTTGCCGGCTTTCGGTTGCCTTACCATTGCCATCGTGTAGTATGCGTAAGCATTAGAAAAATAAGTTGATGCATATCAGGCTGGCTCGATTCGAGGTTTTCCCAGCAGCTATCAACAGCCCATAGAATAACTAGAAGTAAGTTGGAGTGGTACATGGATTTGACTGCATATGTGATCCTCGGGTATTTGCTGTTCTTCATCGCGGTGGGAATTTATATCAGTAGTGGCAATCGGAGCTCTGCCGATTGGGCCATCGGCGGAGGCACCCTGGGTGTGGGCATGCTTGCTGCGGGTATTGCAGGAACGCGGATCGGAGGTGCCGGAACCTATGGTGTCGCCGGCGACGTCATCAGCGAGGGCATCGGTCATCTCTGGTATGGCGTTAATTCCTTCGCAGCACTTTTTCTGGTGGGCCTGTTCTTCGCCATTCCTTATCGCAAGTTAAAGTTAACCAGCGTGGGAGAGGTGTTCGATAGACGCTTCGGCTCGCGCCGTTGCCAGTCGCTTACTAGCCTCTGTGTGCAGGCCGAGTATCTCGTTGTGAACATTATCGAGCCTTATGTGATAGCGACCATCGTGAGTGGCGTAACGGGATGGCCGTTCGGCCTCTGCATCGTGATCGGCGCGGTTGTTATCGTGTTGTTCACAGTAACCGGCGGGCTCAAGGGCACGGCGGTGACCAACATCGTGCACTGTACGGTCATCATCTTTGGTCTCGCCGCGGTCGGCTATATAGCGATGCAGAATCTAGGTGGGTGGGATTCGGTGGTTGCGCAGTCGGAAGTTATGCTGGCTGAGGCCGGCAAGGACATACCCTCGTGGTGGAGCTTCACCGGCATAGGCTGGGCTACTATTATTGCGCTGTTTATTTCCGCAACGATTCATACGCCGGCCGCCTCGGTGTACGCGAACTATGCGAGCTCGGCGGCGAAGCAGGAGTACCTGATTCCCGGTTTTTTCCTGGCGGGTGTGATCGCCGCGCTGATGCCATTGGTGGCAGGATTCATCGGTATCCTAACCATGGTGAACTACGGTGCCGAGTCTGGGCTCTCTGGCTATCTCAATATCGCTCAACTCGCGATCGATACTGGGCCGCTCCTCGGGGGCATAGCTTTGGCCGCGGTATTGGCGGCCGTGATCTCATCGGGTGCGCCGATTCTATTGGCTAGCGCGACGATGTTGGTTAGCGATTGGATACCCGGCTCCAAGAATTTTTCCAGCGACAAGAAGCTGCGCCTGTATAAGCTGGTCACGGTGATCTATGGCTCCGGAGCTGCATTCTGCGCCTGGTACTTCAACTTCGGCTCCGTGCTGCAGTTTCTTTTACTTGGCTTCGCCATGGTGGTGCCGCCGGCGATCGCGGTGACCTACGTATTCTACTGGAAGCGGACCACCGAGCAGGCTGCGTTCTGGGGCATGGCGGTCGGCTTCGTCAGCGGCTTGTTGATGTGGCTGCTTAACAACTGGTACTCGGGCGCGGCGAATGCCGACGTCGGCGGTTTCGCGCAGACCTGGTATGAGCTCTGCCAGTATCTGGGAGAATGGCGCGACCCATCGTTCCTGACTCTCTTACTACCGGTCTTCACGATTCCTATCGTCACCCTCCTGTTTCCTGCGAAGGAAGCAGCGGCTGAGACAGAGATGTCTGACATCTTCTATAAGGATCTGGGAAGGATTCAACGCAATCTGGATTGGGTATAGACAGCTCTTTCGGGGTTCGTAAAAAGAGGGCTCTGTTGTAGCCCTCTTTTTTTATTGCGCAAATCGTACTGAATTACCTTTGTAGTTCGCCGTTCGCTTGAATGAGGAAGGGGCCGGGTGTCTCATAACTCCTCTCGAGCAGGGCGCACAACTCCTCGGCGGTATCGGCAGTCGCTCCCGGAACGCCGAAGCCCTTCGCCATGTCGACCCAGTTCAGTGCGGGGTTACCGATATCGAAGAGACTGGCGGCTATGTCGCCAACTTCTGTGACCCCCAGACGAGCATATTCCACATTCAGAATATTGTAGGAACGGTTCGCGAAGATTACCGTCGTAACGTTCAGGCCTTCTCTGGCCTGAGTCCAGAAACACTGGTTGGTGTACGCCGCACCGCCATCACCCAGCATCGCCAATACCGGTCTGTCCCCACAGGCAAGGGCCGCGCCCGTAGCACAGGGGCCGCCCTGGCCGATGGCGCCGCCGGTGAGACTTAGCCAGGAGTTGGGCGCGGAGTTTTGGCAGTAGGGGTAGGCCGCGTTGCCGCCACCAGAATCGGTTGCGACGATTACGTTTTCCGGCAGCGTTGCCGCCACAGATTGGATGATAGATTTCGTATCGAGCGCACCGCTAGGCTTGCCAATCTCCTTCTTCTCGAATGTAGTCGTCGCCTCGCCCTCGGCACCGAGTCTCTGCGCTAGGCGCTGCAAGGCATCGATGGCGTCTTCCTCTATATGAGTCAGGCGGCTCACCTTGCAGCCTTCTGGAACGAGTTGCCCGGGTATGCCCTGATAGGCGAAGAAGCTCGCTGGGATCTGACCGCCGACGATGATCAGGTTTTCGACACCCTTCAGTGTCTGCAGAATCTGTTCGGGGAAGTAGGGTAGGCGTTCTACAGCTATCGCGCCGGGGCCGCCATCCACTCGGCCAGGAAAAGTGCCAGTCAGCAGGCGGCAACCAGTTTTGCTCGCAATCCTGCTTGCAGCGGCCAGGGCGGCCGGGTCAGTAGCATGGTGCTCAAGGAGCATCACACTGCGCCCGCCCTTCTCAAGTAGCGGTGCGACTCGCTCTATCACTTGTTCATCTGCTTTGCTCCGCAGTGGCAGCGCGTTCGGTCTCGCCGGCCCAGTGCCCTCACCCCAGGCAGCATCCGCGCCCATGATCAGAGTGGCGATCTGGCCATTTGAGCCCGTGCTCTGCCGCAGGGTGGCGGTATACGCGTCTGCTCCATCCTGTGCGAGAGTTTCATTGGTGCTGCAGGACTTGATCCAAGAGGAGTAATTGCGCGCAAGTGTTTCGATGTCGGACGTGAGCGGGGCATCGAAGCCGACATGGTAATTCGGATGGTTGCCGACGATATTAATCATCGGAGAGTTTGCACGCCGGGCATTGTGCAAGTTCGCGATGCCGTTAGCTAAGCCGGGTCCTAGATGCAGCAATGTTGCCGCCGGCTTGCCAGTCATGCGCGCATAGCCATCGGCAGCGCCAGTGCAGACACCTTCGAAGAGAGCGAGCACCGACTTCATCTGGGGGACGCTGTCCAGAGCCTGCACCAGATGCATCTCGGAAGTGCCGGGGTTCGCGATGCAAAGCTCGACTCCACAGTCTGCCAATGTTTCAATTAAGGCTGTTGCACCATTCATGTTCTGGCTCCTTCTATCTACAAGCGGCCGCGAAGACTGTCCGCGGAAAGGCTGGCTATCATAGCATCAATGACTGGGTCGGGAAGCATCGCAGGAGTTGCGAAATGGCAGTGAGCAAAGCGCAGCGTGAATATGTCGCCCACATTGTCGAGGTGCTGCAATTTATCGGTCCGGTGGAATCGAAGTCCATGTTTGGTGGATTTGGCGTTTTTCTGGAGGGCCTGATGTTCGGTCTTATCGCCGATGGTGAGCTCTACTTAAAAGTCGATGACGAGAATCGGCAGAGTTTCGAGGACCTTGGATTGCAAGCCTTCAGCTATGGAAAGCAGGGAAGGGAATTCAAGATGAGTTACTACCAGGCCCCCGAGGAGGCGATGGAAGACGGCGAGCTCCTAGCCGAGTGGGCGTCAGCCGCTTACGGAGCGGCCTTGCGCGCCGCCGCGAAGAAGACTGGCAAGGGCAAGAGAAAGTAACAGCCGCGTGCAGTCTGTCTTGAAGCGTCGCTCAGTCGCTCTTGGAACATAGAAGCGAATAGCCGTTTAGGCTACACTTCACCGCTAGTTTTTTCGTTATTAGCTTGTCTAGGGGGCATGCCATGAAATCACCACTTCTTACTCTCGGCGCAGTGACCGCAGCGGTCCTGACTCTCTCCATGACATCCGTTCAGGCGCAGGAGAGCGACTATACTGTGCCGCGAACCGAATACGGACAGCCGGATCTGAACGGTGTCTGGAATTTTAGTTCATTCGTGCCTATGCAGCGTCCTGCTCAATTCGCCGACAAGGAATTTCTAACCCCGGAAGATATCGCCGCGATCGCGAGTCAGACCGAGGCGGGCCTTGAAGCATTGAATAATATAGGTGTGGGTGGCTACAACACCTTCTGGGTCGAGAACGCGGGCACGGGAGCTAACACGCGAACTTCGCTTATTACCTATCCGCCTAACGGCCGTATACCGGAGACGGTCGAAGGCGTGGCGATCCAGATCGGCGGCCTGGGGCCGGATGAGCCTGGCACACGGCCCGTGCGTATGGCCGTGGGCGGTATCGCGAAGGATGGCCCCGAAGACAGGGGAACATCCGAGCGTTGCCTCGTAGGCTTCAATTCAGGCCCGCCGTTCACGCCGAATTTATACAATAACAATGTGCAGCTGATTGTCGGCAAGGACACCGTCGTGATCATGACCGAGATGGTGCACGATGCGCGCATCGTTCCTCTAGACGGCCGCGATCCACTTGATGACAGCATCCGTCTCTGGTCCGGCGACTCCCGTGGCTATTGGGAAGGCGACACACTGGTTGTCGAGACCAGAAACTTCAATGACCTGACACAAAGTTTCGCCGTGTTCGGCAGCTCTATCGACAAGGTACTAACGGAGAAGTTTACGCGTGTTGATGAGTACACGGTCAACTACGAGTTCACGGTCGATGACCCCAGTACATTCAAAGACAAGATCACGGTCTTGTTGCCCATGGCGAAGGTCGATGGTTTGATGTATGAGTATGCCTGCCATGAGGGCAACTACGGCATGGTCAATATACTTCGCGGCGAGCGCATGGAAGAACAGCGCGCCAGCGAAAACGGCCAATAGCTAATAGTAGGAGGAAGCGCCACGCGCGTTTCCTCTGTTGGCCTGTTTAGCGGCTACGCTTCATCCGGGTCCAGCGAGATCATATGGGCTTTTGCATAGCGATCGCCGCAGACCGTAGCACCCGCAAATACCTCTCCAACTCTGACAAGGTCTTCCTCGCTTATCGATAGCTCGGCTGCCCGTGCGTTCTCCTCGACATACTTTACATGCTTGGTGCCTGGAATTGGGACGAAGTTAGGGTCCTGCGCCAGCACCCAGGCCAGAGCGAGTTGCGCCATAGTGCAAGAGTTAGAGGCGGCGACCTCTCGCAGATCGCCTAGCTGCTTCAGGTTCTGCTGGAAATTGTCGCCAATGAATCTCGGCATGGTCTGCCGCATATCGTCATCGCCGAGCGTGGACATGTCGCTGATCACGCCCGCCAAGAACGCCCTGCCTAACGGGCTGAAGGGGACGAAGCCTATGCCTAGCTCCTCGCAGCAAGCAAAGACCTTGTGTTCCGGCTCGCGGCTCCATAGCGAGTATTCAGACTGTACCGCACAGATTGGGTGTTCGCTGTGTGCCCGTCGTATCGTCGTGGATGAACATTCCGAGAGGCCGATATAGCGAATCTTGCCGGCATGCACCAGGTCGGCGAGCGCGCCTACGCTCTCTTCGATGGGGACATCGAAATCACGGCGATGCAGATAATAGAGATCGATCACCTCGGTCTTCAGCCGGCGCAGACTCTCTTCGCAGGTCTTCTTTACATTCGCGGGAGTGCAATCGACGGCGCGCTTGCCCTGCCTATCCACGATGCCGCACTTGCTGGCGAGAGTGAATTCGTGGCGGCGGCTTGCCAACACCTCGCCGATCAGCGTCTCGTTGTGGCCGAGACCGTAGAGGCTGGCTGTGTCTAGAAAGGTGTAGCCAATATCCAATGCTCGATGCAGCGCTCTCTCGGATTCCTCGCGGTTTGCAGTTCCATAGGATTGAGACATGCTCATGCAGCCCAAGCCGAGTGCAGAAACCTCAAGTTTCCCCAGGTGCCGTGTCTCCATTGCTACCCCCTCCCATTGTTGAATGCAACTATCGAAAACCTCGAGATACTAGCACGAATGCCTAGCTTCTCTATTTGGGCGGCGTTTATGAACGAGTCAATGAGCTTCATTCAGATTCTGTTCAGACTCGCCGGCGTACTCTTGAATCGTTCGCGGAAAGCACTAACGACAGGCACAGCTCGCAACGCCCAGATCAATTAGCCTGTTTGCTGGTAGCAACGTCTGCCGCAAATCCCCACTCAACTAATGGCGGTTAGGGAGTGGGGATTTTTTATGCCATACGGAACCGGAGGAAGGCCGCCGCCGCTGTCGTTTACCTCGTTGCTAGAGACGTTACTTCATCTTGTTTGATCCATAGTAAATCTTTGATAAGATTGCAAAATTCTCTGAATCGCAGAGACAAGATACTGGCTCTCAAAGTCCGGATGATAAAAAGCTCCCAAGCAGGCCAAGATGCACCTCGCTGGCGAATATTGCCCGTGTGTGGGACATTCCTGCTGTTTCTCGCTCTCACATTTCTCTCGTCTTCTCGGCTTGTAGCGCTCGAGGCGCTAGCCTCTGCGGATCAGTATTCCCTGCCAGCGGACATGAGTGGCGTGCACTTCTATCTCATTACGGTTGATGTGGGGGATAAGGTCTGGGATAACTTCGGGCACACGGCGCTGCGTGTCTTCGATGAGAACACGAATACCGATGTAGTCTTTAACTGGGGCGTGTTCAGGATAGACGGCGGCCCGGTGGCGTTTTCCTACAATTTCTTCAAGGGAATAATGGATTATGAGCTGGGAACTCAGTCGCCGAATCAGGAGTTTGCTATGTATCGCGCTCAGGAGCGCAGCGTCTGGCAGGACAAGATCAACCTCACCAACCCGCAGAAGGAGATCCTCTACACGCGCCTACTGTGGAATCAGCGTAGCGAGAACAGAGTCTATCCCTATCACTATTTTTTCGACAACTGTACAACCCGAGTGCGGGACTATCTCGATGAGGCCTTGGGTGGCCGAATCGCCAGCTTGAATGACGGCGTGACGGACAGAACATTTCGAGATGAGGTGCGGGCTCACTACGAGTCTGTAGGCTTGATTGATCTCTCGCTCGATGTGTTGATGAATAGCAATATAGATCGATTGATGAGCGAGTCGGAGGAGATGTTTCTGCCACTTCGACTTCGTGAGAATTTGTACAGGGTCGAGTCCGACGTTGCCGAGAACGGCGTGCGCAGTAAGTTATTATCCGACCCACAGGAAATAATGCTGTTTCCGCCTCCAAGAGTGCAGACAGATCCTTACCAGATCGCCCTGATCGGGCTGCTCGCTCCTGTGCTCTGGCTGCTGTTGATGTTGAAGAAGATTCCCATGTCGTACTTCGCGACTCACTCGCGCATCGGCTTGAAACTGCCGGGAGTAAACTTCCGCCTGCTGGGATTGCTAGGCGTGGTGACAGCCTTGTTTAGTGGTGTCTACGGCAGTCTGATGCTGGGCAGCTGGTTCGTTTCCGAGCATCTGGACCTGCACCATAACATCAACCTGCTGCTGTTTTGGCCTACCGACTTGCTGGGCGTTATCGTCGCGCTGCGCTGGCTTCTTTTCTGCAAGCCCTGGCCAATGACGCATAACAGCACGCCATTTCTGAACTATTACATGCTGGCCCATTTACTAGGCATGATCTTGTATGCCGCTGTCACCTTTCTGCAACTTGTAGATCAAGCTACGCTAAAAATAGCTATGTACGTTCTGCCAGGTTTTGCCCTTAGTACCTTGCTCGTTTGGCTGGTTGGCTTTGAACCTGCGAAACCGAAGCACGACTTCTTTTAAGCGTGCGCCTCTTAACAGTGGGATAGCGTATTACTATGGTGGAATTGATTAGTGGCAAAGCGCAGCGTGCCGATGAGTTGCACCCGATGGCTGCCAAGGTGGCGAGAGCCTCTGCCCGCCAGAAACCGCTGAGTGAATGCACGGCGGTAGAGGCGCGAGCCATGCGCGAGTCCCTCGGTAATCCCTTCGCACCCGCGGCCTGTGAGATGGAGAGCATCAGCGACCATTGGCTGCCTAGTAGTGCTGGTCAATTGAGGGTCAGGCGTTACCGGCCTATGCAACTCCCCTCGGGCCCGCAGCCAGCTCTAGTGTATTTTCATGGCGGGGGCCATGTGCTCGGTACCCTGGATGGATACGATACGGTCGCGCAGCAGTTGGCTCGCTTAGGCAATTGCATCGTCTTGTCTGTCGAGTACCGCTTGGCACCAGAAACAAAATCTAAGGGCATCTATCAAGACGGTTTCGATGTGTATGCCTGGCTGCTGCACTCCGGGGAAGCGCTAGGGGTAGATCCACAAGCTATTGCTATTGGCGGTGACAGCGCCGGCGGCAATATAGCGATAGCGGTGCTGCTGCAGTGTAAGCAGAAGCAGCTTAGGCAGCCGCGCTTTCAGATTCAGTTGTATCCCGGTATCGACTACCAAATGGGCTACCCCTCCATCGAAGAATTTGCCGAGGGATATTTCCTCACGAAGGCAGACAAGCAATGGTTTCGAAGTCAGTTTCTGGAGTCCCAGGAGCGTGCTAGCGATCCGATGGTCTCATCCCTGCTCGCCGATTTGTCCGGCCTTCCCCCGGCGCTCGTCATTACCGCCGGCTTCGACCCACTTCGTGATGAGGGAGAGGCGTTCGCGCTGCGCCTAGCGGCACACGGAACGGTAGTTGAACATGTGTGCTACACGGATATGATTCACGCCTTCGTGTCGTTCGCGGGCGGTATTCCTGCTGGCATGACTGCCTTAGAGAAGATGGGCGCCGAGCTGCGGCGAGTGTTCGAGAAATAACCCCCTTCCACCCGAAGCGCCTGGCTTTTTACAGGCAAAAAAAGGCCGAACACTAGGTTCGGCCTAACTTCCAAACTGAAAATCTCAGCGGATATTTTCGACTACGTCTCTACAGCATATTGCCTAGACGGTACCGATTAAGGAGTAACGATCTCTACACGGCGATTCTGCTGATAGGCACTGTCATTAGTGCCACGATCTGCAGGGCGTTCTTCGCCGTAGCTAACGATCTCGATCTGGCTGCGCGAAGCACCGTTAACGATAAGATAGTTCTGAATGCCTGTTGCGCGTCGCTCGCCCAGTGCAAGGTTGTATTCTCTAGTGCCGCGCTCATCGGCGTGACCTTCTAGGCGAATTCGCTTGCTGGAATTGGCGGCTAGGTCACGTGCGTGATACGTCAGTACGTCGCGGTCTGCTTGGCGGAATTCAGACACATCGAAGTCGAAGTAGAAAATCTTCGTGTCTAGTGCTGCCTGTGCAATTCTTGCTTCGGCTGCCGCGGCACGAGCTCGTGCCTCAGCTTCAAGCTCCGCTGTACGACGAGTAGTCGCGTCGATGCCTGATTCAGTTTCTGCAACTACTTCTTCGGCTTCCTCTCCAGTGCTGCTGCAGGCGGCTAGGCTGAATAGCGCAATAAAAATTAGGGTAAATTTGCTAGCTTGTAAAAATTTCATGTCATCTCCTGAGGAGTTTCTGGTGGAAGTCTGTATCTTTGAAGCCTTCCTAGTTGTTACCTAGGATTACAGGGCTTTAAAAAGACGGCGAAGCATACCGTAATTGCAGGAATAAATACAGTTATTGCAATTTATTACAAGTATTTTTTAGACGGTTTTGCGTCTCATTCCGCCTGTTTTTGTCGCCTTAGAAATTCCGAGCAACCG
>CAYGRR010000013.1:47124-62136 GCA_964352295.1 uncultured Pseudohongiella sp. | reverse complement strand
TCACATGGATGTCGGATGTGGCGATGACGATCTTGTCATCATAGATGGCGGCGCCTTTCTTCATGCCCGGTGATCTGCCGCCCTCCAGTTCGCGCTGGAAACTCCATAACAACTCGCCTGTGGCGGCATCCATGGCCTGCAATACATCGCCGTAGCTGTAGGCGAACATCACCCCGTCGTGCACGATCGGCGTCATCATGTTTTCGCCAGCGGGCAGGGACCAGCTCCAGGCGAGTTGTAAATCTTTCACATTGTTTTTGTCTATCTGAGTCAGCGGGCTATGGCCGTAGGCATCGCGGGTGCGGCGCCAGTTCAGCCAATCGTCGGCGGGAGGGTTGAGCAGCATGTCATCGGTGACGGCCGTGAGATTGTCCAAGCGGCTGGCGCTTAGCAGCGGGCCATCGCTGTTATAGAGCAGGGGTGCGGATGTTTCCGTGTCTGTAGCGGCGAGTTCGGCTCTTGGAATAGTTAATGCGGCGAGGGCATCGAAAGCACTAGGCAGCGCGACATCGCCCGCCACCATACCATTGTGCTGCAGGATATAGGCAAGAATCTGTGTGTAGTGCGCCGCGTCGAGACTGCCCTCTGCGCCGGGCGGCATACGGTTGATGCTGTGGGCTAATAGGTCGGCCGACTTATCGCCCCAGCGGCTCGCGAAAAGGGTGCCGCTAAGGCCGGGTACTAATCCAAACCCTTCGAGGTTGCTGCCGTGGCATGAGGCGCAGTTTGTTTCGTAGCTTGCCTTGCCTGCCGCCGCCTGATCCTGTGTGAAGGCTACGGAAAGATCGTCTTGAGCGGCAAACAACTGGGTATGGATGCATAGATAGAGACACAGCGGCAGAGTGAGCCTAGCTGAATGTCCTAGCAAGGGTTGGGTGAGAATTCTTGCCATAGTGGTCTCCGGGCGGGCAAAGTACTGTCTCGAATACTGACCTATTAGCCATAGACACACACTTTACAGGCCCGAGAAGGGGATTCATACCGCCCCATGCGGTGGCTGCTTGAGAATCGAGGCATTATTTAGCGCGTGATGCTCCTGCTCGAGCTTGGAGTATTCAGGCTCCCGACTCTGCCTTCATACATGTCACGATAGGTCATGCATTCGTTGCGGCGTATATGGCTGCCAGTGCCTACTTCCTCTTCGCAGTACACCTGATCCAGGTACTCAACAGTGCGATTGTAAGCCATTAGCTCGGCAGGGCTCATGTCGTGAAATTTCGGGCCTGGTGTGGCGCAAGATGCGAGCGCGAGAAAGAGCAGAAGCGAAGAAAGGATTTTTAGTGTATTCATCAAAAACCTCCGGACTGGGATACTAAGCAGTTATATAACGTTACTGGGGTGACTGCCAATAACATCGTACATCTTCTTTTAGGTCGGGCTACTCTGTGAGCATTGCGTCGAATTCGCCGCTGGAGGTGCTGGCCAGCAGTTCCTGATAGCCGCCTATCGACTTGTCGCCCACAAAAATCTGCGGGACGGTGCGTTGTCCAGACTTCCGCATGATCTCGAGCATGAGCTCCTGATTGCCTTCCATGTTGATCTCCTCGAACTCGTAGTCTCTGCTATCGAGCAGGTTTTTCGCGGCGGTGCAGTAGGCGCAATATCTGGATGTGTAGATTGTTATCTTGTTCATAAAAGGATCTTGTTACGTAGGCAGGTAAGGGTTGTTGGACAGGCTCGTTCGATTATAAGCCTCACAGATAAAATGGACAGGCTTGCTTGATTGCTTTCGCCAAGTTGATTGATTTCACATACTGCAGAACTAAAAAAGGCGCCCTTTCGAATCGAAAGGGCGCCTCCGTTTAGCTTGCAAGTATTAGTTGCTAGCTGTCTCTATGCTAATCGAAATTGGCAGTAAGACGTAGGTACCAGAACGCACCGTTGCCGCTGAAAGCAGCGTCGTTACGGTAGATGTTGCTGGTGCCACTACTAGTATCGATAGGTCGAACCTTCCCTGGATACGTATTAGCGAAGTTCTCAGCACCTAGGATGATCGAATACTTATCATCGTAAGTGTAGGCAACTTCGCCGTTCCAGATAATCTCTGAATCGCCGAAGTAGTCTCTAGTCGGATCACCGTTAGATGGAATGATGAAGTATTCATCATAGTAGTTGGCCGCCAGTGTGAAACGCCAATCGTCTAGATTGTGGTTTACACGGAAGTTGCCACGGTTTTCAGGAAGCGCATCGGTTAGTCCATTCAAGTTCGCTCGTGTGAGCAAGCCAGCTGGTACCTTATCAATTTCCTGATCCTGGTATGCCCAAGAGGCCTGGAATGAAGTAGTACCCATATCGCCCCAGTTGTAGTCCCATGCCGCCACGATTTCAACTCCAGAGTTAGTGGAGTCCATCGCGTTGGTATAGTAGGTAAACTCGACGATGCTACCCGCACCCGAGATGCCCGAAGCTTCAAGCTCGGCAGCTATGGCAGGTGTAATCGGGAAGTCACCAGAGTTCAGGATGCGACCCTCGATCTCGATGTTGAAGTAGTCGATAGACAAATCTACATCGCCGATCTGAGCGGTAAGACCTATGCTCAAGTTCTTGGAATCCTCTGGCCCTAGCTCAACACCGCCGAAGCGAGCTGCGATTGGGTTAGTTGGAGGAATCTGACCCTCAGCCTGTGGCTGGTTTGTATCGGCGTTAATACCTGTAGAGATATTGGAGATGTTTGCCTGTCCAGGAGACGGCGCACGGAATCCAGTACCGTAAGTAGCACGCAGATTAACGGTATCAGTCAGACGGTAGCGAGCAGTAACTTTGCCGTTAGTCGTATCACCGAAGGTGTTGTAGAAGTCTTCGTAACGAATAGCCGCGCCTAGTAGTAAGCGCTCTGTCACGTCAGCCTCTAAATCCACGTAGAAGGCGAAGTTCTTTCTATCCCAAGAGCCGTGCTGTGGCACGCCGAAACCCTGGAAACCGTCGGAACCTACGTTGGTGCCCTGGTCTGAGTAAGGCCCGATCAAGAAAGAGGCTTCGTCCTGCGAAGTCACCTTGAAGATCTCTCTGCGCCATTCCATACCGTAACCAACGCTCAATGGAGAGTAGAAACCGTCGACGTCGAATGGAGTTACCAAGTCGATGTTGATGTTGTTCTCAATCGTCGTGTACTTGCCCGGCTCGAATGAAGTAGGTGAGCTGGAGCCCATGGACGCGTTAGTCGTATTGGAGATACGGTAGGTGATTTCGGAGAAACCGCCACTTAAGCTAACGTCGTAGCTAGTGTTGCCGATCATGCCGCGTATACCGGCTGCCTCGGAGAAATCGACGATCTCGCCGCCGAAGTCAGGTGTATAGCCACCCGGGAACCACTCGAGGAACGTGAAACAATCCGGATCTGCCAGACCAGCTGCTCGGGCTGCGACCGAGCTGGTCACGCCAGTGACTGGGTCGATGCCACGAGGAATTACCGGACAGTTACCTGAGCGATCAGGTGTCTCATCGATGAACAATTGATTGGCGCCGCTTGTGAAGATACCGCTTCTGGCTTCCGGGTTGCGGAAGAAGAAGCCCAGGTCAGTGTTTCGTTCGCTGTAGCTACCGAAGGAATACACTTCATGATCTGGTGCAAGCTCGATGCCGGCGTTGTAGAACAGGTTCGTGGTGTCGGTATCGGCCAGGCCGCGCTCCATTACGAATGGGTTTTGGCGGATAGCGGTGTTGCCCGCTGCGATCAGGGCCAGAGCATCGCCACGCTGCATCGCGCGGTCAGTCTTGTCTTGATCCACGTAGTCGAAGCTGAAGCTAAAGAAGCCGTTGTCGCCCAGAGGCAGACCGATATTACCGGCCAGGTAGCCAAGATCACCGTCGTTCTCGTCGGTGAATTGACCCTGCTTAGTTTCCAGGGAGATGCCTGAGCGGTTCTCTTTCAGTATGAAGTTGATAACACCGGCGATGGCGTCAGAGCCGTACTGGGCTGCCGCGCCGTCTCTCAATACTTCTACCTGGCGTAGTGCGATAGGTGGAATCTGGGATATGTCAGGGAAGTGGGTGCCCTGACGGCCAAATTGAACCGCTGCCGAACGATGACGGCGCTTGCCGTTGACGAGGACCAGCGTGTTATCCGCCGGTAGGCCACGTAGAGTTGCAGGTCTAACGAGACTGTTAGAGTCGTTAATTTCCTGTACTTCAACGTTGAATGAAGGGACAAGATTACGTAACAGGTTGTTTATGTCTGAAGTACCTTGGTCCTGAAAATCATTCGCGCTGAATACGTCGATTGGTGCAGCTGAGTCTAACGCTGTGCGTGGAGCACGACGCGAACCAGTTACCACAACCTCTTCGATATCAGCAGAGTCGCTCTGTGCGAATGCTGCAGGGGCAGTGTACATACCTGCTCCTACTGCGATCGCGAGCGCAGACAGTCTGAATAGATTTGATCGTTGTGTCATATAGTTATCTTCCCCGAGTCTCAGTATGAATACTAATTTGATAGTTAAAGCTAGATTGAAACCTTCTTATTAAGCCCATCTGCAAGCAACACCGACGAGCCCGCGAGCTGTTTTCCAGCCCACGATAGGCACGCGCCATAAGCAACGTAGTCGAAGAATATGTTTCTGGGGCGGAAATGTCCAATAAACTAGCTACCTCAGACCTCCCAACTACCTCCTAAAGATATCCTGTGCGGCCGAGCGCACTTAAATGCGGCAAAATACACCTGAAACGCTCGAAAATGGCGCTAAAAGCTCGCTTAATCCGCTATATCCACGATTTGTGTCATTTGTTGCGCCGCTGCCCGCGAGTGGGACAGGTTTTAGGAGTTTTACCTTCTGCAAAGGCCGCCGCTGCGCTTTCGGGGTTGACCCGCCTTACCGCTAACGACTAGCATGAGACCACTGCCTTCTCAGGCATATCGAAACCCTCGCTCCAGCTGGAGTGGGGGTTTTTTATTTGCTGAATCGCTTATTGAGGAACTGGGGA
This sequence comes from uncultured Pseudohongiella sp., assembly GCA_964352295.1. Lineage (GTDB taxonomy): Bacteria > Pseudomonadota > Gammaproteobacteria > Pseudomonadales > Pseudohongiellaceae > UBA9145. The sequence continues at coordinate 57,216 of CAYGRR010000013.1, read as the reverse complement.
TGACTAACGAGTCTACAACTGCAAATCCAATGTTCACAAACCCTCTGGCCTACACACTGCCCTATACTGGCAAGGTTCGACAGGCGCTTAGCTACGGCGAAGATGCCAGACTATTCGATCTGTATCTCCCGGCAGGCAGCGATTCTCCAGCCCCTGTGGTTGTGCTCATAACAGGCTATCCAGACCCTGGGTTTGAGGCGCGAATCGGCCTGAAGCAGATGCAGATTCGGGCCTATCAGGATTGGGCGAGGCTGCTCGCAGCAAATGGCATGGCGGCAGTCATCTACAGCAACGTCGAGCCCACGAAAGACGCGTTCAAGCTGCTAGAATTCCTGCGCTGCGAGGCACGGCAACTGGAGATCGACCCCGAGCGCATCGCTATCTGGTCCTGCTCGGGCAGTGTGCCGAATGCGATAAATGTTTTGCACAAAGACAGTGCCTTGCGCTGCGGGGCCCTGCTCTATGGATTTATGCTGGATGCCCAGGGTTCAAGCGTGGTGCAGGAGACGGCGGCCACATTTGGCTTTGCGAACCCCCACACGGGCATGGCAAATTTCCCCGAAAACACGCCTATTCTGATCATGCGCGCGGGTCAGGATGCGTTTCCCGGCCTGAATGACTCCATCGACAATTTTGAGGCCGAGGCGATCTCCAGGAATAGCCCAGTGAGTGTAGTTCGCTATGGCGAGGGCGTGCATGGCTTCGATGTGCTCGATAGTTCGCAGCGCTCAATAGAGATGATTAAACTCTGTCTGGGCTTTCTAAGGCTTCGATTGAATCTTTATTGATCTACCTGGCAGGGAGGTTCAATCAGGCAGCACGTAGAGATATACCTGTTGGCCGATATTTGCTTAAATACCGAGCAGTTTCCTGAGGCAGCCACTGCTTCTGCGATGTTCCAGTTGTTAGATGCAGGCTCTACTAGCGAGCTAATTAGTTAGTAGAAAACTCTAGAAGAAGAACTCAAAATAGGAAAATAATAACAATGCAGTTCTGTTGCTCCACGAAGTTCTTAACGGGTATGTGTATTCGCCTGTCCTCCCTGTTCTTGGTTCTTGTGCTCCTTCCTGCGATAGGCTTTGCGCAGGCAGGATTAACCGAGACGGATATTTCGCTGCTAAAGCGGGTCATGCCGGATGCGGACAGCTTTTCCGAGAAGGCGGGCGAGCCTCCTGTCTACAGAGCCTATGCAGCGAGTGAGCAGGGCGGCGAGCCGCAACTGATCGGCTACCTGTTCGAGACGCCAGACTATCCACCCGAAGAGATTGGGTACAGTGCGCCCATAGAAGTAATGGTGGGCATGAATCTCGAGGGAGTACTTTCTGGAATAGAAGTTCTCTTTTACCGAGAGTCCTACAAGAGTATTCGTGGCGACTTTATCAATACCGAACGCTTCCCGAATCAGTTTGAGGGCATGTCAGTTTCCGATGGCTTTCGTGTAGGCCGCGACCTCGATGGTGTATCGCGAGCGACAATCACCAGTTGGGCAACCTCAAGGGGTATTCGCAATGCCGCACGAAGAGTCGCGCAGAGCTATCTAAGAGACTCCGAGTTTGTCGCCAATGCCAATAGTGGCGAGGCGGCACTGAAGTTGTTAGAGGAGCAGTCCTGGGAAGACATGAAGGCTTCGGGCTGGGTGAAAGAGTTTCGTATACAACTTGAAGACCTCACCGAATTGAATCTCAGCCTCGCCTATATGGGAAACGAGGCGCTGGGCGAGCTCCTGGTTGGCCCCGATGACTATTCGCAGGCGGAACGCGAGGCGAGCAGTCGCGTGCAGGCGGGCAGCATGTTGCTGGTAGGAATCGATGGAAATGCGTCAACGCCGTTTCGGCAGGAACGACTCGCGATAACGCAGGGCGATGTTGTGTATAACGTCGAGCGCCGTCGCTTCGTCTATGTGGGTAGTGCCGACTATGGAAAAATAACAGGCCACGCGAGATTTGCTGGCGCTATCGTGCTGTCTGAAGACATCGATCTCAGCCAACCGTTCACGGTACTGTATGACACCGGTATGCCGGTTGAGTCTATTGAGGCGCTGGCACAAGTCAGCTACCAGGTTCCGCCTGTGCCGCTGTCGCTGGCGACAGGAACTCCCCTGCCGGCAGAGTACCTGCCGAGAGCGGCGAGCCCCTTCCCTGAATTCGAGGATTTCGAAGAGGTCGACGAGGGTGTGATAGCAACGCTGATCAACAGCGCGCCACTGGCCGAGGTGCTTGCTTTGCTGCTTCTGTTCGCGATGGTGATGACCGCGTTTCTGCGGAAGAGTTCGACGATTCGTTGGGTAACGCTTGCCTATACGCTGTTCTATCTCGGCTTCTATAACGGCACCTTTCTCTCGGTTTCGCACATCACCAATGGATTGAAGCAGGGCCCCTCTCTGTTCTTGAACGATCTGCCATTGCTGTTGATCGTCGTGTTTACAATCGTGACGACTCTCTTCTGGGGTAGGGTGTTTTGTTCCTCGCTCTGCCCATTCGGCGCCTTGCAGGATTTCATTACTCGCATCATGCCACGGAAATGGCAGCGCGAACTGCCCCAGGCGATTCATGACAAAGCGCTCTATATCAAGTACGGGATACTCGCACTGCTTGTAGTGACGGCGCTGACATTCAGCGACCTGAGTTTGTTTCAGTACTTCGAACCATTCGGCACGATCTTTTACATCAGTCGTTCTATGGTATTGTGGGGCATATTGGTGGCGTTCCTGGTGGCCTCCATGTTCATTAGCAGATTCTACTGTCGCTACGCCTGTCCACTTGGCGCGGCGCTAGGTGTCACCTCCTTCCTGTCGCCGTTTCGAATCAAGCGCGTGCAACAGTGTGAGGTCTGTAAGGTCTGCGAGAAGAGCTGCCCGACCGGTGCGATTCGTGGCCACGAGATCGACTTCAAGGAATGTGTGCGCTGTGACATCTGTGAGAGCAAGCTAATCAGCAAGGCCGGGGTCTGCAAGCATTCGGTAGAGGATGTGATTGCCAGGCACAAGACCTGGACGCCGATTACTGTCATGTAGATTTCGCTTCAGTCCTCCGCTTAGCTGCGCGAGAAACCCAAACTACTAGCGAAAAAAAAGACCTACCCCCAAGGGGTAGGTCTTTTTTTATAGAGTGAATTCAGAAGCGACTTCTGAACTGCATCGTCATTACTCGCTGTCTTCGCTCAACCAGCTCAAGTCATCCTGGCTCTGATCTAACAGATGGGAGTGTTCGCGACGATTCGCTTCTTCTTTCTGCGCAGTCTCGAGAACATCGGCTGGTATCTCTCCGCCTACGACGATGCCGCGCTTGGTGGTTGGCGCATAGTAGATGCGCGCGTTCGCCATCTCATCGGTAGTCTCGGGGCCGTATTCGACGGCCGCGGTAGCATCGGGATTCCAGCGATTCTGCGTGGAGTTATCGAACCACCAGCTCATGTGCATGACCGAGCCGGCCGGGAGAAACTTCGGCTCCTTGTACTCGTACAGGAACTGCCAGTTAAAGTCGTAATCCGGCACCCACAGTAAGGTCTCGCGCTCACCATCGGGATACTCCACCTCGTAGCGCATCGCCTTGCCGCGGTAATGCATATGCGGCCCCATGGAGAGCAGATAGATGTCTTCTTCAATCTCATGGGTGTTGGTCACCTTGAAATTCGGATCGCCCGGTGGGATCGTCCAACCGCTATGGGGCAGCAGGTTCGTCTCCACGACGTGATCGATAACGGAGCCGTCTTCATAGAAGACGAAGCCGGCGCGGGTCATGTCGGTGACGGCAGTGCCTTCGCCAGGGTCCTTGTGGTAGTGCATGTTTACCGTGATAAAGGGGTCTTCCGGCATGAGCACGCCCCAGCCCTCGGGGTAGGTAAACGGGCCACGGCCTGGAACGCCGACACCCATATGGCTAGACACGATGTGATGCACCCAGGGGCCGCCGGGATCGAGTTCGGCCTTGGATACCCATTTTGGTTCGGTGTGGGCCCCTTCAGGAACGGGCATCTGAATTGTGGGCTGCCAATCGAGCACGCTGTCTTCAACATACACGGGGCGGTCGAATTGCACGACTAAGTCCGGGTCACCAATCCACCATCCGGATTCGGGCAATACTGTTGCGCCTGCTTCGGCAATGACGCCTGTGTGGTCAGCGGCAGCGGCAGGATTTCCCTCCAGTGCGCCGCCGTCAACCCAGGCGACGAGAGTGGCGAGCTCGCTGTCTTCGATGTAGCGCTCGTCCTTAAACTGGCCGCGGTGACGTTCGTGTGCTCCCCAGGGTGGCATATAGCCGGTGATCAGGGCGTTCTTGATCATGGGTGCCCAGAGTTTGGCCTGATCGTAATCCAGCAACGACATCGGTGCGGTTATTCCGCCAACTTTGGGGCCATTAGGCTGGTGGCAGGCTGCGCAGTTCTTCTGGAACAGAGGCAGGGCATCGGCATAGAACGTAGGAGCCGAGTCCTGTGCGGATGCCGCCGAGGACAAAAGCAGGGCTGTTATTCCAGTACAAAGACTGGCTACGGGCAATGCTTTAAGAAATGAGGCGCGGGTAGTGGAAGTCATGACGTTCTCTTCTTAATTATTGGTTTTCCAGAGACTAATCCCAAAATCCCGAAATGTCTAACGTCACGCGGTGTGTGGACGCTAGCGCGGGCTGGACGAGAAATCGGATTTAGCGATTGAGCTGATCGATATTACTCGTTTTACCCAATTGTTTCGCTTGGGTAGGATATCGCCATTGTAAAGCACTCACCTTAGTTCGGAACTCTAGTGGAAGTGGGAGCTAGACCGAAATGTTTGTTTACAATCTCCTTAGGCGCTGTCTATAGCGCCTTTATAGCGGCGGTGTAATGCGCTCTGAGCCCCAACGAAAGTGGCCAGAATGGCAGACACCGCCGTTTTTTTAGGCCTGCCGCCTATGCGGTTCCGAATCAGCTTGCCCAGGGATCAAGCATGGCGGCAAAGAACCGTTGATGCCCGGCAACGATGCGGGCCGTGTCCTCAACATCTTCCGTTGTGGTCCAATCGTTCCGCTTGAATGTGCCTCCCAGGAGAATGCCGTCCTTGCGAGGGAACATATACAGCCCTCCATTGCCCACGGTCATGTAGTCGATCTCTTCCTGTGGCAACAAGAAGCTGAGTTGCCCCTTGATCGGCATGAGTTCTTCATCGGGGAAAATATTGCGAGAGCCCAGACCGGTGCAATTGATAAGCACCGGCTGCTCCAGACTGAGGACATCGTCTTGTCCTCGGAATTCCCGAATGACGATGTCTCCACCGGCTGCGTAGTAGTCTTGCAACATGGCGGGGAGGTAGACCGCCGGCTCGATCAGCATCGTGTTGTAGTGGCGAACATAGTCGGCAGGAAACGGGTGCTGATTCGGCGATAGGTCTCGCAGCTGCGGATACATATCGGCGTAGCGATCGTTGAAGTTGTCAGGAGTGGTCGGCTGGCTTGCAATCGAATAGTTGCTGATCCAGCGGACTCCGTACCTTGGCCCAGCCAGATTCTGAAAATAGCGATAGGCGTGACGCATCGCGGATTCAAATTGGGCTTCGAACTGCGGCGTGAGTTTGTCGTCGTCGTACACCGAAGTGGGAGACCATTGACCACCGGCGATATTCGATGTGGTGTTGGGCGGCAGGTCTCGCGTGTAGATTGTGACGTCCCAGCCTCGATCTTGTAAAAGTCTTGCGGCGGCTAGCCCCACGGCACCTGCACCGAGCACGGCGCAGCGCCTATGGACACTTTCCTGCGCTAACTCCGCTGCCAGAAATGAAGTTCCGCCAGACAGTGTAATTCCGCCACCGCCGTGGCCGTAGTTGTGTATAACTGTCTTGTCGCCGAAGGATTCGAGCTCCAAGCGAAAGCCCGAGGGGCGAAAGGGGCGCGAACCCGCAATCGTGCGAATCACTCTATCAGGCGCTACGATGACTCGGCGCAGCGGCAGTCCGGAGGGCGTAAAATTACGCGGCGACGTTCTGGGGCCGCTGTTGCATGCTGCGAGTAACGGCGCGAGTGCCATGCCCTGAATAAGTGCGCGTCTGCTGGTCATTTCCTGTCCTGCCCGAGAGTTCGATTGCGGATGAGCATAACGCAGCGTTAGCAATAAGTTAATTTCCGATTGCCAGCGAGCTGCAAAAAAAAAGCGCTAGACCAGGCGGGCTGATCTAGCGCTTTACGTTTCGCTTGCTGTGAGCTTAGCGCTTAGTCGGAGAAGCTGCCATAGCTCTTGGGGTGAGCGTACAGCCACTCTACTACCTGCGCTGCAAATGTGTCCGAGAAAGAGGGCACGTGCGAGCCGTTGGAGATAGTCCAGAGTTCGCTAGAACCACCAGCCTTACATCCCTGATTGAACACCTGTACTGAGGACTCATGGCCCTCCAGGTTTGCAACTAGGTCGCGGAGCTCACGTTCTGCCGCCTGTGCCTCACAGCCGTTATATTGGGCCCATTGTGTAACTGTGTCGCGCGCGCTCGGGTAAGCATTGCCACCGATTTCTGCGCCCTCGTAGGCGATCGTGCCATCGGAGGTTCCATGTATCTGCAGTATGTGAACAGGATTCGCCGGGGCAGGCCGCGTGTCTGCATGGCTAGCGCCAGCCAGACTCGCAACCGCCGCTATAGTCTCGGAGTGATCGTAGGCCGCACGGTAGGACATGAAGCCGCCGTTCGAATGGCCAACGAGGTACACGCGGTTGGCGTCAATATTAAAGTTTGCCTTCACTTCGTTAATGATGCTTAGCACATAGGCTGAATCGTCTACGTCGGATCTATAGAAGTTGCAGCAGGCAGGGGAGGCATTCCAGAAACGGTTTTCATCGCCTCCGGCCTCTTTATCACCGTCAGGTGCAACGAGCAGAAAGCCGTATTTGTCGGCGATTGCGCTGAAGCCCATATAGCTGTCTTGGCCAGCGCCGCTAGACGTATAACCGTGTAGCAACACGATTAGCGGTGCAGGTGTGCCGGCATCGTAGCTGCTCGGCACGGTGACAGGCAATTCGCCGCGACCGAGATCGATAGATTGGGCGCTCACGCCAGTTGAAAATGCGACAAGTGCTGCTGCCGCGAGAATAGAACGTAATCTGTGCATGGTGTTTACCTTTGGTGTTAAATTCTTGGTATCGAATTTCTGTGTGTAGTTTAAATGAGTTAGGCTCATGGCGTCAGTATGATCTTGCCGGTGGTCTTGCGACCCTCAAGGGCCTGATGACTCTCTCGCGCTTCAGCCAGCGGGAAAAAATGTTCGAGTCGCAGATTCAGTTTTCCCTCAGCTATCCAATTAAACACATCGCCGCTACGCCATTCGAGGCTCTCGCGATCGGCAGTGTAGTCGAAGAGTGTGGGTCTGGTTAGAAACAGCGAGCCCTTCGGGCCTAGCGTTGCCGGATTAAATTCAGTAACCGGCCCGCTCGCGTTGCCGTAAAGTACCATGTAGCCAAAACGTTGCAAACAGTCGATGCTCTTCTCGAACGTAGTCTTGCCTACGGAATCGTAGACTACATTCACGCCCGCACCGTCGGTGATGCGCTTTACCTCCGTCTCGAAATCGCACTGCGAATAGAGAATGACCTCGTCTGCTCCCGCTTCTCTTGCGAGCGCCGCCTTCTCTTCGGTCGATACCGTGCCAATGACCGAGGCGCCGGCATTCTTCGCCATCTGGATCAGCAAGAGGCCAACGCCACCCGCGGCGGCATGAATTAGACAGCTATCGCCTTTCTTTATCGGATAGGTAGACTGAGATAGATAGTGGGCGGTGCAGCCCTGCAGCATCGCCGCCGCTCCCTGATTGAAGGAGACTCCGTCTGGAATGGCAACGACTTTGTCCTGCTCAACCGCCGCGTATTCGGCGTAGGCACCTAACACATTGGTGTAGGCGACGCGGTCGCCTACCTTAAAGCGGCTAACGGCGCTGCCAATCTCCTCCACGGTGCCGCTAGCCTCGAGTCCCAGCGTTGCAGGCAGCGGGATCTTGTAGAGGCCAGAGCGTTGGTAGGTGTCGATGAAGTTGAGGCCGGCGGCTTCAACCTTGATCAAGACCTCGGTGGGGCCAGCCTGTGGCTGGTCGACGTCTTCGTAGTTCATGGCCTCGGGGCCGCCGTGCTGTTTGATTCTTACCGCTTTCATGGTGTAACTCTCTTGCTTGGCGAAAAAGAGTCTTTATCGCAGATATTGCCCGAACTGACAAATACCGCGTCGCATTGAGCCGAACTAGCGACTGGACGGGTGTTTGCTGCAGGTTTATTCTGTCGAGCGGTACCTGAACGATCGGCACAGGCGAAGTCACACACACAAGAACAGAACAATAGGATAAGCCATGAATAGAAGAAGCCCTTTCGCGATAGCACTGCTGGCACTCTCCCTGAATTACAGCGCGACTCTATTTGCACAGGAGCCCTTTGTCGCGCCGCCTTCTATTACCGAACCAATCTTGCTGCCAAGTTTTGAAGTGGGTCAAATTAAAGTCGTGCCCATCGCCACCGGGCTCGCGAACCCCTGGGCAATGGCGTTTCGCGACAATGGCGACATCCTCATCACCGAGCGCTACACCGGAAAGCTGCGTATCATTCGCGATGGCAAGCTAGTGGAAAAAGACATACCCGGCGTGCCGGAAGTCTATTCCGCTGTCTTTCGCGCAGGGTTGATGGCCATCGCTCTGCACCCCGATGACGATCAGATCGTCTACATGACGTATACCAAAGCTATCATGCACGAGGGCGAGCCGAATCAGACGGTGAGTCTGGTGCGCGGCAGATTGGTCGAGGACAGGCTCGAAAACGTAGAAGAGATCTTCGTCGCCAAGGGCCTGGATAGTGGAATCGCCGCCTCTGCTCTCATGTTCGCGCCCGATGGCAAATTGATGATGACGCTAGGCGGGTCCTACGTGTTCCTCGGCACCGGAGAATATGCACAGGACCCCGCTGTGCACTACGGCAAGGTGCTGCGCCTGAATGCCGATGGCACAGTGCCCGCCGATAATCCTTTCGTCGCATCGGGTGAGTATCTACCCGAAGTGTATTCCGTAGGCCACCGCAATCAGTTGGGCATGGCTCTGCATCCGGATACAGGCGAGCTGTGGGCGAGCGAGAATGGCCCGCAGGGTGGAGACGAGGCAAACATCATCCAGGCTGGCAAGAACTACGGCTGGCCCCTGGCCTCCTACAGCCGAAACTATCGCGGCAATTGGGTATCCGACACGCCCTGGCGTGAAGAATTCGAGAGCCCAACGGTAATGTGGTGGCCCTCTATCGCGCCTTCCGCATTAACCTTCTACACGGGAGAGCATTTTCCGAAGTGGCAGGGCAACCTCTTCGTAGGCGCCATGATGGAGGGGCGCATTCCCGGAACCGGGCATGTACAGAGAATAGTTTTTAACAGCAGAGGAGAAGAGATCCGCCGCGAGAGCATGCTAACCGAGCTACACCACCGTGTAAGAGATGTTAGGCAAGGACCTGATGGATACCTCTACGTGCTTACCGATGAGGAAGACGGTGCCCTGCTCAGGATCGAGCCCGTAGACTAAATCAAGGAGGGCGAAACGTGTCTTCGGTTCAGTTTGGCTGGGTTATAAGTCATCTGTCTCTTCTTGCCAGCTCATGAATGTTCCATTAGAAATACTACTTACGATTAAGGGATGTTGTGATGCAATCGCTGCGCCTGATGGGCCCCACAGTTCGATTAGTGACATCTAGGAAAGACAGTTCAAGTTCAAGATAGTAGAATGCTAGCCAAACAGGAGTACAGACTATGAGCAAATTGCCAGATACCGAGGACAGAAACGAAGCACAGCCGGATGCTAGTGCAGAGGAGTCTAAGAAAAAACCCGAACCAGATGACGAATTAACCCGTTGGCTTCGTACGCTGGGTGATTCTGAAAAGGGTGAAGATTCTACCAAATAGACACATATTTTTAGCGATTTCAATACCTTTATTCATTGCTCAGGCATCTAGAATTTGTCGGTTCTAGGATACAACTGGAATGTGGCTGCATCGAACGGAGTCAGATCCTCAGCCGCTCTTGCCAGAACCTGTGAATGGAACGAGAGAGGGCGTGCTCGCTACATATTCTCGATAGGCTGGGTCGTCGCCCCAGCGCTCCATGCCACTCTTCTCCAGGAGTTTCA
>CAYGRR010000013.1:33217-47024 GCA_964352295.1 uncultured Pseudohongiella sp. | reverse complement strand
CGATAGGCTGGGTCGTCGCCCCAGCGCTCCATGCCACTCTTCTCCAGGAGTTTCACGCCACTCACCTTGATGAGCAGGAGTGCTACGAAGATCGGCGAGATCAGCGTGACATATTGCCAGCCCACGAGCGTGGGGATAGCGATTACTGCGATTCCAAGCCAGAGAACGATTTCACCGAAATAATTGGGATGCCGCGAGACAGACCATAAACCCTCAGTTATAAACTTCTCTTTGTTTTGCGGATTGCGACGGAATACGGTTTTCTGTCGATCGGCTACCGCCTCGATGCCAAATCCCAATATCCATAGCGCAATGCCGGCATAGAAGAATGCATCCAAAGGGGCTTGATTGGCAGAGGTGATGACAGCCAATCCGGCTGCCATGGTGATAAATACCCAGGCCCCACCCAGCGTCCACGTGAACATGTAGCGAAAGAACTTAGTCTTTATCTCATCGAAGCGTCGGTCCTTGCCATCGCGCTTAACCCGCAGAAACAGGAAGCTGCCCAGCCGTATCGCCCAGATTGCTATAAGCGTACAGACAACAAGACTGCGACTGTCCATGTTTGGGTGAAACGTATACGCAACGATTATTGTTGCTACATAGGAGATAGAGCCAGTGAGATCGAAGTAGTGCTCTGTCTGGAAGATGAAAGAAGGTACAAAGATAATCCAGTGGAGTATGAATCCAACGGTAGCGCAGATCAGGAACAGCGGGAGCCCGTTTGCTTCGATGCTACCCTGACTGCCTGCCAGGGCGATAGCGCTGCTCACTGCCAGAATTACGAGTATGCCAATTATGGGTTTAATCATGGGCGAAGTTCCTGACCTCTCGGTTTTAGTGGGTCTTTTATAGTTGTTATCGATTTACTCGCCTTCTACGTTTGAATACTAGGTATTGGATCACTGGGCGCTTTGGTCGTTGCCTGTGTCGGTGCTTGGCAGTCCGCCATTCATTGATTACTATCACTGGGCTGTTCTTACGCAGAAAATAATAACATCAGGCCCGCTGTCTATGTCTACCCCTGCACCCATTCGGCTAATCGAATACGCCATTAGGCGATTTAGTTATCCAATTACCTCTGTTGGCGCCATTATCGGAATTCCCCTGATAGTGCTGTTTGTCAGTGCAGGCGGTTTCAGGCCGATGCCCGATTATCCATTGTGGAGCAGGCCAATGGAAATCATGGGTCTGTTCCTGCTCCTTACTTTTCTTCCGGCGTGTTTGTTGATGTGGTTCACCGCCTGGGTGCGATCAGGAGAGTCATTGTTTTTAGATATTCGAAGTCAGTTGGAGGTCAATGCTGAGTTAAAAGCGGAGCGCTACCAATCCGGTAAATATTGGCCTATTGCAGTGGTGGTGGGCGCGATGTTTGCAATTCTGGCAAATATCAATCCCAGCTCACTCAGTCTCGATCCAGAGTCCCCAATATTCGTCACTAGTTCAGCTTTAGCTTTTGGTCAGATATTCATGTGGTCGATCGTCGCTGTGACACTCTTCTTCGTGATTCAGGATGACTGGCTGCTCTACCAATACGGGAGGCATGTGCAGGTCAACATCTACGATTTGGATAAGCTGAATGGTTTTGGAAGGGCTGTGCTTACTCAGTTCCTCATGGTAATAGGTGCGTTAGCCTTAACGACGCTCCAGTCTCTAGATCGTGAGTTTCAATGGGTAAACTACGCGAACGGACTCTATGTTGGCATACCCTCCGCGGTAATTTTTGTGTTGCTTCCTACCTGGACGATTCGAAAAAACATTCGCCGGGTGAAGGCGCAGGCACTGGAGGCGATCAACTCTGAGATTCAACAAACCCCGACGGGTTTGGACAGCGAATCATTGCTAAGATTGAACGCACTTATCGCACGTAGAGATCAGGTGCAGCACACGCGAACCTGGCCGATGGATATCTCGATATTCTCGCGATTTCTTTTCTATGTTTTTATTCCGCCACTCGCGTGGCTGGGAGCGGCGTTGATGGAAGTGATGCTCGATTCCTTCCTGGCCGGGTAGCTTCTTACTGGGCGCTTCGGTCCTTAGTCGACGATGCCGGATCCCATCTTTGTTCGCTTCTTCGGGATGTCTACGAACTCGGCCGGCCTTTTCTCGGCGGCTGCCGTCATCGCTTCCAGGATCTCGGCATTCTGCAGCATGCTGGCATTCCAGATACCAATGTAGTCCAGAGCATCAGCCGTGCTGTGATCGCGCGAGTAGTTGATGATGCGCTTGCTGCCATAGATTGCCAGTGGTGCTTTGCTGGCTATCTGCGCTGCGATTTCCATAACACCTGCTAACAGTGCTTCTTGATCGGGGAATATAGCGTTCACGAAGCCCAGTGACTTCGCCTCTTCTGCCGACATGCGGCGGCCGGTGTAGGCGAGTTCCTTGACAACTCCTTCGGGTAGTAACCTGGTAATGCGCGGGAATGTGCCGACATCGGCGGTCATGCCAATATTGATCTCGAAGATAGTGAGGAAGCTATCGGCTGTCATGTAGCGCATGTCGCAGGCCGTGATCAGGTCAACGCCGCCGCCGATGACGCCACCTTGTATGGCGGCTAGCACGGGCACTCTGCATTCTTCGAGACAGGTGAAGGTCTGTTGCAGGTAATCAACCGTATCGTAGAGCTTCGCTCCATGAACCCGCCGCTGTTGCTCGGCGATTTCGGGATCTGTACTTTGCTCCGCGTTGTTGCTGAATACGGCGGTGTCGATGCCCGCGGTGAAGTGAGGGCCGGTGGAGGATAGTACGATCACGCGTGCTGCGGCATTCCCATCGAGGTCTCTGATAATCTCGGGCAGTTCATCCCAAAATTCCGGAATCATGCTGTTTCTTTTCTCGGGTCGATTCAGAACTACATGAGCGATCTTGTTTTTAACGGAAACCTCAAAGCACTTATAAGTCACAGCTTTACTCCAATCGTCTTTTAAGTTGTTAACGGCAGTGGAATTCAATACTAGCAGCGCCGCTTCGGATATTGTGCGCCGGCGAGCCCCAGGAACTCATGCCGGCATTGGCGAGACGGCGGCGCCTATCTTCCATGTAGGCACGAAAGAGGGAGAGTGACTCTTCATCAAGCTGCGACTCAATGTCCGCTAGAACGACAGCATAGTATCTCGCGATAAAATTCTGGGTGAGCTTCTCCCGCTCCACATAGGCCTGCAGCGCCTCGGCGATGCGGGTGTCGCCCTGCGCCTGGGAGGACTCCCATGCAGAACACATGGCGCGCACATTTGCCATCTCGCTGCCATTGATGAAGCCGCGAGCATTGGAGATGGTAATGAAAACCTCCTGTAGCTGCGACTCGTTTAGTGCAAGACGTGTTCTCGTGGTTTCGGGTTCAGTGCCAATCTCCTGCATTAACCGATTTAACACGGCTCTATCGAGTTGCTCCGTTGCGAGTGTCTCGCGCAGTACATTCAGCTCTCTCGGCGCGAGCAGTAGTTGACCCTGGCTTGCACGTTCCACATCCAAATCGGAAATACTCAGGTCGGTGCCAATAGCTGGGACATCCGATTGAGCAGCGCAGACGCCGCTAAGCAGCAGCATGGATAGGGCGGCTAGTTCTAAGCGAAAACAATTATGCAGGATGCTGGGCATTAGCATAAAAAAGCGGCGCAGAACGCCAAGGTTTGCGGCTTTGGAAAACCACTCAAGCGCGGAGCATGCACGTTCAAGTTACTGGTTTCTCTGAATAATGTTTGGTTCCAGTTGCGGGTAGTCGATGCCAAGCTGATCGAGATAGGTGTCGAATCGAGCAGGGTCGTAATACAGCTCTTCAAGTCGAGACTTGAACTGCGCCATGATCTCGGCGTTCTTCTCGATGGCTGGTGCATCGTCGGGCCCGATGAAGGGCTCGTACTGTACCTCTGCAGTTTGAATATCATCGAAGTAGGCTTGAGCGTCGCGCACTAGGGAAGGATCCTGGATCAGATCCAGCAGGGTGGCGGCAACAACCTTCGCGCCCGCTGTGGAACCCTTGTGTGCTATTGGAGTTGCCATAGCCATTGCGCTCGACCAGTGATGTCCCTGCAGGCCACTCACGTTGGCGGGGTAGCGCAGGGTGACAGTTGGCACATTCCAGGAGATGTCGCCAATATCATCGGAGCCACCGGAGACCGGTGTTTCTCGCGGCTCGCCGATTCCAGAGAGTTCGGTGGCGAGCCCCTGCGGATTGTCCGAGCCCATTAGTGTCTGCAAGGCCTTGGCAAAGCGCTGGTCGTCTTCAGACCAGGTAGGCAGGCCCACGGCCTTGATGTTGTCGTCCATCGCTAGCGCAATCGGCCTGTTGAAATGTCGCGGCCACGCGGCGCCCACGATCTTTCTGCTGACAGTGGTGTCGGTCATCATCGCGGCGCCTTCGGCCATGCGCTGCAGCGTCTCGAAGTTCTCCCGTATATTGTCTGCTGTAATCTCGCGAATGAAATACCAGACGCTCGCAAACGAGGGCACTACGTTCGGTTGGTCGCCGCCATTACTAATTACATAGTGGGAGCGTTGCAGCGGATGCAGATGTTCACGGCGAAAATTCCACCCAACATTCATTAGTTCTACCGCATCGAGTGCGCTGCGGCCCTTCCAGGGATCGCCGGCTCCGTGAGCGGCAATGCCGTCGAAGAGATACTCTACGGAGACCAGTCCGGTACCGGTAGCGTCGCCCCAGCTCACGCTCATATTATTCGATACATGGGTGAACAAGACTGCATCTACACCGTCGAACAAGCCATCGCGTGCGTACCATGCCTTAGTTGCGAGCAACTCCTCGGCGATACCAGGCCAGAGAACAAGTGTGCCGGGCAGGTTCTCCCGTTCCATGATTTCTTTAACAGCCAGCGCGGCAACGATATTTACCGCCTGCCCAGAGTTGTGACCCTCACCGTGACCCGGTGCTCCTTCGATCATCGGTTGTCGGTAGGCAACACCCGGCATCTGCGAGGCGCGTGGAATGCCGTCGACGTCCGAGCCTAGGGCTATGACTGGTTCCCCGCTGCCCCAAGTGGCCCACCATGAGGAGGGAATGTTGGACACACCGAGTTCAATATCGAAACCGTTAGCGGCGAGCAGATCGGTTAGGTAGCGCTGGGTCTCGAATTCCTGAAATCCCAGTTCCGAGAAGGAGAAGAGTGTGTCGACGATCTCCTGCGTCAATTTCGCCTTGGACTCGATGCTCGCGGCCATATCGGCCTTTAGGCCAGTGAACGCCGTGGTGTTAGGCGATTGTGCGAGGCTTATAGTGGCGAGAGAGCTAAATAGTAAGGCGATGAGTGGACGAGACAGTTTCATGGGGCATCCTCAGTCTTGGTGGTTCATACACAGGGACTTAGATTACTTACTTTTTGGCGGCCTCGCTAGGCTTGCGGGAATATAGTAGGCAAAGGTTCGTAGAGCGGAAAGGAGATTGAAAGGAGATTGAAAGGGGATTGGAGGAGGGCGAATCTTTCTATCAGTAGGAAGAATAAATAGCTGTGCCAAACACAGCGTGTGCACTCTTCGATGGCAATAGCGGCAGCGATGTGCGGCATAACAGACACCCATCGCTGCTTGCTTCTCTTAGGTTGGAGGTGGGCCTCCGCCCGGTGGGCCGCCGGTTCCACCGCCACTTCCGCCGCCAGTTGCGGCCCCACCCTTCTCGAAGGACGAGTCTGGAGTGCCCTTGAAGCAGGCTAGCACCCAGGGGTAGGCGTCGGTCACGTAGTAACCGTAGGAGCCATTGCGCATCATGCCGTTACATTCGTCTAGATCGCCACTGCCGGCGATGTACTCGTAGTCATCGACGAAGGTGCCGTCGTAGTTGCCTCCCGGATTGTCGGCGCCGCCTGGACGACTGCCGCTGCGCAGGGCAAAGCTGCTGGAAACGGCGCGCACCTGTCCGTTGTCCTCGATGAATTTGCCGAAGATGGGAAAGCCATCGGCCGCGAAGCCTATTACTGGCGACTCGGTCAGGGCGTTCTGGTCGAATAGGGCCCTAGGGTTGCCGTGATAGTGGTAGGTGCCGTCCGGCTGCGTGTGTGCATTGTTCGCATCGGTACCGAACATGGTCAGCGGGCTCATCGGATCGTAGCGCCAGGGCTGATTGATGTCGTTGCAGCCGATGTTGCCATCGCCTACACCGAAACATCCCGCCGCGAGAAGATCCAACTTAACGCCGTTCAGAAAGACAGCGTTGTCGGTGGCAAGCGATATGGGCGTGGCGGCGGAGGCGAACGCGGGTTCGGTTGGTATTCTGAATTCGGCGCTGACGGCGCTGACCTGCGTTGCGAAGGCTGCTGTCGAGTCATTGAAGTTGTGATTGGGGATGCTGTTGCTTACGAACACACACTCACTGCCTTCAACGGTAATATTCAGTGTGCCCATGAATTGCATGCTGCGCTTAATGTCAGTTACGTTGGAGAAACGATTCTCCGCATAGTAGCTACATTCCTCGCGGCGATTCGTTAGCAGCAGATTCGTTATATCCGTGTCGTTCACAGTGATTAGCGAACTCACTTTTCCTACGGAGACCAAGTCGGGGCCGACCGCGCCGCCGATCGCATACACGTTGTCACCCTGTATGCCGAGATAGATTCCCGTAGCGGTGTAGTGACGAACATAGAAGCCTTGAATCTCCTTAATCTCGGGAGCTGCCGGACTTAATAATTCTGGATAGGCGGCCTCGGCGAAATCGAATACGGCGCGCGCATTGTCTAGAGTGTCTGCTAGGGTAGCGCTGGACAGTGTTAGGCAGAGCAGTGCTGTACAGAGCTTGATTCGTTTTTGCAGTGGCATAATAATTTTCCTTTTAATGCATGCTTGGATGCCGCTTAGCAGATAATGTCCTAGCACCGAAATTACTAGTTTAATGCGTGAATCGCCGACTTTCTTGTTGTACGAGCGAGTCGATGAAAACCTGCTCACACAATTGAGAAGTCTACGTGAGTTCACAATACGGAACGAATCATGGGCTTGATTGTCTCAAATTACTGTAAATCCTCAGAAAATAATGCACACTCTGGATATTCCGTGCCGCGGGCGCGGAGCGTTCTCATTCATTTCCCCGCCACAATGGAGCTGAATCTACGATGCGATTTTATTTAAGATTTTCCAAACTGCTCGCATTGTTGTCAATCGTCCTGGGCGCGCACCTAGCTAATTCACAAGCAGTTAACACGCTCATACCGCAAAATTTGCACGGCACACTCATAGTCTTGAATAAGAGTGGCAACGACGCAAATTTTATCGATCTAGGATCGGGCGAAATTTTGGCAACTCTGCCAACCGGCCGCGGGCCCCATGAGCTCGTGGTGACAGATGACGGTCGTTGGGCTATAGGCACGGACTACAGCGGAGGCAATAGCCTCACTGTATTCGATGTAGAGGAATTGCAGGTAGCGCGAACCATTAGCCTGCACGATTATCCGCGGCCCCATGGGATTCTGTTGCTGCCCGGTCAGGAGCAGGTCATCGTAACCTCAGAGGCAAGTCAAAAATTGGTAATCGCGGACTTCCGCCGGGGAGAAATACTACGCGATATCGATACGGGGCAGAGCGGATCTCATATGGTTGCTCTGTCGGAGGATGGAGCTACTGCCTTCACGAGTAATGGAAACTCTAACAGTGTTTCTGTGATAGATGTTGCGGCGGGGCAGTTAGTAAAGACACTCGAAGTGCCGGACAGCCCCGAGGCGATTACTGCCAACAAGCGCGGCGATCAGATTTGGGTGGGTAGCAATGACGAAGCAGTGGTATCGGTCGTGTCAGCAGAAAGCGGCGCCATTAGCAGGCAATGGAATGGATTTTCCTGGCCCTATCGCATATTGATTACCGAGGATGAGAAATACGCGGTGATGCCAGACCTCGGCAACGAGCAGCTGCGCTTCTTTGATGTGGCCTCGGGGTCCGAGATTGGCATGATTGATCTCAGCGGTGCGCAGCCCCAGGGCGTTACCTTGTATCCCGACGATAGGACGTTGTTCGTCTCGCTGTCCGGACGAAACAAGGTGCTGGTCGTGAATATTGATACGCAACAGATACTCGGTGAGTATGAGACTGGAAGCGGCCCGGACGGTATTGCTTATTCGCCGCTCGTGCTGCAGAAGACAATCAGTTACTAGCTGGCTAGGCTGCCGTACAGATCGTACTCGTCTGCCTCTTCAATTTTCACCCGAATAAAATCACCCGCTACGACGCTGGCATCGGCTTGAATGAACACATTACCATCAATCTCCGGTGCATCCGCTGCTGAACGCGCTACTATCTGCTCCTCGTTCGCCTCGTCCACCAGAACCTCAATCTCCTGACCGATCTTTGCCTGTAGTTTGCTGCTGCTTATTTCTTGCTGCGTAGCCATGAAGCGTTCCCAACGTTCCTGTTTCAATTCTTCCGGAACAGGATTGGCGAGCGCGTTCGCAGCGGCGCCATCTACTGCCGAGTATTGAAAACAGCCGACGCGATCCAATTGTGCTGTCTGCAAGAACTCGAGGAGCTCCTCAAAATCGGCATCGGTCTCGCCGGGGAAGCCGACGATGAAAGTGCTGCGCAGCGTGATGTCCGGACACTGTTGGCGCCAAAGAAGAATCCTGTCTAGTGTCTTCTCGGTGGCGGCGGGGCGCTTCATCGCTTTCAATACATTCAGGCTCGCGTGTTGAAACGGGATGTCCAAGTAGGGAAGGATCTTGCCTTCGGCCATGAGCGGAATAATCTTGTCCACGTGGGGGTAGGGGTAGACATAGTGCAAACGCACCCAGATACCTAGCTGCGCGAGTGCTTCGCAGAGTCCCTGCATGCTCGCCTTCACCGGCTGACCTTGCCAGAATCCCGTTTGATATTTCGTGTCTACGCCATAGGCGCTAGTGTCTTGTGAAATCACGAGCAGTTCGCGTACGCCGGCGTTGGCCAATCGTTCGGCTTCATCGAGCACATCGCCAACCGGTCGGCTCACAAGATCGCCGCGCATCGAGGGGATGATACAGAAGCTACAGCGATGGTTGCAGCCCTCCGAAATTTTTAGGTAGGCGTAGTGTCGAGGAGTCAGCTTGATGCCATGAGCGGGCACGAGGTCGATGAAGGGGTCATGAGACTTATTTTGAGGGAGAAAATTATGTACCTGATTCACAACCTGCTCGTACGCCGCTGGACCGGTAACGCCCAGAACCTTAGGGTGTGCGTTGGTGATGATCTCCTTCTGTGCTCCCAGGCAGCCAGTGACGAGAACCTTGCCATTCTCGGCGAGTGCCTCGCCGATAGCGTCTAGTGACTCTTGTTTGGCGCTGTCTATGAAGCCGCAGGTGTTCACGACCACGAGGTCTGCATCACCGTAGCTGGGCACGATTTCGTAGCCGTCAGATTTTAGCTGGGTGAGTATGCGCTCGGAATCGACTAGGGCTTTTGGGCAGCCGAGTGAAACGAAGCCGACTTTGTTGCTCGATGACATGAAGGTTAGACCTGCGTGGTTGCTGGGAGCGGGATTATAGCCAATTCAGGCATGAATTGGCATGTGGCAATCACGCGTTATCAGTAGCTATGTCGGGGCTGCTTGGGCGCTGGCCCGGTAGCGATTTGCCTAAGCACCGAGTTTCGCTATGGCAAAATGGTGACTGCTAATGTTGAAGCCCTCCCGCAGATAGAAGCTATGCGCTCCGAAGCGTGTCACACCTGAATCTAGATGCAGTTGCTGGCAGTCGTTCTCTCGACCATATTGCTTAAGCCAATCGATGAGGAGTTTGCCGGCACCGGTAGAGCGATGTGCCTCGCTCGTCACTAGATCATCGACATAGATGTGTTTCGTCCACGCGAGCTTCTGGCCCATTACGAAGCCAGCAACGCAGAGCACATTGCCTTCTTTCTCCACGTAGGCGATGCGGTAACCGGCGACTTGCTGAGCCTGAATCTGCCGAATAAGCGCGTCCTCGGAATATTGCGGCCGCAGCTGCAATAACACCGGGCTGATCAATCGTAGTTCTTCTAGGCTGTCGGCAGTCTTAACCTGCATCATAATTCTCCTTAGGGGTTAGGTTCATCGCCTCAAGAAACACACTGCCTTTTCCGTGGCTTAGGCGCCAGAGAGCAGGCCGCTCTGGGCAATACCGTCGAATAAAAACTGTACCGCGAGCGCCACTAGCAAGACTCCGAAGACTCGAGTTACCACGTGCATGCCGGTGACGCCGAAGAACTGTTGAATCTTGGAAGCTAACAAAAGCATGACGAACGTGAACAGTAGGATCGCGAGCAGAGAGGCAACTACAGTAACCTGCAGTACAAGATTGCCCTCGCTGTTGGCCATGAGCAGAATCACCGCGCCCATGGCGCCGGGTCCTGCGATCAATGGTGTAGCTAGTGGAAATACGGAGATGTCGCGTTTGCTCTTTGCTTCCATTTCCTCTTCTTCGGTGGTGGAGGTGCTGCCGGAGCTGCGGGCGAACACCATGTCGATCCCAATGAGAAGCAGAAGGATGCCGCCGCCGGTGCGCAGCGCCGCGAGGGAGATACCGAGTCCAGCTAGCAGGAATTCGCCGACGAGCGCGAAAAGCACCAGGATGCCAGTCGCGATCAGCGTGCCACGAATCGCCATGCTGCGGCGCCGTTTCGGCGTCTCGGTTGCTGTCAATCCGGCATAGACTGCCGCCACGTCGAGCGGCCCGATGGTGGCGAAGAAGGTCGCCAGTCCGACGGTGGCAGTTTCTAGTATTAAGGGATCCATAGTCTTGAATGCTTTGTTGCTTCTAGAGTCGAGAGGGAATATCGAGAGTCTAACGCGATAAGGCCTTCAATACAGCCTGTTGTGCGTGAATGGCAGTCGTATCGTAGAGCGGAGTCGCCGTGTGTTGCTGCTGCAATAGCAGGGCGATCTCGGTACATCCCAGAATTACTGCCTCTGCTCCCCGCGCGGCGAGCTGATCGATTATCTGTAAGTAACGCGCTCGAGAATCGGAATCAATAGTGCCGAGGCAGAGCTCGTTGTAGATGACCGCGTGCACGTCTTCTCTCTCCTCTGCAGTCGGCACGATCACCTCGATGCCGAAATTCTTGAAAATTCTACCTTTGTAGAATTCTTGTTCCATCGTGAAGCGGGTGCCGAGCAGGCCGACTTTGCGAACGCCATCTTCGAGCAGGCGCTGTGCGGTCGAGTCCGCTATGTGCAGAATGGGAATAGAGATCGCCTGCTCGATCTGAGGGGCGACCTTGTGCATTGTATTCGTGCAGATGAGCAGAAAATCCGCTCCGCCTTTTTCCACGTCTTTTGCAGCCTTCGAGAGGATTGCCGCCATGCCCTCCCAGTCCTCGATCTGTTGCAGGCTCTCGATCTCTTCGAAGTCAACGCTCACGAGGCAAATCTTAGCCGAGTGCAATCCGCCCAGCTCTGCCTTGATTCCCTCATTGAGTTCGCGGTAGTAGCTAGCCGTCGATTCCCAGCTCATGCCGCCAAGCATGCCGATAGTCTTTTGTATCTTTGTCATAACCGCATCCAAGAATCTTCCGCCTTCAATTGCGAGGCGCTAGTGTGGCGAGGGAGGGGCGCTTCCTTGCGAGCCGTGCTTGCGCCCGATTGGGCGCCGTAACTAATTCTAATAGGGTTTCGTATTGCTGCTGTGTCATTCACTCTGCAATTCTTGCATACCGCCTGGCGAAGCATCCGGCACAGTATTGGTCTGTAAAAAGGGCCGCCATTCTAGACCCAATTTCTAGGCTACACCACAATTTCCAAAGTTTTAAGGCAGGTGTTAGATTACACTGTGATTTTTGCTATGGAGACGGTGCGAATGGCTCTCACATTCACTAACAAATACAATGGTTTGGCTTTGAGGGTAGGGGTGATAATCCTGCTGCTTGGGCAAGCTGTATTGCATGAGGAGCAGCGCGCGATGGCTCAGGAGTCGCGAGAAGGTGTGCCAGAAACTTTTGTGGAGCTGCAGGAATTCATTCCCACTATTCATCTGGAGCTGCGTTACTTCAGCGAGAATAATTTCGTGGGCCAGGTCATTGATGGTTACCGCGCGGAAAGAGTGTTCATGACACGAGAGGCGGCTGTGGCGCTCTCGAATGTTCAGAGCGAGCTTCTGGCCTTTGGAATGAGTCTTAAAATATTTGATGCCTACAGACCTCAGCAGGCAGTCGATCATTTCGTGCGCTGGGCTGAGGACTTGGACGACAAGAAGATGAAGTCGGTGTTCTACCCCGATGTGGCAAAGGAAAACTTGTTCAGTGATGGCTATATCTCGGCGCGTTCAGGACATTCCAGAGGCAGTACGATCGATCTAACAATTATCGATACTTCGAGCGGCGATGAGCTTGAGATGGGCACTCCTTGGGACTTCTTCGACCCGCTTTCCTGGCCGAGCAATCTAGACCCGTCTATAGAGGCGCGTTCGAATAGGAATCTCTTGAATGCGGTGATGACGAAGCATGGCTTCAGAGCCATTCGCACCGAATGGTGGCATTTTGTGTTGGAGAACGAACCCTTTCCTGATACCTATTTCGATTTTCCCATCGAGTGAGTGTGGTAAGTCATTGGAACCGCCCAGCTGAAGAGTTGCCGCTATGAATAAAATACGAACTCGAGCCCAGATCCACTTTCCTACGGTTCTGTTAACTCTGATCAGCATCATTCAGGCCTTGGCTCTGGAGTTGCTGTGGTCGAAAGCCCTCGAGAGCGACTGGCTTTGGAACTTCGATGCGCCTGCGTGGATAGGCTGGGGCATGATTATCGCAGCGTTCCTGGGTCTTCTGCAGGTTTGGGTTATGTACTCGACGATGGTTATGGGTTTTATCTGGCAGCCCTACCTCAGAGATTCGATCATTCCATTCATCATTGGCATTCAGCAATTTTTGTTGATTGCTCTAATCGGCGAGGAATTCAGTACTCTCTGGCTGTACGTGTTGGGCTCGATATTCATCAGCGGGAACTGGATTTCTCACAGTAGTTTTAGGCGTGCCCGGCAAGACCCGGAGAACGATGAGTTCTTCGGCAGGACCAAGCCGGCAACGCTGCGCGATTTCTGGCCTGCGATGTCAATCGTGTTGGCACTTGTTGCGTTCGGGATCGCGATAGACCTGACGCAGAATCAGACTTGGCTGCCGCTCGCTGCACTCGTATTCTCCAATGGCGTCCTGATCTTTCAGACGTTTATTTTCCGTAGGATGTGGCGCTCGATAATGGGCTTGAATGACTCTGATTGGCTTGATAAGGGCGAGGACTGATGCGGCTATCTATCTTACTGCTGATTGTGGGCACAGTAGGTTCGGCATCGGCCGATGGCAGGCTAAGCGACGCTATTCGAATCTCTAGCGACGCTCTAGGCTATGACTTACAGTATCGCGTCTATGAGCCGGAGGGGGTTCGCAGAAACTCGCAACTCCCCGTGCTCTATATCACCGATGGCCAGTGGTATATCTCTAGCGGTGAGCTGCCGCAGCTGCTGGATAGGGAGATTGCTGCCGGAAACATAGAGCCAGTGTTAGTAGTTTTTGTAGACAGTCGCAACCCAGATAACTTGCAACAGAATCGGCGCAACCAGCAGTTCTTCTGTAATCAGCGCTATGTCGACTTCTTCACTGAGGAGCTAGTACCGACTGTGGATGAGAACTATCCGACGTCCGCAGTGCGCGACGATCGAGTGATCCTCGGTCTGTCCTTCGGGGGTCGCAATAGCGCCTGCTTCGGACTCATGGCGCACGAGTCATTCGCGGGTATCGCCATGCAGTCGCCTGCAAACAGCGAGATGGTCGATGAGCTGCGTTTTCAGTACATGGCCCAGGAGAAGCTGCCGTTAAAAATCTTCATGAGTGTTGGCACGGTAAACGACAACACACAGGCGGGCAGGCAGTTCATGGA
>CAYGRR010000013.1:11856-33117 GCA_964352295.1 uncultured Pseudohongiella sp. | reverse complement strand
GCATTCTATAGAGGAGGATAGACTCTTCCGGCTGCCCGGGCACGATGCCATAGCGTAGATCACCTGCACCTCCGCCGGCTGCGACGGGTGGTTTGCATACCCCGCGATTGATCGCTGCAGTCTGCGTGTTATCGAGGATAAGTCCAGAGGTATCCGCAGCGCCCTGCGGATTGTGGCAATGCCCGCACTGCATATTCAGATAGGCGAGGGCGCGCGCTTCCAATCCAGCCGAAGCGTCTTGCCAGGATTCCAGGCTCGGAAAATCTGTCCCCTCCTTGAACCAGCCCCTAGCGATCATCTGCTCTAGTGGCGATGCGCCCGTCTGTTCGGTCTCTAGCGCGTTCGCATTCAGTTGGCTAAACACGGCGCCCAACGGATGCATGTCGCCATCGGGATGCACGGTGGTGTGGCAGCCGGCACACTGGTTCTCGTTCGGCACGAAGTAGGTGAATCTCGTTGCCTGCTCGTTATTCTGTTCGACTAGCGCGACTGCCTTGCTCGCACCGGCAACGCGCAGAAATGCCTCCGTCTGTTCGTCGTTCCAGACATAAGGGAAGGCATCCCAGCCATTGTCCTTGCGCACCAGCAGCCGCGTTTCTATGAGTTGATTCTCAGTCAGGCTGATCTTCTCTAATCCCTTGTCGGCAACCTTAAGCAGCGCTGCGGGCGATGAACGAGGGTAGTAGAACGTCTTGCTGAGCACGGTGCCCACCGGGTAGTCGATTTCACCGTCGATGATGTCCGCCTGCAGCCCCTCAGGAATCCACAGCGTGCGCAACTTGTGTGCGTAGTCGGTGAACAGCGGATTATTAGGCCGAAATACGACGCTCGATACATTCGGCACGAGTGCGCTAGTGTCTAAGGAGAATAGTTGCCAGTCGGAGAGACGCAGCGGCCTCTCAGAATCATGAAATACTGGAGGTGATTCGGTGCACGCGGCGAGTAGGAGTAAGCATGCGCCCCAGAATACGGAGCGCAGGTGAAGGCCTGTCATTGACTGCTTACGCTCATGGTGATTTCAGATAGACGGGGTAGCGAGCAGTTGTGTGGCGTTGCATCAAAGGAAGGCTGAGCGAAGCCGTTGCTTGCGTCCAGGGAGACGAAACTCGTGTCCGCCGCCTCTGCGAAGCACAGCGCCTGAGCGGCGGTCACGCCCTCGGCTAGCATGCCGTCCCAAACGATGTCGGGGAGGGGCTGACCGATTGCCGCCTGCAGCAAGGCGAGGGGCTCGGAATCGGGAGCTTCGCCGCCACCCTGATATTGATTGTTATGGATATAGATCGCCTCGGGATACGGATCGTAGTTCGCATCGGTTATTGGCAGCTCGTTGATCAGGTAGCTAACGATGAGTACATTCGCGGTGTTATTGTCCGCGAAATTATTCTCGAACACTTCGATGTTGTCATTCGCCATGATCATTAGGCCCGTACCTGCTGGTACCCCGGCTACGATGTTCCCCTCGGGTGCGAAGTTGTCGGTGTTGTTCGCATAGATCTCATTGTCAAAGACCCGAGTGTTGCGTCCGCCCTGCACCGGCAGGTTGGGTAGATCGAAAACCAGAATGCCGCCGGTATTGTTCGTAGCGACATTGTTATGAACATCGGCGAAGGTTGAATTCTCGATCTCTATACCCGCGACATTGTATTCGGCGCGGGAGTTTCTAACGATTATCTGTGAAGACTGCCCAACGTAGATGCCGGCATCGGAGGCGCCTATCGCCACGGCGCCCTCGATAAGGACATTAGTAGATTGCACGGGATAGATGCCATAGGCTCCATTGCTGCTGAGCGGGCCGCCGGTCCATTCGGTGCGCACGCGCAGAATTTGCACGTTGCGGCTCTCGTTTATTTTTAGGGCATCGCCGATGGTGTCTTCGATGGCCAGGTCGCGGATCACAAAATCGTTGGCGCTCACCAGGAGGCCCTCTGCACCCTGCACCTGATTCTTAAACGAAAGTACTGATGTGTCGATGCCCTCGCCGGCGATAGTGACGCCGGAAACATTCAACGACAGGCTGCGGGTGATCTCATGCACGCCGGCCGGGATAGTAATTACGTCGCCCGAGGTGGCCTGAATGAGTTGCTCCTGCAAAGCCTCTTCGAAGCTGAGCTCGGGCATAGCGGGTTCGTCACTACCACAGCCAGCCAACAGTGCGCCCACGGCGATAAGTGGAATAATTCTTCGGATTGGATACTTCATGTTTGCCCCCAGGTTGCTACCCCCATCCCCCCATGGCACGGACATCGGTAGTCAGCGAACTCCATTCGCTGAGTGAGTATATGATTCTTTCTCGCGGGGAGTAAACCGGCAGGGGTGGGGCGGCCTGGGTTGTAAGTAGTGGCGCGTAATAGCTCAGCGAGGAAAGCACAGTTTGAGAGCACAAAAAAATGGGCGCTCCGCACAGCGGAACACCCATTCGATTTGTAGCGCCAACGTTAGCTGGCTGCGATCAGGGACGCCTTGGGGTCGCGTTATAGACGGCGTCAGACACGCCTTCCATCCAGTTCACGTCGCCTTCGTAGATGGTGAGTTGCAATACGTCCTCTTCAGGATGTGCGCCGTGCCAGTGCTCTCTTCCAGAGGGCGTCCACCAGGAATCCCCAGGGTGCATCTCCAAGAGTGGGCCACCGCGATCTTGGGTCAAGCCGCGACCCTCCTCAACCATGAGCAGTTGGCCCCAGGAATGGCTATGCCAGTTGGATCGAACCCCGGCAGGGAACACTAGGCGCAGCGTATTGATTGCATCGCTGTCCACGACGCGAGGCGCGCCGCCCATGAAGTTGCTCTGTTGCGCGGAGATACTATTGCCCTGAGTGCCAAGGACTACCCAGCCCAGTGCGAGTGCGGCACAGACCGAGGTGACTATTTGCAGGGTTGAAGTCTTCTTCTGTTGTTCGTTGTTATTACCCATTCTGCTCTCCAAATTGGTTTAGAACTCAACCCGCCTAGAGTTAACCAATGCACCTGCAATGTCAACAAATCCATGGATGGTCGGCTGCAGGGGTTGATGTTATCCTGCCTCTCCATAGTGGTTAGCTTTTTTCACACGCGACTGTTAATACGATTGCTAAACTAACAATAAATAATAAAGAAGCGCGATGAGTACGAATTCTATTTCTTCCAAAGCAGGCATTAAGCGCTTGCAGCTGTGTCTATTTATGGCGGCCTGTGCGCTAAACTCGTTTGCCTCGGCGCAGCAATCCAATCCGCTGGGGTCAGATCCTAGAGCCGCGCAGGCGGGCGGAGTAATATTTCGCGCGCAGTGCGCAACCTGCCACGGTGCGGATGCGAAGGGTATCAGCAGCATCGATGCGCCGGACCTGACTCTCATGTGGACACAGCCGGGGATTAGCGAGAATCGAGTTTTCTCGCGCATCAAGGAGGGCGTGCCCGGCAGCATCATGCCCGCCCACGATTTCCCCGATACAGAGATTTGGATGCTGGTGGGCTATCTGCGTAGCGTCGCCGTAGTGGGATCGACGCAAGATTTTACTGGTGACGCAGCGAACGGCGCTCGTCTATTTGCCGCCCACTGCATCGAGTGTCACCGTGTTGCTAAACAAGGCGGTAGCCTGGGGCCCAGCCTCGAGCGCATTACCCAGAGGCGCTCACAGACCGAGCTGCGCAACTCTGTCCGCGAGCCGAGTTCGAGTATCGGCCGCGGCTACAAACCAATCGTTCTAGGCACTGAAGACGGCACTACTATTAGCGGCGTCATTAAGAGTGAGGATGCGTTCTCCATCCAGATACTAGACAGCAATCAGCGGCTGCGCGCCTTCTCCAAATCCGAGCTGCTCTCCTCAGAGCGAGACATCGAGTCGCTGATGCCTGCTTTCCCCGAGGGGCAACTGAATGATGCGCAGCTCGACGATATCTTAAGTTTTCTTCATCAGCAGCGCTGAGCGAGCGGGGTTAAATGAATCGGATTTACAGCATTAGTCAAATTTTGAACAGATTGGTCAAAAAGCTATCAATAGTGGTATTTGCACTGCTAGTTCCTGCCTTAACTGCGCTGGCACAGGACGATTCCGGGCCAGATTACGGAGATATCCTACAGGGTTTTGCGGACCCGGCGCGCTGGTTAACCTATTCCGGCGACTACAGCGGCAGACGCCACAGTCCGCTGACGCAGATAAACACAGAGAATGTTGCCTCGCTGCGCCCGGTCTGGACGTTTCAGACTGGCACCACGACGCGCGGGCGCGGCTTCGAGACCACACCCCTGGTGGACGATGGCGTGCTCTATGTAACGGGTTCAAATAATTATGCCTGGGCGATCGATGCGAAGACCGGGCGCAGCTTCTGGCAGTATCGGCGTAATCTGCCCGATGACCTGACCTACGGCGCTAGCGCACCGGTAAACCGGGGCTTCGGGATGCTGGGCAATAGTCTGTTTATGGTTACTCTGGATGCGCATCTGCTGGCATTCGACAGACGTAGCGGCGATATCCTCTGGGATGTCGAGTTGGCCGATTATCGCGTGGGCTATGCGTCTACCGGTGCACCACTGGTGCTGGACGGCATGGTGATTACAGGCATCTCCGGTGGCGAGTACGCGACGCGCGGCTTCATTGACGCCTATGACCCGGACACCGGCGAACGCCTGTGGCGCTTCAATACGATTCCGGGCCCGGGTGAGCCGGGCAGCGAGACCTGGCCGAATGATCCCGAGATTCTGGCGAAAGGCGGCGGTGGTACCTGGATGAATGGTAGCTTCGATCCGGACCTCAACCTGATTTACTGGGGCGTGGGTAATCCCAATCCAGACTACTTCGCCGATAACCGGCCCGGCGACAATCTGTATTCGAACTCCCTGGTTGCGCTCGATGCAGATAGCGGCGAGCTGCAGTGGCACTACCAATTCACGCCCCACGATCTGAACGACTGGGACTCGAATCACATGCCGGTGTTGGCTGATATCGAGTGGCAGGGCGAGCCGCGCAAGGTGGTCATGGTAGGCAATCGCAATGGCTTCTTCTATGTTCTCGATCGCGTCTCCGGTGAGTTGTTGCTGGGCAAGCCCTTTACTGCAACCACCTGGGCTCGGGAGATAGGCGACGATGGCAGGCCGATCATACTGAACGACGGGAGCAAGGGTTGCTTACCCGATCCTTGGGGCAGTACCAATTTCATGCCGCCCTCTTATTATCCTGAGCTGGGACTGTTCTACCTCACCGCGCGGGAGACCTGCGCAACCTATGTGCCGGAGGAGCCCAGTCTCCTGCCTGGGCAGGCTTCATTCGGCGGTGTCGTCTATATTGACCCCGAGGGTTCTGGCGCGCTGCGTGCGCTGGACGTGCAGACCGGTGAGCTGCGCTGGGAGTTCACCTATCCCTCGCCGACTTTTGGCGGCGTCCTGACTACGGCAGCAGGGCTGGTATTTGCTGGCGATCATGAGGGCAACTTCATGGCTTTCGACGCCGTGACGGGAGAAAACCTCTGGCATTATCAGACTGGTTCCCGGATTTGGGGAGCCGCGGCCATGACGCACGTCCTCGACGGTCGCCAATACGTGCTGATCGCCTCGGGTACAACGCTCACCGCGTTTGCGCTTCCGGAGCAGCAGGTACCGCGCTGAGAGCATCGAATTCGTAGACATTTCGTGAAAGAGATTTTATTCTGATTGGCTATGCAGGTATGCGCGACTCCGCTTGCTGCGATGCCCAATTAAACACTAAGAACAAGCGCGAGGCTTATGGCCAGAGCGCAATCAGGGGAAACTGACATGACCGCCAGGCACCTACTCACACTAGCTTCATCTATTATAGTCACGCTGACTCTCTCAACTTCGGCGTTCGCCCAGCCACATGATGCGAGCGTTGCGAATCATCAGCCGCACTACTACGATGCGGCCGATTTTGGCATAGATCCAAAGTCGGTGACGTTCTCGGATCATATCGCGCCGATTCTGCAGCGCAGCTGCCAGAGCTGCCATCGACCCGGTGGTGGCGGCCCCATGGTGCTGATGACCTACGAGGAAGTGCGCCCTTGGGCACCCGTGATCAAGTACCGCACCGCGATACGCGATCGCATGGGTGCGATGCCTCCTTACTTCCTGGAAAAGCACATAGGCATAACTCGCTTTAAAGATGACTATTCGCTCTCCGATGTCGATCTAGCGGTGATTCAGGCATGGGCAGACAACGGCGCACCGCAGGGTGATCCGGAGAATGCGCCGCCGCTTCTGGAGTTCGATAGCAATAACGAGTGGGCGATTGGCGAGCCTGATTTAATCTTGCGTTCGAACGATTTCTCCCGTCCTGCGGTAGGACCGGATTGGTGGGGAGATATCGGTCTCGTGCCAACCGGGCTCACGGAGGATCGCTATGTGCAGGCTATTCAAGTACGCGAGATCAATGACATTCCCGCCGATGGCGATACCGGCACGGTAGGTGGGCGCTACATCGTTCATCATATGACCTACACCAGCGGTACGCTCAGCGCCGATGGAGGAGAAGTAGTTGGGGACGTGGTTAGCTGGCCGATCCACGAGGTAGGTCGCAATGCCGACATATTCCCGGAGAAGGCAGGGCGACTGCTACCCGCGAATTCCGCCCTGCATCTTGGCGCTACACACATGCACTCGAATGGTCGGGAGACATCGGCCTACGTCGAGTTCGGTATCAAATTCTTTCCGGTAGGCTATGAGCCTGAGTACAGCCGTCACGGCCCACGCACGGGAAATGGCATCGACATCGATGTTGCGCCCAACAAGGCAAACCAAGAGTTTCATAACTACGTGGTGCTACAGGAGCACACCAAGATCATAGCCTTCGAGCCCCACCTGCACGCGCCGGGTGTGCGCATGTGTATGGAGGCGATCTGGGGACACAATCAGTTTACGCTGAACTGTGTTGGCTACGATCATAACTGGGTGAAGCAGTATGTCTATGAAGATGACGCGGCCCCGCTGCTTCCAAAAGGTACCATATTGCACACTATAGGTTTCCTCGATACTACGAGAGCGAATCCGAATCTGGCTGACCCGCGAAATTGGGCAGGCGGTGGACGCCGATCGGTGTCGAATATGTTCATTGACCTCGGTTATTCCGTATCGCTAACCGAAGAGCAATTTCAGGAAGAGATGGCGGTCAGACGCGCCAATATGAAGGATAGAAATGACTACGATGTCGGTTGTCCACTCTGCTGGGCGCCAGAATCAGTGAGCTCCTCGTTGGCACAAGGGAATGACTAGTGATGAGTAGAGTAAAGTGTAAATTTTCCAGGCTTGCTAGCGTAATTCTCGTTGTGCTGCTCGTGGGACAGGCTGCTAACGCTCAGACTCGCTATATGGAGCTGCGTGACCAGATTACTTCCCCTGCATTCGAGGGATGGTGGCCTAACGACGACGGTACTTTTAAGTTGTTCTTCGGTTACATGAATACTAACTGGGAGCAGCAATTCGATATTCCCATTAGCTCAGAGAACTATTTCTCCGAGGTGGCGCCGGGTGAACTGGACGCTCTGGATAAAGACGGCTTCGATTTCGCTACGGCGGATAGAGGGCAGCCAACGCATTTCTATCCCAGGCGTAATCCCTTCCTGTTTACCGTTGACGTGCCTGCAGACTTCGGCGATACCGAGCTAGTCTGGACGCTGAAGACTCAGGGGCAGACGAATCGCGCCTATGGAACATTGAAGCCCGACTACCGTATCGATCCCCAGGTAATCTCCACCGAGGTCGGGGGCAACTTTGGCAGCCTCAGCGACTCCCTGAGAATGAATATCCCACCGGAACTGCGTGTAGAGGGTGAGAGCTTTCGCACTGTCCGTGTTGGTCAGCCACTTAGCCTGGCAGTTCGAGCGAGTGACCCTGATAATTTACCGGCGCGCCGCGACAGGCCACGCAGTCAGGGGATAGATCAATTGTATCGACCGCCATCCTCTATCGTGGCAATGAGCGGTCCCGGCCTGCGTTTCTCATGGACGGTCTATCGTGGCCCGGCGGACAAGGCGACCTTCGAGCCGACACAGTTCAAGACCTACACCGATACCCGAATGTATGCGAATTCGCCCTGGGCTCCGCCTTTCGAGATACCACAGCCGCCGGAAGATGGTCGCTGGACAGCCGAGGTTGTCTTCGATGAGCCGGGTGAGTACGTCCTGCGCGGCATTGCGAGCGACGGCTCGTTGTTTACCTACCAGAATATCAACGTAACGGTTACGCGCTAAAATTGACCCGACTAGCTTGCAGTCAGTTTATTTCAGCGCCGTAGTCAGGTTTTACCTATCCCATTCGTCTACTTGGTACACGTTGCATAACTGCGCGTGTACTTCGCTATACGTACTATTCTCGCGACCGCGAAGGAGCGCTCTTAATTATGTCTGAATCTAATGCTGCTGGTGTGGGACCCTTTGACCTGAGTGTGACACCGATCCACCTCGACTCTGTAAACGATTCAGAGAATCCCGCGGTGCCGCTGGTGGATTTCGGTTTCGATGGTCCCTCGTTCGAGGCTTATATAAGTACTCATTGTGTGGCGGGGCCGGGCCGGATAGTTATGGTCGAGACCTCGCCATCGAACTGGATGCATTGGGAGTGTCACAACCTGGGAGATGAGTTAGTGATCATCTTGGAGGGAAGGGCAGACTTTATTCAAGAGCGCGCCGAGGGCAATGTGGTACTGCCGGTTCAGGCTGGGAGTGCCATCATTAATCCTAAGGGTGTCTGGCACACGGCGGATATAAGTGAGCCTATAAAGGCGATCTATATTACTCCCTGCAAGGGCACCGAGCACCGCGAGAGATAGCTAGTCGAGCGATTAAGGACTCATCACTTGCGATGAGAATGACAAAATTAGGAGTAATGACTATGCAATATCTTTGTTTGATTTATGAAGCTGAATCCAATTTTTTTAGTCGACCGCCCGAGGAGCAAGAGGCGATCATGGCTGAGTATTTCACCTTTACCAATGCGGTGCAGGAACAGGGCAAACTGGTGGCCGGAGAGGCGTTGATGCCAACCGAGACAGCGACAACAGTGCGCGTTCGCGATGGCAATACCGTGACTACAGACGGGCCATTCGCAGAAACCAAAGAACAGCTGGGTGGATACTATCTTCTCGAATGCGCGGACCTGGACGAGGCCATCGCGCTTGCGAGTAAGATTCCATCAGCGCGTTGGGGATCGATCGAAGTCAGGCCGATTATGGTATTCGATCAACAGTAGCATCGAGGCAACAGCTGCGAGGAGTCTTCGGTGCAGGCTGATTACGTGACAGGTCAATCGACATTTCCTGTATCGGAGGAATCCGTACAAGCTGCGATTCAGGCGGGGTTTCGCGCCGCCCAGGCCGCACTCCTCGTTCGCCTGAGATCTATCGATTGGGCTGAAGATGCCATGCAGGAAGCCGTGTTGAAGGCTTTGCAGCGCTGGCCCAATGATGGTATTCCAGAGCAGCCGGTAGCCTGGCTGATTACTGCGGGCACTAATCATTTTCGCGATCATTATCGCAGGCACGCGAAGTTCGATAGTGTTACCGATTCCCTGGTGCTTGCTGAGGCCGCACAGGTCGCCGCTACTTCGCAGCCAACCGACGCGGGTTCCGACGAGGACGTACTACGTTTAATCTTCATGTGCTGCCACCCCGGCATCGCAGTCGAGAATCAACTCGCCCTGTCGCTTAGAATGTTGATGGGATTCAGCCACGCTGAGATCGCCAAGGCCCTGCTGATCTCGAGTAACACCCTAGAGCAGAGGTTAGGTCGCGCCAAGCGGAAAATTATCAAGAGCGGTATTTCCCTGGAGCTGCCAAGGACCGAATCGCTGCCGATGCGTCTTGATTCCGTGCGGCAGATACTCTATCTGTTATTTAATGAGGGTTATCAAAGCGTAGGGCAGGAGTTAATAAACAATGAGCTCTGCAGGCAGGCAATACTGTTGACTCGAGCGCTGTGCAGAGGGTTTCCCGAGCCGGAAAACCTTGGTTTGCTTTCGCTCATGCTGTTTCATGATGCCCGCGCGACAGCGCGGGTAGATGCATCCGGGGAGTTGATCACTCTCGATGCTCAGGATAGGCGCTTGTGGAAGCGAGCTCAGATTCATGAGGCCGATGTTCTGCTGCAGAAGGTGCTACGAAAAGGCGTAGTTGGCCGCTATCAACTGCAGGCGGCTATAGCAGGATTGCACAGCCTTGCAGGTTCTGCGCAGGAGACTGACTGGATACAGATCGTAGGGCTTTATCGAAGATTATTGAGTGAGCAGCCAGGCCCCGTCGTTCGACTTAACTATGCCGTGGCACTCATGATGGCGGAACAAGTCGCTGATGCTGAGAAAATATTAAGCTCGCTACAGCAGGAGTTACAAGATTACAGCCCTTACTTTGCGGCGCTGGCCAGGCTCTGTGAGTTGACCGGTAGAGTAAAGGAGGCGGCTAACGCACTCGAGAAAGCGGCAGCCGCTACGGCTTCTATGCGTGAGCAGCGTCACTATCAGCTGCAGATCGATGCGATTTATCGCAGGTCATAACAACAGTGCGTGCGCGCGTAACGGGTCGTCATGTTTTGCCGCGGTACATTGCATTCTCAAGTTTGCTGATTTAACCTATTTTTTGGCGCTTCACTGCTTGCAGATTACTCCTTGCATAATGAATTGCCGCAGCGCCATGATGACCAGACAAGATGAATCTCTCAGAATGTTTCTCGGTAGGAAATGTGAACTATGACCACTGCAGCAAAGAGTGCCAGGCAATTTTCTCACACCACGATTCTTATGCTAGGCCTATGTGCCGTTTTCGCTAGCGGTTCTATTCAAGCTCAGCTGGAGCCCATCAATCAGAGGCCCAATCCGTTTGCTACGGTGGATAACTGGGCGAGCCTGCCCGATGGGCGCGAATGGGGTTCGACGGCGGGCGTCGATATGGACCCGGATGGGAGACACTTATGGGCTATAGATCGTTGTGGCGCGAATAGCTGCAGCGATTCTACGTTGGACCCTATAGTGAAAATCAGTCCAGACGGCACCGTCGTTGCAGCGATTGGCGGCGGTCTGATGCTGTTCCCCCACGGTCTGCATGTGGATCGCGACGGCAATATTTGGGTCACAGATGGGCAGGGCCCAAGCGAGGACAATCCCTCGACGGCTGGCAAGGGGCATGCAGTCTATAAGCTCAGTCCAGAGGGGGAGTTGTTGCTAACCCTCGGTCAGCCCGGTGTGGCGGGTGACGGAACCGATGCGCTACTGGAAACGCCCTGCGATGTGGTGACCGATGCCGATGGCAACATCTATGTAGGTGATGGCCACAGCGGCCAGAACCCAGATGCCACCGAGGCAACCGTTGCGCGAATTGTGAAGTTTGATCGCGATGGCAACATGATCAAGTATTGGGGTGGTTGGGGATCAGCGGCGGGCAAGCTGAAGACGCCTCATGCGCTGGATATAGATTCGCGAAACAGACTGATAGTAGGCGATAGAGGGAACAATCGTTTACAGATTTTTGATCTGAATGGGAACTACATCGGCGAGTTCAAATCCTTTAGCCGACCTAGTGGTATCTATATCACAGCCGACGATACGATCTACGTTGCAGATTCCGAGTCTGAGTTTGACGAGGTTAGAAATCCTGGCTGGCACGCGGGCATCCGAGTGGGCAGCTTACTAGATGGCATTGTAGATTATTTTATCGATGGAACCGTTGAAGCCTATCCTGAAGGCTCGAATCCGGAGGGTGTCGCCGTAGACTCTGCTGGCAACGTATTCGGTGCCGTTGTGTCTGGCGGTGGAGCGATGGTGAAGTCTTCGCGCCGCTAGCTATGCACTATCTAACTCGAATCTAGGGCAAGGCCTTAACCTTGGTTCTGGTATTCAAATAGCGCGTAAGCATTTCCGGGTCACTGTGAAGCTGTTTCTCGATGACCTCGATTAGATCAGCCTTCGATACCTGGCCGATGTTGGCTATTAGATCGGAACTTAGAATTAGCGAGATCAATAGAAAGATAAACATCATTAGATAGAGGAAGGGGAGCTCCACGCCTAAGAAACGTAGGGCCGCCGAGAAGAGTAAGCCGAAAATCAGCATTGATCGTAAGGCGCCTTCTCGATTTATTTGGCGCTTCGCGCGTAGTACGAGTTGGAAGTCTCTCTCATTCATAATGGTACTCTTGGGCTGCCGGTGCAGCATTCAATGACTTTCTCTTCAACAATTGGCTAAGTTTATACCTAATAATAGTCGCTAGAATCAACATTCGAAAAATTTGCATTGAATTTGCAGCGCGCTGAACTCAAGACAGGGCGAATACAGGAACAGGTGAATCATGAATAGACTTAGTCTCTTGCTGTTATTACTCTCACTGGCTGCCTGCCAGGCAAATCCACCAAGAGCTGCTTCGTTGCTCTATGAGCCGAGTGCGCAATATCCTTTTGGCAGGGCAAATCCTGAGGCGCCTAAAGAGCTGGCACAGTTTGATTTCATGGTCGGCAGGAACGATTGCACGGAGCAGCGGGTGAATAATGCGACCGGAGAATGGCTCGAGTCCACGCGTTCCTGGGATGCGTACTATTTCATGAACGGCCATGCGATACGAGACGAGGGAAGATCTGGCGCCACAACGAATGGCAATATTCGAGTCTATGACGCGGCTAGTGATGAGTGGGTAGTCACATTCTTTTCCGCGCCTGTTTACAGTTCCGGCGCCTGGCGCGGGAAGATGGAGGGAGAAGAGATAGTCCTAAGACAGGCACAGAAGGCGCCTGGTACCGATTTCGATGGATTTTCTACTCTGACATTCTCGAATATCTCTGCTGCAGGATTCGATTGGTCTGGGGTATGGGTTAGCGAAGATGGTTCTGTGGAGTTTCCGTTCTGGCGAATTCAATGCCAGAAGTTGGGTGCTAGTTAGCGATCAGATAGTTTCAGAAGAGAATAAGGATTTCCTGGCATGAAGATTGAGAAGGGCTACAAGCAGTTAGTCGCCGAGGCAGAACAGCAGATTCGTACAATCGATTCCGCTGCACTAAAGCTGCATCTGCAGAACATGAGCGAGTCGGTGCTACTTATCGACCTGCGAGATGTTCGAGAGGTCAAGCGAGAGGGAAGGATTCCCGGTTCCCTGCATATTCCTCGCGGTATGTTGGAATTCTGGATAGATCCCGATAGTCCTTATTACCGCACAGAGTTCGATAAGGCTGAGGAACTGATCCTGTACTGCAATAAGGGCTGGCGTTCGGCGCTGTCGACGCAATCTCTGCAAAACATGGGTATCGAGAATGTCGTGCACTTAGCCGGAGGCATGGAGCAGTGGCAGAAGGACGGTGGAGAGGTGGAATTGAATTAAAGTCGCCCTAAGGTAGACGCTAGCATTGGACTCTAGCTATGATGTCGCGACTACTAAAAGGCGCGAGGACAGTGGCAATGAAGTCTACATCCAGTATAAATAACAAATCGGCGCTACTCAGCCGCCGCACTCTCCTTAAAGCCATTCCAGCACTTTCGCTCAGCCCGGCGCTGCTTGCGCAGTCCGGCTCGCCTATCGCGGTGCGCAAATTACATAGCTACGGCCTGCGCGTTTCCGACGTCGAGCGCTCGCTGGGTTTCTATCAGGATCTCTTTGGTGCAACTATTCAGTCGAGGCAGGGCGATACTGTCTGCCTACGCATAGGCGAGGGGCCAAGATTCTTTTCGCTGTCGCCGCTGCTGCCCGGTCAGACTCCCGGCTTCAGTCATATAGGGCTAAGCGTAGAGAATTTTGATCTGGAGTCGGTGCGCGATCAACTCGACACATTCGGCGTAGCTCGCCGCGCCCAGCCAGGGCCGAATCAAGCCTCGCTAGATGTGGCGATGCAGTCTTGGGTCAGAACCCGCGGGGTAGGCGAGGGCGGGTCAGCCACTGGAACCGAGGAGCTCTTCTTCGCAGACGTGGAAGGCTTAATCTACCAGCTCGCAGGCGTTGATCATTGCGGCGGAGCGGGAGTGAATGGAGAAGTCTGCGAGCGCCTTGAGGCGGCCGCTACAAGTGGCCTGTTTAGAACAATCGATCTCAGCCACTTCACTAATTTTCTGGCCAACAAGGATCGCGCGAACGAATTTTATACGCGCAGCTTCGGACTGGGCTTTCAGGCATATCAGGGACCGGGATCGCCGATTGTCGGTGTCGGCGATGGCATACAGTTTCTGATGTACGTGGGTGGATCGGAGGAGGGTGCGCCGACGCAGCCCGCTCGTGTCGATCACGTCTGTCTGAGTATCGAAGACTTCGATGTCGATGGCATCATTGCGGCGCTTGAGGATTACGGTTTTAGCGAGAGGATGGACGCGAGTAATACACCGCCGTTGGTGCATTGGATCAGCATGCGTATGCCGGATCGCGGTGGCGTAGAGGGCGGCACGCCGGAGGTCTATTTCTCTGACCCAGACGGCATAAGAATTCAACTGCAGGATGCCGTGTATTGTGGCGGCGGTGGATATCTAGGCGACGATTGCAGTGCGCCCGTCTAGGCGCTGTGTTGCATGTCAATGAACGCAATATAAGGGAGTAGTATGGAACATCGATATATAGGAAAGAGTGGTTTGCGCGTTAGTCCCATCTGCATGGGAACGATGAGTTTTGGTAGCTGGAGCGATAAGAAAGAATCCTTCAAAATTCTTGAGGAGTCCTATGAGCGCGGCATCAATTTCTTCGACACGGCAGAGGTATACCCAGTTCCGCCATCGGCGGAGACAGTCGGCGTAACCGAGCAGATCTTCGGCGAATGGGTGCAGACCAAGCCTAGAGACTCGCTCATCATCGCGACTAAGGTAGCGGGAGCGGCAGCGGGTTGGTTCGTGCCGCCAATACGCCACGGCCTAACTGCCATCGACAGATTTCACATCGAGTCCGCCGTAGAGGGTTCCCTGCGCAGAATGCACATCGATTACATCGATCTCTATCAGGTGCACTGGCCAGATCCCATCGTACCTATCGACGAGTCGATGGAGGCCCTGGATAGATTGGTGCAGGCCGGCAAGGTGCGCTACATAGGCACCTCCAACGAGAATGCCTATGGACTGACGAAGGCCAATACCGTTGCCCACTACGAGGGCTTCGCGCGATTCCAGTCCATCCAGAATAATTTCTCCCTGCTGAATCGCCGCTTTCTCGATGAGTTGGCAGAGGTTTGTCGAAGAGAGCAGGTCTCACTCTTACCTTATTCGCCTATAGGTGGGGGTGTGCTCAGCGGCAAGTATAATCAACCCGAGGTGCCGAAAAACTCGCGCTTCGCAGAATACGGTTCCGCCGATCCGAGGCAGAGGGCTATGTCCAGTCGCTTTGTGAACGAAGGTACCTTAGCCTCCACAGCAAAATACATGGAGATTGCGAAGGAGGCGGGTATGTCTGCCGTGACTCTCGCAACCGCCTGGAGTATGAATTTCGACTTTGTTGCTTCAACCATTATAGGTGCGCGAACAGCAGATCAGTTGAAAGATTCCCTGGCCGCGCTGGATGTAACACTCAGCGATGAGATAATGAAGCAATGTGATGAAGTACATACGCAAATCCTTTATCCGATGGGCTAGTCTTTGTAGTCTTCTCGTCTCTACAGCAGCTGCCGGCCAGACTGTACATATCTCTCACTGTATGGCGGGCTGTCCGGTTGTGACTGACGGTTTGCCTATCGATGACAGCGAACTTGTCGTGCGGCAGTTGTTTGCGGCGTCTATCAATGGCGAGAGTGGACTCGCCGACTGGCAAGCCTATAGGGTGCTTGCCGGGAGTGTCGGCGTCGCCTCGCTGCTGCCCCGGGTTTGGTACGAAGACCCTCTTGTGTCGGCGGCCGCTACCGTGGCAGAAGCTATCGACGACGCGCCGCAGTTTGTGCAATCCGTGTCCAGCGATGCCGAGGAGCGCAACTATCAGCTAAGTGAGATCACTCTGCTCTCAAGGGATCAGGGTCGCCTGGTGCCGATGAGTAGTTTTGCCGGCACGCCCTACTGGTCCGAGCTGAACTATCTTAGCAATCTGTCGCCTCTGCCGTTCGAGCTTCGAGTAGGAAGTTGGGCGCGATTGGATCAGGCCATCAACGCATTGGCTGATCAAGTGAGGGAGGTGTTCGTGCTGAGTGGGCCTGTCTATGCCGACGGCGTTGCCGAGCCAGTTGCCTATTTTAAGGTCGTCAGTAACGACGAGAGGCTGAGTGCATTCCTCTTCGACAGCAATCTGCGTCAGCATGTGAGCTTCTGCGATCAACTCAGCACCCTCGAAGCGGTGGAAGCGGCCACAGGCCTCACTCTATTTCCGCAACGGCAGGGGGCATTTGCTGCTACCCTGCATACACAATTGAGCTGTACTTTCTAGAATCGACACCACCAGAGCATACCGTCATGGAATTTGTAGTAGAACCGCAAGCGCCCACCACCGTACCTGTCAGGCTTGGGGCCGCAGCGACTATCGACGAACACGCGCCACGGTTTCCTGTCCATCGCATCTATTGTGTCGGTCGAAACTATAGCGAGCACGTGAAGGAGATGGGCGGAGACCCAAAACAGGAGCCACCTGTCTTCTTTAGCAAGCCTGCGAGCGCCTGCGTCACCTTTAACAGAGATGTGAACTATCCGCAGGCCACCAACGATCTGCATCATGAGGTTGAGCTGGTCGTAGCCTTGAGGGGCGGGGGCAAAGATATTCCTATCGAAGCTGCGCTGGATTGCATCTACGGTTATGCCGTGGGCATAGATTTCACGCGCCGCGACCTTCAAACAATCGCCAAGAATAATGGTCGGCCCTGGGATGTGGCGAAGGGTTTCGATCAGTCGGCTCCGATTTCGGCGATACTTCCCGCCAGTGAGGCAGGCAACCTACAAGAGCGGCAGATATCTCTGCGGGTAAACGGCGAGAGCCGTCAGCAGGCTGCGCTCAGCGACATGATCTGGTCCGTGCCGGAGATAATCTGCGAGCTCTCGAAATTCTTTGAACTAAAGTCTGGAGATCTCATCTATACAGGCACGCCGTCGGGCGTGGCGGCGGTATCCAGAGGCGATAGGCTACTCGCCGAGGTGGATGGCATCGCTACTCTCGAATTCGCCATCTCCTAGACTCGGTCGCTACCTATGAGTACTGACCAGGGCATGCTACTTCTACTACTTTTCGCGTTGTTGGTGCTGCTGGTTTGGGGGCGCTGGCGATACGATATCGTTGCATTAGCAGCTCTCTTCACCGCCGCCATTCTTGGACTCGTACCACAGACCGAAATGTTCTCGGGTTTCGGAAATCCCGCCACCGTTACCGTCATCATGGTTTTGATCGTAAGCTATGGCTTGACGAAATCTGGCGCGGTTGAATTCGTAGCGGACGCCATAGAGCCCATCTCAGCCACGCCTTATCTGCACATTGCCGTGTTAACTTTTCTAGCCGCCTTTCTTTCGATGTTCATGAACAATGTGGGCGCGTTGGCGCTGCTGATGCCTATCGCGATTCAGTCGACTACGAAGGCAGGGCGATCTCCAGCCACGGTTCTTATGCCGCTCTCCTTTGGCTCGATTCTCGGCGGTCTCGTGACCCTGATCGGCACACCACCGAATATATTGATAGCAAACTACCGTGAACAGATGACAGGCGAGGCCTTTACAATGTTCGATTTCGCGCCGGTTGGTGGGGGCATCGCGATCTGCGGAATACTGTTCATGCTACTAATCGGTTGGAGATTGGTTAAGGTGCGCAAACAAACGACGGGGCTC
Source organism: uncultured Pseudohongiella sp. (assembly GCA_964352295.1). Taxonomy (GTDB): domain Bacteria; phylum Pseudomonadota; class Gammaproteobacteria; order Pseudomonadales; family Pseudohongiellaceae; genus UBA9145. The sequence goes on along the minus strand of CAYGRR010000013.1, from coordinate 15,469 downwards.
GAATTATTCGATGTAGAGAAATATTTATTTGAGCTGAAGGTGACGGCTGAGTCGCCTTTTGCCGATCAGAAAGCCGGAGCGCTTAAGGATGATCTCACAGATAGAAATCTAGCCCTATTGTCCATGGTGCACAGGCGGGAGAGAATTCAGGTTGTCTATCGCCGGCAGCTAGTCTTGGCGAATGATCTGTTGATGGTTCAAGGTTCCCACGACGATATCGCTAAGTTTGCAACAACTAACAAGCTCCTCATGGTGTCAGCGGAAAATGGACAGCAGGAGATTCTGCATTCCGAGGACACACAGGCGGCCGAGGTCGTAGTGACGCCAAACTCCCCCATAGTTGGGCGAACCGCGAGCCAGATTAAGTTCAACAGGAAGTACTCGGTTAATCTACTCGCCGCCTCGAGGGCGGGAACTCCCCATAGAGAAAGACTGCGTGACTTTAAGTTCGAGGTGGGAGACGTGTTGCTGCTACACGGGGAAACCGAGGAGCTGGAGGAGGCTATAATCAAACTGAATTGTTATCCCCTCGCAACTCGAGTGCTAGGCTTGGGTGCGAGCAGCAAAGCGGTGCCGGCGATGTTGACGTTTATTGTTGCCATCGTGGCCGCTGCTAGCGGACTGGTCACCATTCAACTCGCCCTTGGCTTTGCGACAGTCGCCATGGTGTTGCTGAACATCGTGCCCATTCGGGAGTTTTATGAGGGTGTGGACTGGGCCGTAGTAGTGCTGCTTGGAGCCATGATCCCGCTTGGCGCCGCGCTGGAGACCACAGGAACGACGACCTTGCTGGTGAACGCCATTCTGGCAGTGGCGGGAGATCTATCCCCGGTTTTTCTACTTGCAATGATACTTATAATAACGATGTCCGTTTCGGACCTGTTGAATAACGCGGCCACGGCGATCCTCATGGCGCCAATCGCTTTCAACATCGCCCTGTCACTCGAACTCAATCCGGATGCCTTTTTGATGGCCGTTGCAGTGGGTGCGTCCTGTGCGTTTCTCACGCCAATCGGGCATCAGAATAATGCCCTCATCATGGGCCCGGGTGGTTACAAATTTGGAGACTACTGGCGCATGGGTCTGCCATTGGAGATTGTTATAGTTCTCGTTGCGCTGCCATTGCTGTTGATTGCCTGGCCTCTGTAGCAGTTCCGCTCTGCTTATTATGTGCTAGTATCCACAGAATGCTTTAACTTATGCATTCACATTTTTTGAGTAATTTCTATGCGCGTTAACTGGAAGACTTATAATTCAGGCAAGTTTTTCGACGAGATCATCAGCTCTCCAGGATTTGCACGAAAGCCAGCGCGCCGCCTAGCCAGTCACCTTGCCTCCCTAACCCACGACGAACTTCTGGAGAAGAAGCGGGCAGCGGATCTAGCCATCAAGACGATGGGTGTCTCGTTTACCGTCTATAGCGACGCTGGGAACATTGACCGCGAATGGCCCTACGACATTATCCCGCGCATCATCGCCGAGAAGGAATGGGATCAGACCAGCCTCGGGCTGCAGCAGCGGCTGCGTGCATTGAACTGCTTTATCAACGATACCTATAACGACCAAAAGATATTCAAAGACAAGATTATTCCCAAAGAGTTGGTCCTCGACTCCACGAACTTCAGAAAGGAGTGCATGGGAATAAACCCGAAGTATGGGGTGTGGGCACATATCTGTGGCACTGACCTAATCAAGGGCGACGATGGCCAGTTCTATGTGCTGGAAGACAATCTCCGCGTGCCTTCCGGCGTGTCCTATATGCTTGAGAATAGACGAGTAACGAAGCGCGTGTTCCCGGAGCTTTTCGAGAATCATCGCATTCTTCCTATTACAGAATATCCGGCACAACTCTTCGACACGCTCGCCGCGATCTCGCCCAGGCCCTCGGACTATCCCGAAGTCGTGGTGCTGACTCCAGGCGTGTATAACTCCGCCTATTTTGAGCATTCCTTTCTCGCTCAGAGGATGGGTGCCGAACTGGTTGAGGGCGGTGACCTCGTCGTTGAGAATAACAAGGTCTTTATGCGTACGATCGATGGCCTGTCTCAGGTTGATGTGATCTACCGCAGAATCGATGATATGTTCCTCGACCCGAAAGTATTCCGCAAAGACTCAACCTTGGGCGTGCCCGGTGTCTTCAATTCCTGGGTAAAGGGCAATGTAGCTTTAGCGAACGCGCCCGGCGCCGGCGTCGCCGACGACAAGATTATCTATACCTTCGTCCCTGCCATGATTAAGTACTATCTCGGCGAGGAGCCATTGCTTCCAAACGTGCCGAGCTATCTGTGCGTCGATAAGGTACAGCGCCAACACGTCCTTGAGAATCTGGACAAGCTTGTGATCAAGCCTGCGAATGAATCTGGCGGCTACGGCATGCTTATTGGTCCGCAGGCGAGCAAGAGTGAGTTGGCCGATTTCGCCGAAAGGATCAAGGCGGACCCGCGAAACTATATGGCGCAGCCACTTATCTCACTCTCCACAGTCCCGATACTCGGCGAGCGATCAGTCGAGCCACGACACGTTGATCTGCGCCCCTTTATATTGCAGGCCGACAAGACGCATGTTACTGCCGGCGGTCTAACGCGAGTCGCCATGGTTAAGGGCTCATTTGTGGTTAATTCATCACAGGGTGGCGGCAGTAAAGACACCTGGATAGTGGGAGAAAACTAGGCCATGCTTTCTCGAGTAGCAGAACGAATTTATTGGCAGGCGCGTTATTTAGAGCGCGCTGAGAATACGGCACGCCTCCTCAGCGTCTTTTCAACCCTCTTGCTGGATTTACCCCCGAACACGAAACTGGGCTGGCGGTCATTGGTTGAAATTACCGGCACCGTTGAAGAGTTCGACAAGAAGTATAAGTCGGCGAATGAGCGCAACGTGATGCGTTTCCTCTTGCTCGACAGTATTAGCTCCTTGGTTAGGACATTGGAGAACACTCGAGAGAATGCTCGTACTACCCGAGAGATAATGCCGCTGGAGGCGTTCGAGCAGATTAACGATCTCTACCACTACGCTAAGGACTATGGCGCTGCCTCAGTCTCTGGTGCTTCTCGAAACAAGTTCTTGGAAGAAGTCATCTCAAACTGCCATGAAATTTCAGGATTGATGGCGGGCAGTATGAGTAGAGGTGCGGCCTATAGCTTCGTGCGACTAGGCAGATCACTCGAGCGGGCTGATATGGTTACACGCGTTATCGATGTGGGTTCTGGCAATCTGTTGCCGGACATCGACGCGGTTAAGAAACGGGTAGTATCAAACGAGCCTTATGAGAATACTCTGTGGATGAACATCCTTCGCTCGCTAACGGCTTACCAGATGTACCGTCAGCACGTGAGGCATCGCGTGAACGGCGAGGATGTCGTGAGATTTCTTCTGCAGGATGAGAATTTCCCCCGTGCGGCGGCCCATGCCTTAACTACAATCAGCAAGGTTCTAAAGAATCTGCCTAACAACGCCAGGGCAATGAGGCAGGTGACTACCACACTGCGAGTTGTCGAGAAGGGTAATATTGGCACGCTGCTTGAGGCCGGGTTATTCCAATACATCGATGACCTGCAGATCGAGATAGCCAAGATTCACACTAACATAGCAGGAACTTGGTTCCTCCCTCACA
>CAYGRR010000013.1:0-11756 GCA_964352295.1 uncultured Pseudohongiella sp. | reverse complement strand
ATCGAGATAGCCAAGATTCACACTAACATAGCAGGAACTTGGTTCCTCCCTCACAGTTAAGAAAAACCTGCATACGTAAATTCGGGATGCAGCTGTTCTTGAAGAACAGCTGCCGCTTCATGTATGGCTAGGGAATTGGATCGGAAGCCGCCTACGCCTTCGCGCCCCCGGAGGTTTCTCTTAGGGGGTGCCGTTTCGTTCTCGTGCCAATTTGTCCCAGTTCGTTGCCCAAGTAATCGGTGGCATACGCAGGAACGCCTCCTTGAGGAGCTGATCCCAGGATCTTTTCAGGTCACGCAGGAATTCGCTGTCTTCTTCGAAGCGGTGGAGGTTGGTGGCGATGAGAGAGTCTGTTTTATAGATTAACAGCTCAACCGGTGGGCCCACGCTGAGATTACTGCGTAGTGTCGAGTCCATAGAGACCATTGCGCACATGGCGCTGGTGTCTAGATCAAGGTTTGGCTTCAAGATGCGATCCAGAATAGGTTTACCGTATTTGCTCTCGCCTATTTGCAGATAAGGGGTGTCCTTAGAGGTGGTGATGTGATTCCCCTCAGGATAGACCAGAATGATTGCGTGCTTGGAGCCGCGAATCTGGCCGCCGATGATAAAGCTGGCTTCGAATCTATGGCCTGTGACAGTGCGTTTCTCTTGCTGCTCCCTAGAGACATCGCCAAGATAGTCGGCTGCTTCTTCGAGGCTGCCGATGTTCATCAGATTGACGTCGGCACTCTTCTTGATATCAGATCTAACTTTGGCGATGGTAGCCTGGGTGGTGGCCAAATTGCCGGCGCTGAGGATGACGATCTGTCGCTCACCGTCGATGCCGAAGTGGACCATTTTGCTGTAGGTAGACACCTGGTCTATACCCGCATTGGTGAGAGAGTCCGAGCAGAATACAATGCCTGCATCTACTGATACGGCTACACAATAAGTCATGTTTCATTAACTCTAAGCAAACAAGCCCTCAATCATACTAACTATGTTCAGGGCTTGATAGCGATATTTTTGAGGAATTTCAGGGGTAGTGATTTTCAAGATTTTCGCGATTATTGCCGGGGTAGACAGCTGCCAACCGAAGGCTGGATGGCCCCGGCTCCTATGCTTCACAGGCTATTCTAGGCTAGCCTAATTCGTCGAGAGGGGTGTCCAGTTCGTCGTCATAGTCAAACTCATGATCGATGCGTTTGCTATCAAGGCGCTCTTCGATACGGCGGCGCAGCTCAGTAAAATGCGTCTTGGCTGCCAATCTACCTACGGGCTCATCGTCTAGCTCACCCTCTTCGCCGTCAACGTCAACGTCAACGTCACCATCACCCTCGTCATCGTCAGTCAGCATGACCGGGTACTCTTTCGAGTCGTTGGCCGCGTCATTCCATTTGGGTTCTTTCATGGCGAATCTCACTCTTACTGTAAACAATGGTTCAAGCAGGGAGCCGTGGCTCCTAAGTAAACTTATCGTTTGCTCAGGTGCGAATCTTCAATAAAAATGAAGAAAAAATCAAAGAACTTTTTGAAAAATTTTGGTGCAAAAAAATAGCCGAAAAATCAGGGGCTTGTGACCGGTTCGCGGGCGCCTGTGTCAGATATCGAGGCCGAGGAGGGCCATGGTGTTCTTGCGAAGTTCTTTCTTCGCTATTTTACCCGTGGCTATACGCGGCAGCTGCTCATATTGAAAGAAGCAAAGAGCAGGTATCTTGAAAGCAGCGATGCGAGAGCTAAGGAACTCGCTCAGCTGCGACTCGCTAAGCTGACTTCCCTTCTTCAGCATAATCGAGGCGCAGAGTTTTTCCCCTAGTCGCTCGTCGGGCACGCCGTAGACGGAGACCTCGCTGACTTCGGCATGTTCACTGATCGCGTATTCGACCTCGGCACAGCCGATATTCTCACCGCCTCGAATGACGATGTCCTTAGCGCGATCCATGATGATCAGGAAGCCAAGCTCGTCTAACATGCCGATGTCACCGCTGTGAAACCAGCCATCTTTGATGACTTCGGCTGTGGCCTCGGGATTGTTCCAATAGCCCTTCATGATCGTCGGGCCCTTGATGCAGATTTCACCAACCTCGCAGGCATCCAGAGTATTGCCCGCTTCGTCAACGATTCTCACGCTCGTTACCGGCGGAGTTGGTCGTCCCGTGCTATTCGGTCTGCTGGCGTAAAACTTTCCGGAGATTATCGCGCCGATTGCATTGGTCTCTGTTAGGCCATAGCCGAGGCCGGGAATCGCCGCATCGGGAAACTTCTGCATCATCATATTGAGATGCTCTGGTGGACGGGGTGCGCCGCCGCTCTGGACGCCGCGTAGACTTCTGAGATCGGTTGAATCGAAATTCGGAGACTGCATGATCTCCCATGCCATCGTAGGCACGCCGTGGAACACCGAAATTCTTTCTTGTTCTATGAGCTTGAGTGCTACCTCCGCGTCCCACTTGAACATCATTACGAATTTTCGCAGGTAGATGAAGCTGGCGAGAAATTGTGCATGGCTGCCGGTTACATGAAACAGCGGCACATTGGCCAGCAGAGCTGGCTGGAATTCTGGATTCTCCTCCACCAGTTCGGGCCTGAGTATCTCCGTAATCTCCTTGACGAACTTCCAGGTGTAGAGTGCGTTGATAATATTGCGATGCGTGGACAACACGCCCTTGGGCATGCCAGTCGAGCCCGAGGTATACATGATGCTAGCCTCGTGCTCTGGAGTTACACCGATCTGTTGAATCTCCTCATCGGACAGTGGTTCATTGGATCGGGCGAGTTCATAGAATTCCGGAAAGCTGCCTGCAGTCTCTGGCTTGATCATTACAACCTGTACATCGAGCTGATTCAGCAGTGGCTCTAAGAGTTCAAGCCGTGCGGGGTCGACAAAGACTAGCTTGCTGCCGCTGTCTTTCAGGCCATACAGCAGTTCGGGGCTCTTCCACCAGGAATTCATGGGCACTGCGATCGCGCCGATCAGGGTAGTCGCCATATAGGCCATGCACCACTCCGGCGAGTTGCGCGCGCAGATCGCCACGCGATCCCCGGCCTGGATGTTGTAGGTCTCTTTGAGTGCTCGTGCCATACGCAGGGCAATCTCAAGACTCTCGGCGAAGCTGAAGCGTTCATCCTGATAGACTAGGAAGTCTTGGTCTCCTGCCTCCAGGCCCAGTTTGTAGAGCTCGCCGAGATTGACAGGAACGTGTGCGAAGACACTCTGCTCCTGACCATCGATAGTGACGGTTTCGATCTCGAGCGCGGCGCCAGGACCCATGTGCGCGGCGGCGATAGTCTTTAGCTGACCCAGATCGTCGAGTATTTGCTGTTCTGAAAGTTTGTTGGCCTGAAGTGTCACTCTGTGTGTATCTCCAGCGTCACTTTGCCCATTACTTTTCTCTCGGTAAACACATTGAACGCATCGACGAAATCGGCCATCGCGAAAGATTCGGTAACAATGGGCTTGAGTTTTCCGGCATCGTACATCTGCAAGAGTTCGGCGAAGTTTTTCTCGTATTCTGCAGGCTCCTCTTTTCGGAATCTGCCTAGGAACACACCCACCATGGAGGATCCTTTGAGTAGAGCAAGATTTGCCTTGTACTCGGGTATGCGCCCACTTGTGAATCCCACGACTAGCAGCCTACCGTTCCAATTTATACAGCGGCAGCTCTGATCGAAGAGGTCGCCGCCGACTGGGTCGTAGATCACGTCGGCGCCTTTCCCGTCAGTGAGTTCTTTGACTCTCTCCTTCAGTTCGCCATCGCCATAGTTAAGCAGGGCGTCGGGATGCAAGCGATTGACGAAGTCGAGTTTCTCATCGGAGCTGGCGGCTGCAATTACCCTGGCGCCCATTAGCTTGCCCAGCTCGACGGCCGCAAGACCCACCCCGCCGCTCGCTCCCAGAACGAGCAGAGTCTCTCCAGCACGCAGCTGCGCTCGCTGCTTCAATGCATAATAGGATGTGGTGTAGATCATGGCGAAGCCGGCGGCTGTCTTGAAGTCCATGCTGTCTGGAATCTTGCGCAGGCCGTCGGCCTTGACGGCTACCTGCTCAGCTAATCCGCCGATGCCTGGTGTGGCCATTACCCTGTCGCCTACTGCGAAGCCTCGGATTCCCGCGCCAACGGAGGTGATTACTCCGCCCACTTCCGATCCTGGTGTAAAGGGCATAGGCGGCTGGAATTGGTATTTTCCCTGAATTTGCAAGCCATCTGGGAAGTTGAGCGATGCGGAATAAACCCGGACGATTGCCTCGTTCTCGGCCGCGACAGGATCATCGATTTCTTCCAAGACAAGGTTTTCAGGTGGACCGTAGGTCTTGCAGACTATCGCTTTCATGGGATTACCTCGAGCACAACGAAGGCGGATTCAATCACGAATAGGCCGCTACTTCAATTATTGAGCAGATTGTCCAAGGTGTTGGCAACGGCATGGGCCATGGTGTTGTTGTGCCTGCTGCAAACGCGTATATTTGCTTCTAATTTGCCAACCGCGCGCACTCGAAATGAATGAAGGAAAACGACAGGCCTATTTAGAGGCCATGGGTATTCAAACCTATTATCCTCGGCGACGCCTGCCGGGCGCGAAGCCTTCTCCGCTCTATGAGTTTCCCATTCAACCTGCGGCTAGATCTGAGTTTGCAGAAGCGGCCAAGACTGAAGTTTTGCGTAAGTCTCGAGGTGAGAAGAGTACAGGCGGGCTAGCGGCGATCGAAGAGCTGCGTTCCCGTGCAACTGCAGTGCGCAAAGCGACCGTGGTTCCAATCCGCCCATCTGAGGCGGCTAGCGGCGAGAAGGAGGCTGCCTCCGCTGCCGAGGCAGACGCACAGCAGAGCCTAAGCTTTGCGCTGCGCTACTATCCGATAAATGCAAACCTGGCGATACTCGATGAGGTGCCTACGCAGGCCTCGGGGCAACTCAGAGCAGAAACTCTCGCGTTGCTGCAGGCGATTCTGAAGGCCCTCGGTCAGGAGGGCATTGACGCGACTCGAGAGGCAGAAGAGTTTTCCTGGCCTGTGCACAGTGCTTACTCTATGAAGAATAGTCCAGAGGTAGAGGCGGCGAAGGCAATCTCAGGCTTCTTGCAGATGCGCCAGGAGACGGATGGTTTTACCAATCTACTGGTATTCGCGGGACAGCTGGAAGCTGTGCTGTTGCAGAATCAGTCGCAGCCGCTAGTGCGCGATTTTGAGAGCGGTAAAGGCTACTCCATTACCGTGACCCATAGCCTGGCGTCGATGCTTGGCCTCCCAACCCTTAAGAGAGAGGTATGGCAGCACTTACAGCCACTCAGAAAGCGAATAGACAGTGCGAGCTAGCACTTCGATTCGAGCCGTCCAAACCCTCAAGCCAATTTTACGATCTTATGCTTACTGAAACTAACCCCAAGACAGATTTCTTCGCGCGCACTATGCGAGCTAGCGATGTCGAGCTGGTCGCGCAGAACGAGGCAGCTGTTCATAACTACCCCTGGACAAAGCGTATCCTGGTCGATTGCCTGAGGGCGGGTTATCAGTGTTGGGTCTTGGCAAGTAAGCAAGAGATAATCGCCCATGGGGTTATGTCTGTGGCGATCGGCGAGTGTCATCTGCTTACACTCTGTGTTCGTCCTGACTACCAGCGGCGCGGCTATGGTAGAAAGCTATTCAAGCTGCTGCTCGACAGGGCCTATCAACAAGAGTCGGAAGTCTGCTTCCTCGAAGTTCGGCGCTCGAATGTGAGTGCAATCGATCTCTATAGCTCGATGGGTTTCGTGCAGATTGGAGAGCGGAAAAACTATTATCCCGGGAAGAATGGTAGGGAAGATGCGCTGATCATGTCTAGAGACTTGCCATAGCCTTGAATTAGCGGAGACCTAGGTAAGCCTGCTTACTCGGAATTGCCAATCTTGCTGGCTAATTTTCGCAGCAGCGAGAGGACGGCGACGAGGCACAATGCGGCAAGCATAATACCTGCGAGCAGCAACAGGCTGCCCAAGAGCATATTGAAGATCTCCTCCATGGAGATGTTCTGCCAGGAAGCCATCGCCCACACCGAGGCTAAACCACAGGCAATACCTACCAGCACGGCAGCCGTTTTCTTGCGTATCTTGAGTAGCGAAAAAATCAAAACTTGGGCCTGTCGTCCTCATCGTTATAGCTGGCAGTGCAGTTGGGATAATCGCTGCAGCCCCAGAATACACCATTTTTACCGCTGCGTTTCACGAGCAAGTGACTGCATTTCTGGCATTTGTAGGCTGCTTCTGGAATGCCATCATGATCGGGAAGGGTAACCTTGCAGCCTTTCGCATAGCCAGTGCAGAACCAATACTCTCCTTTTTCCTTGTCGGCCTTCACCAATCGCCTTGTACACAGTGGGCAGCGATAGTGTTCGTCAATTTCCTCGGAGGGTTTGCCATCGACATCGTTGAGTGAGGCGCGGCAGTCGGGAAATCCCGTGCAGCCCCAGAAGGGCCCCATCTTTCCCTGAATTCGACGCAGTGGCTTCTTGCACTTTGGACAATAGTGCAGACGCTCTTTCTTGCTGTTGGGGGCAGTGTCAGACATGTCTTTTAGCTAAGGTCTCCACAGGTCACGAGGTAGCGAGTTCGCTCGATTCAGGGCATCCAAAGTGTGGGCGACAGGATGGAATCGTGGGGAAAGCGAGTCTCGAAGTTGCTCGTGCAAATGGCCTCTATAGTAATTCTCTTACGGCGGCGAGTAGCGACGCATTCTCCGACTCGCTGCCTATCGATATACGCAACTTGTCTCGCAATCGATCCTGATCGAAATAGCGCACCAGGATATTTCTCTGCTTTAACTGCTGGTACAGATTCTCTGCGCCTATCGTTTCTGGAACCTGGCACAAGATAAAATTGCTTTGGCTCTCGGGAGCATTGAGTCCGAGTGCCTGCAGGTCCGCTCGCAATTGTTCGCGGCTCTGGCGAATGCGCCGGCTATTGTCTCTGGCGTATTCGGCCGAGTCCAGGGCGGCCGTGGCCAGTGCCTGGGCAATATGATCGGTGTTATAACTATCTCGAGTCTTGAACATCATCGGCGCAATCAACGACTTCGCTCCGATGCCGTAACCAAAGCGAAGGCCGGCTAGGGAATAGGCCTTGCTGAGTGTTCTCAGTATCAGAATGTTCTCGTGAGCACTAATCAGCGAAACCGAATCGTAGTTTAGCTCCGGTTCTACGAAATCTACATAGGCCTCGTCGATAAGCAGCAACCCCGAAAAGTTTGTCGCTATCTTGGCTAGGTACTCTGTTGGAAGCAGAGCGCCTGTGGGCGCGTTGGGATTTACAATGATGAGTAGCTTGGCCGCCGAGCTGTTAAGTTGTTCAATGAAGTCTTCCGGCATACTCCAATCATCGTTGAGCAGGATCTCGTGTAGTTTGCAGCCTTGAATGTCAGCGAGAACCGGATAGAGCGAATAGCTGGGCTTGCAGACGGCGATGGTGTCCTGTTGCTCAACAAAGGTGGTCAGAACCAGTCTTAGGAGTTCATCGCCGCCATTAGTGGGAATGATCTGATCGGCAGAGACATTGTGCAGTCGGCTAGCGGCCGCTCGAAACGAGTCAGCCATTGGCGACGGATAGCGCCTGAGTTTGGCGACGTCGATCGAGCTAAGGGCCGCCGCAACTTGCGGGCTTGGCGGGTACGGATTCTCGTTCGTGTTGAGCTTAATCGTATTAGCCGCGCCGGTCTGTTCGCCCGGTGCATAGCCTTGCATTTTCCCAATGTTTTGACGTTCGAAAGACATGCTTGATGCTTCGTTGAGTAGTTGAATACAGCTATTGAGTCAGACGAGGCTTATCTCATCTGTGGTCGGTAGGAGGAAAAGCTTATAGCTTTAATAGGTTTGAGTCTAGCCTCGAAGGCCTCGCCGCGCGTTAGAGAAGGGCTCAGCCATTTGGCAGATAGGTCAATAGTCTATTCTTCCATCCGGCTATCCAGCGTTGCTCTCTGCGCTCGACTGGCGCATTGGCGACGCGCCGCTCCAAGACGCGCGTGGCTGCGGCGACAAAATTATCGAGATTGGCGTCGCGGCCGTCCATTTCGAGCAGGACCTGCAGTAATCCCCAACCCTCGCCCTGATAGCGCTCGCTTGCTGCGGTACCCGTTCCTTTAAAATGGACATAATCGATGAGCGCATACATGCCATAGGGAGCCTGTGAGTTTGCTATTCCGTAGAAGCTAGCTTGGAGTGCGCCACGTCGGGACGAATCGACTCGATCGAACAGGTCCGACGTGGAATCGTTTAGTCTCTCGACAATGAACAATACTTGCAGCTCGGTGGTCGAACTCAGAAATTCCCGCAGCTGCTGCATTCTTGGAGTGTCAATCTCGGCGAGAAATTGCTGCCTGCTCTGCCAGGGCGAGTTTGGATCCTCGGTTGTGGCTAGCCATCCGGGCAAGGTATAGCCATGCCGCTTGTAGAAGGCTAGCAGGGAAGGGAAGGTTTCCTCGAAGCGCTCGCTCTGTTGCTCCGAGTACCAGATGAAGTGACCGATGCCCAGAGAGGGAAAGTCCTCACCTTCGTTCCAGCTAGTAAGACAGAGCGTGTTGCGATTGCACTCGTTCGCAAAGATCCGGTCGCCGAGCCATTCCATCTGCTCGGGATCAAATTGTGGGAGTTGTCCCCAAGCCGCCGGAATTACTGCGATCTGGAGCAGTAATAACAGTAAAAATCTATTGAAACTGATTGAAATAGCTGGCATTTTGACTCGTCGTGAGCGTATTGAGTAAAAAGGGTGCATGATAGGCCTAGTTATCGGCCAAATCCCCGTGATATGCGGGATTAGATTATACTTTTTCGTCCTGCTCGCCCGAGTTAAGCCAGAGAGTGTGGCTGCGGTTCAACAGCGCGAGAGAACATCTGAAAAGATGCTGGAAATACTGAATTAAGATGACTGAGACAGCTAGCACAGACATAGAGATTGAAACTCCTCCTTTACCGGTCGTGGAGAAGCAGGATGAATTCGTCGCGAATTTATCCAAGATCTATCAACGCCTCAAGTACAGTAAAAAGCTAAAGACGGCAATGAAGGAAGTCGAGAAGGACTTGCTGGCACTTCTCGATGTAAAACTATTTACAATCTACCAAAGTGTAGACAACGGAAAAGAGATTCTCGCCAGCTTCAAGGGCGGCGATCCAGACGACGACGATTCCATTGAGATCAGGGTGCCATTCAGCCCGACATCCCTAGCCGGCTATGTGGCTTTGAGCCAGAGAGCCCTCGTCATAAAGAATGTATTGAACAGTGAAGAGTTGATCGACATCCATCCCCGGCTGCAGTTCGACAAGCGTTTCAGCGAAGCAAAGGGCTGGAAGGTGAAATCGATGATTGTCGTTCCCATCAAGGATGAAATCCTCTTGGGCGTCATGCAGTTGATTAACTTCGAAGGCGATAGAGAGTTTACGAAGACCGACCTGAAACACGCCATGATGGTCAGTCAGATGCTGGCGAAACAGTTTCGCGCGTCGCTGCAGAGCACACAGGGGCCGTTCGACTACCTGGTCCAGAAAAGCAAGATATCTGGCGTTGAGCTAGCCGAGCTACAGAATAATGTCTCACTCTACGGTGGCTCGGTAACGCGCTGCCTCATGGACGATTTCAATATCGAAGCGGACGATATCGGTAAGTCATTGGAGCACTACTACCGCGTGCCCTATATGAAATATGACTCGGAGCATGAACTGCCCGTTGAACTGTTAGAGAATATTGGGATTAGCTATCTGCGCAGCAACCTCTGGTTGCCGGTAGCTGGTAATAAGGAAGAGGCGGTTATCCTCATCGATGACCCTTCAGACTATCAACGCATAATGGAGATCCAGGGCGTAGTTAATGCGAGAAACTATGTCTTCCGCGTTGGCCTGCCTGAGCACATTCAGCAATTTCTTCGCGGCGATGCCGATGCGGATATGGAAGCTGGCTTCGACGATGTGTTCGATGCGCTCGGTGGTGAGGGCGGTATCGAGATTGATAGCGGAGGCGACGATGATGAAGATGAAGGCTTGGCGGCCACCTCCGGCATCATACAGCTGGTAAATAGAATCATCACCGAATCGGAGCGATTGGGTGCTTCGGATATACACATCGAGCCCGGCAAGGACGATGCGCCTGGTGGCGTGAGGATTCGCGTCGATGGCATCTGCAGAGAGCTGCTGAAGGTGCCCAAGGAACACTGTGCGGCATTGATTGCTCGTATCAAGGTTATTTCGCGATTGAACATTGCAGAGAAGCGCTTGCCACAGGATGGCAAGTGCAAGCTCAAGGTCAGGGGCACTCGGCTAGAGCTGCGTGTTGCTACCGTGCCTACCGTACAGGGCGAGAGCGCAGTATTGCGTATTCTTGCTGCCGGTAGTGCCATGCCGCTAGAGAAACTAAATCTAAGCCCGAGAAACTTCGAGAAGGTGGTAGCTGCCTCTGCTCACCCCCACGGCCTGTTCCTTGTTGTGGGACCAACCGGTTCGGGTAAGACGACTACGCTGCATGCCGTGCTTGGGTATATCAACAAGCCCGATAGAAAGATTTGGACGGCAGAAGATCCCGTGGAAATAACCCAGCCTGGATTGCAGCAGGTGCAGATGCTGCCCAAGATCGACTTTACATTCGCAACAGCTATGCGCGCCTTCCTACGTGCCGACCCAGACGTAATTCTGATTGGTGAGATGCGTGACCATGAGACGGCGAGTATTGGAGTCGAGGCGTCTCTAACGGGTCACTTAGTGCTATCCACATTGCACACTAACTCGGCGCCGGAAACGATTACTCGTCTGCTAGATCTGGGCCTCGATCCGGTTAACTTCTCCGATGCGCTATTGGGCGTATTGGCCCAGCGTCTGATGAGAACCTTGTGCGGTAAATGCAAGCAACCTTATAAGCCCGATAAGAAGGAGTTGGATCATCTGGTTGATGCCTACGGCCGCGAGGCATTCAAAGCGCTACCCTATGACCTGGACAACGTCGAGTTGCAGGGCCCGGTAGGTTGTGATGACTGCGGTGGAACCGGCTATAAAGGCAGAACCGGTATTCACGAACTGCTGATGGGTACGAATGAGCTACAGGCGATGATCTACAGGAAGGCAGAGCTTGATGCTATACGCGCCCAAGCGCTGAAAGATGGCATGCAGACCATGAAACAGGACGGTATCGAGAAAATATTCATGGGGTTGAGTGATTACAAGCAGCTGCTGCGAGTGGTTGCCGAGTAAGATTGTCCGCTGTAACGGTTCCAAGTATCCCTCATTAGTACTCCTAGCGTAGGCTGGTTATCCCGCTCCATTTGCGGGATTCGGCCTTCGTGAACCAATTCCCGAGCGCCCGCAGAGCGCCGTCTCCGAGAAAGTGATAGTTGGCGCACAACTCGGATTTGAACCAGTTCATACTCTGGACTTTTACCCGCCCGGAACCGCTCCTCTTGCACTATATTATTCCCAAGGCCCACTTTTAGTGATCAGCTTTAGAGGTGTAATTATGGAACGACAAAAGCAGTTTGTTCAGCCGCTTGTTTATTGTGCAGTAGTTTTCATTACCTTAGGAATAGCGATAGCCAATGAGATTCTCGCTCGCTTCGGGCTGGAGAATAATTTCATCGTCGTATTCTCCGTAGCTTTTGTAGTGGCAGGGCTGATGCTCAGCAAGAACATCATCTTGCTCGGGCTCGTGTTGGTTGGAGTAGTCGCGCTGAATCTACCCGATGCGACGCTTGTGCTGTATCACCTCGATCGAGACGTACTTCTGGCATTGGTGTGCGCCACGCTGTTAGTCCCGTCGATCTATCAACTCATCGTGAA
>CAYGRR010000012.1:63904-64981 GCA_964352295.1 uncultured Pseudohongiella sp. | reverse complement strand
GAACCCTCGTCCAACACGCCATTCTGCTGAGTGTCGATACCGAAGAAGACGGTGATGTTCTCAGATTGATCTGCGGGCAGATCAGCGAATTTCACCGGACCAGGTATATCTGTAGTGGGCCCCTGAAATGTTGGGCGCAGCCCTGGCTGGAAAGTAAGCGTATCCGGATCGAACGATCTAATTTCACCACCACTTAAGGTAAGCAACCACCAATCGGCCTCCGGCGCCTTCAGGTCGTCTTTCAATACCAGGAAGAGTTCTTCCGGCTTTTCCTCGTCCGAGAAGGAGTCAATCACTTCAAACCCGACCCCCGCTTGCACATGCAATGCAAGATAGGACGTTTGATGGTATTCGAGGCGCAATCCCCCTTCCGCCGTGATCTGAAAATCGTGATTAATAGGTAGGCCACCGGGCAGACCGCCATCGGCTCCTATGCTGAACCTGCCCGTAATGCCATCAGACGTAACGTTCCCCGAGAGAACAGTGAGAATGTTGCTGAAGCCCGCAACCGTGGCACGGCTCTCTCCGACAAAGTCCCGATTGCTATCCAATCGCATTGGGTCGAAATCGAGCCACGGAACAGAGTTACCATTGTTTACTTCGCGAAGCACCAGATCCCCCTCAATGAGGAAAACCTCCAGAAGACTTGGCACGGCGGTTACGCAGCAACTATGCCCAGCCGGATCGGAAGTCTGGTTGACAGTAATACCCACTACATAAGGCGTTGTCGTTCCTGTTTTTATGCCTACCTCAAAATCATCAATTAGAAGTCTCTGCGCCTTGAGAAGGCTAGGCACCATCGATAATACAAGCAGCAAGCCGCTGACTATTGTTACCTTTAGCAAGGTTGAACTCTTTCCCGCGATGTCCTGTTTCATGCCAATACCCTTCTATAAAAATGCGTTAATGAATTTATGAGTTTCACTGAGTAGCAATCATAGAGAGTTAGCCCCATCCTGATAATCCCTGAACTCAGGGAGATATGCAGCCAAGGAAAAAAGTTACAATCGCAGGAACAAATTGAACTAAGATGAGCAGTGTGAACACTACTTCCCACAAGATCACTGATAGATTCCC
>CAYGRR010000012.1:58018-63804 GCA_964352295.1 uncultured Pseudohongiella sp. | reverse complement strand
TGGTGATCTGTTCGGTATCTATATCTGGCGCCTGAATCAAACTGCAGATGTCTGGTTTAACGGGACAAGAATTGGCTCTGGCGGGCGCTCTGAAGAACCGATGGCAAGGCACTGGAATAGCCCACTCTATTTTCCTATTCCCTCAAGCCTACTGACAGATGACAACGAAATACTGATAAAGCATTTTGCACAACACAGCTGGGGCTCCATGGAAGCCATCATCGTTGGAACGGCGGATGCGCTTGTGCCCATCTATGAGGGCCGCTACTTTATTCAACACGATGTTGCGCTAGGTCTATTCGTATTCGTACTGATTACCGGGCTATTCTCTTTCAGTATTTGGTTCTATAGGCCTCAGGAGAAACAGTACTTCTGGTTTGCCGTTGCGTCGGCTGGACTCAGCTTCTTCTGCCTCAATCAGTTCATTCGCTACCTGCCAGTAGATGCCGATCTATGGCGCTGGCTCTCCAACATGTCAACCGACCTATGGGCAGCATCCTCATTCATTTTCCTACTCAGGAGCTTGAATCTGGAAAAAATACGGGCTGAGAAACTTGTCATCTCCTACTTTCTAAGCGGTATACCCGTCTATTTCTATGCGAGTTACTATCAGGTATTTGATCTGAATATCTTCTATCACATCGGCTCTCTACTAATTGCTGCCTATGCCTTTTATCTGTGTACTACACTGTATTTACGTACCAGAGATTCCCTGCCCGCGTTCTATTGTTGTGCGCTCATCCCGATATTCATTGCTGGCGTTCACGACACGGTGATGCAGGCAATCGTGAACAACGGTTGGTTCAGTAGCTCAGAGCCTGGCTTCCAGAACCATTTCAACTTCGTGCATTTCACCGCTCCGCTTATATTCCTGCTGATTGGGGCTAGCCTGGTGAAACGATTCATCGATTCTATGAATGCGGCAGATTCTTTGAACTCTGAGCTTGAACAAAGAGTCACTGCAGCACGCGCCGAGCTGGACGAGAACTATCGCGCCATTGAAGCTGCTCTAGTGCGTCAATCGGCAAGCGAAGAACGCGAACGCATCTACAGAGACCTGCATGATGATGTCGGATCGAAATTACTATCGCTCTATTATCGACTGGATAATACCTCTGACAGCACACTGGCAAAATCGGCACTCGAGGATCTTCGCGACATCGTATCGCACAAGTCCCTGGAGAGTTGTTCGCTCTCCAACGCCGTACAGCAGTGGCGCAGCGAGGCCTTCAATCGAGCACAGGATGCCGGTGTTAGCTTGCGCTGGCATTTCGATACAGCCGGCACAGATTCGATACTCGATGAATCTCAGCAGGCTCAGTTGCGGCGCATGCTCCGCGAAGTTCTCAGTAACGCCATCCTGCATAGCAACAATATTTCCGAGATTAGAGTCAGCATCGATGTAGTCGGCGACTTCCTCAAGGTCGCGGTTTCTAACAATGGCTCAGAAGAGCCCGTAAGCAGCTGGAAGCCAGGTCGAGGCATTAGCAATCTGCGAGTAAGGTCACGCGATCTGCGAGGCAATTTTTCACTGAACGATCTGGAAGGCGATTGGGTACAGGCCTCCTGGAGCGTTCCTCTCAACACGTCTCTAGGAGAATCACAATGACACAGCAGATATTGATTCTGGAAGACATGCCCGACACTCAGAAGTGGCTTGTGGATGCTTCAAGACTTGCATTTCCAGAGGCCAAGATTGTAGTTGTAGGCAGCATAGCCGATGCAAGCACAGAAATTACCAGAACTAGCCCAAGCCTAGCGCTGCTCGATATAGAACTACCCGATGGCAAGGGCAACAGTTTCATACCAACTCTGCTCGCGAAACACCCTTCCTGTATTTGCATAATTGTCACGATCTATGCCGATGAGAAACACCTGCTTCCGAGTCTAAGTGCAGGCGCCAAGGGATATATATTGAAGGATCAGAGCAAGCAGAGAATTGCGGAGATGCTGACTCAGGCTATGAGTGGAGAGCTGCCGCTCTCACCCGCCGTTGCTACCATGGTTTTGAATCACTTCATGCAGACTACTTCGGCGGAAGCCGAGTCGCCTCTCACGGGACGAGAGAGCGAGGTGTTGGCGCTAATCGGCGCCGGGTCCAGTACCCCAGAGGTCGCTGCCAAATTGAATATCAGCAAGTATACTGTCGAAGATCACTTGAAGCAGATCTATCGAAAACTGGAGATTACTAATAGGGCGGAGGCAGCGCTCGCTGCCAGAAATTTGAATCTAGTCTAGGCGCTTTCTTGGTAGCTCAATTAAGATCCGGCTGCGGCACGAAGATCGACCCATCCTCGAACTCGATTTCTCTTAGGTACATTGTGAATTCGCGCCGGCCCTTTCTCCCCGTCGCGATTACTTTGGATCCAATCTCAAGACGATCGAGTGTGACTCCCTGTCTTTCTAGCGTCGTTCTTGCGCCGGACTCTACCAACCAGAACGTTTCCTTACCTTGCTCGTCGGTATTCTTTATCAATACTGATGCATGGGGGTTCTGAAAACGTACGCGCTCGATTACGCCCTCGACGGAGACTATCTCCTGTGTGAAATTGGCGTTCGTAGAGTGGTGCGCACTTACTAGAAACGGCAGTGTGAGCAGCATCGCAAACAACAGACCCTTATTCATTATTGTTCTCCCTGCCTAATTTGCGTTCAGTTCATCGAACCAGTCGTAGTTAGCGTCGGTGCAGTCATAGATTGCTATCTCGGTATCGTCCGCCCTTCGGAAGAAATATTCGAGAACCAAGGGCTCGATGAATATTTCATCGTCTATATACGTGTGGGTTATGTGTAACACGTCTCCATCGATCTGCAACGCTTCTATGGCCACTGTGCTCGGCGACTGAGGAACCCCGCGCGACGTTCGAATGTATCCATAGGCATGATTCCTGGACTCGATGACAAGCCTGCCCTCTTCGTATCGGGCGAATGACGAACCCATCTCGGGAAAGCGATCGCCGTTCAAGTTTCTCGTACTGGGCTCACTTGCCAGAACTGCCTCCCCACCGATAGGAATCTCCCGCCTAAGATCGAACAACTCATAACTGATAAGAATCTTCTCAGCGGTCTGCTCGATCCTGATAGGGGCATTCGGGTTTGCCCAAACTCTAGATGAACTCGCTGGCGTGCAGTACAGACTTGGATCGTCGGCCAACAGGTCGTATTCGGCCTGAATGCGTTTGCCCTCATCTGTAAGGAGTATTTCACTCTCGGTTCCCGGACCGTTCAGCAGCCAGGTGCCCGAAATATTGTCCTGCGAGAAGGCGAAGCTAGACGCGAGCAAGACGGTAGCTGCGAGTAAAGTGAGTAGTTTGCTAGGGCGCATATTGTTGACCTTAGGTGGAGACAGACGGCAGATCTGTTAGTTGCAATCGCGTACCTCGAACATCCATATCGAACCGCTGGTGACCGCGACTTCACTGCCCGGCACTCCCACGCCACTACCGCCGAAATACTTCCTGCCTAGTTCGGCAAGAACGGGCACTATAGTCTCGGCATCATCGATGACGCGAGTCAGGCATTGCGCGTATATCTTGCCCTGATCTCGAATCAATATTCTGTTGTCCTCTTCCATATAGGCAGGCCACTGCTTCCAAAGCCTGCCTAGCGCGGAATTCATATAACCGCTAACTATATAGAGTCTCCCGTCAACCGTCGGCACCCAGACCGTCCTCGAGCTTGTAGGATTGAGCGTCTGGATCTCAATCTCTTCGCGGTCTCTCAGGAACTCCCAGCTCTGGGGTGTCGCCGCAGGCTCTCCGCTGCGAAAGGGGCCGCCGATGCTTATAGTAAACCAGGGATAGAATTCCACGGGGCCATCGTTCATGCGCATGGCGCCATAGGCGGCGGCAACGAGCAGCAGAAGCACCGCCGCAACTAAACCAATCCATTTTATTATTGTCTTAAAAAGCGACATTGCTGGCTTCTCCCCGTAAAATAGACCGCCGATGTGTCGATAGACTTATATACAGCTCGCGACCTGTGGCCACTGAAGATCGAATCTAGCACACTAGCCTCACGAGATTCGAGCCTCTCGGCACTGCCGTTACCAAGATGCACAGCCTAATCAACGCCTGAACTATGTAGCCTGGACCCTATGAGAGCCATTCTTACCGAAATCCGACTGCCTAAGGAAGCCGAGTTTGGCCTTTTCTCTCTAGTGCATGGCGATCGGCTAGGCAGCTTGATTGGACGCTTCGCGATCCGTTCACGCTTCATTGCGGTCTCATTCGCGGCAATGCTAAGTTTTTCGGCGGCGCTAGTAGCGGTATTCGAAGGCAGCCTGCTCAATAGCGACCTGTCTCTCGACTTGGCCCACGATATCGGGTGGTGGAATCAATTTCTATTAGCGTTTCCAACCCTTATCTATATCGCGGGTGCTTACTTCGGCGCGTTCCCAATCACATTGAGACAGCTTACCGATTCCGGCGTCCTCCATGCGAGTGATGATGACTGGAAGAAAGTACGGCGGTTTACGAAGTCTAAGCTAACGAATCCTACATTCGTTCTATTGCCCTATGTAGTGGGCATATCCTCCGCTGCGCTGACATCGAGCGTATTGCAATCACGAGACACCTGGTACTCTGCCGATCAATTCGTGGCTGGCTACCTGATTCCGGTCCATGCGTTCTTCCTCTATTTCTTCATGACCTTCCTGGCACTGAGGCTCTACAGCGCGTTCCTCATTCTGCGCATGCTGTTCCGCTTCGAGGTGAATATTCAACCCTTCCACCCCGACGGCTGCGGCGGGCTCGGCAGTCTCATGGGGCAATCGGAGAAGCTCTACTGGGGAATGATCGCTTACGGAGTGATCGCCGCTCTAGGAATACTTTCGAATACACTCGTCTATGGACTAGCGTTAATCAGCATCTACAATTTTTCTCTGCTGTTGTCCTATGTATTACTGACAGGCATCGCCTTCTTCCTGCCACTGTATGCGCTCACAGATAGCATGCGTGATGCCAAGCAGAAACTCCTGCTTTCGATAAGGGAACGATACAGGGCGCTGAATGCGAAGCAGGGACGCGGCGCGAATGACCTAGGTCAGTTAAGCGATGAGCACGTAGCTGACCTGAAGGCGCTGAAATCCCTACAACAGACGGCGCGGTCCATGCAGGTATGGCCGTTCAACAGCGGCAGCCTGCTTCGGTTCGCCTCCGCCCTAGCTACCCCACTCTTGGTCATATCGATTACCATGCTCATTGTTCAATAGGATTAATACCTTCTTAAGTCCGCTTTCAAAACCAGGAAACTACACATGACAAAACGCATCTTGTTCATCTTTGCACTAAGCTTCGGCTTGATCCCCGCCAGTTACGCCAGCGATGTCTACCGCGACTGCATCAACCTGGTAACCGACTACGCCTACTATCGCGACAGATTCGACGCTGTCGAGTTCTCGAATATCTTCACCGAGGACGCATCACTAAGCGTCGGCAACCAGACATGGGTAGGCCGCGACGATATTCGCGCCCGAATAGAGGGCTTGGACAAGAGTGGCAGCATCCGACACCTGATGAGCACGATTCGCATAGAGCCAGTCGATGCGCTACATGCTACGGGAGTAAGCTACGCAACCATCTATACTGCTGCAGGGGGCTCAAATTCTACGGAAGGCTTCGCAATTATCGGCGAGTATCATGATGAATTCGAACTAACAGACGATGGCTGGAGAATAAGCAGGCGCGAACTTAAGTCAGTCTTCTCCTACGAAGATAAGTAGTTAGCTCCCTGGAGCTTGCTGCTGAGGAACGAGAAAGCGTGAAGCATTATTACTTCCTCTTTAT
>CAYGRR010000012.1:56677-57918 GCA_964352295.1 uncultured Pseudohongiella sp. | reverse complement strand
GTGCTGCCCACTTTCGGCGACTAGCTGTAGGCTCAGTCGGCCGCGCAGCCCTGTGTAGTGCCGAAGTCTCTGAATAGCGTCACTCGAGGATCGATTTGCAACAAGGCGCTCTCAGACACGGGAAATCGTGCAGCATTTGCTGACACCGTGTACTCGGTTGAGATGCCGTCTTCGGTTACAAGAATCGGGATAGAGAAGTCGACCTTAGCATCGCCCAGCCAGCTGAAGCGAATGCCCTGGGCATTTCGATCCTGTTCGAGAACCGGTATCGCAGCCTGTCCCAGATACATGTCGAAGAACCATGTCAGGTCCTGTCCGTATTCTTCGCTGGCTATACTTACGAAGTCAGCGTTGCTGCGACGAGTCGGCTGCAGCGGATAGGAGAGCGCCCAAGGCTCAGCAGTATCGTAGATGAGTCGCCGCACCGAGCGCCAGAACGCCTCTTCGCCTATCAAGCCTCGCAGAGTATGTAAGGTCCAACTGCCCTTGTAGTAGGGATCGTTCGAGTCGAAATAATCCATAGCCACCGCCTCATGCGGAACGACCGGCTTGCAGTTCGCCATGCCGTTGTAGAAATCCCACATATAGCTCCAATAGCCGGCATCGCCTATTACCTGTTGCGCATAGACCGGCTGCATGTAGTTTGCGAAACCTTCGTGTAGCCAGAAATCCTCACTCCCTGTCTGTGTCATGAGATTGCCGAACCATTCGTGGGAGAACTCGTGCTGCATCAGCCAGTCGAAACCATAGGGGTCCAACTCAAAGCCATTGCCGTAGCCGTTCATGGTCTGATGCTCCATACCCAGGTAGGGAATCTCGACGATACCAATCTTCTCGTCGCCCCAGGGATAGGGACCTAGCATTCGCTCGAAGAATTCGAGCTGGGCAACGAAGTCTTCGCTGATCAGTTTCTCGATCTTCTCCATATCATTCGTAACATGATAGAAAACAATAGGAATCGGATTCTCGGTGAGTGCATTGCTGTGCGTGATCTCATACTTCTCGAAGGGGCCTATATTGATCGCTAGATGATAGGCGGAGATTGGATTGCTAGTGCTCCAGTGATACGTAGTCAAATCATCGACCGTGGTCTCTGATAGCAGCACGCCATTCATCACGGCAGTCAGATTCGAGGGCACAGTGATTAACATATCGGCGCCCAACTCGGGCTTGTCGGAAATATGGTCCTTGCAGGGCCAGTACAGGTCGCAGCCCCTGCCCTGCACTGCAGTCGCTACCCA
>CAYGRR010000012.1:0-56577 GCA_964352295.1 uncultured Pseudohongiella sp. | reverse complement strand
CAATTCCAGCCGATAGTGGCGCACATCGTAGAGTGCCTGCTGCTCAGAAAGCACACCGCTCGACAGCGCAGTCTGGGGATGCAGCGGGGCATTCGAGGAGACACAATTCACTAACAGCATCGCCAGCATAAAAGGTATTGAAGCTGCGCGCAGAATATGGATAGGAAGGACAACGGTTTTGCAGATCTGCATCATAATTATCTCTCTCCGCCTGAGTTCGAAGTAGAACAGCATAGTATTCAGCTTCTCCCATGCATGAAAGACAAATCTTACAGAATATTCCGAAGAACAGCGTTGGCCCCCATTATTTGACAGATTAGTGCTGCCCCCTCGACCACCGTATGTGAAGTCAGCGCACTATTGCGGACCGGGCAGCACTCCTGTCAATGCAGATTTATCTATGGAAGAATGTCAGCTGCAATCAATCCATGAAGCGAAACTGTAGCAACACTCGATGAATCTTTTAGTCCTTGTTTTAACCGGAATTCTTGCACTGGCAACTCTACTCCCGATCTCCCGACGGCCCTATTGGTGGGTACGTATTCTTGATTTTCCCAGACTGCAACTTCTCGTAGCTGCAATTGGAACCGGTTTCCTGGCATCGTTTTTTACGAGCGAACTTACGCGTATGACTGTCCTGGCGATCTCGCTCTCCTGCGTGGTTTACCACTTCCACTGGATCTATCCCTATACGCGCCTCATAAAACCAGAAGTCGAATCGGCTAAGATAGATTCAGAGCAATCTTCCATTAGCTTGTTGACGGCGAATGTACTGATGACAAACCGAAACTCGGCAAAACTCATCGAAATAGTCAGAAATGAGAATCCGGATATTCTTCTAACGCTCGAGACCGATCAGTGGTGGGAAGAACGCCTATCCTGCCTCGAAGAGCACTATCCCTTCACAGCAAAATGCCCGTTGGACAATCTGTACGGAATGCACCTCTATTCAAAGCTGGCGCTTCATGAGTGCGAGATCAAATTCCTTGTAGAGGACGGCGTGCCCTCCATACACACCCAGATCGAACTTCCCAATGGCGAGAGAATTCGCACACATTTCCTACACCCCTGCCCGCCAGTGCCCGAATACAGTGACAGCAGCAGCGCGCGCGATGCCGAACTCATAGTCGTTGCGAAGAGCCTGCAGAACTGCGATGCTCCGATAATAGTAGCCGGCGATCTGAACGATGTAGCATGGTCCGAAACTACACGGCTGTTTCGCAAGATAAGCGGTCTACTAGACCCCCGCGTGGGACGAGGCATGTACAGCACATTTCACGCAGATTATTGGTTCCTGCGCTGGCCATTGGATCATCTCTTCCATAGCCGTCACTTTCAGCTCGGTGCTATTCGGCGTCTAGATAAATTTGGCTCTGACCATTTCGCACTGCTCGTCGAATTGGCCATCAGCAGCACAGCAAATATTGAAGACGCGGGTCTTAGTGCGACGCCTCATGACGAAGAATTTGCAGATGAAAAAATTGAACAGCACGATGTTGCTACCAAGGATGTTCCCCTCGATGCGACTGCTCACTAGAAGTCGTTTCTACTTGCAATATTCATTGTTCGTAGTCTTATACAGCCTGCCACTTTCGCAGCTTCTGGCCGCGAGTGAGTATGACAGCCAGTTCATCAATGCGGAGTTAGAGAGGGCTATTACTCAGCCAGACAACAGCGTCTCTATAAGTGTCGAGCAACCGATACAGCTCGTCTTCGATGCTCTGCTTACACAGTTAGCAGAATTCTCTGAAGACATAGCCGAGATTAGTTTCGAGGCCGGCAATCCAGATGAGCCGGAAGAGCTAGGGGTAGGTTCTCTGCGAATGACTACGATGACTGATGGAAGACAGCTCGCTCAGCGAATCATCGTGTACGAACCGCCGCACAGCTTCGCCTATTTTACCGACATGTCTCTGTCCACCGTCAGCGTGCCCATAGACTACCTGATCGGCCACTACACGTTCAGCGAACAGCCGAATGGCAGTGTCGATGCAAAGGTCTCGATCGCCTACCAGCCCAGCTCCCGCCTAACATCCATTATTGTAAGATTGGGTTTTAGCAGGACCCTGGCCAGAGATTTTCAGAGGGCCGAGGAATACTTGAATGCCCTGCCACGAGCAGAATAGCGGCCGACTCTCGCCGTCGATAGCTCTAGTGAATGCCGTGCAGCAACACGGGGTGTGGGCACGTACAACTTCATCCTCAATAACAAACCGGTCTCTTCGCTTGCTCAATCCCATCGATTCTACTTTGTACACGCATAGAGGGCGATTATCGCTCCCGGCGAACACAGCAAGCGCTCAAGTCCACAAACCCATGAACGCCTGCAACATTCGCGAATTGCTACAGCCAGAACTGAACTGAAAGACCTACCGGATAGAGAACCGCGAGCTTTGGCTGCCGGGCGTAGCACTACTTTAAACCCGAGAAATACCTTAAGAGCCTGTTGACTAAATGAGTGCAGTGGCCCACGCCATAGACTCAAGATAGGTGCTACTTAGCTCCTCGGCTGATATTCCTCTGTCGGCAACTTGTGACCAATCCCCTCTCTCGTAATTGAGCACTAGGGCAAGCAACTCGCCGACCTCGCCTTCCTTCTTCGTAAGCGCAACTGCTATTTCACTGGATAGGGGAAGCTCCTTCAGAACCTCGTCCATTGGCTGATCCATGATTGCATCAATCGACGAGAACAAGCCTGTTGTAAAACAGGGGTCAGGGTTAAGGCCCGTTTTCTCTGCGAGTGATTGCATCATACGGGCGCGAAGCAAAGTCAGCATGATCAACTCCCTTGGCTTATCATCTATATTCGTAAGTGCCAGAATGACGAACCAGTCACGAATTGCCTTAAGCCCGAGCGACACAACAGCCTGCTTCACTGAATCGATCTTCCTCCTGAATCCGAAGAAAGACGAGTTGATGATGCGCAGTATCTTGTAGCTAATCGTCACATCCTGAGAGATTAGATTCTCTAACACGCGCATATCACAGTTTGGATCTTCCAGCATGGTGAGTATTTCCAGCAGCGATACTCGACTGGGCTTCAACGCCTGGCCCTTAATGATTTCGGGTCGACTGATGAAATACCCCTGGTAATAGTCGAAGCCCAACGACTTACATAGTTCGAAATCCTCGCGCGTCTCTACTTTCTCTGCCAACAACTTCACGTTGCACTTCTGTAGGGCTCTCACATCGGTTACTAACGTTTCCCTGTCGCAATCCATGATATCTATTTTCACAATATCTACGACCTCAAACAGAGGCTTCTTGTCATCGGTGAACGTGTAGTCATCGAGCGCCAGGCTGAACCCTTTAGCAGAAAAATCCCGGAGAGCTGATATCAGCTCAGCATCTACGACGATATCTTCGAGTATCTCTATAACAACTGCATTCGGTGACACCGGAAGCGGAAGCCGGCCAACGATAAAATCTCGGGTTAGGTTGACAAACGAGGTCTTGTTATCGCAGATTGTATCGATACCCAACTCTAGGAACGCATTGATCATTACCTGTGAGCTTGCCATGTTTCCATCTGAAATATTGGCAACCGAAACATCTTCGTCACGAAAAAGGAGCTCATAAGCCTGCACATTCAGGTCTCCATCGAATATAGGCTGCCGCGCGATAAATATGTTTCTTCGCGAGTTGTAAGTTTCCGCACTCTCTGCCAGATTCTGCATGGCTGCCAATTCTCCTCTTATGTTCCCTAGATTAATCTATTCTTTTTCTCGAAAGCGCTATTCAGTCCTGATTTGCTCAAACAGACCTCGAGTCCAGAGCATGGACTCGAAGTAGTAGGTGCTCAATTCGCTAGGCTCGAAACCGACACTGCTGATGTTCTTCCAATCCCCTTTCTCATAGCGAATTACCATGTCTAACAACTCTCCCAGCAATCCCTCTCTTTCCAACAAGGCCTCCGTAACTTCTTCCGACAGAGGCAAAGCCTTCAAGATTATTTCCATCGGCTGATCCATGATCGCATCGATCGACGAGAACAGGCCGATGGTAAACCCTGTATCCTTATTGAGACCGATAAGATCGCAGAGCAGCTGCATCATTCGAGCCCGTTGCAATGTCTGAAACATTAAGCTCTGTGGCTTATCATCTATATCAGTTAGTGAGATTACGATGAACCAATCGCGAATTACTTTAAGACCCAAGGAAACAACCGCCTGCTTCACGGAATCGATCTTGCGTCGAAACCCGTAGAAAGCCGAGTTAATAATTCTTAAAATTTTGTAGCTAAGCGTAATATCTCGACTGATCAGGTCCTCCAGATCCGATATATTGCAATCCGGGTCTTCGAGCAACTTAAGTATGTTCAGGAGCGCCATGCGATTCGGCTTCAATGTACTACCGCTAACCATGGCAGGCTCGCAGACAAATTGTCCCTGAAATATATCGAAGCCCAATTCTTTGCACTGTGCAAACTGCGCTCTGGAATTTACATTCGCAGCGAGAAGCTTAGCTTTCTGGCCAGCGAGGGTCGGTATGTGCGACTCTAACTGCTCGCTACTCCAATCAGAGAGATCGACCCTCAGCATATGAACCTGTGTCAAGATACCTTCCAGCTGAAGCATGGCTGAATGCTTCAGATCAAGCGATAACTTATACCCCTTGGAGGTGAGTGCTTCCAACGGTACAGGCGATGCACCGGATCTAGCTATGGAGTCAGGGAGGGCCAATATCACACCGGCGGGTGGAAACGGTAACGGCAAGCGTCCCTGCATAAAATCCTCAGTGATTCTTATAACTGAAAAGCAGTCTTCCGAAATTGTTTCTAGACCTAGATCAAGAAATGCATTGAGCATCACCTGCGAGGCTTCACCATTTTCTGAATCGCTAGGCTTTTCTATTTCCCCATAGAGCAACTCGTAAGCATAGACCTCCATTTCTGCATTGAAAAGCGGTTGACGAACCAGATGAACGTTTGAAGGAGGTCTGACTTCTGTTAAGGGCTCGGCTAGATTTGACACAATATCTTCCTCTTCTTTTACATCTTCTTCTAGTGAATGGGCAGTCATGTTCTTAACTCGGCTAGGATTCGCTTTGATCTAGTTGATAGATACTATCTCAGACTCGCTAATTCCGAGTGAATCCAACACATCGTCACCGACACCATCAAGATCTCTTATTTCTGCGGAGATTCCCTCGTCGACTTCCTGATGAATCACAATCTCAACACGCCTGTTCTTGGCGCGGTTCTCCTCAGAACTATTCTCTCCGAACGGCTTTGTGTCTGCGTAGCCAATGACCATGAAGCGATCGTCACCAATGCTTCCGTCTCTCAACAATTCGTGCGCGACTGATAGGGCCCGATGTGATGAGAGGTGCCAGTTCGATGGAAACTCGTTGGTGAATATAGGGACATCATCGGTGTGCCCTTCTACTGCAATGCGTCCATTGATGCTTGTTAGCGCACTGCGCAGTTTTGCCATCACAGGAACAAAATCTATGTTCAGATTCGCCGATCCCGATTGAAACGATCCTTTTTCTCTGATTCGAATCGTGATCGAGCGGAACCCAGATTCGATATCTATTAGATTATCTTGCACTTCCTTATCAAGAACTTCTTCGAGCAGCCCTGCATCTTCTGCAGTTTGCGCCCTAAGCTCCTCTAGTTTCTCTAACAATAACTGTCGGGCGACTTCTGCCTCCTCATCCTCGGACCTAGGTGATTGGGAATCCTCTCCTCTATCGGCCTGGCCTGCCTGCAATGACATTTTTGTGTTCTCGACGGTCTGCTGCTGCACTACGTTCTCTGGCGAGGGCTGCGGTCTGCCGGAACTAAATTCCTGGGCTATTATAGAAGTGCCCATTGGAATTGCGGTGGCAGCTACCTCGTTCTGAACCCCGAATGCGTCGGCCATCGATCCCGCCACTTGCTTATACTTTTGCACGTCCATCTCCGAGAACGACAACAAGAGTACGAAGAAGCACATAAGCAACGCCATAAGGTCCGCAAAGGTTGCCATCCATGCCGGAGCACCAGCTTTTACTTCCGCGTCTGCCATGACTATCACCTCACGCCGGTTGTTCTTGCTGAGTCGTTTCGGGCGCCGCTACTTCTAGGTCTCTTCGCTTCGGATTAACATAGAGTTTCAATAGAGCTTCCGTTGTTCGTGGATGCTGCCCCTCTTGAATCGCTAGGACACCATCGAGACAGATTGAATTCAGCTTCATCTCCTCGGTCCGCCGCAGCGTCAGTTTGTCCGCAATAGGAAGAAAGACCATATTGGCAAGGACCGCCCCATAGAGAGTCGTCAGCAAGGCCACGGCCATCGCAGGCCCAATTGATTTCGGGTCATCCATTGCAGAGAGCATTTGCACTAAGCCCACAAGCGTACCTATCATTCCCATCGCTGGAGCCACGTCGCCAGCAGCGGTAAACACTTGTGCACCCCACTTGTGCCTCTCGTTCATCTCCTCGATGTCTTTCGTCAGATGTCTTCGCATGTCCTCGACAGGACTGCCATCTATTAGCATCCTGACGCCCGATTCCAGGAATGTGTTGTCTATCTGTATGTTCTCTAACGCCAAAACTCCTTCTTTCCGTGCGACCGTTGACATCTCGACGATAACGGGAATAAGCGCTTCCGGCGCGGGCAACTTCGATCTGAACGCTTTAGCGGCGACCTTCAAGGCTCCAGTGAATTGGGAGATGTTGAACTTGATCAGGACCACCATAAGCGTACCGCCCAATACGATGAAGAGAGACGGAGCGTTGACGAAGACCAATACAGACCCGCCTAACAGAATGGCGGCTGTGACTACCCCAAACGCCCCAAGTATTCCAAGTAGTGTCGCTAAGTCCATAGTGCTTCGTTGCTCCTTTCGCTCGTACCCTAGGTTTTTATAAATCTCGCTTCGTAAAAAATCTTTGTCGGTCCATTCTTTCGAGCCAAGTTTAAGTGTCTTGTGAGCCGCAGTTTCTCTCTTGAACAGAAACTCTCAAGCGGACAATTCACTAAAGCTAAAAAAAGAACTGTTCCTTATTTTGTATTACGACGTAATGAGGGAATGATTAACTAGTTTTTATATGGAACATGCAGAAAGAAGCGGATGAAGTGAATTCTGCTCATGCCCGCTACTTTAGTGGGTCTCGAGCGATTACTGCATTCTAACAATCACCGTTTTTAACGCAGACATTTTAATGGCCGAAGGGTCTGAATCAGAGGAGTGATGAAATTGAAGAAAATACTATTAGCTGGATCTGCGGCGGCCCTACTCGCCGGCGGTGGTGCCAGCGCCTATTTCTTTACAGGCATGGGGGCAGCAATGTCGGATGATGCTGGCATTATCCTTGAGTCGAGTGACCAGGAAGTCGCGAATGAAGAGAGAGAGGCGCTTTTCCACACATTACCCCCATTGATTGTGAGCTCCAACTACAACGGCAGCCTTCGTTACTTGCAGGTCAAACTCTCGATTCTGACTCGTAGCGAAGAGACACTCGAGAAGCTGCAAACCAATACACCACTAATACAGAATTCCCTGATCATGCTGCTAGACACCTTCAAATTTGGCGTACTAGACAGCGCAGAGGGAAAAGAAGCCCTGCGCGCACAGGCAGAAGAAGATGTGCGCAAGCTGATAAAAGATGACGGTGTGGAGTCGGTTCTGTTCACTGGCTTTGTTATTCAGTGACAGCAACGACATTTATAGGTCTGCATGGTTTGGCGCCACTAAAACTATTGTTCTATTTGTAGGAATTATTCTCGTTTTTCGAGCTGTTTCTTGAAGGGGAGAGGCTCGTTGCTGTTCATTCTTTGTACAACTCGAGAGTTTTCCGTACAGGAAGGAAGCACTACTAACACTTTTTCTACGAGTTTTCTTGAGACTATTCGTACGTATAAGAAGTCTTAGGTTTCTCTATCCGACCTTTTTAATCGATGTAGGGTCAGCTTTTTGTAGGAATTAGTCTGAGAACCGTATGTTTTTTTGTCAATTTCATAAATTTACTTTGCAATGCGTAATTTTTCTGCCGTATATTCAAGACCTAACAACGCTTTCTTGACTGATATGTTTATTAACTCTCACTAAAGCATTGTTATTGTCATATTTATGACATTAGGCTTGAACGTAATCTCGGCTAGCGCTGAATCTCGACTTTTTTGAAGCCTATTTCTTAGATGACTCGTTGTCGTAGAACCGACCAAGGAAGAGCATTTAGGGATAGTTGATATAGCAATTGATTAGCTTTAGAAGGAAATCTCCATGCAAGATAGTTCGCTAATAATTACTGACGACAAGATCATTTCAGCGAGTATGAACACTGTTTTTGACTTTATTCAGAAGGACGTGGAGTTCGCCCAATCAACTGAAGAAGCCATGAGCGAATTGCAGAATAATAGCCGTATCCTTTTGGCTTTCGTGTCGTTAAGCAACAAAGATGAAGAGGAGGAAGTTCTTGCTTACCTCCGTAACAGCCACCCTGAGGTGTCTACTCACCTCATCAGCACCGCCGAGGAATCCGCTCCTGAGGATAGTCTTCCTTCGGGAGTAAGCAGCATCCTATACTTCCCGGTGGACTTCGAATCCCTCATGCACACGATCAAGAAAGCGGAGATTTCCAGAAATAATCTAGTTAGCCGCAAGGGCCTGCCTATCTCTTTAACAGGCAAGAGCAAAGAGATCCAAGAGGTCGATTCCTCTATTCGCCAGGTATCGCTGGCAGATACCAATGTCTTGCTGTTAGGCGAGTCAGGCACCGGAAAGGAAATCGTTGCACGAGCAATACATCAATTCTCCCTGCGCGCCGACGGACCCTTCATAGCGGTTAACTGCGGTGCGATTCCACCAGAACTGTTGGAGTCAGAACTGTTCGGGCACGAGAAAGGTGCGTTCACAGGAGCTACCAATA
Organism: uncultured Pseudohongiella sp.; assembly: GCA_964352295.1. Classification (GTDB taxonomy): domain Bacteria; phylum Pseudomonadota; class Gammaproteobacteria; order Pseudomonadales; family Pseudohongiellaceae; genus UBA9145. Next base: position 47,720 of record CAYGRR010000012.1, on the reverse strand, counting down.
GTCGCAGAGGCAGGTTTGAGCTCGCTGAGGGAGGCACCCTGTTCCTCGATGAAATTGGCGACATGCCAATGCCCATGCAAGTAAAACTACTCCGAGTGATTCAGGAACGAACGTTTGAGCGTGTGGGAGGTATGAAGACGATTGCAAGCAACGTTAGACTTGTGGCTGCCACACATCAAGATCTAGAGAAGCGCATAGAAGATGGAGAATTTCGTACTGACTTGTTCTACAGGCTGAACGTGTTTCCCATCAAATTACCACCACTTAGAAATAGAACTTCCGATATACCCCTGTTACTCAATGAATTCTCTGAGAAAATCTGTTTACAGCTCGGCAAATCTGTTCCGATTAGATTTGATGACACTGCCATTGCAGCCCTAGCACAACATCCTTTGCCAGGGAACGTCAGAGAAATAGAGAATCTTGTCGAAAGGCTGTCAATTCTTCGCCCAGGGGAAACCATCAGTGCCGATCTGCTCCCGCCTAGATACAGATCTCAACTGTCTTCCCCGGAACACAGTCAGCATTTCGTGCAGAGGCCAAGTATTGAACCACGAGCCCCATCTATCAAGTTTGAATCTGGACCCATAAACCTCAAACAACACCTGACCGCGCTAGAGAAGAACCTAATTTTTCAAGCACTCGATGATACTGATTGGGTCGTATCAAAGGCTGCTAGAGTTCTCACTCTACGACGGACTACACTCATACAGAAGATTAGGAAATTGGGTATTCGCAGTGAGAACAGACAATCCACTGCCATGAATGCCTAGACCAGTTTACCTCGGTTGACTGGTGCGGACTGAATCACCTTAGTTCGCACCAGTCCTTTTATTCTCGATCCACACTCACTACCTTTCACGGGCATTTCTTACTACGCTTCTCTGGCACTTCTTCGTCCGATTTCACTACAGTTACCGCAACAATTCGTCTCCCCTGCCATACCGCACGCTTACAGCTGCGACTTCGCGATGTCACTTGCACTGCCAGTGTTATTTTTTGTTGTAGGAAATTCTGCCTTCGCTGCAAATTATAGGCATTTCTTTGACAGAACAATCCATTGAGGCGCCAATTTGTGGGCACTTTAGGAGTGGCATGATGATTGCTTTATTCAAGTAGGATGAAAACTTTGAGAACTACTATGCCTACGGACAAGCTAACTGAAACCTCGCTCTCTAGAAGTAAACTGGAGGAACTGTTCACCACATTCAACCAGGTGTCTGTAGATCTTAGCTCCAGATATCGTGAGTTAGAAGCCAGAGTCTCTCAGCTGAACTCAGAACTGGCCGCATCCCACTCTGCCAGGCTTCAGGAGCTGACAGAAAAGGAACAACTAGCGGCAAAGCTGGCCTCGCTGATGGACACCCTTCCCGGCGGCGTGTTGATTCTGGACACTTCAGGCTTCGTACTTGAGGAAACTTCCAGTGCCCAGCGCATACTCGGTCAGTCGGTTAAGAGCCTGAACTGGAAAGATGTTCTCCATAAGAATGGTCGAGAACAATTGATTCTGAACGGCGAAGTCTCACTAGAGAGCGGATCTCGCATCTGTATCAGTAGCAGCTCTTATGGAGATTCAGGAGAAATCGTCATCCTATTAACCGACGTGTCCGAGAATTATCGCCTGAGAAAACAAGTCGATAGAGAAGAACGCCTGTCTGAGCTGGGAGAGATGTCAGCTCGGCTGGCACATCAGATTCGCACTCCGCTAAGCACTGCTATTCTCTATCTATCTCATCTTCCAAGCCAGAACGACTCCCGTCAACCCCTGCCAGTTGCAAAAAAAATATTGGATCGGCTGCGCCAGATAGAGGGTCTCACAGATGGAATGCTCTCTTACATCAGGGGTGAGAGACGCGCGCTGTGCGAGTTCTCACTAGGAAAGGTATTCGAAGAAGTTAAGGACGCTAACATTATGCAGGTGGAGAGATTCGGCGGAGAGATAGTTCTAGACCTACCTGACTTTACTTGCTCCTTCTATGGTGACAGAGAAGCCATTTTCAATTCCCTTTCGAATCTCGTGGACAATTCGGTGAAGGCAGCCAGGTTCACTCCGTGTATCCGTCTCTCGCTTTCTATTCAAGGAATGTTCTACCAACTCGTTGTCGAGGACAACGGGCCAGGTATCAGCGAGTCAATACGTGACCACATCTTTGATCCCTTCTATTCGAATCGATCAGGCGGTACAGGTATCGGCCTCGCCGTAGTGCATGCCGCAATCAAGGCCTGCGGAGGAGAGATTACGATTGGTACTGCTAACGGCGGCGGTGCGCTTATCGAGATGTTATTACCTCTAGGTCGATCACAGCAGGGCAATAGAGACGAATTTGGGAATCCGCATAATTATAAGTTGCGCCAGTATGACGCGATAGGAGATGTAGCTCATGGATAACACGCGCCTAATTCTGATAGTTGAAGATGACAATAACTTGAGAGAGGCAATCTGCGATACCATCCGCCTTGCTAACTACTCGGTCATGCAGGCTTCGAATGCCGAGGAAGCCTTGGAAATATTGGCTATCGAACAGATTGATCTGATCATCAGCGATGTACAGATGCCTGGAATCGATGGCCATGAATTTCTCAGCGTATCCAAGCGTCTTTATCCGGACATCCCCTTCGTATTAGTCACTGCGTATGGAAATATTCAGAAGGCCGTTTCTGCGATAAGGTTAGGCGCTGCAGACTACATCGTTAAACCTTTCGAGGCCGAAGTTCTCATCGAGATGATCAACAGGCTCTGCCCTGAGAAGCACTCAGCAGGAAACCTAGTGGCAAGCGACGTTAAGAGCCTAGCGGTAGCGAAACTAGCAGCGAGGGTTGCACAGAGCGACGTTACCGTAATGATCAGCGGTGAATCCGGAAGCGGAAAAGAAGTCTATTCTCGCTACATCCATGAAAATTCAACAAGGCACAAACGACCCTTCTGCGCGATCAACTGCGCGGCCATTCCGGAGGCGATGCTCGAATCCATACTCTTTGGTTATGAGAAAGGAGCGTTCACCGGAGCCTATGCTTCTAGAGCAGGAAAATTCGAACAGGCTAACCACGGAACGCTGCTTCTCGATGAGATATCGGAAATAGCTATTGGTTTGCAGGCTAAGTTGCTCCGAGTCATTCAGGAACGCGAGGTAGAGCGACTGGGGGGAAACTCCACTATCCCGCTCGATGTCCGTTTGATAGCTACTACAAACCGAGATCTGAAAGAAGAAGTGCAGGCGGGTCGCTTCAGAGAAGACCTCTACTACCGCCTGAACGTATTCCCTCTATACCTCCCTCCACTCAGAGAGAGGCCGGGAGACATCATGCCTCTGGCCAAGATGGCGATAGAGCGTCTAGTTCCTGGTCAGGGAATCGAAATCAGCCCCAAAGCCGAACAGATACTTCAGAGTCACTATTGGCGGGGTAATGTGCGAGAACTGGAGAACGTGATCCATAGGGCACTGATTCTGAAATGCGGAATCATATTGATGCCTCAAGACATCGTATTCGAGGATATCCCCGAGAAGATTGAATTTGTAGAGAAATCAAATCGCGCCTTAGGTATAGACATGCACGAAGAGGGGGAACTTGGTGCTGACCTCAAAACTCGAGAGCGAGAGATCATTATCGACGCGATCTCTCGACACTCCAGTCGCAAGGAAGCAGCCGAGAGACTCGGAATTAGCCCGCGGACATTGCGCTACAAACTGGCACAGTTCCGCGAAGACGGACTCGCCGTCCCCACCATGAACAATGCGTTGCGCGCTTAAAGAGGCCAGAGCAATGAGCCAAATGAATGTTGAACAAGTTTTAAACCAGATGAGAATTCTCGCTAACAACAATGTACTTCCAGCGACTAACAATACGAATCGAACCGATTTCGCCAGTTTATTGAGTGATTCCATCGGCCAGGTGAACGCGCTGCAAAGAGAGTCACAAGAGATGAAGACTGCCTTTGAGATGGGCGATCCTTCAATAGACATTCCGGAAGTAATGATTGCCGTACAGAAAGCTTCGTTGTCTTTCGAAGCAATAACTGAAGTGCGGAACAAACTGCTTTCTGCCTATCAGGAAGTCATGAACATGCAGGTCTAAGCAGCAGTCACTACTACATTCTAATCCAAGTCACAGTGAAATAAGAAAATGTCAAACATAGTCTCTAGCATGATTAACTTGAAGCAGATTGCTACCCTAAGTCAGTTGACGCTAGTCAGACAAATTGGCTTTATGTTCATAGTAGCGGCAAGCATAGCGCTAGGAACATCTGTTGTGCTTTGGTCTACAGCATCTAACTTCGTAGTCCTATTCACCAATATGTCTACCCAGGATTCTGCTGCCGTCGTCTCAGCGCTTGAGGAGAGCAATACCGAGTACAGAATGGATGCGGGTACTGGCATTATCTCTGTACCTGCAGAAAGCGTACAGGAAACGAGACTAATGATGGCGAGCCGAGGTCTCCCCTCTTCCTCTTCCCTACGTGGCTACTCGGTGTTGGAAGAAGAGCAAGGTCTAGGTACCAGCAATTTTATGGAGCAAGCACGCTATCATCGCGCGCTAGAGCAAGAGCTCGTTGAAACTATAAAGCACATTCAGATCGTAAGAAATGCTCGAGTTCATCTCAGCATACCTAAGCAGACTTCCTTCCTTAGATCGGTCAACAAACCCAGCGCATCGGTGATGATAGAGTTAATCGGACCGCAGGGCCTAGGAGACACTCAGCTTAACGGAATTCTTCACTTGGTTACTTCCAGTGTCGCAGGCATGGAACCGGGTAACGTTTCGATCGTCGACCAGCGCGGCAATCTGCTCTCTCAAAATTCTGATTCCAGCATGGGGAATAGTAACGAGAACATTCGTCTAACCAGACAATTCGAGCAAGATTACAGCGATCGTATTACAGCCATCCTTACACCAATGGTAGGTGCTGGAAATATCCGTACTCAGGTGTCAGCTGATCTGGACTTCACGTTCATTGAAACCACGGAGGAAACCTACAACCCAAATAACTCTGTTGTACGCAGCGAACAGACACAGGAGGAGAGCTCGGGCTCTAATTCATCATCTGTAGACCCAGGCAGCCTATCCGATCTTCCTCCTGCATCCGGGGCAAGCCAGGGCTCTCTTGAAACCGTTTCCGGAAACAGCAACCAGACTAGAACTAATTCCACTCGCAACTATGAGATAGACCGAAGTGTGAGTCTCATTCGGCGCGTGCCTGGAAGCGTGCGTAAGCTATCGGTCGCCGTTCTCGTAGACTTACATGGCTCTGAAATAGCTGATAGCGATATTGCAGAGGATGCACAATCGGCCCAGGCCAGCCCAGAACTAGACGCTCAGAAGATCGAACGAATAACACAGCTGGTGAGAGAGGCAATCGGCTTCGATGCAGCCAGAGGTGATACGGTAAGTGTGATCCACGAAGCATTCGTCGCGGAGGCAGCCATGGCTGCCGCAGAGCCCGTGGCAATCTGGCAGCAAGCATGGTTCTTATCAGTTGTGAAACAGGTAGCCGCAGGTCTTGCCGTGATTTTCCTAATCTTCGGCGTACTTCGACCGGCTATGCAGCTGACTCTGGCGACTCCTCCCGCAAACAGTTCTAACGCCGCTCTGCAGTCGAATGGCGTAGTCGAATTATCAGGAGAGCACATACAGGCATCCGCGAATCGGGGCTCCGCCCCCATGCCTGCTCTGGGAAATAGTAGCAGATCATCCTACGATCAAAATTTAACTTTGGCGCAATCTCTGGTTCAGAATGAACCAGCACGCGCCGCCCGAATGATACAGAACTGGTTAACAAATGAGTAAAGATAATCACAAAGACAAATCAAAGGTTGTTTCAATCTGGCGGACACCCCGATTACTTGGAGACACCGCCGAGCAGAAGAAATCTCAAGATACAGAAGAGCAGCTAAACAATGCGGCCTATAACGAAGCGCGAAGCGAAGGTTATGCGGCGGGAATCGAGGCGGCTAAACGCGAGAATGAAGCGAATCGGGCTATGTTGAATGCCTATCTGGAAGCATTGTCTCATCCTTTCGAAGAGCAGAACGTACAACTAGCCGAGTCTGTCGCTTCTCTGGCCGGAAAGATTGCGAAGAATCTCATTAACAAGGAACTCTCAACCAATAACGAATCATTCATGGCAATTGTGCAAACGGCAGTCAATGCTCTCGGTAATAGTGCTAAAGAAATAAAGATCTACCTGCATCCACAGAGCGCTGGCTTCATAAGAGAACAGATCAGCAGTGACGATGAAAGATCCTGCTGGGAAGTGCTCGATGACCCCGCTATGGGCATCGGCGACTGCAAGGTTAGCTGCGACAATTCCACTGTGGATGCCGATCTGGATGATCGCATCAACCTAATTATTGCACAGTTCCTCGACGAGGCACGCGAAGGTGGCAAAGGATGAACTCTAAAGTAGAAGAATCTATCGCCGACTCAAGACGCCAGTATCTGCAGCAGAAACTCACTAGGTTCACAGAGTATGCTAGGCCACCAGAACTACCAGTACAGGGACATCTTGTTCAGATGACTGGACTTACCCTGGTTGCTCAGGGCTGCAGGGCAGCGGTCGGTAGTCGTTGCAGAATTGTAATCTCAGATCGCAATGTGATCGAGGCAGAAGTAGTTGGTTTCGCCAATGGGAATCTCTATCTGATGCCGATCGGGCGCGTTCGTGGACTGAATCCGGGTGCTAAAGTGATACCAATATCCGATTACCCCGAAGTCGGCGTTGGTGACTCTCTCCTTGGAAGGGTGATCGATGGTAACGGCGGCGCACTAGACGGCCAGGGCGAGTTACAGCATGAGCATCATGTTAGCCTGCTTGGACCTCCGATCAACCCCTTCGAGCGAATGCCCATCCAACAAGCGCTCGATGTTGGGGTGCGCGTGATCAACTCCCTCCTCTCCATAGGCCGAGGACAAAGGATTGGCCTATTTGCAGGAAGCGGCGTAGGTAAGAGTGTATTGCTAGGACAGATGACCAAGAACACCGAAGCCGAAATCGTGGTGGTAGGCCTGATAGGTGAACGCGGACGCGAGGTTCGGGAATTTGTCGAGAACACTATCGGACGAGAAAATCTGAGCAAAGCGATTGTGGTCGCTACACCCGCAGACGATCCTCCACTTATGCGCTTGCATGGAGCTTGGCGCGCAACCGCCATTGCCGAATACTATAGAGACCAGGGCAAGCATGTTCTGCTCTTGATCGATTCACTGACTCGGTTCGCTCAGGCGCAAAGAGAGATTGCACTTGCCATCGGCGAGCCACCAGTCACGAAGGGCTATCCTCCCTCCGTGTTCGCACAAATTCCACAACTCGTGGAAAGAGCTGGAACCGGCTGTGGGTCAACATCGGGCTCTATTACAGCTTTATACACAGTGCTGGCCGAAGGCGATGATCAGAACGACCCGATTGCTGACGCAACACGATCCATTCTGGATGGTCATATAGTCTTGTCACGCCAGCTCGCAGATGCCGGCATCTATCCTGCCATTAATATCGAGTCCTCAATAAGCCGCGTGATGAACAGTATCATCGATACAGAGCACTCCGCATCAGCGATACGTTTTAGGAAACTCTACAGTACTTACGAGCAGAACAAAGACCTGATTAATGTAGGGGCATATCAGGCTGGCTCCGATAGGAGTATCGACGAGGCGATAAAGTACTATCCCTTGCTCTTGGAATTCATTCAACAGAGAGAGTCTGAGAGTTGTTCTTATACACACAGCCTGGAGCAACTCCATTCGGTCGTCCGCGCTGAGGAGCACTAGATAATGAAGAGGACTAATAAGTGAAGCGATCAGAAAGATTCAAAAAATTCTCAGAACTTAGTTCACAGAAAGAAAGCAATGCGGGCGCCGAATTGGCGGCGGCCCGTTCGCAGCTAGAAACACAGAAGCAGCAGCTTGAGGAATTGCAAAGCTATCTATTGGAATATCAGCAGCAGCTACAGGCAAAGCTGGTGAATTCTGATTCTGCATTGGTGATAAACGGCTATCAGCAGTTCATTTCATCGCTGAATGGAGCCATAGCACTGCAGAAGGAATTTATCAGGAAGAGTGAGTCCAGCACGACACGTTTGCAACAGAATTGGCTGGAACGAAAGGTTGAGGTCAACAAATATGACCAAGCCGCTGAGAACATGCGCAATGAAGAAGCAGCCCGTGAAAGGAAGGTTGAACAATCCGAGAGCGATGAGAGAGTGATGAACAGTTTTCGCCAGGCTAGGTCACTCAGGGATCTGGAGGCCGCGAGCTGAGATATTGGCCTGAGTATTGCAACATTCGCCTTAAGCAATACGCACCGCGGCACCTTAGCCAAACAAAGACTACTCGAGCAAATCAGATGAATCTAAGTCAGAGTTCGACATTCAGTATTACAGACTCGTTGCGCAATCCTTCGCAGACAATGGACTCCCGTGCCAAACAGCAAACAGGTGTAGAGGCGGGCGAGCCATTCGGTGAGGTGTATCAAACCCAGGCTGGCTCCTTTGCTGCAGAAAGTGGCGATAATCGTAATGATTACAATATGTTAAAAAATACTGAGGGATCGGATTCCACGCCACAGAGCGATCAGAAGAATTCTTCGGATAGAGTAGATGTCACAGCCAAGGACGAGCAAGAGAGGCAAATACTGCTAGCAGATACTTCCAACATAAGGACCAGCTTCGACGCGACTCATGATGGAGCTATGCAGGGCGTAGCCACTGAGGAAGCTGGCCTGGCGGTGGATCTATTCCCTGTCATCAACCTGGCATACCCAGCCGGGACCGCAAGTTCGAAGGTAGGCGAAAATATTCCGGCGGACGGCAATGAATTGCCGCTCAGTGGCGATTTGTTCACGAATGAATCACAGGTTTCCAGGCATGTCGAAGGCGCTGACTTGCTCGAGACTAGCATCAAAGTCCAAAACGAACAGCCCCTTCGTGGGCACTCAGATAGTAAAGATGGCGGTAGTCAGGCAGACTTAAGAAAGTCAATCGACCCGACTTCCGTTCAAACTGACAGCCGATCACAGGAAGCCAAACTAGGGAATCCTCCTCACAAAACTCTAGCTGATACACTGCCAGATAGTCACTCATTCCAGCTATCCAGACCGGGACAAGAACAAGGAAATAGACTCTCTTCCAATGCGACCACGATGAGCAATCAGCCCACATCTGTGGCTCAAGTGGATTCGCAGGCGATGCCAAAGCTAAACCTGGGTATAGAGGGGCTAACGCGTAGCAATGCAGAAGCGGGTATTCGCACTACGAACCCCGACTGGTCTAACACCATAGGGGAAAAGGTGCATTGGATGCGGAACGCTAACGTTTCCACCGCAGAGCTTCATCTTCATCCGGCGGAACTCGGATCGATAGAAATAAAGATCATTACCGAAGACCAACAGACAAGGGTAAGCTTCGTTACTTCTTCGGCGGCAGCAAGAGATGTTATCGAATCTTCAATGTCAAAGCTTAGAGACCTGCTAGCGGACGGCGGGCTGTCACTAGAACAAAGTGACATCTCTCACAGAGATAGCGAAAAACAACAGGCGCAGAACAAACAACATGCTCTTTCGGAAAACCGCCCTTTGGAGCACGTTAAGGAAAACTCCTTTATCGCTCCGCCTCCACGATCTCGACTTGGCCAAGTAGACCAGTACGTATAGGGAGGCAGGATGAAAAAGTTTCTACTCACTGCGATCGTATTGATCGCTACTCTCCTCGGGCTCTCCTATAGCGGAATGCTTCCTTTGGAATACTTTGGGCTCGAAGAAGTGGCGAGTACGGAGGAAGAGCGTGGTGAGGTGCAGCCAAAAATCACGGGTGAAACCCACTACCTGCCTATAGACCCACCCTTTATAGTGAATTTCACACACCTGGGTGCACTACGCTACTTACAAATATCAATAGAGATCATGTACCCGAAGGAAGACATCATCGATCGCGTGATTGAGCACATGCCAGCGATCCGTAATTCGTTGATTCTCTTATTAAGCGACCAGCCTTACGAGAAGCTAAGCACATTTGAAGGCAAGGAGTTATTGCGCGGCGAAATGGTGGCGGCGGTGAATGAAATAGTTTACAGAGGATCGCCAGTAGAGTTCCCTGGCGAGATGTTTATCACAAACTTTGTAATGCAGTAGTGAACGACGAATAGACCATCCCTAGAAAGAATCACACAGTAACAGGATAATACAATGAGCGAAGAAGAGATCCCATCAAACAGCGAAGAAGAGTCTGCGGCAGGAAGTGCGAGTCTAGATGAGGCCGAGGCTTCCACTCAGGCGAACTCGATTGAACCCGATACCGCAAAAATTATAGCGAAGTCGATTAGTGGCAAAGACGTCAACATCGACGCCCTGCTTAAAGTGCCGGTTTCTCTAGCCATTGAGGTCGGGCGCACGAAACTAAACTTGAACGATCTACTCGGCACCCGAGAAGGTTCGGTGATAGAACTTGACCGTCATCTCGATGAGCCCCTAGATATTCTGGTCAATGGCGCTCTCATAGCACACGGCATCGTGGTTCTTGCAAATGAGAAATTCGGATTACAGATTACCGACATAATCAGCCTCGAAGAACGCGCGCGTAGCCTTTAAGCCCAGTGAACGTCGCTACACTACCTTCGTCTTGCTATCTGCATTCTCTTGCGCAATGCTACGGCGATGATTGGTGAAGATTATCTTCTCGATCTGATCCCTAACCGCGACGCTGGTTCCTTCGAATCTCATTATTAGAAACCCCTCGCGGTCGCTGCTTATCAAATTTCCGCAGAACTTCAGCGCTCGCGGCAATGCCGGGAGTAGATACAGAGATGATCTGATCTTATCTCCGCTTCTAAAGTTATTAGTTGCATCCGAGAATTCTATACCCTTCGCCGTCAATCGAATCGATTGAGCGGCGGGTAACTCGCTTTGGCTGAGAATCAACTCACTCACCAGGTCCAATAGTAAGCTTATCTTCAGATCTTGGCGCCGCAGCTCGATACTGACATGATCCGGCTCTTCAGCCTCAATCGCGGACTCGTGCCAGAATGCACTTGCTCTCAGCAATTTCTCGTTCTCTTTATCTATAAGTGCAAGTTCAGCTGCCGAGGGGAATTCGTGGATTACTTCCGTAGCGAAAGCAAAGCTGCCCTCCATCACCAGACCGTCTGAGAAGAAAGTCACTTCCTATCTCTCTGGGGTAGTCGATAGTGTACCGCTAGTTTCACGTGCTCCATCCTTTCAGGCGTTACTCTGAATCTGCTGATAACTACCCGTGACCCGCCTGCCCCTGACTAGTTGTTGCCAATCGAACTGTAGATTTGATTTGGCCTCTCGCGCTAGGGATGCGATCGCTCGATTAGACGTTAGCAAACAGGCTATGACTTCTGATCTGTCCTTGAATCCATGAACAGTATTCGAATCAAGCTCTTCCAATACTGCAAGCCGAGCAGCGTTCAGGTCTTGAACGACGCCCCACTCACCCTCTGCCGCCTTGTTCTCCATCTGAGCTGTCAAACGTAATACCTGTGTTAGATTTCGATCAAACATAACTCGTGTTCCATTACCTACTATAGTGAGAGAAAGTGGCTATTTCGTTGCGATAGTGTCCCATCCTGACTTGATCTCGTTGACAAGTGTTACTACCTCTTCTACGTGACTCTGATTCGATTGCGCATTGGCCTCTACGAGCCTCCTCTCCATATAATCGTATAGAGAGGCTAGCCCTGATGCTATCGAGCCACCGTTAGTAAGATCCAGGCTGGCTCGGAGATTGTCGATTATGCGAATGCTTTCGCTGATAGCTCGCCCGCGCTCTGCTATATCATTTCTACTTATGGCCCCGCTGGCTTTCGCCAATTTATCCAGAACTCCCTGCAATAGCATGGAAACCAGGCTATGTGGAGTGGCGCTAGATACCTTGGACTGAATGCCGACCTGCTGATACTCGTTTAATGCATTGTAGTTATACATACTCATTTCCTGCTAAGTTGAACAGCGAATCGCTTCTACCACCGAGAGGCGCCCTAGCCATTGAAGTTTGGCTTCAATAGATTATCGAATTGTTGCTCGAGATAATTACTGGTGTTCTCCAAGCCAGCTAGCAAAGAATCCAAAGCATTGAATTGCCTTGAGTAGCGCGCTTCGACCTCTTCCCAGCGAAGCTCTAGATCCGCTCTCCTGCGCGCGACATCATCCAGGCGATCTTGCAAAGTATCCAGCCTCGACTCCAAAGCACCTTCCGTAACTAGAATATTGCCTACAAGCGAATTCAGTTGGTTCGCGATGCCCCTCGTGAAAGTCACGTTTCCACGGCTACCGATAGTTGAACCAGCGATGATTAGTGAAAGCCCATCGGCCGCGGTTCCGCTATCTCCTACGAGCACATTCCCCGCCCCGGTGGCGGACTCTCCGTTTATGCTGCCGACTATGTCAGTGCCTGGCACTCCCGCAGCTATTGAGAGCCCCAGTGAAGCAGCGGTGTTCGCGTCCACCGCCACTATTTCCACTGAAGATATACTGCCTAGACTATTGGAGACTATCGAGAGGCTATTGGATCCACTCTCATAAGTAACGCTGACTGTTCGATTCGCGTCTATTAACTCCTGCGTCCCGTTCAGCTGTACTTGCAACTCACTTGCTAGATCCTCTCCGCTCGTATAGGTCGCTGAGCTAAGCGTGATCTCGCTCGTAGTCACCCCATCGATCTCGAAGGTCAGGTTGTTATTGGTGGCGTCGATAACTACGCTGCCACCCATGCCGAAATCAGGAAGAACAGAGGCGCCGCTCATATTCCCGGAGCTGGCCGCACTCGTCACTTCCACTGCATAAGTACCAACAGCCGTCTCTGCAGTCGAAGAACCGAATTGGATCTCCTCATCCTCGGCCACTGCAATCGCTGCGAACATTTGACTTACTTGTTGCGAATTATCCGCTAGAGCTGCGAGAAATTGCTCGCTATCGAGTGTCAGAGTACCCTGGGCGGTCGTAGTTATTCCCAGCTCTGACAAGTTGGTAAATGCCCCTGATAATCCCGAAACTGAACTCCGAACGACATTCGCTACCTGGCTTTCTATTGAGCGCAGGGTAAAGTCGCCTAACAATGCTGCCGCCACGTCGTTCTCCTGATCGTAACTGCTAAGCGCATTGGCTGTACCGATATAGCTGTTGTAACCCGCTATAAAGCTGTTCACGCCGCTGAGGACTGAACTCGTGTTCGCTTCTACACTGAGTTTCACAGCGCTAGCGCTTGTCTGCTTGAGGTTTAGCTTAACCCCGGGAATAGCTGTGCTGACCTCGTTGCTCGCCGAGCTTATTGCTAGCCCGTTAATGGTAAAACTTGCGTCCGTGGCGCTATTCGTTTGCTCCAGATTGGTTGCAGCCGCGTTGAACGCCAAACGCGATAGACCGGACACATCCGTGTCGTTGCTATCGTTATCACTCACGGCTATCTCGAGGCTGTTCTCCGCGCCAGTGGTCTGAGAAGATAGCAGCAGCCGAAAGCCACTGCCGTCGTTGATTATCGATGCGCCAATGCCAATGTCTGCATCGTTAATGGCGTCCATAATTCCCTCGAGCGTATTGTTACTGCTATCGATAACGATATTCGCGGCAGCGCTTTGTGCATTCAGAGAAAAACTATTGTAAGTATCCGTACCCTCCACATAGTCCGTAGTGCCGCGTCGAATAGTGATGGTTCCAGACCCGATGACCGTCTCATCAGAATCGGCGAAACCAATACTCGCCAGGGAATGAGACGTTGCTAGCTGGGAGACGGCAATAGAATAGTTGCCGGGTATGGCATTTGTACTTGCAGTGGCGGTGAAGATTGAATTGTCAGAACTTGTTGCCGTCTTTAAGTTGAAACTGCTTAGAGTGTTCAAGCCGCTAAGCGACGATTTGAACCCACCTAGGCTGCTCTTCAGCGTGCCGAGTGCTGAGAATTTTGAGCTCAGCTTCGCTTGCTGCCGATTCAGTTGCAGATCGGATACGGCACGCTCACTGGAAACAAGTTGCGATACCAAACTATTAACATCCAATCCCGATCCTAATCCGGTTGCGGTTAACATATTAAGAACATACCTTGTAAATGCTTGTAGCTTGGGTTGATTACAACAAGTGCCAGCAGAGCCAGCTTCGCACCGGCGCCTCACTCATCCTCTTCTCATACACTTCCCATACTAAAAGCAATAAGCATACCAATGTGCCAAACTGACCGCTCAGGCATTCCCCTCGAAGAGTAGTCCCTTGTGAATCTTGTCACTATTGCGACGCTGGGCGTCTTCCAAGCTCTTGGAGATTTCTAGCATCTCTTCGTTCGGAATCTGACGTATTACCTTCCCTGACTCCTGGTCTATGACTGTTACGACGGGTTTGTGTGTAGTTGCATCCACACTGAAGTTGATATCTCTCGCGATGTTCTGAACGTAGCCTGCCACTACTTGGATTGCTTGGTCTAACTCCGTTCCTTTCGACGCCAACGCTTCGTTAGCACCAACAACCATCGGCATGAAATTACCGTCCCCGGCAAATCCTTGCCGCTGCTTGTTGGATTGACCAGAATCTACAATCTTAGTGTGTGATGCTGCCTCTCGGATATCAACTCTATCTAGTGATGGCATCGCTACGGCTCCAGGTGCTTATTAGTATGTCTGACTCATCGAGCTTGTTTGTGTTTCTTGCATTGTCTTGATGCGCTCTTACTTCTCTGCTTTTCCGGTCCTGAAATGAGTGCAGCCCCCTCAGGAGCCACACTCATTTTCCTATCGTTTTAGAACTGCTCTAGCCGAGTAGCGATAAAACGTTCTGTGGAAGTGAATTGGCCTGAGCGATCATTGCGACACCGGCCTGTTGTAGAATCTGCGCCTTAGTAAGGTTGGCAGTTTCCTGTGCGAAATCAGCATCCTGAATTCGCGATCTGGCAGCGGACAAACTCTCAGCAGAAGTCTGCAGACTAGTTACGACAGATTCGAATCGATTCTGTACCGCACCCAGCGTGCCGCGCGCGCTGTTCACAGAGTTGATAGCTGTATCAACGGCCGTGATTAGAAGTCCAGCTCCGGCAACAGTCGACACGTTCAACGTATTAGTTGAAGCCGTGGCAGTTGCTGTTGTTAGACCAGCTTTAGTAGCATCAGTACCGGCGATCACCAGGTCTTCTCCCGCTGAAGTGATTGAACTAATGCTACCGTAGTTAGTACCAGTACCTGCTGCCACGGAAGCATCGTTCGTTGCGTAGGTGCCGACTACTGTTTCACTGATTACAATATTGTCACCATCGGCATCGATGAATGTCATATTGCCGCCAGCAAAGCTACCACTTGTGGTTATGCCGGCTGCGGCCAGATCTGCCAATACCGTGCCTGCTGCCAGCGCTGTATCCATGGAAGCGGCAGTAACGGTTTCGGTGGCAATAGTAGTATCGGTAATATCGACACCAGCGACCGTCAACGTGTAGCTAGAGGCGCCAGCAGCGGCACCAGAAGAGGTGAAAGCGCCGATATTCACACTTGTAGACGCTGTAGCTGTTACCGCAGTAGAAGTCGCAGTAATAGCCGCCGCCTGCAATTTCGCATCTTGTGCTACTGCACCAACGTCCACACCGTTGACCGTAAGGTCGCCGGCAGTCAATGCCGCGGTTACAGCCGTACCGTTCGTGCGAGTTGCTACGCTATTGTCAAGACCGAGGCCGGTAGCAGTCGCATTGACAATGCTAGAAACTGTGATCGTCTCTCCGACGTTTGCTCCAACCTGGAATACCTGAGCTGAGAAGGAACCATCCAGAAGTTTTACACCGTTAAAGTTGGATTGATTCGCTACACGCTCAACCTCTGCCATCAACTGCGTTACTTCCTCCTGCATCGCCAATCTATCCGAAGCGCTATTAGTGGCGTTAGAAGACTGCACCGCTAGTTCACGTATACGCTGTAGGTTGTTTGTTACTTCGCCCAGCGCACCTTCAGCGGTTTGTGCTAGTGAAATGCCGTCGTTTGAATTTCGAGCGGCTTGATTCAATCCGCGGATCTGCGCCGTGAAGCGCTCCGAGATTGCCAGACCAGCGGCATCGTCCTTCGCGCTATTAATACGCATACCGGACGAAAGTCGCTGTAGTGAAGTGGAAAGCATCGATTGAGACTTGTTCAGATTTCTCTGCGCATTCAATGATGCAACATTGGTATTAATCACCTGAGCCATTTTCGTATCCTCTTTCGTTCCAGCAGCGGCTATTGCGCCTGTCTGTGGAGATCATTATTTAGATTTAGTAATTGCAACACAGTATTCAATGCTGTTGCCCTTGCTGTCCCTGATCATTACGACAAGATTTCGAATACCTTAACCAATTGTTTTAAATATTCTGCTAAGCCCAGATGGGGCGGGGAAAAGTTTGTGACTTTCGGAGGCAGTGCGCGATTGAACCGCGCCTGGCTTGGACGCGGGAACGATAAAGAGAAGAAAGAAAGGACTTACAGGTATTGAAACAGTGTTAGGCCCGACGTCTTTATAAACGCCTGTTGCGCCGCCTGCAACGACGTCAGCTGCAGGTTGAATCGCGAGATCGCATCCGCGTAGTCCAGATCCTGAGTCTGCGACACTACGGTTTCCAGTTGAAGCTTAAGGTCCTGGTTGATGCCATTCATGGCTTCAATGTTGTTCAGGCGAGAACCTATACCGGCTCGTATTGCACCAAGGTGATCTAGGCCCTGATCTAGATTAGCTAGTCCCTGCGCGACCTCGTTGTTTAGCCTTGCCGCGGCAGCAGATGTATCTGTTGGTCTATCCAATGCATCCGCAATACCCTTTACGACATCGAAAATACTGCGATTGCGCGATGAATCAACATTGATCGTATCACCATGGGCGGGAATGCCGCTCATGCGAATATGCACTCCAGTGAAGGTGATGCTTTCACCCTCGGTATAGATGCCGTTACTAATCGTGGCGCCACTACCGTCGGTAACCGAATAGCTAACTGGGTCAGAGTTGGCAGCTTGAGTGAAGCTTATCGTGTAATTGTCCGCTTGGTAGTTACTGTTATGACCGAACGCCCCAACGATTGCACTGCCGCTATTGCTTGGGGATGCTGAAACCTCGATAGTTCCGTCACCACTGGCGACTCTGGAGAAGACGCTATCGCCGGAATCGCCTATCGCTGTCTGCGCCCCCTCGCCGATCTGGACGAATCGCTGCCCCTGATCTCCCTGGTAGACAATGCCTCCAGAAACTTCCGCGAAGGGCGGAGTATCGACGCTGAATCCGCCGAAGATGTACTCGCCCCGGGCGTCGCGAGTATTCGCGAGAGCCGTCAGTTCGTCGAGCTTCTGATAGATTTCCTGGGCGATTGCCCGGCGATCCGAGTCCGAGTTACTCGCATTGTTACCTTGAATTGTCAGCTCACGGACTCTTTGTAGGCTATTGTTCGCGCTGGCAATAACATTCTCTTCGAGCGCCAGCGCCGATTCCGCGCCTGCAACATTACGTGACATCTGATCGATTACACCGATAGTGGAGTTAAGATCCAGCACCCTGGCAGCCCCCGTCGGATCGTCGGAGGGCTTGTTTATGCGTTTTCCACTAGCTAACTGTGCCTCTGTTCGATGCAGTTCACTCTGCTGTCTCTGCATGGACTGTACGCTTTGCTTGTACATTTGTAGTGTAGAAATTCTCACGAGATTCTGCCTCTCACTGTTACCGGATCGAATTGATCAACACTTGAAACATCTCATCTGCTATTTTCACGAGCTGAGCTGATGCCTGATAGGCCTGTTGAAATTTCAACAGATTCGCGGCCTCTTCATCAAGATTAACCCCTATCACATTATCTCTATAGCTTGTCGCTTGCTGTAATAGTGAGGTTTCTATCTCCAGATTGGCGTTTGCCTGATTGCTAATCACACCAACTTGAGCCACCAATGAACTGTAATAGTCCTGAAATGAATCGTTACCACCATTTAGTCTGGGCTGGAACTGCAGCTGTATGATACTTAGAATATTTCTATTGTCGCCAACGGCACTATTGTTGTTGCTCAACGTGAAGCTATCGCCTGCCTGCGGTATTCCGCCAATCTCGAAATCGATTCCGATGCCGGCAAAACTGAAGCTCTTCCCAGCGCTTTCAGTTGACGGGTCATACGCAATGGTTCCGCCCGGTCCACCCGACACATCATAGCCTGGCACTCCAACGCCGAGCGCATCGGGATTGTAGCTTAGCGTGATCGAGCCGATCAGTGGCAGAGTATTGGTCGCCGCGACCGCAAGGTCTCGCAACTCCGCGGAACCGGTATTCGCCAGTGAAGAGCTCACTAGCAAGGGGCCAGCGGCGGCAATTCTTCGTGGATCGGCGATCGCCAGAGAAAAAGTAGAAGCTGCGTCTCGTGCCGGATTCAGCACATAGCGATCTCCTGCCGCTGGTAGTCCACTGCTGACATCTACCGATAGGCCATCTAAAGTAAGCGGGCCCGCCCCGCTAACGCTCGTATTATCGGACAGGCGAGTTAATTGCCATTGGGAACCGTCATAGGCCAGTTCGTAGTTGCTCGCTCTTATCTGTGTAGTATCGCTCAGGGTTACTGCTGGCGCCGTGGTCCCAAGGTTACGTGTGTCTCCCGAAACGGAAACAACCGTATCGCCAAAGAAGTTCGTGCCCATATCACCATAGAGGTCGACGCCTTTGAGGTGGAGCTCATTGACGCTTTCCCCTATTCCCAATGCAATCAGCCCCAACTTTTCTATTGCTGGATTCAGCACTCTTTTCCGAAAATCGATAACACCCTGCAGCTCGCCACCGGTAATCAGCTGACTCGAGTCGTTCGCACTTATCTGCCCGGGGATTCCGACTTCGATTCTGGTGCTGTCAGTCGCGCTGAAACGCGTATCTAGGTGTGTAATCTGAGCGCCAATTACAAGCGGCTGCCCCTTACCAACTAAGACATTCACTGAGCCATCGCTCTGATCCACGGTTGTGATCGCGATCTTCTGAGACAGTTTTTCAATTAGCCTGTCTCTCTGATCGAGCAGGTCGTTAGGTGTGGCTCCATTGCTACTCGCAATCGCGCTGGTTATCTGTTTGTTTATAGCAGCGATACTATCGGATAGACTGTTTATCTCGTTAACACCCGAGCGGATTCGCGAATTCACTTCCTCGTTAAGATCTCGCAGCAGTCGATTGTAACTTTGTTGACGATCTACGAGATTGTTGGCCTCCCCAAGAAGAACCTGTCTTTCGGGCATGCTTCCTGGACTTGCAGACACTTCAGACAGAGCATTAAAGAATCTTTGCATCGCCGTATTGAGATTATTCTCCGAGCCAGCCAGCACATCATCGACTCTAGCACTGAACTGGGTGAAGACTTCATATCTGGCACTACTGGACGTAAGTTTCTGTACCTGTGCAGAGAGAAATTCATTGTGTGCTCTTTCTATTCCCGAGACCGTCGAGCCCTGGCCCACGAAACCGAAACCGAATACTCGGGGATCGGTTGTTTCAAACTGCACGCTCTGACGGCTATAGCCGTCAGTATTCGCATTCGCAATATTGTGCCCTGTTGTGTTTAGCGCCTGCTGCCAAGACTGCAGGGAGTTTGCGCCTACCTTTAGTAGATCTGGCATCTAAACTTAACCTCCCTTCCCTGCTTAACAGTTGATTCATTCATAGTCTTCGCCTAACTCGAATCTACTGGTCTACACTCATCGGATTGAAACCTGACGCGCTGGCAATCTGTCTCTGTATGATCTCAGCAAGTCCCAAACCACCACTGGCCGCCATGTCAACGGCCAACTGCTTATCGAAAATATCCTGATAGGCTTCCATCTGATCGCTGCTGAACAAACTGTCTTGAGGCGTGGCATCGCGCATCGACTTCATCATCAATTCAATAAAGATAGATTCGAACTGCTGTGCCACTTCAAGTGCGGCAGCGTCAGGCTCTTTCTGTGCCTTCGCACTCAATTCCTTAAGGCCTGAGAAATCCGTATAGATCTGAGCTACTGTGTTCGTCATATCTTCTCTCCTGTCTGATCTAGATAACAATTAGCTGCGCTCGCAGCGCGCCAACTTGCTGCAAGGCTTCGAGGATAGCGACGAGATCGCTGGGTGAAGCTCCCACCTGATTCACTGCTCGCACCAGATCATTCAGAGAAACCCCTGGCTGAAAAAGAAACATGCGATTGTCTTCTTCCTCAATGAACACGCTGGAATCAGCGATCACTGCAGTATCGCCGCGCCGACCGAACGGCGCCGGCTGGCTAACAAAAGTTTCTTCGGAAATAGTTACCGTTAGACTGCCATGGGCGACCGCCGCCTCATCAACCTGAACATGGGACCCTATGACTACGGTACCAGTTCTGGAATTGATTATGACCTTCGCTATCGCCTCACCTCTTTCGACCTCTAAGTTCTCTAAAGCCGCTACGAAAGCGACCTTCTGATCGGGATCAATCGGCCCCATAACTCGAATGGAAGTGCTATCGATGGCTACCGCGGAGTTTGCTCCAAAGATGTTATTGATCGTGTTAACTAGATTCAAAGCCGTTGTGAAATCAGGCTGATTGAGATTGAAGGTGATCGAACCATTAATGTCGCTAAAGGGGCTCGCTACTTCGCGCTCGATAAGTGCTCCATTGGGTATGCGCCCACTGCTGGGAATATTCACGGTTACCGAAGATCCGTCTGCGCCCTCGCCACCAAAGCCACCTACAATCAGATTTCCTTGAGCGAGCGCATAGACGTTGCCATCGGCTCCCTTCATTGGGGTCATCAGCAATGAACCTCCGCGCAGACTCGTAGCATTTCCAACCGATGAGACAGTCACATCTATTGTCTGTCCTGGCTTTCCGAATGCGGGCAGCTCGGCATGAACCAATACTGCTGCAACATTCTTTAGCTGCGGGTTTATGTTCTCTGGAATGATGACTCCAAGCCTTGCCAAGGTGCTCTTCAAACTTTGCACGGTAAACTGGGTCTGCGTAGTCTGATCGCCACTTCCAGGAAGACCAACGACCAATCCGTAGCCCACTAACTGGTTGGGCCTCACACCGTCTACCTTCGCAAGATCTTTTACACGCTCTGCATTGGCAGTAACGGCAAGCATGCTCACCAGTAGAAACATAAGTAGTCTAGACATCTTCGGTATTCTCATTCCTATTCCCTCATGCAGCTGTGCCATTAGAATGGCCAAATGGAACTAAACAGCACCTTCGCCGCCCAGCCAGGACTATTCCCGTTTGCGCCAGTGCCGCCATAGGAGATCCGTGCATCGGCAACTTGCGTCGAGAGCAATGTATTGTTGGTATCAATATCAACTTGTCTTACTACACCCTTTAGACGGACGAACTCATTCGCCTGATTAATGCGTATCCATTTCTCGCCCTCAACTACGAGATTTCCATTCGGTAGAACCGCATGAACCGTCACGGTGATACTGCCACTCAGGCTATTACTTTGGCTGCTACCGCTCTGACCGCTAAAACTATTCTCGGAACCTAGATCTATTTGCATATTGGCCCTGCTGCGGCCTCCGAAGGTCGGCGTCTGCACATTCATTTCAGTAGACTGATTTACACTGTTGTCTGCGCTATTCTGTCCCGAAGTTTGCTCGACTAACATTACTGTTAGAATATCGCCTATGCGGTTTGCCTTGATGTCTTCATACAATCCCATCGCCGAGCTCGCCTGAAAGAGTGAGCCAGATGGCAGCTCGTAGGCAGCCCGTAATCGCAGATAGCTAGGCTCCTGTTCACCTTCGAACGGCTGACTGGACTTTGGCGACGCACAGCCTGTGGCAGCTGCTAACAAAGACAGGAGAATGAGACTTTTTCGGCTTCTTGTATTCATTAGGCTAGTTCCTACAAGTTGTTAGAAACGTATTGCAGCATCTGATCCGCTGTCGAGATAGCACGACTATTCATCTCATAGGCGCGTTGTGTCTCGATCATGCTGACCAGTTCTTCCACTACATTCACATTGGAATTTTCTATGTAGCCCTGCAGTAGAGAGCCGAGTCCATTCAATCCAGGAAGTCCAACCTGAGGCGATCCGCTTGATGTAGTTTCCATGAAAAGATTGCCGCCCTTCGCCTGAAGCCCACTGGGATTGATGAAGTCGGCGAGCTGTACACTGCCCACCTGCGTGGTCGTCGAGTTGCCTTGTTGGCTAATCGATACCGTTCCGTCTGTCGCTATAGTGATCGACTGAGCATCCGCTGGGATATTGATAGCCGGCTGAATCGAATAGCCGCTTGGCGTGACGAGCTGTCCCTGATTGTCCACCTGCATCGAACCATCGCGTGTATAGGCGAGGCTGCCGTCAGGCAGAAGCACCTGTAGAAATCCCCTGCCTTCTATAGCAACATCGAGAGGGTTTTCCGTCTGAGACAGATTGCCCTGGCTGAACAGCTTCTCCGTGGCTACGGTTCTGACACCGGTACCTATCATCAGACCCGTCGAGTAGACCGTGTCCTGAGACGATTGCGCGCCGGGCTGTCGTTGATTCTGATAGAGCAAATCTTCGAAGACGGCTCGGCTACGTTTGAATCCCGACGTGCTCGCATTGGCGAGATTGTTCGAGATAACAGACATCTTTGTTTGTTGCGCATCAAGGCCGGTCTTTGCTATCCACAGGGCTTGTGTCATTCCAATTCTCCTACGCTATTTCTCTAATCTGGTTCTAGTTCATACTCATGATTTTGGCGAGAGCTGCCGAATTCTCTTTGGCCGATTGCATCAACTTGATCTCGCTTTCGAAGCGCCTGGCCAGATCAATCATCTTCACCATCTCCCCGACGATGTTGACATTGCTACCCTCCAGCATGCCGGAGAGCACACTTACTGATGCATCCGCATCTACTGCGAAACCATCCGGCAAGCGTATCAATCCGTCCACGCCTCTTTGCACTTCGTTGTTTTCTAGCGTGACCAATTTGATGCGATCTACGACAGCTAGTGTGTTAGGCGTTTGACCCAGGGGCAGTATCGAGATTGTGCCATCCGATCCGATTTCTAATGAACCGAAAGGAGGGAGTGCAATTGGGCCGTTATTGCCCATAATGGGCTGACCGACACCGTTGGTAAGTTGTCCGAAGGCATCGACCTGCAAATCCCCGCGACGGGAATAGGCCTCTGTCCCGTCTTCGGCCATGACCGCAATCCAGCCTTCGCCATTGATGCTGACGTCGAGATCACGTCCAGTTGTGCGAACGATACCGGGCGACAGATCTGGCGAACTCGAGATATCACTCGAACCAGCTTGCGCGGAGTAGTATGCAATCTCGGCCTTGAAACCTTCTGTTCCCGCGTTAGCCAGATTGTGCGCATTGATTGCCTGAGCCTGCATTGTCTTCTTTGCACTCTCAGTGACGGACAGGAGTAACTCGTACATTTTCTGTTTCCTTTTGTTCTATCTCAATAGTCCGGGTCAGCGATCACTATCGTAGATTGATGACCGTTTGCGTGATGGCGTCTTCTGTCTGGATTACCTTCGCATTAGCTTGAAAATTTCGCTGCGCGACGATCATGTTTACCAATTCTTGGCTAACCTCAACATTAGAGTCTTCCAACGCACCGGACTGAACTGTGCCGAGACCGTTCGTTCCCGGGCCGCCGAACACCGGCTGGCCAGACGCGAATGTCTCACCCCAGATACTTCCGCCTAGGGGTTGCAAGCCGGTTGAGTTGGTAAACGATGAGAGGGCAACCTGGCCTAGTGCGCGAGACTGCCCGTTAGTGAATCTAGCGAATACGATGCCGGCGTCACCCACTTCTACACCACTCAACTGCCCAGTCGTGAATCCATCTTGATCGATACTCGTCACACTAAAATCACTGCCGAACTGCGAGAGCACCGAGAGATCTACATCGAACGTCTGTGCTGCAGCTCCCGTTGCCGCACCGCTTGAATCAAGCGGCGCCCAAGCCGCTATATTGACCTGGAAGGGCAAACCTGCAGCGGGAATCTGACCGGAGGAATCGAAGGTCACGGTATCCGGGCCTGACGTCGTTACGCCATCTATTAAGGTATGAATCTCCCACTCATTCTGCGTCGCTGTTTTGACGAAATAGATGCTCTGCACGTGAGCGTTGCCCTGACTGTCATAGATGGTGGCAGAGGTCGAGGCATTGAACATATCCGATGAAGGTGCAGTAGGCGGCGCGGCAAACGCATCGAAGCCTGCTCCCGGCCAAGGGGTTGCCGGCACTAGTGATCTGGAATCCAGGTTTGCCGAGATATTTACCAAGGACGTTGCCGCCGGCTGGATTAGGCTCGAATCTATTCTTAGGTCATCCAGGCCGCTGGTGGGCACACCCGCCGCGGTAGTATTGAATATCTGCAATCGATTTCCAGTTGGATTTACGACGAAGCCCGATCGATCTACTTGGAAGTTTCCAGCTCGGCTGTAGACGTTGGTCCCGTCATCATTCAGAACGAAGAACCCGCCTCCGTTTATCGCCATATCCAACACATTGTTGGTAAAACTAATGTTTCCCTGTGTAAACGCCTGGCTTACACCCGAAACAGAAACGCCCTTGCCCACGGCGTTTCCCGCTGAGCCGAGCAGACTAGTCGCGAACACATCCGCGAACTCTCCGCGCGATGACTTGAATCCGGTCGTTCCCGCATTCGAGATGTTGTTACCAATGATCTCAAGACTCGTGCCTGATGCTTTGATTCCCGCTACCGCTGTATTGAATGACATATTTAGCTCCTGTTATTTCTGAAATCTGACTACTTAAATTCTTTTACCTGAGCAATGCTCACGCTTCGGTTGCCGGAAAGCTCCAACGAGACGCTGGTATTGCCCCTATCCACGGCGATACTCTGAACCGTGCTGTATATTTGCATCGGTATGCCTTGCAAAGAGCCGTTCGTGAATGCTTCTGCCCTGAGCGTATAGGCGCCTGATGCAGCCGGTGCATCGTCGCTACCCTCGCCATTCCAATTGAACTTGGTAGATCCCGAACCTATGTTACCCAGGTTCAATGTGCGAACTAGCAGCCCAGTCTGGTCTTCCACGAAGATCTTCACATTGGATGCGGAGCTTGGGCTCTCCAATACGCCCTCTACCGATTCACCCTGGATCAACTCTGCGGTATTGGTGTCTATGAGTATGTCCTTACCCACAAGCTGCGATGCCTGCATAGCTTGGCTAGAAAACAGACTAGAGGCGACGCTGTCGAATGACGCACCAAGGCCATCGATACCGGATACCATGCTGAACTGTGCGATCTGACCTAGAAACTCGCTGTTCTCCACGGGATTGCTTGGGTCTTGATTCTTAAGCTGCGCCACTAGAAGCTTCAGGAAATCTTCCTGCCCTAGCTCATCCTTCTTGCTGCTTATCTGCGATGTGCTGTTGGGTGAGAATATTTGATCAATAGTATTCATTGCGAATTCTCCTCTGTGCGCAGGTCTAAGCGCCTAAGCTAATAGTTCTTTGCATGAGTTGTTTCGATGTGTTCATTACTTCGATATTCGATTGATAGTTCCGCGAGGCTTCCATCATGTAGGCCATCTCCTCCACAAGATTCACATTGGAGAGGTAGACATAGCCCTCTGCATCCGCGAATGGGTTCTCACGCATCATCTGCTTCTCGATCGGGGTGTCGCTATACGACATCCCATCAACCGTGACTCCCCCCATGCTGGGTTTGTTAAAACTAAAGCCCATGCTTGATTCGAGGATAGATGCAAAGACAGGACGTCGTGCTCGGTACGCCGTCTGTTCACTGCCTGCGAGCACTTGTGCATTCGCCATGTTTTTCGCGATGGCGTCGATGTGTATGCTCTGTGCGTTGAGAGCGGTACCGGTAATGTCGAATACGCTAGATAAACCCATTATATTTTCCCTGTAATTGCTTTCCGAAGAGATGCGATAGAGCCATTCAAGAATTGCAGACTAGTCTGATACCGAAGTGCGTTGTCGGAGAATGCGGCCTGCTCAACATCTGCCTCTACCGTATTGCTGTTCGATGTCACTCTTGTGGGCACTCTATAAAGGAGCTCGCCGAATTCGTTGTTCGCCGATATGCGTATGTGCCTCGAATCTGTGGACTGTAGGCTAACAGCCTGTTCGCCGGTAAACTCGCGAAGCGCTGTTCTAAAGTCGTAGTCACGCGCCTGGAAACCAGGCGTAGAGGAATTTGCAATGTTCGCCGCCAACACCGATCCGCGCTGCGAGCGAAAACTCAAAGCGGCTGCGTGAATTCCAAATGCCTTATCAATTATGTTCATGTTTGGACTCCTGCTGTCGTAGTAGTAAACACGTAACTGTTTTGTTTTACTTTCACCCGACTCTGCTCAGTGATTGCAACTGCTGTGCCAATTAGTGTTTTGCCTTCTTTTTCAGCGCGTTAGAGATAAACGAAAGCTGCATTCTTGCAATAGCGGCAATTACCGGTCGCGTAAGCGGCAAGACTTGCCGCTCTTTGCAGATCTCACCCAGCCATTCACTGCATGAGAAGGACCCGCCTGTCATCTGCTAGTCGCAGCGACGGAAAAAATCTATTTCGGTGCTTGGCAGGGCCATATCGTCGGATTCCAAAGAAGGCCCGTTAGTAAGGCGCGGTGTGGCACATAGCTTGCATCTGTATTCACTGGAATAGACTGGAGTCTTTGCTGCCGTCGGCATTGAATCGCCGAAACTTGCGTAGAGCCGAATGAATGCTGCATCTCGAAGGTGTAGAGCCTAATTAACTAGCGAGCCCAAAATTCTATGAGCGTCACTTTACTGACAACCAGGAAATGTCCTACGGACAGAAGTACACTATCGACAGCGCGCAACACTCGATACGGCTTGGCCTACTCACTGCTGCTTCTAGTCGCCATGAGCCAGACCTTCGCTGCAGAGGTGGAATCGTTAGAAGCCATTCGACTGAATGCAGAAAAGCACGCGCTGAGGCAGGTGGATACTAGTCACTTCGCCCACGCCAGTGCAGTCGCAGGCACTCTCGATACGCGCCTGCAGCTGAAGAAATGCGACACGCCTCTGGAAACATTCTCTACCGGGGCTATGAACAATGCATCTCGGATGACTGTAGGCGTGCGCTGTGGCGGTCTCAATCCGTGGACTCTCTACGTTCCCGTCATGATCTCAGCGCTAGTCGATGTCGTTTTCAGCACCCGCTCCCTTTCCCGGGGAGCTCTGCTGGAGGAAGAGGATTTCGAAGTTCAACAGATCCCGATGAACAAATTGCCGATCGGCTACCTCAGCGATCCCAGTGAAATAGCCAGTTTCGAGCTAACCCGAACCATCAATGCGGGCATCCCGATAACGCTGAATGCGGTTCGACCGAGGGATATCATACAGCAGGGACAAGAGGTGATAATAAGGGCCCAACTGGACGGATTACAGGTGAAAATGGCCGGTGAGGCCCTGAAGAACGGCAGATCCGGAGACCTCATTCCGGTTAAGAATCTGAGGTCTGGGCGCACCGTAGAAGCCACTATTCTGGATAGCGGCACAGTAAGTGTAAATTTGTAAGAAAGAGCTAAAGTATTCATTCATCCATGTCGTATTTAGGCACAGACGTTTCTAGATACACACAATCACGGGAGTTACTCTCATGAGTACCGACATTCAGACCGGCAAGATTCCGGCAAGTATCATCAGTCCAAGCGCATCAAATACTTTGGACAATGGACAGAAAGCGAAAAGCGGCAACGCTAGTCAGGCCGCACCTGCTGGAATCATCGATACCGTTAGCATGACTGATCAGGCTGCCCGATTGAAGGAACTAGAGTCTACGTTAGCAACATATCCTGACGTAGATGCGTCATTGGTGGCCGAGATGAAGCAGGCAATTGCCGAGGGGACCTTCAAGATGAACTTCGAGGAAACCGCTTCAGATCTTATTGAAATCGAGAGCGCCAGGCCGAATAGCGCTATTGAATAAGGCAGGTTTGTTTAAATGAACAGGGACAATGAAATCCATCAGGTGAAGACTCATCTAATACGCCTACTTAAAGAGGAGGCTCGATGCGCTCGCGCATTAAGCAAGTCCCTGGAGGCGGAGCGAGCGGCACTCAATAGCCTGGATGAGAAACTTATCACAATCAATAGCGCTCAGAAACAGAAGTTGATCGAATCACTTCAGGCAGCGAGCAATGAGCGTGTTAAGTTCATGGAGATGAATGGCATTTCCTCCCATCCCGCCGCTGTTAACGATTACGTAATCGCAAACAGTGCTGATACTGATGCAGAGCTAGATATCCTTTTCATCCAACTTTCTGAAATAGCACAGCAATGCTTTCATGAGAATCGCCTTATAGGCCAGCTCATCAATCGCCGCACACAGTTCATCGCGAAAACGATAGCTAGCCTTTCGCCCACCGCGAGCATGCAAAGCCTGACCTACGGCGAGAACGGAAACACTTTCAATTCTATGGAGCCTGTGAATTCGCTATTTCATCTCGCGAAGATATAGGGCTCGATCATGCCAGCAATACCATGCGAAGAGGCAGTGACCAGCGAGGCCATAATCATTGACTGCCTCAATCAGATCTCGAGCAACAATACGCCTCTTTCTCTTACGCTGCGCGAAACAGATGACGGCGGCGTCTACAACTCCAAGATTCATAGTCTCAATTTGGCGAAGAGACAAATAGTGCTCAATCAAATACTCCCCAGCGACTGGCGCGAAAAGATCACTATCGATACCAAGCTCGAGATTAAGAGTACTATGAATATGGGAAGCATTCGCTTTCTTGGCCTGCTTTCACCGCTGGATGACTCTGAAAATAGTCCTTACTGCAAACTCACTCTGCCGAGAAAGATCTATCGCATGCAGCTGCGAGACTACTACCGCGTCTCTCTGGCGAAGATTCACAGCTCCGTGATCCTGCATGACTCCGAAACATCGCTCATCAAAGGCAGCTGCCGTGACATTTCTATGTCAGGAGCTATGGTCGCATTACCGAAAGATTCCAACCAAGTTGAAGTGGGCCAGACGCTATCCAGCTGCTGTCTATCGATCGAGGATATTCTGGAACTTCAGTTTAGAGGCAGGATTCGCAGCCTGCATAAAAGAGACACTGACACCCTCGCCGGCATACAGTTTCTAGACCTAAGCCCGGCGCAATTGAAGCCCATCAGTGCTGCACTCAACAAGATCGAACGTAAGAATATTACGGCCTAATGCCCACGAAGCTACTAATCGGCAGCTGTCACTATTGTGACAGCCTCGCTCAGACGGCATTTTTTTAACAGGAATATCCTGCCCATCCAGGCCTTGCTTCCCATAATACGTGACGCGCAGCGCCGCACTATTCTGGCACAAGTATTGCTTTATTCTTCTGGTAAGCTAGTAAGATTGCATCGGCAAAGAGGCGCACCGGGTCTCAAAGCCAGGCAATACGATTTAGTTAATCAGACTATGAGGCAGGATTGTGAATAACAACGAAGCAAGACATTATCTAGATACTAGAAGCGACAATGGGGCACGTGAGACGAGTACTCGATCGGGTGGTTCGGTATTCAACATGGACGAGCGGATCCACTTGCTCGCCAGTCGACTGAGTAAGATCGTTGAATTTGATAGCTTCTCCTACGAGAACCAAAGAGAAGGCATTAGCGTATCATTTGGGTCAATTGAGGCACACAAGTGCGGCTATAAGATCAAAGACGAAGGCGTGTACTGCGGGGAATTCACTCTGACTAGAAATGTACCGTTTCAAGAGGAAGAGCTAATGATTATAGAAACTGCCATGGGCTCGATTATTAATACCTGTCACCTCTAAGAGATTCACCTTATTGAAGAATCAATCAGCCTGCCAACACTTCTGTAAATCCTTACAATCCTTTATTCAACCCGTCGGCGGAATAGCTCGGTTTCTTCGTAGCCAACACGGCCCATTCCCTCAACTTGGTCGGTGTCGGCCATAATCACAATCACCACGCGGCGATTATTCGCTCTTCCCTGAACGGTCTGATTATCGCTCACTGGCTTATTTTCCCCGTAGCCTACTGAGATTAACCTCCCAGAATCAACACCGAATTCTTCGAACAGTCTGACTACAGCCGCCGCCCGTGCCGAAGAGAGCTCCCAGTTAGAGGGAAAAATGGAACTTATAATGGGAACATTATCGGTGAACCCTTCCACGCTTATATTGTTTTCATAGTCTTGCAACAGCGGACCCAGCTTGCCTAACTCGACTCTTGCCTGGGACGATAACTCTGCGCTGGCACTCGCGAAGAGAATATTGCTGTTAAAGACTACCTCGAGCCAGAAAGGACTCTTGCGTATCGACACATTCTCATCGGCGATCATCTCCTCGAACTCCGCCTCTATATCCGAAGCGATACCATCTAACTGCTCAGCTATAGCCTCGGATGCCGCGGCTTCCTGATCCTTATACTCGGGATCAACTATGATAGTAGGCCCGCCCTTTAGGAGAACAATAGGTGAGGAAATATTGACTCGGTCTGGGACCTCTCGAATAGCCTTGATTACAGAAGAAGATGAACGCGCGATTTCACCTGCCTGGATTGGCGCGAGCGATCTTGTGGTTTGAGTAAAAGCCGCAGTCATAGAGTCCGATAGAACTCTATACTTTCCTTCGTTGACGGAAGACATAGAGTACATAACCACGAAGAAGGCGAAAAGTAAGGTTATGAAATCTGCATACGAGACCAGCCATCGTTCGTGATTCTCGCTCTCTACTTGCTTCCGCTTGCGCGCCATTGATGACCCTTGATGGTTGTACCTACTTAAAGGTATCCCTGCAATTTGACTTCGATGTTTCTTGGATTCTCTCCCTCGGCAATGGATACGATTCCATCGACGATCATTTCCCGATGCTGTGATTGCGCGCTGACCAAAGTCTTCAGCTTGTTTGCCATAGGCAAGAAAATCAGATTCGCGAGACCGACTCCGTATATCGTGGCGACGAAGGCTACCGCTATGCCTGGTCCGAGCGCAGCTGGGTCAGCCAAGTTATTCATCACATGTATCAATCCCATCACCGCACCGATAATACCTATGGTGGGCGAATAGCCACCAAAGCCCTCAAAAACCTTTGCTGCCAGAAGATCCCGGTTCTCGTTCATCTCCAGCTCAACTTCCAGGGCGCTCCGAATAGTCTCTGGCTCGCTACCATCGGCCAGCATCTGCAGTCCGCTGCGAGAGAAACTATCACTCTCCTCTTGTGCAATGCGCTGTAGACTCAATAGCCCCTCCTGCCGTGCAATCTGGCCCCATTCCACGATCCTGCCAATCGTAGCTAGACTGTCGATCTCCGGCGGTCGTATCATCCACTCAATCTTTCGCATGCTCTGCATGAATACATGCAGGGGTGTCTGAATCATAACGGCTCCCAACGTGCCTCCAAAGACAATCACGAAGGCCGTGAAAATCATCAGAGACTCTGTGTGACCGCCCTCGAGTATGTTGCCACCTACGATCGCACCGATGCCGCACAGCAGCCCGAGTATGGTCATAATGTCTATCGAAGCTTTCTTCTTCACGTATAAAACCTAACTGTTTAGCGGGGCTTACTTGTCGGAAGAAACATTCGCTTCTTCATACCGAGTTTATGGATAGTGCTCAAAAGTCGTCCTCGTCGTACTTCGATCGCATACGTGTTCGAATTCTGCTCACCGCTTGTGAATGCACCTGGCAGACACGAGACTCACTAACGTCCAGTACTTCACTTATTTCTCTAAGGTTTAGCCCCTTGTTGTAATAAAGCACCACAACCATCTGTTCCTGTTGGGGCAAACTCTCGATGACTTCTGCAAGCACTTTGCGCGTAGACTCATCCTCAACCATTGATAGAGGAAGATCCTCCTCTTGCTCCGCATCGAGTTGCTCAGTCTGGTCTTCGAGACTGAACACAGTGCATCCAGCAACAGTCTCCAGCACCTCGGCGTATTCAGATGTAGACATACCCAGTTCTGCGGCTATCTCTCTATCAGTTGCTGTCTCCCCCGTTCGATTCTCCACAGCCTTGATTGCTTTAGACAATTTTCGCGATTTCTGCTGCACGGATCTCGGCATCCAGGAATCGCGCCTTAACTCATCAATGATTGCGCCACGAATTCGGATGCTGGCGTAGGACTTGAACTCTGCGCCTTGATTGCCCTCATAGGCCCTAGAAGCCTCTAACAATCCGATCATTCCTACCTGCATCAGATCGTCGACAGACTTGCCCGGAGGCAATCGCAAACTGACATGATGAGCGATTATTTTTACGAGTGGTAAATGCTCCTCGAAAAGCGCATCTCGAGATGTAGCATCCAATGTGTTGTAGTGTTTGGCCATAGTATTCATTCAGCAAACTCCCTGATGGGACTACCACCATTTGCTATCTTCTCAATGAAGAATTGCATGTAGCCACTGCTCGAGGCAGGGGCAGGCGTCTCGTCTACCCGCTTCACAATCTGCTGAAACGCAATGCTAGCGGCGCAGTGAGGGAAGGCCTCTACAACCGCCGATTGATTCCTGACAGCCGTCTTCAGTTTGTCATCCAGGGGGATGCTACCCAACAAACCAAGAGAAACATCCAGGTAGATGTCCGTCACATTCGCCAATTTTTTGAATAGCTTTTTGCCGTGCTCGGAATCCTTCACCATATTGGGCAAAATCTGAAATGACTTTATGCCGTGCTCCACATTGAGCACTTTTATCAACGAGTAAGCGTCGGTGATCGATGCGGGCTCATCACATACGACTACGAAGATTTCCTGTGCAGATTTCGTGAAATTAATCACTGAGTTAGATATTCCTGCTGCCGTATCGATGATGAGCACATCAACATCCAGCGGCAGATCGTCGAATGCACGAATAATATTTCCCTGTTCCTCCACAGACAGGTCCGCCATCTTCCCAATACCTGTAGATGCAGGAATGATTTTTATTCCGAATGGTCCGTCGAATATAACTTCCTCGAGGGTGCACTGGCCAGAGATTACGTGCTGTAGATCATATTCTGGTTGTATCCCTAACATAATATCTATGTTCGCCATTCCGAGATCAGCATCCAATAGCATTACTGAGCGCCCAAGTTTGGCCAGCCCAACCGCAAGGTTTACAGAAACGTTTGACTTACCGATTCCTCCCTTCCCTCCAGATACAGCGATAACTTTGACAGTGTTGTTTCCATTCATGACAGATTCCCTAACCCTTCAACTATTACACTCAATTTTTTCTTCTACCGATCTATGCTGTAACCACTCAACTATTTACTACTCGGCGCATGGTCGCGACGAACTTGGATCGCGATGGCTGGACGCTAGGAATAAGGTAGGCCTCGACGAGTTTGTTTACGAAGTACTCAACCGGTGGCGAGTGGAGATCCTCGGGTATACGCTGCCCATTCCCTATTAGCGCGATAGGCAATTTGTTGCGAATCAGGCCCGAAATGGCTGGTCCTATGGAGCTGACCTCATCTACTTTAGTCACAATTGCTCCAGTCAACTTCACCTCAGCATACGCGTCCAGTGTCTCCGTTATTACAGACTCCTGCGCTGTAGACGGGAGTACCAGATAGGGATCGACCTGTGGATTCGCCTTCAGAAGCGCTTTGATTTTTTCGATAGTCGTCACATCGCGCTGGCTAATGCCTTCTGCATCGATGATGACCAGCTTCCGAACAGCGAGACTCTCCAGGGCTGCCGTGATCTGCTCATAGCTCTCGACGACCTGCACGGGGATACCTAACGCGCTTCCGATAGACAGCAGTTTCGCTTCATTGCCAACTCTGTTTCTGTCCGTGGTGATGAACGCGACCTGATTGCGTCCGTGCTTCATGGCAAATTGAGCGGCAATTTTTGCCGCAGTGGCGGTCTTTCCTACCCCTGTCGACCCGAGAAGGGCGATGATGCCACCTTCTCTAAGCAGATCGGTTTCTGATTTTTTGATCACGAGACCCAGAATCTTCTGTATGCGACGCCATCCCAACTCTAAGTCGTTACAGGGCAACGCCCTTCGGACTATCTTGTTACTTATGTCCCTAGCCAACCCGGCTGCCTCAAGACGCGTTAGCAGAGCCTGTCTGTTAGGCTGACGTTTGCTGCCTTCCTGCCAGGTAAGATGCGCCAGCTCACCTTCGAAGAGTCGCCTAAGCTGCCCGAGTTCCAATTGCATATCAGCCAGTGACGTAGGTGATTTCACCGGCTTCTCGCTCTCATCACCAACCACTTCCCAGACATGATCTATCTGAGGTTGGTCCTCATCGGAGTACGGCTTCTCTCGATCAAGCTCCGCGAGCGCAGCGGCAAGATTTTCCGGTTCATAGTCGTTTGCGGCTATTACCTCGACCTTATTATCAATATTTTTGCTAGAAATCAGCACGGCTTCCTTACCCAGTACTGCCCGTACTTTCGCCATAGCCTGTCGCATATCTACTTCTTGAAAGCGTTCTAATCTCACGGCTTCCTCCACTTCGTACTTGTTCACTAGTAGTTTAGTTTGCTGTCCTTGAACCCAGTCTTGCCTGGCCTATCGTAGCTATCACCTTGATTCGCTTGTTATTTGCGACCTCAGTGTAGGCTAATACCTTTAGCCTGGGATTAGTTCCCCTTACGAACCGCGTCAACCAAAGCCTCAATCGATCGGACACGAGTATTACGGGGCATTGACCGTTAGCCTCTGCCTGATGACTCTTCTGCTGAACTTCGCTGAGAAGGGTTTCAGCCAATCCGGGATCAATTCCAGAGAAACCATGACTACTATTTGCTACTGCAGTATCAAGCAACATCTGTTCCATGTCTGGATGCAGTGTAATCACTTGCATTTCCTCTGTTGCGCCGACTACGCTTTGGCAGATCGTCCTACCCATTGAGATGCGCACCGCGGAGGTGAGTGCATCGGCATTTTTCTCTGTGGCACCATGCTCGGCCAGAGACTCGAAGATGGAGCGCGTGTCTCGAATCGGCACGCCTTCCTCAAGCAAGCTCTGCATAACCTTGAGAATTACGCCGAGTGGCAGTGTATGTGGCACCAGGTTCTCCACGAGCTTCGGCGAACTCTTCGCCAGGGCATCGATCAATTTCTGCACCTCGTCATGACCCAACAACTGATAGGCGTGTGCCCTCAGAATGTGATTCATGTGGGTTGCGATAACCGTGCTGCAATCAACCACTGTGAATCCTTTTGATTGCGCCTCCTCACGTTGGCTGGCCTCAATCCAGGTTGTGTCAAGATTGAACGCCGGGTCTTTGCCCGGTATGCCTTCCAGCGTGCCAAATACTTGTCCCGGATCGATAGCCATCTCCATACCGGGATGCACTTCGCCTTCCGCTGCAGGAACATCAAGAATCATTATCCTGTAGCCGTTCGGTGGGAGACTGAGGTTGTCCCGGATGTGCACCGAGTGGATAAGGAAACCCAGGTCTTGAGATATTTTCTTACGCACACCCTTGATGCGTCCGAGTAACTCTCCTCCTTGACTGTTGTCTACAAGTGAGATGAGGCGGTACCCAACTTCCAATCCAATTATGTCTACGCCTTGCAGATCATCCCAGCCTAGTTCTGAGATAAGCTCCGGATAATCTGCTATCGCTTGCAAGTCATCTGCTTCCGCGACGGGCTCGGGCTTCTTGTTAGCTATGCCGTATCCAATCCAGGAGAGCGCACCTGCGATTGTCAGGAAAACAAGGTTCGGCATACCGGGAATGAGGCCCAATACTCCGATAACGCCACCGCTTATGTAAAATACTTTGGATGTTGCGAATACTTGATTTCGAATCTGGCCTCCGAAGTCTACGGTTGAGCCAACCCGCGTTACGATTAATGCAGCCGCGACCGATAGCAGAAGAGAAGGTATCTGCGCAACCAATCCATCGCCTATGGTCAATAGAATATAGTTGGTGGCGGCCTGTCCTGCAGATAACTCATATTGGAATACACCGATGCAGAAGCCGCCAATAACATTGATGAACAGGATAAGAATTCCGGCAATCGCATCACCCCGCACGAATTTACTCGCGCCGTCCATCGCTCCGTAGAAGCTGGCCTCTCGCGCCACGTCGTCGCGACGAACGCGCGCCTCGTCCTGGTCGATGAGGCCCGAGTTAAGATCCGCATCGATAGCCATCTGCTTACCGGGCATCGCGTCCAAAGTGAATCGCGCTGTAACCTCAGAGATTCTTCCACCACCTTTGGTAACAACAACAAAGTTTATGATTACCAGAATCGTAAACACTACCAAACCAACTGCATAGTTTCCGCCTACAACGAAATCACCGAATGCCTCTATCACTTTACCGGCAGCACCTGTGCCGTTATGCCCCTCGAGTAGAACTACTCTCGTAGAAGCGACATTGAGGGCCAGTCTTAAGAGCGTGGCTACCAGAAGCACACTTGGGAAAACCCCAAAGTCCAATGGCCTATGGATATAGATTGCAACCAATAGAACGATTAACGAAAGCGCGATATTGAACGTGAACAAAAAATCGAGGATGAAGGGCGGCAAAGGTAGGATCATCATCGCGAGCAACATGACGATCAACAGAGGAGCTCCCAGTCCGACAATCTCGACATTCACACCCGAGACTGAAGTTTGGCTGGCGTTCTGAGAAATAGCGGTCATGGCAGCATATCTCCATCAGCTATTGCTGACTTGTACTCTGCGGGAATAGGAAGATCCACTGGCGCGACAGGTTGTTTGCCATGGGTCGACACAGCCTTTTGGAGGTGAAATACATAGGCAAGGACTTGCGCCACAGCGACAAACAGATTCGTCGGAATCTCCTGATTCAGATCTGTCGATGCGTAGAGTGCTCGAGCCAGGGGCGGTGCCGAGAATATAACGACGCCGTGCTCAGCTCCTATCTCCCTTATTCTTGCCGCTACCAGATCTCTTCCCTTGGCAACGACCTTTGGTGCGAAGCTGCCACTCTGTTCGTAGCGAAGCGCCACCGCGAAGTGTGTCGGATTGGTAATAATGACGTTCGCAGTGGGTACTTCAGACATCATTCTTTGCCTCGCGAACTCCTGCTGTCGCTCACGTATAGCACTCTTCACCTCCGGCCTACCCTCTGTCTCCTTTGACTCGTCCTTGGTCTCTTGCTTCGTCATCTTGAGCTGCTTCCGATACTCCAGAAGCTGCACAGGAACATCAATCGCGACCACCAAAATCAATACCGAGCTGAAACCAAAGAAACACCAAATCATCAATGAGCCTGCCGCGCTCAGAGCCGACTTAATTGGCTGGAGAGAGAGTGCGTAGATATCTTCGAGCGCGAGCCCCAACACAAGTACGGCCACTCCAGCGACGAGCACGAATTTTCCGATAGACTTTGGCAGCTCTATCAGTGACTTTACTGAGAATATCTTCGCGAGGCCCTTTAGAGGATTCAGTCGTTCAAATTTTGGCTGAACTTGGGAGAAACTGAATATCCAGCCACCCAATGCCATTGAGCTCAATAGACTCGCCACAAACAGGGTTGCAAAAAGCGGCGCTAACAGGTTTACGAATCCCACAGCTGCCGACGACATCTGCATGGGAAGCACGCTAGAGCTGAATGCGAGTTCACGCTCGAAGGACAGACTCTCCTGTAGCGTGGCTATCAAGCCATTAACGATGTTTTCTCCGAAAACCAACATTGCGAATCCTGCCGCCAGCAGCGACGTAAAAGTCTGTAATTCCTTCGAGCGCGGTGCCTGTCCCTTCTTGCGGGAATCCAGTTTCCGTTTCGGGGTTGCCTCTTCGGTCTTCTCCTGTGCGCTATTCTCCGCCATCGAATATTCTCCGTCCTAATTCAGGTTTAATCGCAGAAAATCGAAGCTGTTCGAGAACAGATCCATTAACAGAGGGGCGAGCAGTGGCTGACAGAGAAGCACAAGGACGAATCCTGTCAGCATGGTAGCCGGAAAGCCTACGGCAAAAATATTCAATTGCGGCGCGGCACGAGTAATTACGCCAAGACCAAGATTGACCAATAGCACGCCCACCATGATGGGTAGCGCAACTAGTAACGCGGTGAGGAACATCTCCGTTGAGAAGACGACGAGGTTCCAAAGTACTTCCATTGGCAGGAGATCGCCGTTCAGTGGTAAAGCCAGAAAACTATCTGCGAGCACACTCAAAAGGAGCAGGTGTCCATCGAACGAGAGGAAGAGCAATGTCGCAATAATGAGGTAGTACTGGCCCAGTATCGTTACCTGAACTCCGTTCTGTGGGTCTACAGTTGAGGCGAATCCCAGGCCCATAGTAGTCGCGGAGATCATGCCCGACATAACGAGCGCGGCGAACATGATGTGTAGCGTTACCCCCATCAGCACACCTATCAGAATCTGCTGCACTGCTATTACAATGCCCTGGGGACCCAGCGGATCTGCCATGGAGGTGTCGGGCATGGACGGATAGAGTAAAATTGTGATGAGCAGGGCCAGAATAATTCTGATGCGCACAGGTACAGTTCGTGCACCGAATATCGGAGCCGCCATGAATAGTGCGCCTATGCGCAGGAAAGGCCAGTAGAACGCCGTAACCCACCCCGCAATTTCGTCCACAGAAAAATCCACTTTTCTCACTTATCTCTCAATTCGAACTAACCAATCAAACTTGGGATCTGCATGAACAGTTCCTGCGTAAAAGTAATCCAGAGTTGCAGCAACCATGGGCCCATGAGAACAAGCGCTACAACCAGCGCCATCAATTTCGGAATAAAACTAAGAGTCTGTTCCTGAATCTGCGTCACCGCCTGTAACACACCAACCATGAGACCAACGAATAGTGCCGAAAGCAGGAGTGGCGCGGCTAGGTAGACAATAAGAAGCAGGGCATCCTCACCGATCTGTAACACCATATCTTCAGTCATTTCTTTTCCTGTTTTCCTAGGCTACGAAGAAGCTCGCTGCCAGAGTTCCTAGGACCAAAGTCCAGCCGTCAACCATCACAAACAACATGATCTTGAATGGCAATGAAATCAACATCGGGGAAAGCATCATCATTCCCATTGACATGAGGATGCTCGATACAACTAGATCTATTACAAGAAACGGAATGAATATTAGAAACCCGATCTGAAAGGCAGTTTTCAGCTCGCTGGTGATAAATGCGGGTACGAGGACGCGAAACGGAATGTCTGCCACTGAGTCAAATGCGTCATACCCTGCCATCTCCGAGAACAGAGCCACATCAGAGTCGCGCACCTGCGTAGTCATGAAGTTGTGAAAGGGGCCTCTGGTTTCAGCCAATGCACTATCGAAATCTATCGTCTCATCCATGTACGGTCGAATACCGTTCTCGAACGATGACTCGAAGACAGGACTCATGATGAAGAGCGTTGTGAATAACGCAATGCCAATAATGATTTGATTGGATGGAGTTTGCATCATGCCGAGTGCCTGGCGCAGTATCGCAAGCACGATCACGATGCGAGTGAACGATGTCATCGCCATCATGGCTGCCGGTAACACAGAGAGCATCGACATGAACAAGAGTATTTGGAGACTTATACTGTAGGTCTGTTGCCCATCCTCACCCACTTGTGACGTCAGCAGCGTAATATCGGAGGTGGCCGAAAATACCGTACTGTGAAACAGAAGCGAGGCGGCCGCTACCAGAAGAGGGAGCTTCTTCATATTTTATTCCTTCGTCGGACCGAGTTCAGCACCGACATAAAACTACTCTCTTCTACCGATGGCTCGACACCTGAGTTTGTTGCTATGGGTTTGTTCAAGGTGTGCAGCATCTGTACACTGCCCGGACTCGAACCGAGCAGCAGCTGCTCATCACCAACCGCTACGAGGAGAAGTCTGTCCTTAGCGCCTAGAGGGACAACCGACAGAATGCGCAGCGCGTCCGATCCAGTTCTGGCTTGAAGATTAATTTTCTTTAGGACGAAAGACAGGAGCAGGATTATGCCGACTACCAGTAAAAGGGAGAGTACAAGCTGGACTAGATAATCGGTTTGAATACTGCCCGCAAGCGCCGAGTTACGTGAGGGCCGCGACTCAATCTCTGAGCCGAACTCTGCAGCCGCCGCGAGCGCGGGCGACACGAGAGTCATCATTAGCGCTAGCTTAAGGCTCGCAAACACAGATTGCCACGAGGCAGTGGCGGATCGTTTAACTCGCATCGTCTAAATCCTCGTCACGCGGAATTCGCGTTATCTCTGATATGCGAACACCGTAACGCTGCTGTAGCGATATTGCCTCGGCCTCTGCGACTATCGTATCGTCGATTCGAACGTCGATGACGTCCACTGAGACATTTCGGAGATCGATGAATGATCCCTCTCGCAGTTCCATGAGATGTGCTATTGAAATCTTGGTTCGACCGACTTCGAACACAAGCGTGATAGGGACGTCGAGCATAGAACTGAGAGTCAATGCCTTTGGTACCACGGCGGGGACGATCGCCTTGGAGTTTGAGATAGCACCAAAGTCAGAGAAAGGCACTGTTTCGGCTATCGCATCCAGAACATTGCCTGGCGCACTATCAAAGGGAGAACTTGCAGACGCTGCTTGCAGCGCAGCGCTGCCACCTCCATTGCGTTTCTGATTATTGCTCAAGATTTAACCCTTCTAGTTCTACTGAAATTCGCAGACGAGATTAAGACGTGACCCGGCATCACTAATAAAGCACCTTTAGACCGGCCTTACCTTCGATCTCACCCATAGCTGCTTTGAATTTGGCGACTCCATTTATCTTCACGTCTACCTGCTCCGGCGAATCAATAGAGATTATGTCGCCCTCTGCTAGTCGAAATATTTCGCCAATAGTCAATCTTGCTCCAGTCAATTCTCCGGTAACATCCGCGGAAAATGTCATGGCCCTACTCTTCATGATTTCTCGTGGGGAGTAGGCCTCCTGTTGCTCGGTCAGCTTCTTATGACGAAAAATGGCATCGATGCCATTGCCCGGCATGATCAGCTGAATCTCACCACCCCCACCTGCGAATTCAACTGAGAATGGACGAACCATTAGCACATCTGTCTCTGCGAACGAGGCGAGGTGCATAGGATTCACTTCTGTCTCAACATGCAGAAACTCAACCGCGGAAAGGTCTTTCCAACTAGCCTTGATAGTCGCGATTATGGTCTTCAGGATTATTCTGACTACCCTCTGCTCAGTATGCGTAAAGTCTCTATTGCCGATATCGCTCTTCCTGGAACCGCCACCGAAGAAGGCATTCACCAGGGCATGAACTAGCTCTGCATCGAGCACTATTGCGGAGAATCCAATGAGACCGGTTAACGCATAGACGTTTATACTGGAAGGCACGCTTAGGTCTTTAGAGTAGGCATCGAATTTGGATATTAGAATTTCCTTGCGCTTTACTTCCACGCTCCTATGTAGCAACGAAAGGAGATTGATGCTCAGGTTCGTACGGAAACGTTCGTCAACGATTTTCACCTCCTGCGACCATCCCTTGGCCCGATGCATACCGCTTGTTAAGTCATATAGCTCATAGTCTTCGATGGTTACAATTCGAGAGTCTTCGTCATCTCCCGGCACACCATTGACAAGCGCGTCTACTTCGTCTTTTGATAGAACTTCACTCATTTACCGTCACTCACTCTCTACTTATCCAATCATGGCCCCAGAATCGACACTGAGCACTATCTTGTCTGCATCTGCCAACTGCTTAGTGGCGAGAAGTATCTCTTTCTGCGCTGTTTCTACTTCCGTCACCTTCACAGGACCCAGACTCTCCATATCTTCTGCGAATATCTCCGCCGCTCTCGTCGACATGTTTCTAAGTACTTTCTCTTCAAGAGCCTTGTCAGCGCCTTTAAGCGCAAGCACCAAAGTGTCGGTAGCGACTTCTCGAAGAACCAGCTGAAAATCTTTGTCCGGTATCTTCTTGAGATCTTCGAACACAAACATCTCTTCTTGAATTCTCATCGCCGTTTCAGCGTTAGTCTCCGTGATCTTGCCGATAATGCTTTCTTCAAAGTTCTTCTCAAGGGTGTTGAAGATGTTGGCAACATTCTTTGCCCCACCCATCGAAGAGCTTTGCTTCGAGACCACTCCTTCTACCTGTTTCTCTAGCGATGAGTTCAACTCTTCCAATGCGGCTGGGTCTATCGGCTCCATCTCCGCCATGCGTATGCACAGCTCTACAACAGAATTCTCAGGCAAATAAGTTAGAACCTCGCCG
The DNA here is from genome assembly GCA_964352295.1 of uncultured Pseudohongiella sp. Lineage (GTDB taxonomy): Bacteria > Pseudomonadota > Gammaproteobacteria > Pseudomonadales > Pseudohongiellaceae > UBA9145. Next base: position 5,720 of record CAYGRR010000012.1, on the reverse strand, counting down.
GACAACTCGGCGCCTAGGTAGGAAACAACGATGGCTTGAATCTGTGGATGCTCATTCTCGATGATGCCTGCGATCAACTGGGGCTCCATCCACTTCAGAGAATCCAGGCCTCTGGTATTGCCACCCAGGGTAATCTTTTCGAGTATGCTCTCCGCCGCCTCTGGGCCGAGCGCCTGTATCAACACCTCTTTGGTATAGCGTGCGGCTTCTATGCTAATGGAGTCATCGTTAGAACACTGTTCCAGGAATGAGCTGAGCACGAGGTTTACCTCATCCGTACTCATCTCTCCCATATAGGTCATCTCGGCACCGATCTTCTGCACCTCATCGTTACGCAGAAGCTTCAGCACGTTCGCTGCACTTTTTTCTCCCATAACCATGAGAAGTTGAGCAGCTTTCTCTGTTCCAGTACGTCTCGCGTTTCTTCTACTTCTCATTTTCTATCTGCATCTTTTATAAGTGTTGTGAGTCTTGCATTCGGACCAGTCAATGAAATGACAACGTCAATTCCATACCTTGTGCTTTTTTTGACACCCTTCATCCTAATACTAGCTGTGGGGCTTGATTCCTCTGCTTCTTCGACAATCAGAAGAATCGCTATTCCTCTCTCAGTTAGGTAAGAGCAATTACTATGCCAGTGATTGATAATTCTGATTCAGCTTGGGCGAAGTCCTGTCGTAGTACGCTTAGCGAAAACATTTTCCTTAGTCGCACAGACCACTATCGCCGCAGGGCAGGATCCATGAACTCAACGATACAGGGACACTATGCATCGAGCCTTTCAGCCGCTAGTGGTCGCAGTGAGACCTGGCAACTTGGCCAGATGGTGCGGGGTAGTGTTACTGGAGATTCTCGAGTGAATCCAACGGTGAGTATCGGTGGCAACAACTATCGGCTTAGTTCCGACTTGCAGTTTTCCCAAGGCGAGTCGCTGCTGCTACGAGTGAAGGAGCTGTCACCGAGAATAGAGCTCTCACTCGTTTCGCGCTCACGAGATAGTGGCAGACCCAGCGCAGCCACTACGATTTTTCTGACAGACAAAATCCTACAAGCCTCTCTACCGACGCATCGAAGTATTAGTAGCAGCCTTTCCAGCCTAGTAGGACTCCTACAGGCCAGTTCGGCTTCTGCATTGCCTCCAGCCACGGCATTGTTGATAGAGACGATGAAGAATAGGCTTATCAAGCCGCAGGGATTAACTATTCCGGAGCACCTTGAACGCTCAGTGAGTAGTAGCAGCCTTCTCACGGGGCGTTTTACTGGCACCCCAACTCCTAACGATGGCTTATTGAGTTTGCTCCAGCAGATCGCAAACGCTCTCGAGCACGAGAGTCAGCTCGCACACCGCCTCCCTGCAGGCGTGAAGTATCAGCAGGCTCTGGGCATGTCGCTCTATTTGATTAGTGAGATGAATCTTCTGCGCAGTCTTAGCCGAGTAGTAAACGAGCAGTACGCTAGGCTATCGCTCTTACGTAACACCGCTCAGCAAGACTTGGAGCAACAGGCATATCATCTGTTCGCAGAACTGCCTGTGCTGTTCAAGAATCGAATAGATTCAGTAAGTCTGCGATTCTTGAAAAAGAGACCCGGGGATAGGAAAACGGCCGAGACGGTAGATTGCAGTGTTGAGTTCGAATTTGAATTTGAAGGCGGCCGAATCAACGCGAGAATTCTCATTCTTGGATCATCAGCTTCGTTCAGCGTTGAATGTGAAAGACCTGGTACTGCAATCTCTCTTGAAATGGGCAAGAACCCCCTTGCCCGAAGACTTGAACACTACGGGCTGCGACTCGAGGAGTTTAGTGTGTCCATTCAGGAGGACTCGCTTCCTTGTGAAACCGTCTCGAATGAGGCGATTCGTTGTTATGAGAAGTTGCAGCCGGAGGAAGCAGGCCATGCCGCTTGTTTCAGAACCGACGAGGCCACCAGAGTTCAATTGCGGAAAATTGTTGCTGAAGGCATGATGCCAGAGTTGGAAGAATTTGCACTACGGATAGATCGTCATCACGTGCAGACTTGTAAAGAGATACCGACCTATCTCTACTGCGCGATGGCCTGCCTGTTCGCACAACTGTTTGAGACTCAGAAAATCAGAGATCTGGATTTCTAGCAAGTGTTCTCCCACTCCAACTTCTAGGCAGCAGCCTCACAAATGAGCCCATCCATAGCCGTAACTAACTCATCGAATGAGAACGGCTTGGTGATAAGAGGTGCATCCAACTCTATGCCAGACTTATCGGCAATGACACCGGAAGGAAACCCAGACATATAGAGTATTTTTATTCCCGGCAATCGCTGCCTAACCCGCTCCGCGAGAGACACGCCATTCACTCCCCCGGGCATGACTATATCGGTCAATAGAAACTCAATATCAGGATTATCATCGAGCAGTTGCAGGGCGAGATTTCCATCCGTTGCCGGTATCACGCTGAAGCCCAAGTCTTTCACATAACTTGATGTCACCTCCAGAAGATCAGCCTCGTCATCGACTATCAGAACCTTGCCCGCTGCCCTGTGCTGGAGAACAGCGCCGGAGTTGGCTTTAGATCGAGCGGTTCGCTCTACTTGTTCCGAAACGGGCAGGAAAATATTCACGATAGTACCGTTATTGACCTCGCTGGATATCTGGACGGTTCCGCCTGATTGCTTTGCGAATCCGTAGACCATTGACAATCCCAGTCCCGTACCCTTGTCGCGCTCCTTAGTCGAGAAGAAGGGCTCGAATGCTCGCGAAAGAGTCTCTTCCGACATTCCTACGCCGGTGTCGGCGATTGAAACCCTAACATACATACCTGGGCTTATTGACTCGTGTACTACTATTGAATCTGCCATGCTGAGAGGCACTACCTTACAAGCTATAGAGAACTTCCCGCCATCTGGCATGGCATGAGCCGAATTGATGGCGAGATTCAGTATCACGTTTTCTAATCCCGATCTGTCTACCAGGACATTCGGTATGCTACTTCCGATGTCGTAACTCATCTCGATATCCGGTCCTAACGTGCGTGGCAACATATCGCTCAATTCTTCAATGATACCCTTTATGCTATTTGGCTTCGGCATCAAAGGCTGGCGTCTCGCCACGGCCAACATGCGCTTCGTCAGTTCGGCGCCTCTTGCTCCTGCCTTTCTGGCAGTTTTAAGCCTTTCCAGGATCGGACTTCCCGGCTCTGTTTTTCTCAGCGCCAAGTCGATATTACCCATTATGACGCCAAGTAGATTATTAAAGTCATGCGCCATACCGCCAGTCAGCTTGCCAATGGCGTCCATCTTCTGACTCTCACGTAACTGCGTCTCTAGCTTCACTCTGTCGCTGACATCTCGGACTATACAGGTATTGGTAATGCCTGATTCCGACTCTGTAGCTGACAATGCCACCTCCACCGGGATGCTATTCCCCTGGCTGTCAAGCGCAGGCATGGAAACAAGATTCTTCTCTGCTGCCCTCCCCCTGCCTATGGACAGGTTATCGAGGCCGGGTTTGGAGATACTTTCAACATCTAGTTCTGGCAACAGGTTTCGGAGATTAGATTTCAAAAGCTGACTACGAGATAGCATGAATACTTCCCCAGCCTGTTTGTTTGCAAGCAGGATATCACCACTGTCATTGGCGATCAGAATAGCGTCCGCTGCCGATTCCACGAGAGAGCGGAATTGTTTCTCACTTTCGCGCAGGGCTCGGCGCGCGTTGACCTGATCCGTTCTGTCATTGGCAATACCTCCAATAGCGAAGACTTCTCCGCTCTCGTTCAAAAGGGGAAAGCGCAATATTGAGTAGTTTCTGGGGCCATCCTCGGTACTCCAGACAGCCTCGAACTCCATGGGGTTCTTTAGGCTAACGACTTGCCGTTCCTGATCCTCCATCAGTGTGGCAGTGGCGTATTTGAATATCTTAGATCGATCTATGTCTTCGACAGCGATGTCGTTCAATCCCGTAAACTCTCGAAAAGCCTGGTTCACGAGGTTATAACCACCGTCGACGTTCTTCACCCACATGATGCTAGGGTTAGTATCGAAGAAGCCTTCCAGCAATTGAATATTTCTAAGTAGTCCTCGCTCCTTATGGTCCAAACTGGCAGCGAGGGTCAGGTACTTCAAACCAAAAACCAATGCGACAGACGCCAGTAGGAGAAGTACCGTACCGAAACCAAAAAGGGCTTCAGTGCGAATGCTAGAGAAAGCCTGCGAGCTAAAGATATTCATCAGGCTTAGGGACGAAACGGCACAGAGAATTCCTATAGCAAAACACAAGACCAAAGATGGAGAAATATCCCCACCCCCGGAAAGCACTTTTCTGCCATTCTGATTTAGCATAGTTGCATTCTCATGCCATACACCATTCTGTTATCCGTCAATAATTTCACTACTCGCAGACAACCCACTAGGAGTCCTTCCATTAGCCAACTAGACTATTGCTTTAAGCGGACTTTTGAGCTCGCCCTTACTGTAGAGAGGAAGTATTTCTTTGGCCGAGAGAGGCTCAGAAATCTGTCGCCCGCGAATGGTATTGAAGTTACACTTTCTAACAAATTTTAGTTGATCCTGATTGTTGATATTCGTCCCGCAAACTATCAAGCCATTCTGCTTGCATAAAGAAGCTAAGGAGCTATAGAGAAACTCCGTTTCCATGTTGCTCAGATAATGGGGCTTGCTATTGAGACCGGCCATGTTGATGTTCATCTTGTCGATAGGCAACTTGTCTAAGTAAGGAAGAACGTTCTCACCTTCGCCAAGGACGTTAAGCGCAATGCGAAATCCCTTTATGCGGAGGCGCGAGAGCACATCCGCGATAGATGTCCTGTCGCGCAGAAACGCATCCTCTTCAATCTCGAGGCATAAGAGTTCACGAGGGACATTGGATTTATCTACCATGCTTACCAACATATCGGGAAGGTCCAGATCAGAAAGAAGAGATTCGTCCAAACTAACCGCAATCTCCGGGCTAAAACCCTGGTTTGACCAGATGCGCACATTCTCGAGAGCATTTTCTAACACCATCCTTGAGATACCCTTACCCACAGAGTTTTCCTTTATCCAATTTTCCAGTCGTAGCCCGGTGGTGACCATTCCATCGTCCATTCGCCACTGCATGCGAACAAGCAATTTGTCGCGAGCCGAACTCGCGTCCCGGTTGATAACTAACTCTGGCTGATACAGTACTTCGAAACCGTAGTCCAATTCTCGAACTGGCACTTTTCTCTTGATTTCCGCTTGCATTTCTTTCTTGAGATTAAGATAGGGTTTCAAGGCTGATTCTATAGCATCTATGGAAGCAGGCTTGGTCAATGTCCCACCGATGTCCAAGCAAAGCTCTTTGCCAAGCGCCTGTACTGAGGAAAGAGTGCGCTGATCCATACCGCTCATGAGAATGATGGCGGCCTTACAACTGCGCCTGCCAAGTTCTCGTATCACTTCAACGCCGTCAGTGCCAGGCATCCTGAGATCGAGAGCGATAACCGTGGGTCGCATCCTATCGACTAGGTCTACAACCTCTGAACCTTCTGTGACGCAAGTTACATCGAAACCAAGCTCTTCGGCGAGAGCTCTGAATATTTCTCCTATTTCCTCTTCATCATCGGCGACCAAGAGGCTAGGTTTTTGTATCGCATTACTCATAGTATCTCCAGAATTTCCTCAGAAACATCTACACCTACTCACAGTTGTAGGTGAATTTCTACTCAGAAAAGCAATTACTGTCACAGGTATTACGACAGAATCCC
>CAYGRR010000011.1:34755-68530 GCA_964352295.1 uncultured Pseudohongiella sp. | reverse complement strand
CGGAGTCGGTTGGCACGCTCCTCAACCTGGAAGGGATAGTCCAGTTCGATGAATTGCTCGATGCTGGAGAGCATCTTCTCCATCAATAGCGGAATCTCGCGAGTGATCGACTCAACGCTAGCGATAGACTCATCCAAAGTAGCGATGTTCTCCTCTTGGATAGAGACCGACTTGCGGAAGCCTGCGTTCAGCACGAGCAGCGCCTCTAGGGCATCGTTCTGTCGCTTAAAATCTTCAAAAGTAGAGCTGGTTGAATTCGCTAGACGGTTAATTTCCGCCTGCGCTGCAGCAGCCTCGGTGTTCCTAACCCCAATAACGTCCATAGCCTGATCAAGAATACTGCTATCTACGAGAATTTCCGCAGCCTGAGCCGAAGCCATGATGCAAGACATGAGCAATGCTAGAGCAGTCATACTCATATTTGTAATTCGACGGTTTTTCATGTGCCATCCTATTTTCTTGTTAAATAATCAGATCTGAACTATGAAGCTTCTACCGGGTTTCTGCTTAGTTAAAAAACTCAGCAGCTACTAGCTCAGACACGACAAACTATTTTTCCTAGTGCTAACTTAATAACACGTATACCCCTGTCTGAGAATTCCTTGATTTTTCTAAATCTCTCGTTGACTGACAGTTTTCCATGAAATAAAGCCTATCGTTAGTTACCAATCTACCCAAACATTGACAGTTTGAGACGCTTCGTAACCAATCGATTGGCTCCACTATTAGCCATGAATCTAGCGGCTAAATAGTCCCTTGAATTCAGCGTTTTAAGCATGAATTTCGAGTAAGACTATCACACTACATCGCGCTATTAGAACCTTTTGCATTAGAAATATTAAGCGCGATGAGGGCGATACGAAGGAGAGATATTGGGAAGAAAAATGGCAGGGAAAAACTGCTTGGTAATCTACCAAGCAGTTATTTCAGACAGCCCGCTACCGATTTCAGCCAATGAGCGTACCGTCTTGACGCCAGCGTCTTGTAACGCGGCAAACTTCTCGTCGGCTGTTCCCTTGCCGCCGGAAATTATTGCACCAGCATGGCCCATTCGTTTGCCAGGAGGCGCGGTTACGCCCGCTATATAGGCGACCACCGGTTTCGTTACATTAGCCTTAATATACGCCGCCGCCTCTTCTTCGGCGGTACCGCCAATCTCGCCGATCATAACGATCGCCTCGGTCTGCGGGTCGGCCTGAAAAAGTGCGAGCACGTCGATGAAATTCGAACCCGGTATCGGGTCACCGCCGATACCCACACAGGAGGATTGGCCGAAGCCATGATCTGTCGTCTGTTTAACCGCTTCATAGGTAAGCGTGCCGGAACGTGAGACGATGCCCACCTTGCCTGGGAGATGAATATGACCCGGCATTATTCCAATCTTGCACTCGCCCGGAGTGATGACGCCAGGACAGTTTGGTCCGATCAATGTAACGCCCAGTTGGTCACACTTCTCTTTCGCCACCAGCATATCCAGGGTAGGTATGCCTTCCGTGATACATACAATGAGCTTGATGCCAGAGTTCGCTGCTTCGAGAATGGAGTCCTTGCAGAACGCCGCCGGGACATAGATCACCGTGGCATCCGCGCCAGTTTTATCGAAGGCTTCCTGCACCGTATTAAAGACCGGCAGATCAAGATGCACCTGGCCACCCTTACCTGGCGTAACACCACCTACCATCTTGGTGCCGTATTCGATAGCCTGTTCGGAGTGGAATGTACCCTGCGATCCGGTAAACCCTTGGCAGATAACCTTGGTGTCCTTGTTGACTAGGATACTCATTTCGCACCTCCCGCTGCAGCGACAACTTTTTCTGCCGCATCGGAAAGGCTAGTAGCCGCTATGATGTTCAGCCCGCTCTTCTCTAATACTGCTCTGCCTAACTCGGCGTTGTTTCCTTCTAGACGAACTACCACAGGCACCTCTACTCCTACTTCGTTGACCGCGCCTACCACTCCCTCTGCAATGAGATCACAGCGCACGATTCCACCGAAAATATTGACCAAGACTGCGGCCACGTTCTCGTCGGAAAGAATGATCTTAAAGGCTTCGGTGACCCGCTCTTTGGTAGCGCCGCCGCCCACATCCAGGAAATTCGCAGGACTGCCGCCATGCAGCTGCACGATATCCATAGTGCCCATCGCTAGACCGGCACCGTTTACCATGCAACCTATATTGCCATCTAGCGCCACGTAGTTAAGCTCCCACTTCGCAGCCTGTGCTTCCCGTTCGTCGTCCTGACTTGGGTCATGCATCTCGCGCAGTTTTGGCTGGCGATACATGGCGTTGCCATCGATGTTGATCTTGCCGTCTAGGCAGTGCAGATTTCCTTCGTCTGTTATTACCAGAGGATTTATCTCCAACAACGCGAGGTCCATATCATGAAAGAGTTTAGACAGGCCCAGGAAAAGATTGGTGAACTGCTTGATCTGCACGCCTTGTAAACCAAGTCGAAACGCCAGGTCCCTAGCTTGATAGGGCTGCGCGCCAGTCAATGGGTCGATAGACGCCTTCAGTATTTTCTCAGGGGTCTCGGCAGCCACCTTTTCTATTTCTACACCACCCTCTACAGAGGCCATGAAGACTACGCGGCGCGACGAGCGATCGACTACCGCCCCAAGATAAAGCTCCTGCGCGATATCGGTACAGGTTTCCACGAGGATCTTGCTGACCGGCTGCCCACCAGCATCAGTCTGATAGGTAACCATGTTCTTGCCCAGCCATTGTGCTGCAAATGCCTCGGCCTCCTCAGGCGTATCTACGAGCTTTACACCGCCAGCCTTACCTCGACCACCGGCATGTACCTGTGCCTTAACGACCCATTTGCTGCCGCCGATTTTTCGAGCAGCGTCTGCCGCATCGGCCGCTGTATCTACGGCAATGCCGGCAGATACGGGAAGTCCGTATTCGGCAAACAGTTGCTTCGCCTGATATTCATGTAAATTCATTTAGTCTCCGTCTTTTTATGTAAACTGCTCTCAAGCACCAAGCACTGAAATTTTCTAGCGACGCTTGCGGTTTCCAATGTGTATGGCATGACCGTTTGCTGCCAGTGCAGCCTCGTGCACCGCTTCGGATAGCGCCGGGTGAGAAAACATCGTCAGACCAATATCTTCTGCGCTCGCGCTAAATTCCATGGCGATCACTATCTGCTGCAACAGATCCGCAGCGCTCGCGCCAACTATGTGACACCCCAAGATCCTATCTGTCTTCGCATCGGCGATGAGCTTTACCATACCCTCGGCATCGTCGGCAGCCAATGCGCGACCACTGGCCACAAAAGGAAATAGTCCGATGTTCGTTTCTACGCCCTCTTCCTTTAACTGCTCCTCGTTCTTGCCGACCCAAGCTATCTCGGGATGCGTGTAGATAACGGAAGGCACGAGGTTGTAATTTACCTGCGTCTTCTTATCGGCGAGGCGCTCGGCAACCATCACTCCCTCTTCCATGCCTTTATGGGCAAGCATCGGGCCGCGCACAACGTCGCCAACGGCAAAGATGGAAGGAATGGAAGTCGCACACTGATCGTTCACCTTGATAAAGCCACGCTCGTCGAGCTCAACACCAACCGATGCGTCTAGGAGCGATTCGGTAAAGGGTCTGCGCCCTACAGCAACGATAAGCTTGTCAAAAGTAGCTGTCTGCTTGCCGTCCTTGTCGGTGTATTCAACAGTGACCGTTCTCTTCGCACCCTTGCCGGCAAGCTTGCTGCCGGTGACTCGGCTGCCCATCTTGATGTCGAGCCCTTGCTTGGTCAGAATCTTCATTGATTCTTTGGCGATCTGACGATCGACCATAGGCAGGAAATCATCCAAGGCTTCCAGCACCGTGACTTTGGATCCCAGCCTGGCCCAGACACTTCCCAGCTCCAGACCTATGACTCCTGCACCAATGACTCCCAAGCGCTTAGGCACCTCTTGAAATTCCAATGCGCCGGTAGAGTCGACGATGGTCTCATGATCCGCAGGCGTGGGGGGGATATCGATTGGCACCGAGCCGGCAGCGATAATAATGTGTTTCGCGCTTAGCTCTTGTTGCTTACCCGCCTTGTCAGTCACGACGACCTTGTTAGCCCCCGTAACCTTGCCAGTTCCGGCTATGCCCTCAACTTTGTTCGCGGTGAATAGCCCCTTAATGCCTGATGTAAGTTGGTCTACTACTTTGTCTTTGCGCGCTATCATCGCGGGAACATCTATAGCGACTTTGCCCACACTGATGCCATGAACTTCAAAGTGCTGTTGAGCATCGATGAATTTATGCGAGCTATCCAGTAGTGCCTTCGAGGGTATACAGCCAACGTTGAGACAGGTCCCTCCGTAGACAGTCTTGTCTTCTTTATTTAACCATTTCTCTATGCAGGCAGTTTTGAACCCAAGCTGAGCGCAGCGAATCGCTGCAACATAGCCCGCTGGGCCTGAACCGATAACCACAACATCATATTCGTTTGACATAGTTCATTCTCAATTCTGTAAGTAGATAGGTTAAGCATCGATAGAACGCGATTCTATCGCGCCCCTTCGATACGCCCTTGTTAAATTTCCAAGAGCAGGCGCGTTGGATCTTCTAGCAATTCTTTAACCGTAACCAGGAACTGCACAGCCTCTTTGCCATCGATCATTCTGTGATCGTACGACAGGGCGAGATACATCATGGGCAGAACCACTACCTCTCCAGAGACAGCCATTGGTCTTTCCTGAATCTTGTGCATGCCCAGAATTGCCGTTTGCGGCGGGTTTAGAATCGGAGTAGATAGAAGGGAACCGAAGACGCCCCCGTTTGAAATAGTAAAAGTTCCGCCTAACATTTCTTCAATGGAAAGTTTCCCGTCCTTGGCCTTCTCGCCGAATTGACGAATCTCCTTCTCAACTTGCGCTAAGCCCATCGAGTCGACGTTGCGCAAGACTGGTACCACCAAGCCGCGTGGTGATGAAACCGCCACGCCGATATCTTGATAGCCGTGGTAGATTATGTCATCACCGTCTAGCGATGCGTTCACGGCGGGAAAGCGCTTTAGTGCTTCGGTAGAGGCGCGCACGAAGAACGACATGAATCCCAGACGGGTGCCGTCATGGGCCTTCTCGAACTCATCCTTGTAACGATTACGAATATCCATGATTGGTTTCATATTCACTTCGTTGAAGGTTGTCAGCATGGCGGTAGACTGACTCGCCTGTAGCAGGCGTTCGGCTACCTTTGCTCGCAGTCGACTCATCGGAACACGCTCTTCGAGTCTGCCGGTCTCTGATAGACCTATATTTGGTGGCGACGCAGAAACACCCGTAGCCGACTTCGCGGCGGGGCCAGACTCCAAAGTCTTAAGAATATCTTCCTTGGTGATTCGCCCGTCCTTACCGGTACCGTCAATCTTTGCGGCATCCAAATTATTTTCGTCGATAAGCTTCTTTGCTGCGGGGCTGAGCATGGCGTCGGCGCCGCTGGAGGATGCGGGTGCTGCGGTTTCGGCTTGCGCTGCAGGCGCGACTGTCGCCGCTGCTGCCGCCTGCTTACCATCGCCCGGCAGGACGCTGCCGATGGCCTGATTACTCACAATCATTTCGCCAGCTTCCTTAAGAATTTCTTTGAGAGTGCCATCCGTTGGAGAGACAACCTCAATGACGACCTTATCGGTCTCGATATCTACGAGCAATTCATCGCGGGATACCGGGTCGCCTACTTTCTTGTACCAGTTAGCGATGGTCCCATCTGGCACCGATTCCGGTAAAGTGGGGGCCTTGATTTCAATAGTCATATGTAGTCCTTACTAACACCTTCAATATGAGCGAACACACTAGCTCAATGCTTGATCGATAAATTCATTCAGCTGTTTTAAATGCAGGGCCGGATAGCCTGCCGCGGCTGCAGCAGACGCTTCTCTTCCCGCGTACTCGAGATAGACCGAGGGGTAATTCCCTGAAATCGGGCGTCTTAGGTGATGCTGAGTGGAATACCACGCGCCCTGGTTCATGGGTTCTTCCTGACACCAAACTATCGATGTCAGATTCTTATACTGCAGCAGACACTTCTCGTAATCGTCCTGTGGAAATGGGTAGAGCTGTTCTAAACGAATGATAGCGATGTCGTCTATCTCTCTCTCACGTCTCGCAGCGCGCAAGTCGTAATAGACCTTGCCACTACAGAGGATTACCCTGCGGATCTTGTCGACCTCAAGATCGTCGGTCTCATCGATGACGACCTGAAAGCTCCCCTCGGCCATTTCCTCCAGCGAAGAAACAGTTTCCTTGTGGCGCAACAAACTCTTCGGCGACATCACAATCAGCGGCTTTCGCAGTGGGCATAGCACCTGCTTGCGCAGCATATGAAACACTTGGGCAGAAGTGGTCGGCAGACAGACTTGAATGTTGTGCTCGGCGCACAGCTGCAGGAAGCGCTCCAAGCGAGCGGAAGAATGTTCTGGTCCCTGTCCTTCGTAGCCATGGGGGAGTAATAGCGTCAATCCACAAAGTCGCTGCCACTTATGCTCGCCGCTGGTAATAAATTGATCGATAACAACCTGAGCCGAGTTTGCGAAGTCGCCGAACTGGGCCTCCCAAATTACCAACGCATTCGGCATCGTCGTCGCATAGCCGTATTCGAACGCCAGTACCGCAACCTCTGAAAGCAAGGAATCGTAGATAGTAAAGTTTTCGGGCTTCTCGGTGAGATGCTGTAGTGGCGTGTGTGAGTTGCCAGTCTTCTGATCGAAGAGCACGGCATGACGGTGCGAGAAGGTGCCACGTCCTACGTCCTGACCCGTAATGCGAATCTTATTGCCGCTAGTCAGAACGCTACCGTAGGCTAGCGTCTCGGCGAATCCCCAATCAACTGGGATCTCACCCGCCGCCATCTTAATCCTGTCGTCAATCACTCTCCTAACCTGACGATGCAGCGTAAATCCTTTCGGCACTACTGCCAGCTTCTTGGCGATCGCCTGCAAACTCTTAAGGGGCATCGAGGTGTTGAAATGCGGGCTCCAATCGTGTCCTAGATAGGGGCTCCAATCCACAAACAGCTCTATCGAGGGCTCTTTGACGAGGCTCTTAACAACATGTTCGCCGGTGTCTAGCGCAGTGCGGTAGTTCGCACTGATAGTGTCGGACTCCTCTATGGAGACCACTTTTTCATTCGCGAGCCGTTCCGCGTACAGCACTCGCGTCGACTTATGACGCTTGATTGTTGCATACATAACCGGCTGTGTTGCCGACGGCTCATCGGTCTCATTGTGACCGCGACGTCGGTAGCAGATCAGATCAATTACCACGTCTTTCTTGAATTTGAAGCGGAAATCTAGCGCTAACTGTGTGACGAACAACACGGCCTCTGGATCATCAGCATTGACGTGAAATATTGGAGCCTGGATCATGCGCGCAACGTCAGTGCAGTATTCTGTGGAGCGCGCGTCGTCCTGTCGACTCGTGGTAAAGCCTACTTGATTGTTGATGATGATATGCACCGTGCCGCCGGTCTTGTAGGCACGAGTCTGTGACATCTGGAACGTCTCCATCACAACGCCCTGACCAGCAAACGCGGCATCGCCATGAATGATAATTGGCAGTACTAAGTGACCTTCTGAATCCTTGCGTCTGAATTGTCGGGCGCGAACTGAACCTTCCACTACAGGCGCTACAATCTCCAAGTGGGATGGGTTAAAGGCCATCGCCATGTGAACTTCGCCACCCGCGGTCATGATGTTAGAGGAAAAGCCCTGGTGATACTTCACGTCGCCGGAGCTCAGGTAAACCGCCTTTCCTTCAAACTCATCGAACAGGTCTGCCGGATTCTTACCCAACAGATTGACCAACACGTTCAGCCGGCCGCGATGCGCCATACCTAGAACGATTTCTTTAGTGCCGTATTTGCCGGCACGCTGCACTAATTCGTCTAGCGCGGGTATTAGGCTCTCGCCGCCTTCCAAACCGAAACGCTTCGTGCCCGGATACTTGGAATCCAAATGCTTCTCTAAGCCTTCGGCGGCCGAGAGTCGCTCGAGTAGATGACGCTTTACTTCGTTCTCATAGACGGGGTAGCCATCATTACTTTCTATGCGTTGCTGAATCCATTGCTTCTCTTCGAGATTCACTATGTGCATGAACTCATAGCCGATAGAGTCGCAGTAGATGCGCTCTAGGGAGTCTACGATCTCCCGGAGTGGCGCACGATCCTTGCTAATGAAGAGCGAGCCTGTCTGGAACACGGTTGAAAAATCGATCGGGGATAGTTGGTGAAACTCGAGTTCTAGATCTGGAACCCTTTCGCGGTACATCAGTGAGAGTGGATCCAGATCCGCCTTCTGATGGCCTCGCACGCGATAGGAGCTAATCAACTGCAACACTTGAACCTGTTTACTCTCGTGTTCGGAATTCACGACGGCGTCGTTGCTTAGCACCGGCGCGAAACGACTAAGCTTGCCTAGCGCTCTGTACTGATTCTCTATGGCGGCGTGTGAAACGTCTGGGCGTGCTTCATCGTTGGCGGCGGTTAAGGATTGGAAAAATTCCTTCCACTGCTCTGGAACGGATTCCGCATCGGATAAGAAGTTTTCGTACAGCTCTTCCACATACGCTGCATTCGATCCAGAGAGATGGCCGGTGCTGCGCATTATTTCTAGCAAGTTGTCTTGCATACTGCTTTCTTTTAACCTCGCTCAAACGACGATGGCAGGCCATGAACGCCCGAGTTAACGAAACCTACGTGGGAAAGATTATGTTCCCTGCTGAATCAGCATAGAACGAATGTGCCCGATCGCTCGTGTAGGGTTTAAACCTTTCGGACAAACAGCGACACAATTCATAATACCGCGACAGCGAAACACACTGAACGGATCGTCAAGACCAGCGAGTCGCTCAGCAGTTGCTGTGTCACGGGTATCCGCGAGGAAGCGATAGGCCTGCAGCAATCCTGCTGGGCCAATAAACTTATCCGGGTTCCACCAGAAAGAAGGACAGTTCGTGCTACAACAGGCACACAGAATACACTCGTACAGACCGTCCAACTTCTCTCTGTCTTCAGGCGATTGAAGACGCTCAATGGCGGGCGGTGCGCTGTCGTTGATGAGATACGGTTTAATCTTTTCGTACTGCTTGTAGAAGATCGACATGTCCACGACTAAGTCGCGAATAACAGGCAGCCCCGGCAAGGGTCGCAGAACTAATTTCCCGCCTGGCTTTACTGCCGAAGACATCGGCGTGATGCAGGCCAGACCATTGTTGCCGTTTATGTTCATGCCATCAGAGCCGCAGACACCTTCTCTACAAGAGCGACGGTAGACGATGCTAGGATCTTGCTGCTTAGCCAATTCAAGTACATCGAGCACCATCAGATCTTTATCCGCGGGCAACTGCACTTCGATGTCGTGCATGACTGGCTTTTCATCGGTATCGGGGTTATAGCGATATATGCTTACTAACACGGCTCACCTTCTAATAGTTGCAGCGTCTTGCTGCGTATGACTGCGTAGCCCAAGCTGCACAATCTTGATATCCAATTTCGATTGACTCGCCCTAGTAGGAACGAACCTGCGGTTTAAATGTATCAACTGTCTTCGGCGAGAAATTCACGTCACGCTTACCGACGCGCTTCTCACCAGGAAAGTACATGGAATGGCATAACCAGTTCTCATCATCGCGCTCTCGGAAATCGTCACGTGCGTGAGCGCCACGACTCTCATTGCGAGCCTCTGCAGCTATCGCCGTAGACTCTGCTACTTCAAACAGGTTCTCCAACTCCAATGCTTCGATGCGCGCCGTATTGAATGTTTGACTCTTGTCTTCTAGATGAACGTTTGCGATACGCTCTTTCAATGCGGCTAACTTCTTGATTCCGTCCTGCATGAAATCTCCGCGGCGGAAAACGCCGAAGTGATTCTGCATAATGTTCTGTAGCTCGGCACGCAGCGCCGCTACACTCTCGCCGGAATTGGATTCATTGAGACGTAACAGCCTGTTCTGCGCCTGCTCAATATCGGTTGCTGATGCCTCGCGCTGCTCCACACCTTGGCGCAGCATTTCTTCTATATGCTTGCCGGCGGCACGACCAAACACCACCAAATCTAGCAGGCTATTGCCGCCGAGACGGTTTGCGCCATGCACGGATACGCAGGCAACCTCGCCTACTGCGAACAGGCCCGGTATCACTTGATCTACGCCCTTCGCATCTTGAGTTAGCGCTTGACCATTCACGTTCGTAGGTATGCCGCCCATCATGTAGTGACACGTGGGTACTACCGGGATCGGCTCTTTGATTGGATCGACATGCGCAAACGTTCTGGAGAGCTCGAGAATACCTGGCAGTTTGGAGTTAAGGACGTCCTCTCCCAGGTGATCGAGCTTCAGCATAACGTGATCGCCATGCTCTCCGCAGCCGCGCCCCTCCAAAATTTCCAGCACCATCGACCTAGCCACTACATCGCGACCGGCTAGGTCCTTCGCGTTAGGTGCGTAGCGCTCCATGAATCTTTCGCCGTCCTTGTTAATTAGGTAGCCACCCTCGCCTCGACAACCTTCAGTCACTAATGTGCCTGCGCCATAGATGCCGGTCGGATGGAATTGCCACATTTCAATATCTTGCACTGGAAATCCAGCACGCAGTGCCATGCCTACGCCGTCGCCGGTGTTGATCAGAGCGTTGGTTGTGGAGGCATAGATACGGCCCGCACCGCCAGTAGCGAAGACAGTCGCCTTCGACTTAACGAATACCGTCTCACCAGTCTCGATGCAGATTGCAATAACTCCAACGATGGCGCCGTCTTGATTCTTAACCAGGTCAGTTGCATACCATTCATTCAGGAATGCGGTATTGTTCTTGAGATTTCCCTGATACAGCGTGTGCAATAAGGCATGGCCTGTTCTATCCGCCGCCGCGCAGGTGCGCGCCGCTTGCCCCCCCTTGCCGAAGTCTTTCGACTGCCCGCCGAATGGGCGCTGGTAGATGCGCCCATTTTCGGTGCGCGAGAACGGCAGTCCCATATGCTCAAGCTCGAAGACCGTCTGCGGCCCCTCGCTACACATGTATTCTATGGCGTCTTGATCGCCGATATAGTCACTACCCTTGACGGTGTCATACATGTGCCAGCGCCAATCATCATTCGGATCAGAGCTCGCAATAGCACAGGTAATGCCACCCTGGGCAGACACGGTATGCGACCTTGTAGGGAACACCTTCGTAATCACAGCCGTGTTGTATCCCGACTGTGCCAACTGCAGCGCAGCCCGCATTCCGGCACCGCCTCCGCCGACTATAACCGCATCGAAAGTTAGTGTACGCATGCCAGTCATCTAATTACCCCAGAAAATCTGAATGCCCCAGAGCAGATAAACTGCGATCAAAAGCACGCATCCCGCTTGAAACAAAATTCTAAAAAAAGTTGCACTCTTGCCCAGTTGCAGAGAAGTCATATAGTCCGTGGAGATTGTCCACATACCAATCCAAGCGTGTGCACAGAGAGCGAACAGAGTGATCATGCTGAAGAAGCGCATCACATTGCCCTCGAACATTGCACTCCACGTCTCGTAGTCCATATCCGGGTTTATCACGAAGCTAGCCAATATGCAGAGTGAATAGGCGGCGAGGATAACTGCGCTAAAGCGCTGAATGATCCAATCATAGAGGCCAGAGCGACCGAGGTTCGTAACATTCGTTACCATATCCATACTCCAGCAGTGATGATGGCGACCGCAGAACAGACGAGAGTGATGCAGGCCCCGATGAAGCCGCCCTTGAGGGTTTCGCCATAGCCCATGTCCATGATCAGGTGTTTTATGCCCGCGATCAGGTGATACAGCAGCCCGGCGAGTACCGCCCAGGCGGCAAACTTCACGATTACGTTGTCCAGCAGCTCCAAGACGAGAGCAAAACCGGACTCAGACTGTAGTGAGAGTTCCAGCAAATACAGCATCAGGGCCACGCCGACAAATATGAAGGCGCCGGATAGTCGATGAAGTAGAGAGGTGACTGCTGGCAAGGGGTACTTGAAGGTGGTTATATCGAGATTTTTCGGTCTATTATCGTTCACTTTCTGCCCGTGGCGTTCGCCCGTGAGAGTTGTGTCCAAATCGCTAGCGACCGCACACAAAATAGTTGAATTAATTACAGCAATTGTCGTGCAAAACGGGCGGAAGTATATGCCGTAAGCCCACGGAACACAACGAATCCGGCATGTTTTCGCCGTTTAATGACAATATTTTGTCAAGCTACACTACACTGCGCTGCCCGGCGAGCAAAGGCAGCATCTTCTGTATAAAAACGAGGTAAAAATACTGCGCGTAAATAGCGGCTCATAGAAAATCTCAATTCCGGCTGAAATGTCTATGAATACTGCGCTTCAGCTCATAAAAATTTGACAAATAGCACCCTCACTACCTAGTATTGCCGTCCTTGTTCGGGCGCAGCACAGGCGAGAACAAGAGCGCGAACTCAGCTGTAAGCAGTTGTTTCCCCCAAAGAAATCCAATTTTGATAGTAGTTTCAGGAGTCACGCATGAGCGAGAAAAAGGCCCAGTTAACCATTGACGGCGTAGATGAACCCATCGAGCTACCCGTTTATGCAGGCAGTACTGGACCAGACGTAGTCGATGTAAGCAGTCTGGTGAGTAAGGGCTTTTTTACCTACGACCCTGGCTTCATGTCTACTGCATCCTGCGAGTCGGATATCACATTCATAGACGGCGGCAAGGGCATCCTCCTGCACAGAGGCTACCCTATAGAGCAGTTGGCGGAGAAAGTCAGCTTCCTGGAAACCTGCTTCCTGCTGTTGAATGGTGAGCTACCTAACAAGGCCGAGAAGGCAGAGTTTGAGAACACGATTCGCTACCACACGATGGTAGATGAACAGATTCACGATTTCTTCAAAGGCTTCCCGCGCAATTCGCACCCAATGGCTATGCTCATGAGCGTCGTCGGCGCACTCTCCGCTTTCTATCATGAGACTCTAGACAACGACAATCCCGAGCATCGCAAAGAGGTGGCACATCGCGTAATCGCCAAAATGCCTACCCTGGCGGCTATGTGCTACAAGCACGGCGTAGGGCAACCCTTCATGTACCCGCAGAATGACATGGGCTTCGCGGAGAACTTCCTGCACATGATGTTTGGCACACCCTGCGACGCTCCCAAGGTTAGCCCGGTTCTCGCCAAGGCTATGGATACCATCTTCTTGTTGCATGCCGACCACGAACAGAATGCTTCGACCTCTACCGTTCGACTGGCTGGCTCATCCGGCGCAAACCCCTACGCCTGCATTGCCTCAGGTATCGCTGCACTCTGGGGCCCCGCTCACGGCGGAGCAAACGAGGCGGTCCTTGAGCAGCTAGCAGAGATCGGTGATGAGAAGAACATCGAAGCCTTCATACTGCGCGCCAAGGACAAGGACGATCCGTTCAGGCTGATGGGCTTTGGACACAGGGTCTATAAGAACTTCGATCCGCGCGCTACGGTCATGCGTGAGATCTGCAATGAAGTGTTAGATGAGCTTGGTGTAGAAGACGACCCGCTCTTCAAGATCGCTCGCAAGCTTGAAAAGATTGCTCTAGAAGACGAGTACTTTATCAAACGCAAACTCTATCCAAACGTGGATTTCTATTCTGGCATCATACTGAAGGCAATCGGCATTCCTACTAGCTTATTCACTGTAATCTTTGCGACTGGAAGAACCCCTGGCTGGATCGCACATTGGGATGAGATGCTCAGCAACCCCTACCGCATCGGTAGACCTCGACAGCTTTACAAGGGCTATGCGAAGCGCGACATCAAATAGTCTAAGCCTGTGGCTCTCCCCGTCAGGTGAGAGCCACACAAGCCAGCCACCCTCTCCTCACCCAGCCACACGCATTACACAGGTTTCTCAGACACAGCAAATTACCGCATGTGCGGTTACTCTATAAGTAAGAAGGAAAATTGGTGGAGCCTAGCGGGATCGAACCGCTGACCTCAACACTGCCAGTGTTGCGCTCTCCCAGCTGAGCTAAGGCCCCATGACCGTTTTCGAGGGAAGGCGCATTCTAAGCAGAGTCGCGGGGCCTGTCAACGCAGGTCTCAACCGAGCTCGAAAACGCTATAAATCCTGGAATTCCTTTTCTAACACTTTCGCCTGCTTCTTAGAGATGCCACCTACCACGGCAATTGCCGTTCGTATTCGCGCACGGGTGATATCGATGCCAAGAATGACTATCGACTCAATCACCGATGTCGACACTGCCTTTCCACTGAGGGCAACGAATAAGGGAAACAGGAAGTCTCGAATCTTTAATTCCAGTTTAGTCGCGAGCGATTGCAACTCCATCTCCACAGAATCCCTATTCAGATCCTCTAGCGCCTCCAGCTTCCAGAGCGCGAATTGAAGAATCTTTGCCGCTAGCGCCGAATCTATCGACTTGTGCGCGAAGCTCTCAGCACTAATTTGCAACGAACCGTCGATGAAGAAGCTACCTAGTGATGCAACATCGCTAAAACGCTCCACTCGCTGTTTAAGCAGGGGCACTATCTGAGCAACTTTCTCTGGCGAAAACGCCCAGGTGGCAAATCGCTGCGCAAACTCCTCGTCGGAGAGTTCCTCGCGAATGTATTTTCCATTCAGCCAGTCGAGCTTCTCTATGTCGAAGATTGGACCACCGAGAGAGACCCGACTTATGTCGAAACTCGCCTCCATTTCGGCGAGTGAAAATTTCTCTTCGCCGCTCGGCATGGTCCAGCCCATCATGCCTAGATAGTTCAGCAGTGCCTCGGGTAGATAACCCATCGCCTCGTAGTAGCGAATGCTGGTCGGATTCTTGCGTTTGCTCAGCTTGCTCTTATCGGGATTGCGCAGCAGCGGCATATGGCAGAAAACCGGCATCTCCCAACCGAAATATTGATACAGCAAGATGTGTTTGGGCGTAGAGTTGATCCACTCCTCGCCGCGGATGACATGCGAGATCTCCATGAGGTGGTCGTCAACAACATTGGCAAAGTGGTAAGTTGGCATGCCATCGGACTTTATTAACACCTGCATGTCTATCTGCGACCAAGCGATGCTTACCGTACCGCGCAGCATGTCATCGAATACGCACTCGCCTTCGTCAGGTATCTTCATGCGAATGACATGGGGCTCTCCGGCAGCACACTTTGCCGCGCGTTCCTGCTCGCTTAGTGACAGACAGTGCCCATCATAGCCGAGCTGTGATTTGTCTTGCATCTGCTGCTGACGCAACTCATCGAGCCTCTCGGAGGTACAGAAACAGCGAAACGCCGAACCCGTAGTTAGCAACTGTTGGATGTGATCGGTATAGATCGCCGAGCGCTCGCTCTGGCGGTAAGGTCCAACGCCGCCCTCGCAGCCAGGCCCCTCATCCCAGGTCAGGCCTAACCATTGTAGAGAGTTCAGAATATCTTGTTCCGACTTCTCCGTGCTGCGCTGCTGGTCTGTATCTTCGATGCGCAGCAGGAAATCACCGCCATGTTGATGTGCAAAGCAGCGATTAAACAATGCTATGTAGGCTGTGCCCACGTGAGGATCGCCGGTCGGAGACGGTGCGATGCGCGTGCGAACTCTATTCATGTATCTATACTCAGGCCAGCACTAGTCTGTAAGACGGAGAGAGGCTTCAGGCACTCTCAAGAAAGGCGAGATTATACGCGATTCGCCTTTAATTCCCATCATAGACAGGATCGCCGGCTAATTCTTGACATGCATGGAAGCATTCGCTACAAACTGCATCCCAGTTCTTTCAGCCACAAAGCCAGCGATGCGGTGTATGCAATGAATAGTGCTTTCGAAGAGTCCACACTCGCCAGCGCGAGTAGCGCCGATGCCGAGCTCAGCCATCGCTTCTGTGTGGCACCGATGATGGACTGGACTGACCGCCACGACCGGGTGTTCCTGCGAAAGCTCTCCTCACACGCCCTGCTCTACACAGAGATGGTAACGAGCGCCGCACTCAAACACGGTGACGCGCAGTATCTACTGCAACACAGCCCAGAGGAACATCCGGTTGCTTTGCAGCTAGGTGGCAGCGATCCAGCTGAACTCGCACAGGCCGCCCTGCTCGCCGAAAATTCCGGCTATGACGAGATAAATCTCAACGTCGGCTGTCCTAGCGAGAGAGTGCAGTCTGGCGCCTTCGGTGCCTGCCTCATGGCGGAGCCGGAACTTGTCGCCCAATGCATCAGCCGCATGCGAGATACTGTGGACCTACCGGTTACCGTGAAGTGCCGAATCGGTATCGACGATCGCGACTCGCAGGCAGAGCTGGAAGATTTTATCGGCCTCGTGGCCGAGGCAGGCTGCAGCACCTTCATCGTACATGCACGTAAGGCAATCTTGTCCGGGCTAAGCCCGAAAGAGAATCGGGAGATTCCGCCACTAAAATACGAGAGCGTGTTCGCTGTTAAACGCGCTTTTCCACAGCTCTCCATCGTGATAAATGGCGGCATTAAGACCCTGCAAGATGCGCAGCTACTGCTAGCCAAAACAGATGGCGTAATGCTAGGCAGAGAGGCCTATCAGAACCCCTTCATTCTAAATGACGTAGATGCGACGTTCTTCGGCAGTGAGCCAAACTCACAGTCACGCACGGAGCGCTTGCAGCAATACCTACCCTACGTCGAACAAGAACTGAAACGCGGAACGCCCCTGCACCACATGACGCGGCATATACTTGGGCTCTACAAGGGGCAGAAAGGCGGCCGTCAATTTCGCCGGCATCTAAGTGAAAATAGCTACCGCAAGTCAGCGAACATAGGCGTTTTACTCGATGCAATTTCCTACGTAAACTAGGCCGTTCTCAACCAGGGCAGGAACGTTTCGTGATCGAATCGATTAAAAATTTCTTTGAGAGCAGATTAGCGAAAGATGGCGCATCGGAATCTGGCACCTCACTCGTAAGCAGAGTCGATCTAACCTGCGCAGCGCTGCTTATCGAGGTGATGAACTCCGATCATGAGTTAGATGAACGCGAGCATGCTGAATTTATCGCAGTGCTGCAGCGAAGCTACAATATTCCGGAGTCTGATCTTGAAGAACTAACTCAATTAGCCAAGGATGAGGCGCATGCGGCAACCTCGCTCTACGAATTCACGCGTTTGATCAACGACAGTTTTGACTATGAACAGAAAGTAGCACTGATCGAGAACATGTGGCGGATTGCCTTCTCGGATGAGCGCCTCGACAAATACGAAGACTATTTAATACGCAAGGTGTCAGACCTGATCTATGTCTCTCACAGCGACTTTATCAAGACCAAGCTGCAAGTCAGAAAAGCCTAGCCGACGCACTCTAAAAATCGCCGAAATCACCGAACTCGTCTTCGAGCTGGCCATCGGTAACCAAGTATTCCCGTCGCTGTACATAGGCCTCGCGCACGAACAGATAGCGATCGCCTGTGATCAGCTCATCCAGAGCGAGCAAACCGGAACGCGAATCTGTCTCTCTCAACAGGAAAAGCGTTAGGCGTAGCGATTCATCCTCATGATATTGAATCGGGTTAAACAAAGTATCCAAGACAAGACCAAAGGAGTCTCTGACATTGCTCGCGCCAAACACCGGCAGCATGACATAAGGGCCTGGTCCGACGCCCCAGCTGCCCAGTGTTTGCCCGAAGTCTTCCTCGTTCTTCTGCAAACCAAATCCGCTAGCAACATCGAGCACACCACCCAGGCCTAGGGTCGAGTTAATTAGAAAACGCCCTGAATCGTTGGCGGCCGCATCGAGCTTTAGCTGCAAGAGATCGTTCACGAAGACATTGATATCGTTTATGTTGCTGAAGAAATTGCCAATACCCTGCCGCGCTATTCTCGGTATAAACAGTGTGTAGGAAGCGGCAACGGGTCTAACGATGAGCTGATCGAAGTAGTCATTGAGCCGAAATATGCGCTGATTGGTCTTAACCCATGGATCGCTCGTCTGCGCCTGGGCAGGACTTACTGCAAATAACAGCAGCAAGAGGGTGCCGGCAGATAACTGCCTTAGGGTCTTCAGGGGCTGTAAACGCTTTACAAACATCTTGTTTCAACTATCTGCAACTGTTTCATTATTGGGACTTGAGCAAGCTCTGAAATTGCGTGTCTAGTCGCTTCTCGGAAACGGGCACGTGTGTCCCTAATTTTTGCGCGAAAAGTGATACGCGAAATTCTTCTAGCATCCAGCGCAGCGTCTGTAGCTCCTTGCGCCCATCGTCCTTAACCTTCGACGACAAACCCTCGAGCCGCGACTGATACTGCGATAGTAGTTCAGTATTCGATTTATCTTTATCCCCCATATGGGGGACCTTGGCCAAACGCAGTGATATTGCCTTCAAGTATCTAGGGTACTGAGCAAACCACACCAGCCCGGTCTCAGCAAGAAAGCCTTCATGAAGCAGGCGATCAAGCTGACCTTCTACGTCTTCTGCCACATAGGCTAGCGGTCCATCTTTCAATCCAGCGACCACACGCCCTATCTGGTAGTTGATATCGGCCACTTGAACGAAAAGCCCTTCGATTTTCTCTGCAAGCGATACGATTTTTGGCTTGCCGGTATGCAAAGTTCTCTCGAAGTCTATTCTCGTCCTTGGCAAAGTCTCGTCAAGACCGAACGCTGACTCGTAGCTGATCCAGTTGGCATCCAGGGCGAACTGGTCAAGCGAGAATGGCGCCTTGAGCACCAGCGCATCAGCCAACCTGAGAAATTTCTTTTTCAATTGATTATGTTGCTGAATACTCATCAACTGATAGAGCCTAATGAGGCCCCGCTTGTGCTCTCTCTGCGCCAAGAACTTGTCGGAGAAGAGTCGAACCCCTACGGTTTCGCCTTCATCTACGAGGGCGGGAAATCTGATCAGCCTCAGGGAGTCGCCTAGTTCAACCTGCTCTGGCAGATCCTCCCAACTCCACTGCTTGCTACCCGTAACTTCCAGGGGATGATTATAGCTCGAATCAACCGACTCCTTGTGACTAAGGTCACCGGTAGAGTGGGAAATTTCTCCTGTTTCCAATAAGCCCTTCTGCTCCAGCTGAGCCCTCACCTCCCTAATGCTGTCGGCGAAGGCTATCTCCTCATCCCCCTGCAACACTCGAATCTTCGTCCTGAGGTGCGCGGGCAAGTCGACCTTCTCGAAATCCACCCTCTCCAGAGCTATGCCCTTAAGGTTGCGAATCTGAGCCAGCAAAGCAGCAATGATGTCGCCGTCGGCATTCGACATCTGCTTGCAGGCTGCCTCAACAAACCCACTAACGGGTATAAAGTTCTTCCTTTGGGATTTCGGTAGGCCCTTTATCAGAGCGGTGCATTTCTCCAGCAGATTGCCAGGCACTGCCCAGTCCAGATCGGCCTGTTGCAACTGCGCAATCATCTCCAGGGGCACCTCGAGAGTAGCTCCATCAACTTTGCTTCCCGGCTCAAATACATAATCAAGCCGCAGATTGTTTTTGTGAACGGCAGCCGCATCGGGGAAAGCATTCATCGCGTCCATTGCCGCTTCGGAAGTGACAAGGTTTTGCAGCGTCATCGTCAACGATTCTGCTGCGGATCGTCCCTGCTTGCGAGCCCAGGCTGCCAAGTCTCGAGTCGAGCAGACCAGCTCAGGCAGGCGCTGTTCATAGAATGCGGCGATATCCCGCTCGGAGACCAGAAGATCGGGCCGACGCAGCTTCTCTTCCTGCTTAGCCAGACTCGCCAGGAACTCGCGATTCCTGTGGTAGACCTTTAGATCGGTGACAATCTCACCAGCCACCAAGCCCTCCTGAATGAAGAGCTGCCTCGCTGTCTTCGGGTCGATCTTGCTATAGCTTAGTAGCGCCTTTTCGATTATGACGAGTCCGTACAGCTGAACCTTCTCATAGGCCATCACCTGTTGACGCTTCTTGCTCCAGTGGGGCTCGAAATACTCTCGCTTGACCAGATGCAGCGCCATCTCTTCGATCCACTCCGGTTGTATCCTCGCCGCCTGGGTCGCGAACGTCTGTGATGTCTCGATCTGATCGCCGCTGACTATCCAATTCGCTCCCTTGCTAGCCAGTACCGACGTTGAGAACAGCGAGAAGGTCTTGTTTCTGTTGCCGCGGTAGTTTCTTCCATCAAGACGCTTCGCGATCTGGTTTAGAGAACCACTAATCAAGCTCTTGTGCAGCGCCGCATAGTCTCCCTGCTCGCGATTGATTCTCAGGCCCAGCTTCTGACACGAGAGAAGTAGCTGATGGTGAATCTCGCGCCATTCGCGCATGCGCATATAGGAGAGGAAATATTTCTTACAGTGCTTACGCAGCTGGCCTTGGTTGAGGTCCTGCCTGCGTTTCTCGTAGTCTTCCCAGAGCTGAACCAGGCTCAAGAAGTCTGAATCTACGTGATTAAATTCCGCGAGGCGCTGCATGGCTAGCTGTCTGTTCTCGCTGGAGATCTCGCGGGGGTCTTGAATACTTAGTGCGCTAACGACGATCAACATCTCGCGCAGGCAATTCTGTGAACTGGCAGTGATTAACATCCGCGCGTGTCGAGGATCGACGGGCAGAATCGCCATCTTTCGCCCGCTCTCAGTCAGCTTCTTCGAATTGCTGAGGGCGTCCAGTTCGACCAATAACTTCACGCCCTCATTAATCGCCTTCGATTCGGGAGCATCCAGAAAAGGAAACTGCTCGATGTCGCCGAGGCGAAGATGTTTCATCCGCAATATCACCGAGGCGAGATTCGTGCGCATGATCTCCGGGTCGGTAAACTCTGGCCGCGAATCGAAATCGCTCTCGGCATAGAGTCGAATGCAGACGCCATCGGCCATCCGCCCGCAACGACCCTTTCGCTGATTCGCACTAGCCTGCGAGATGGCTTCGATAGGCAGCCGCTGCACCTTACTCTGCAGACTGTAGCGGCTTATTCGCGCCAACCCCGTATCGATAACATAGTTTATGCCGGGCACGGTAATTGAGGTTTCCGCGACGTTGGTAGCCAAGACAATCTTCCTACCCCTGCCCGGCTTGAATATCTTCACCTGCTCCGAATAGCGCAGCCTTCCGTAGAGGGGAAGAATCTCTACATCACGGTATTTTTGCTTTCGCAGCTTCGTCGCCGTTGCTCGAATCTCACGTTCGCTACTAAGGAAGACAAGGATGTCACCGCTGGATGCGCCCTTCTGTCTATCACCCTTCGTGATGCTATCCACCGCTTTGATGATGCCATCGATCTGCAGATCATCGTCAATCTGCTCGGTAGAGGCGTCCACGAGGGGCGCATAACGGGTCTCAACGGGATAAGTGCGACCGCTTACCGCAACAATTGGAGCGTCATCGAAGTGTCGGGAGAATTTCTCAACATCGATGGTTGCGGAGGTAACAATAAGCTTGAGGTCGCGACGCCTGGGCAGGAGCTGCTTTAGATACCCGAGCAGAAAATCGATATTGAGGGAACGCTCATGCGCCTCATCGATGATCAAGACTTCGTACTTATTCAGGAACTTGTCTTGCTGGATCTCAGCGAGCAAGATGCCATCGGTCATGAGCTTCAGGTAGCTACGCTCGCTGGTATTATCCTTGAAGCGAATCTGGGAACCGACTCCAAGGCCCGGCTCGGTGCCTAACTCATCGGCTATCCTATTCGCTACCGACAAGGCTGCCAGACGACGCGGCTGTGTATGACCGATAAGGCCGCGCACGCCGAAGCCCGCCTGTAGACATATCTTCGGAAGCTGTGTGGTCTTACCCGAGCCAGTATCGCCTGCGACGATAAGGACCTGATGCTTACTTAGCAACTCGGCGATCTCTGCCGCTCGATCACTGACGGGCAGGTTTTCCGGGTAGGCAATCTTCGACGGTATGGCAGTGCGTCGTAATTCGCAGGCACGCTGGGACTCCTCGATGGCTGCTTCTATCTTGGCAATCGATACTGCCTGATTCTGCTCGGTCGCGCCGCTACTCTCCAACTTGCTCACCGCGTTTTGCAAACGACGCACGTCGGCGAGCTGGCACGTATCGAGCTTTTGCTTCAATGAATCTAACACGGTGATTCCAGCTTTCGGACTAAATTTTGAGGATTAGCAGGCTGAGCATTCGGCGCTCAGCCGGGGTATTTCTCACGCAATTCCCTGTGCAAAATTTTCCCTATGATGGATTTGGGGATTTCATCGATCAGGACGAATTCTCGAGGTAGCTTATAAGCGGTTAGCCCTTCTTTGCAATGAGCGCGCACAGACTCGATATCGATCTCTTTGTTGCGCGGCACGATAAATAGCTTGATCGATTCGCCGGTTTTTTCGGAAGGCACACCGATGGCAGCGCTCTCTAGCACATCGGGATGATTGTTTACCCAATCTTCGATTTCGTTGGGGAACACATTGAAGCCGGAGACGAGAATCATGTCCTTCTTGCGATCGACGATAGAAATGTAGCCATCCTCACTTATCTCGACATAGTCACCCGACTTGAACCATCCGTCGGGAGTCAGGGCCTCTGCCGTCTCCTGCTCGTGCTGCCAGTAGCCCTTCATAACCTGAGGCCCACGAATCCAAAGCTCGCCACGTTCACCGCTCGCGACCTCGACGCCCTCATCATTCACAACCTTGGTCTCTGTCTCCGGCACAACAGGGCCGACGGTGCCTGCTCGCTCCTTTCCCGGGATATTGACCGCTACGACTGGAGAGCACTCAGTCAGGCCATAGCCTTCATAGATCGGGCTCTTTGTCTTTCGAGTCCACTCCTCGCTGACCGAAGTCGTCATTGCCATGCCGCCGGCACCACAGAATTTCATGGTGCTGAAATCGATGCTCGCAAAATCTTTGTGCCTTAATAGCGCGAGGAACAATGTATTTATTCCCACGAAGCCACTAATCGGCCACTCCTTGAACAGCTTGATCAGGCCAGGTATGTCTCTCGGATTGGCCACCAAGACATTGTGATTACCTGCATAGGGCATAGTGAGACAGTGAAGGAGAAAGGCATAGCTGTGATAAAGCGGCAGCGGAGCGAGTATGTTCTCGATCTTATCTTCTATTACGTTGCGACAACGAGAGCGAAGCTGCATCATGTTTGTAATCAAGTTGTTATGACTTAACATGGCGCCCTTGGCGACGCCGGTAGTCCCACCCGTGTAGAGTATCAGTGCGATATCATCGCCAACGCCGGATACCGGATAGTCAATCTTTCCCACCGCCGAACTTACAATTTTTTGAAAATCAGCCACACCGCTGAGTGTGTAGGCCGGTACCAATTTGCGGACGTACTTAATAACGAAGTTTAACAGCTGGCGTTTTAGGGGCTTCTGAACATCACCTAACTGCGTCACAATAACAGTTTCGATAGCAGTATCGGGCAAGATCTTCTCTAGCTTGTCGCAGAAATTCGAAAGTATGACGATGCCCTTCACGCCCGAGTCTTTGAACTGGTGCGCCATCTCCTGAACGGTATACAGAGGATTGGTATTGACCACCACCAGACCCGCTCTTGTCGCCCCATAGAACGCGATGGGAAACTGCAGGATATTCGGCAATTGAATCGCAATCCTGTCGCCAGGTTTTAGATCTGTCTGAGTGATTAGGTAGTGGGCGAAGCGATGACTTAGCTCATCGACCTCGGCGTAGCTTAGTGTTCGGCCGAAGCTGCTAAAGGCTGGCAGAGCTGCATGCTCAGTACAGAAAAACTCCACGACCTGGGATAGCGTCGAGAACTGTTCTGGTCGTAGGTCATCGCTTAGTCGCTCAATCATAGTCATCACTTCGTCAACAAGGTCATGGCTTCTTCTAGGCCTTTAACTGAAAGCGGGAACATCCGATCCTCTAGAAGCTCGCGAACCACCTCGATCGAATAGCTGTGCTCCCAATAGTTTTTCGGCGTTGGGTTGATCCAGGCTACATGATCGAATACATCCGTGATGCGTTTGATCCAGACCGCGCCCGCCTCTTCGTTGTAGTGCTCTATACTGCCGCCTATATGAGTTACCTCATAGGGCGCCATAGTAGCATCTCCGACGAATATGACTTTATAGTCTTTCGAGTATTTGTGGAGTATATCGAACGTGGACGTGGTCTCTGCATGTCGCCTATGACTCTTAGTCCACACCGATTCGTAGATGAAGTTGTGAAAATAGAAGTATTTAAGATGCTTAAATTCTGTACGCGCAGCGGAGAATAGCTCCTCACACAGTTTTACGTGCGGATCCATGGAGCCGCCCACGTCGAAGAACAATAAAACCTTCACCGAGTTGTGACGCTCGGGAACCATCTTGATATCGAGGAGCCCTGCATTCTTGGCGGTCGAGGAGATCGTATCGGAGATGTCCAATTCTTCAGCTGCGCCGGTTCGTGCAAATTTACGCAGGCGGCGCAGCGCCATCTTTATGTTGCGAGTGCCTATCTCGACCGAATCATCTAGGTCTCGATAGTTGCGCTTGTCCCAGACTTTGACGGCGCTTCCGTTGCGCCCCTCTTGCTGACCAATACGAATTCCTTCCGGGTTGTATCCATAGGCACCGAATGGCGAGGTGCCGCCGGTGCCTATCCACTTATTGCCGCCCTGGTGCCGCTCTTTTTGCTCTTCCATGCGTTTACGAAATGCTTCCATGAGCTTATCCAGACCGCCCAGCGCTTCGATCTTCGCCTTCTCTTCATCGCTCAGCATCGACTCCATCTGTTTGCGCAGCCAGTCGTCGGGTATCTGATACATCGCCAGATCGTTTATGGTCTCGACGTTCTCGAAATATTTGCCGAAGGCGATATCGAACTTATCGAAATTCTTCTCGTCCTTAACGAAACACATACGCGATAGGTAGTAGAAGTCTTCGACGTTTGCAAAGATCACATTTTGCTTCAGGCACTCAAGTAGAGAGAACAACTCCGTAAAGGAGACCGGCAGCCGTTCCGCCTTGAGAGTCATGAAAAAATTGATCAGCATAGTTCAGTCTCGGCAAGACTTAATAGTAGACAAGCAGGGTCTTAACTCTTTGCCCTGTGCATGAACGCTAACTTCTCGAGCAGATGTACGTCTTGCTCATTTTTTAGAAGCGCGCCATAGAGCGGTGGGATCGCATTTTTCGCGCTATGGTTTTTTAGCACATCAGCAGGAATATCGTCGGCCATGAGCAGCTTCAGCCAATCAATCAACTCCGATGTCGATGGTTTCTTCTTCAGGCCAGGAATTTTTCTGACGTCGAAGAATACATCCATGGCCTGTGACAGCAATTCCTTCTTCAGGCCGGGGTAATGCACATCGACAATCTTCTCCATCGTCTGCGAGTCTGGGAATTCGATGTAGTGAAAGAAGCAACGACGGAGAAAGGCGTCTGGTAGCTCTTTTTCATTGTTACTGGTGATTATCACGATGGGTCGCGTCTTCGCCTTGACCAACTCCTTTGTCTCGTAGACAAAGAACTCCATCTTGTCGAGCTCTAATAATAGATCGTTTGGAAATTCGATATCGGCCTTGTCTATCTCATCGATCAGCAGAACCGATTGATCGCCCGCCTCGAAAGACTCCCAGAGCTTACCCTGCACGATATAGTTGGAGATATCGTGAACCTTATCATCGCCCAGTTGAGAGTCACGCAATCGAGAGACCGCATCGTATTCGTACAGACCCTGCTGCGCCTTCGTGGTCGATTTGATATGCCATTGAATAAGCGGAAGCTTCAAGGATTTTGCGATCTGCTCAGCAAGCATCGTCTTGCCCGTTCCGGGTTCGCCCTTTATCAGCAGAGGTTTCTGCAGGGCAATTGCTGCATTGACGGCTAGCTGCAATTCACTTGTCGCGACGTATTCTTCGGTACCGGTAAAATTCATTAATCATTTCCACTGCGTAATTTGGCGTGCGCGTATTGTAAACAGCAGCCCTCTATTAATACAGGAAAACCCAGATCTCTTGCTGAGAGAACTGGGTCTCGTTCGATCACTTACTCACTAGTGCATTGGGCTCATTACACAATGCTGAATCCTATGCACCGATTTCAATCAGCTTCCTGCCGCGTTCAGTGATATACCAGCGAATGCCCTTCCTGCCACCCACTCGGCCGGCAAAAGACTTAAGCGTAAGAAAACCAAGGGTCTTGACCATTGTCGATTCATCGGTCTCCGCTTCGCGGCACAGACCCGGTAGCGACCGATAGATAAATCTGCCACAGCCTAGGGTCTTGAGCACTTTCGATGAGGTTGTGTCTAATTCATTCGGATCGGGCTCGTTCGCCATGCCCAATTCGACGAGGCTGTCGTCTTCGGTCTCTGTATCGATGAGGGGAAGCAACTCTTCCTGCAGTTGCTTCAATTGATACTGCAACAAATCGACCTTGTCGCTAGTTGCTCGAGTCTCATTGAGAACACTGCTGGATACGTTGACGAGGAAGAACCTCGGAGCGATAGCGACAGCGAGGCAAATTGCCACGTAATTCAGGAGATTGGCTGGATCGCCCTCGCTATCTACTATCAGGGTACTGCCGAAGACCGAGAGGATGAATGGCACGAGGAAGGTCATTAACACCCCCAGCATGATACAGCGCCAATGCAGGCCGTTTTCTGTCGATTGCTTGGGCCCAAGGGTGAAGTAGTTAATTACGCCTCCGGCGGCGCCGACGACGAGCATGATGAAAACCAGAGAAACAAAATGACCAGTCATGACAAACCTCTGCTTGCTAAGCTGTTGTTTTAAATTAGTAAATTTCGAATTATTGAGTCAGGAGGCAAATTCAAACAGAAAATTACCGCGGGGGGAAGTTATTCGTGAATCTATATTACTGTGTTGCTTTAGGTTCTTTCTTCATCGATTTGTTTTTTAACGATTTATTAAATTTTTTCTTCCTGAGAAAAGACAAAGGCCCTGCCACCAGCAGCCCAAGAATTACCGCCAGAAAGAGCGGGACGAAGCTCCTCAAAGCCGCCTCAAACCCGCCGGTAATGGCATCGAGTGCGGCAACCATGAGCGCCGGCGCCATAATGCTGTCCTGGGGATTGCTGTACCAGGGAGTGAAGATTATGGCTATGGCTACGGCACGCAGATTGTAGGAGGTCCATTTAGCGGTCTCGAATCGAGTTACCCTCCAAAAAATAGCCGTAAAAATCACCGCCGACACGAGGTACAGAGTCCAGAAGAACCAATAGTTGCCGATCGACTCCATTACGCCTTAACCCATCGAATTAGATGCTCTTCGAAGCCATCAGGATGTACGTACTCCTCCGAGATAACCCTGCCTCGAAGCAGAATTCCTGCAGCGTCCATCTTCTCCCGCGAACCGGCCAATAGTGGGTGCCAGTCCGGCAGTTCCTGGCCATTATAACGAAGCCTGTACGCGCAGCTATCTGGCATCCATGTGCTAATCCCAAGATTCATCTCACGCACATCCAAACAGTCGGGCACTAACTCAGTACGAGCCTGATAGCTGCCGCAGCGGCTAGTCTCTTCATCGAAATAGCGACACACAATGCGAGTGTAATTTACCTCATTGCTATCGTCGTCGGTGAATTTCTTAAGACAGCAGCGCCCGCAGCCGTCACAGAGGGCTTCCCACTCTCCCTGCGTCAACTCATCCAGAGGGAGCGTCCAGAAATTGTCTCTTAGGCCGGAATCCGCAGCAGGCATTACTCAGTCCTTAGCCAGTATCACAGTAAGGTCAGTCTCTAGCAGTTCGCGCCGCCACCCAGCAAATTCGCCCGACCAGTTCAGCTTGCCGTCCCTTGCGAAATTCCTGAGCAATTCCATCAGGAGTTTCTTGCGGCCCAGTAACTCAGGAGACATGCCCAGCTCTTCTGCCTTGGCATTTGCCACTTGTTGACTGAGTTTCAGTTTCTTTCGCAGCCCGGTGCTCAGCGGCGTATTGAGAAGAGCTGGGTCTACCTCGCCTCTCTGCGTCGCGTCGTTAAGAATGCTGAATAGCTCGGCTGCATTTCGGGAGAGAAAACGACTGTCAACACCTCTCGCATTACTTACGAGATTGAGAGTCAGGGTGTCTTCTTTAATTGGCCCTGCCACCTCGGCGCACAGGGCGAGCAGATCATTGTCTTTCACGATCCAGCTGCGAGGTTTGTTTCTCTGCCGCGCCTTCTGTTCGCGCCAGAAACAGAGTTGTTGCAGCGCCTGCAAGCCTTCGGCATTGAGTCGCCAGGCATTGCTTATTCCCGTGTAGTAAGAATGCCATAGCGATTCTTGCTCGAGGTTCTGTGCGATCACCAGCTGTTGAGCACACTCCGCGCGCAGCCATTCAGTCATGCCCTTCGCTTCGATCTGGCCGCTGAGGATTTCTCGAATCTGCGCCAGGTAGCGCACGTCAGCGGCGGCGTAATGAATCTGTTTGTCCGACAGGGGACGCTTGATCCAGTCGGAACGCGTTTCATCCTTCGCGACTTCGATTCCAAGCAGCTGCTCGACCAAGCTTTGATAGCTAATGCTAAACCCGATTCCGAGGAAGGCAGCTGCAAGCTGCGTATCGAAGAGAGATGCGGGCAGGCATCCTAGAAACGTCTGCAGGAGGCTCAGATCTTCACTGCAGGAATGCATTACCAGCGTGCAGGAAGGCGAGCTGATCAGCTCCTTAAATGACGACCAATCATCGATAGTCAGTGGGTCGATGAGATAACAACATTTGCTGTCGGCGATTTGCAGCAGACCGATTCGCGCATAGAACGTACTAGTGCGCTCGAACTCGGTGTCTACCGCTAGAAAGGGCTCGTCAGCCCACTCGATGCAGAGCGCATTAAGCGCTGCCACACCTTCTATATAGCGGATCGGCACGCCATCACATAGCAGTGTCTCGCTCACAAGCGCACCATCGATTTGCGTCCCGCGAAAGCATGGCTTAGCGTACTGCCATCGACAAATTCTAGCTCTCCCCCAACGGGGACTCCATGGGCGATTCTAGAAACTTGCGCCGGCGAATCCTTTAGCTGCTCCGCTATATAGTAGGCGGTAGCATCGCCCTCGACGTTTGGATTACAGGCGATGATTACCTCTTCGATGCTGTTCTGCTCCACCTTATCTAACAATTGATTGATGCCTAACTGCTCCGGGCCGATGCCGTCGATAGGCGACAGATGTCCCATGAGCACGAAATAGACGCCCCTGAATGAACCCGATTGCTCGATCGCGAAAATGTCAGCTGGCGACTCGACAACGCAACACAGTTTGTGATTTCGAGACTTGCTCGCACAGATTCTGCAGGTACTTTCTTCGGTAAGCGTGCGGCATTCTGCGCAGTTGCCCACCTCCTGCAATGCCACAGCCAAGGATTCGCTGAGCTTATGCCCACCCGAGCGATTTCTTTCAAGTAGATGGAGAGTCATTCGCTGTGCAGACTTAGGGCCTACACCCGGCAGGCACCGGAAGGCTTCTATTAACTGATCAATCAGGGGGCTGGAATTCACAACTACTCCTAGAAAGGAAACTTAAAACCATCGGGCATTTTCATCCCTCCAGCCATTCCACTTAGTGACTCTTTGTTTTTCTCTTCGATCTTTCTGACCGCATCGTTTACTGCGGCTGCAAGCAAATCTTCTATAACGGCTTTGTCTTCCGTCATCAATGCATCGTCGAGATTCACGCTGAGAACGTCGTGCTTGCCATTCATAGTGACTTTGACTAATCCGGCTCCAGACTCGCCCTGCGTTTTCGTCTTCAGTTGCTCCTGTTGAGCCTGCTGAAACTTCTCTTGCATCAGCTTCGCTTGCTTCATGATTTCGTTAAAATCAGTCATACTCGTTACTAATCCTTGTGAGGCGCTATTGATTCTTTCGCTAAAGTACCGGAGAAATGTTTCAACAACTCCTGCACATTCTCATCGCTTTCAAAATCGTTTACCATTGCGACGTGCTTCTCTTCCTTTAACCTCTGACTCAACATTGCCGGCGTTTCATTCTTCGCATCACCGACCTCAATAGTCACCGCAATCTCTGTAGAGAAATAATCACTTAGGGCTTGGGAAATTTTTGGCAAGAGCTCTTCGCTGAAAACTGCACTCTGCGAACGATCCAGCACGAAGTGAATACTGCCTTGTTCTGCGCGTTCGAAATCCGAGTTGGCCAAAACATTGGCAGCTATTCCGCTTATCTCGAGCTGCGGATAGAGCTGCAGCCAACGCTGCGGATTCAGAGACTCTATTGTTATCGGCTGTAGCGTGGCTTCGTCAGTAGCACTCTGATTCTCGAAAGTGCTAGGACGATCTTCATCATTGCTACCCAATTCAGCGCCGGCATCGACCTGCGCCAATTCCGGATCTTCGGAGGCTGCCTCAATGAGCCCATTGTCCACTTCCACGAAGACACTCTCCGCAGTTTCCGTTTTAAGGGATAGGGCCGGAGCGGGTGTTATTTTACTCTTTTTTTTTTCGCTTTGAGCGCTACCGTCCGATTCAGTCACTGGGGCGGCATCGGCAGTTTTCTTCGGCTCTGCATCGCTTGGCTCAACATAATTCGGTGAAAACACGAGCATGCGAATCAACAGCATCTCGAAGGCCGTTCGCACTTCCGCAGAGAGGCGCAGATCCTCCCTGCCCCTTACTCCCATCTGATAATACAGCTGCACATCTTCTGCACTAATCAAGGAGGCTAGTTCCAGTATCTGCGGCATATCACCGTAGCTATTGTCAGCGGCCTTTGGCTCAATCTGGGCGATTGCAACACGGTGTAAAGTAGAAAGTAGGCTGTCTAAGGTGTGGCTGTAGTCTGGCGTCTGTTCGGAGATTTCCCGGATGAGCTCTAGAATCGACGAAACGGATCGCGAAGCCATTCCTTTGAGCAACTCGTAGACCTGTTTCTGTGGCGGTACGCCAAGCATCTCAATGACGCCTTCTGTGGCCACGCTGCCCTCGCAATACGAGATCGCCTGGTCGACCAGGGTCAAGGCGTCTCGCATACTTCCCGATGCAGCCGCCGCGATCTGCCAGAGCGCCTCTTCTTCGAAGGTGACGTTCTCTTTGCCCAGTATCGTACCGAGATACTCTGCGATGAGCTGTGGGCTTAGGTTCTTGAGATTGAACTGCAAGCAGCGCGACAGAATGGTGATGGGTAATTTTTGCGGATCGGTAGTCGCAAATAGAAACTTCACATGTGGCGGCGGCTCTTCTAGAGTCTTCAGCAGCGCATTGAAGCTATGATTGGAAAGCATATGCACCTCGTCGATGAGGTACACCTTGAAACGGCCCCGGCTCGGCGCATATTGCACATTATCAAGTAGCTCGCGGGTGTCCTCGACTTTGGTTCGAGACGCCGCATCAACTTCTATGAGATCGATGAAACGACCTTCGTTAATCTCCGTGCAGGAGCCACATTTTTCGCAGGGAACTGAGCGAATCCCCTCTTCGCAATTCAGGCATTTGGCGAGTATGCGCGCGAGCGTGGTCTTACCGACTCCGCGCGTGCCCGTAAACAGATACGCATGATGCAGGCGCTCATTGTCGAGGGCATTGATGAGAGACTTGAGCACATGAGCCTGACCAGCGACTTGAGAAAAATTACTGGGTCGCCATTTGCGGGCTAGGACTTGATAGCTCATGCGTTTTCTTCGTTGAAATGCCGCCCAGCGCACTTGCCAAGGGCTGAGACTTCGATTCGGCTACTAGAGTATTTGGAGGCAGCTCTTGCCAGCCACACCGCGGCACATGAGTCAGCTACTACCGTTGCTCCCTTCCGGGCCTGGCGGGGTTTATAACTTATCATTGCGTGGGGACCGACAAGAGTTACCAGCGCGCATAATAGCATAGACGAAGGGGTTAGCAGTGCCGGATTCGCAGAAATTCTCATTCGATAGGCCGCTATTCCTGCGCTGGGCAGGCCAATCTAGGGCAGCGCTAGCGTCAGCACTCTTGAATCTTGCCCTCCCCCCAAAGCCAAGGAAATGTACTGCCTTCCGTCCACAGAATAGCTCATCGGGGTAGCCTGCGGAGGAAGTGGCAACTCGATCTCATGCACCACCTCGCCATTAAGCTTGTCATAGGCACGCAAGACGTTCCGGCCGTTATCCGATTGCGCTATAAATAACAGGGTTTTAGTAAGGACGGGGCCGGTCCTGCTTGGACCGCCCACCGGGCCAGGATCCAATATACCCATGTCGATGATCTTCTGCCTGATCCCCTCGCCATGCGCGACCATCCATTCGTGCTCGCCTGTATTCAAGTTTATCGCGGTAATCCTACCGTAGGGCGGCTTGGTTAGCGGCAGACCCTGTGGGCCGCCAACATTGCTGGCTCCGCCTCTAATGTATTGCAGGTTCGACTGTTGCGGGTCCGCCTCGACCAGTTGAACGACGATGGGAATCGTTGCCGAAGGCACGTAGAACATGCCCGTATCGGGATCAAATGACGCTCCGGTCCACCAACCGCCACCACCCCACCCGGGCATGTTAATCGTACCGCGCAGTGAAGGAGGTGTGAAAAGCGGTCCATAGTCGAACTGTTCGATTAGCTGCAGCGCCTCCTGACGTAGCTCTGGCGTGAAGTCTATTAGGGTCTCATCGCTTATGCCCTGCACCGCGAAAGCGGCCGGTTTGGTTGGATAGGGCTGCGTCGGCGAGAGGCGCTCCCCCGGCACTGTGCTCTGCGGTACTGGGCGCTCCTCTATAGGCCAGACGGGCTCGCCTGTGATCCTGTCGAACACATAGGTAAATCCCTGCTTGGAGATCTGCGCCACGGCCTTGATTGCCCTGCCGTTCACCGTGATATCGACGAGAATCGGCGCTGCTGGCAGGTCATAGTCCCAAACGCCGTGATGCACCATCTGAAAGTGCCACAGGCGCTCGCCGGTTGACGCTCTGATCGCAACGAGGCTCTCGGCGAACAAGTTGTCCCCCTTTCTGAGGCCGCCGTACCAGTCATTCGTCGGTGTACCGATCGGGATATAGGCAATATCCAGCTCGTCATCGGCGCTCATGATCGTCCAGGAGTTCGTATTGCCCGAGTACTCCCAAGATCCGTCCTCCCATGTCTCGTTACCGAATTCTCCGGCCTGCGCAATGGTATGAAAAATCCACTCTATAGCACCCGTGTCCGGGTTGAATCCGCGCACATGGCCAGGCGGCATTTCCTTCGTGCTCGGCCCATCGTTGATTATAGAATTGACGATCACGGTGTCGTTTGTAACAAGCGGCGGCGAAACCACACCGTATTGTCTTCTATCTATCTCGCGACCTAGGCCCTCGGCCAGATCAACTTTGCCACCGTCACCGAAACTGGGATCGGGCTTGCCAGTTTCGAGAACGAGCGACCAGAGATTCGAATCGTTGGTCGCGTAGAAGATTCGCTCCTTGCCCGCCTTCTCCCAATAGGCAACTCCGCGCGAGTTGTAACCCAAATTCGCAGGCCGGCCAGATTGCCAAGCGTTCGTGTCGAACACCCATTTCTCCTCACCGGTACGCGCATCAATTGCAACCACGCGGCCGAAGGACGTTGGAATATACATGACCCCGTCGATCACGATGGGAGTCGCCTTGAAACCCGCCGGTATCACTCGAAAGTTCTCCGCTCGCACGTTCTCGGCTACGGTCGCGTTGTCCACGCTATCCCAACTCCAGGCTATCGTGAGATCACTCACGTTACTCGCGTCAATCTGATCCAATGGAGAGTATTTTCGAGAGCCGTTGTCACCGCCGTAGCTCGGCCAGTCAGCCCCCTGTGCCGCCATCGCCGCCAAAGTCAAAAATGATGAGAACAAAATCTTCTGCGCTGTTCGAATGAGCATGCGGCCCCCGGGTCAATTGAGTTTTAAGCTGTTGGGATACTACCCTAGGCTATAGAGCATGGAAACTGTGTGTGCACTGGCCTATTCGGCCTCGATCTGCAGGCCCCAGAGTGAGGAAACTTGAATTCCACCATGCGGTAAGCTAAGGTTACGCCGCTTTTCAGCATGACAGACCAAAAGTACAACGGTGAGGTGTCCGAGCGGCCGA
>CAYGRR010000011.1:12000-34655 GCA_964352295.1 uncultured Pseudohongiella sp. | reverse complement strand
ACAACGGTGAGGTGTCCGAGCGGCCGAAGGAGCACGCCTGGAAAGTGTGTAAGTCGAAAGGCTTCGAGGGTTCGAATCCCTCCCTCACCGCCATAAATAAAAAACCCGACTGTAAGTCGGGTTTTTTATTTATAGCAATGAGATCGGGTGAGAACCCTCCGGTTCGCAAGGAGCGGAGCTCCGCAGACGGCCGAAGGCCGCCCCATTGGGGCGAGGCTATTAGCTAAGCTAATAGCCGAGTCAATCCCTCCAATTCCAGTCAAACCCAAACTCTAATCCTAACCTACTGCCGAACCAACCGCGCATTCACGGAATCCGAAGTCACCGGCGCGGTGCTTCTATACACATTAATATCTAGCCCGCCGCGGCGTAGAAAGTTCATCCCAATCCTCAACTCATCCGGCTGACACCTCACCATGATGTCCCGAAAAATCCGCTCCGCACACTCCTCGTGATAGCCCAGATGTTCGCGAAAGGAAATAAGATACTGCAACAAACTAGCTTCGACGATGCGTTTTCCGGTGTAGCGCAGCTCGATGCTTGCCCAATCGGGCTGACCCGTTACCGGACAGTTAGATCTAAACAAGTCCGAATAGAGAACTTCGTCGTCGACATCGACATCGGCTATCCGCAATAGCTTGAGGTCCGGTTGCTTAACAGCGATTTCGACATCGACGTAGTCGATACAGCGCCCTGCTCTAGCAGCAAGAACGTCATCATCAACTTCGTCCAAGGCGCTCAACACAACTTTAACTTCAGAACGACTTACCTTCGAAAGGTCCTGCTCTATCAGAGCGCGCACAGTGTCCATACTCGCATAGCGTTCTTGGTTTAGAGAATTGAGATAGAGCTTGAGCGACTTCGACTCTACGATGTTCTCCGAATCGGAATTGAAGTAGAACTCCCCTATCGCAACTTGTGGCTTGCCGGAAGCATTCAGCCAGGAAAGCTCATAGGCCTGCCAATGATCGAGGCCGTACATGAGAATCTTCTTATCAATATCGAGAAGAGACCTACTCGCCCAGCGCGGAATCGGGTACAACACATCGGGTTGATATTGCTTTGGGTGCTGCGTCTGACTGCCAAGAGGATTTTCCGTCATAATAAATCGTATTGATCAGGTTCTTAAGCCCGTGCCACGGCGCAATAGATAGAGGCAAGAGCTGAAGAGTATCAGGATAAAGATGCCGAGGATGAAAAAGGCCCAGGTAATATCAACATCCGAGCTTCCGAGGATGCCGTATCTAAAAGTATTAACCATGTAGAAAATTGGATTGAGGGCAGAGATAAATTTCCAGAACGGAGGTAGCAGCTCTACAGAATAGAACACACCACCCAAGTAGATGAGCGGCGTTAAAACGAACGTCGGAATTATGGAGATATCGTCGAAGCTGTTCGCAAACAAGGCATTGATGAAGCCCGCGAGCGCAAACACGATCGAAGTTAGCAGCACAACGGTCACGGTTATAAACAGATTCTGTATCTCGAGATCTGCGAAGAACAACGACATCACGGTGACTATCGTTCCCACTGCCAAGCCTCGCGCCATGCCTCCTACGATGAATCCTGAAAGGATGATGTAGTTTGGCACCGGAGAAACTAACAATTCTTCTATGCTGTGCTGGAACTTGTGACTGAAGAACGAAGACACTACATTCGAGTAGGAATTTTGAATCACCGACATCATGATGAGCCCCGGAACGATAAACTCCATGTATTGGAATCCGCCCATCTCGCCAATGCGGCTGCCAACCAGATTTCCGAATATCACAAAATACAGACCAATCGTGATCGCGGGAGGCACGAGAGTCTGCAGCCAGATTCTCGCGAAGCGGCGAACCTCCCTGATGACTATCGTTTCGAATGCTATGTATTTATGGTTCGCGAGCACAGCCCTTTCCTTGCTAGCCTCTGACTAGTCGTTACCTTCAAGCTTGGACAGAAACAGCTGCTCAAGTCTATTTGTCTTATTACGCATACTGTCGATCTTTATGCCAGCAGTGCTGAGCTTGGCAAAGACTTCATTGATACTCAAGCCGCCGCAGACCGTAACCTCGAAACAGTTATCATCGACAAAATGGAGGCTCGCATTGTCTAGCTCCAGATCGAACCCTGATGGAAGCTGCGAATTCGTCTCTAGGATATAGACCTGAGAGTCGAGCTCCTTTAGGAGCTTACGCATGCTCGTGTTCTCGACTATCTTGCCTTCGTCGATGATCGCGATATTCCTACACAGCTGCTCCGCCTCTTCCAGATAATGCGTAGTCAATATGATCGTCGTACCGCTCTTGTTAATCTCCGTCAGAAATTCCCACATTGAGCGTCGCAATTCTATGTCGACCCCCGCGGTAGGCTCATCGAGAATTAGTAACCTAGGCTCGTGAACCAATGCCCTGGCAATCATCAGCCGTCTCTTCATACCACCCGATAAAGACCTAGAGCGGTCGTTACGCTTTTCCCACAGGCCCAGTTTACGTAGATACTTTTCGCAGCGCTCGGCGGCGAGCTTGCGTGGCAGGCCGTAATATCCAGCTTGTGTCATTACGATGTCGCGAACTTTTTCAAACTGACTGAAATTTACTTCCTGGGGCACTACGCCGAAATCAAGTTTTGTCTCGTAGACGTGGGTATCTACATTCTTTCCGAACACCTCAACCGAGCCAGAAGTTTTATTTACCAGAGTTGAGATCACCCCAATCGTGGTTGATTTCCCCGCACCGTTTGGCCCAAGCAGAGCGAAGAAATCACCCTGCTCAACTTCGAGCGAAATGCCCTTGAGCGCCTCGAATCCATTGGCGTAGGTCTTCGCGAGGTTTTGAATGGAGATGGCTATTGTCATCGTTTTTGTCTGACTGAATTGGTAAACATGGCACCCTTTGATGCAGCAGGAGTATGTCTATAGTTTATACGATTGGCAACCGAGCGGCTTGTAGCCAGTGAGTATAGAAACCCAAACTCCAGAAATAGAAAAGCCCGGCGTTAACCGGGCTCTTTTATATGGCGTCCCCTAGGGGTTTCGAACCCCTGTTGCCGGGATGAAAACCCGGTGTCCTAGGCCTCTAGACGAAGGGGACTTGGACTTTACGTAGCTGCTCTCTCAAGCAGCGGGGGATTCTAAGAAGCTTGGCCTGCTCAGTCAAGTGCAAAGCCTTAATATTCGGGATATTTGTGCCTCACCGGTCAGATAATGCACTGCTATCTCGAATGATGCTCTCTCAATGGGGGCATTTACAAAATCTCGTAGCTCGGCCGCTAGCAATGGGGGAGTCGATGGACGCCGCTTATAGATAGAATCTACGGCTGCTATCCGCCAATCTTGACCGCCAATTTGGACTATGCCATCCTCGCAGCAGATTCTGTTCTTTCCAGAAGACTGTATAAGCAGCACGGACTTACAGACCTGATCGAATCGGCCGATGCAATCAGGGTGTCTATAGGAATTAAGCCTCTCTCCGAGGACGTTGGGGATACTAGGAAACCAACCATGAACGATAAGCGTCAGAAGCAGACTGATGATGCTGGTGTAAGCATTGATCAAAAATTGATCGAAGAAGGCACCGCTCAACTCAATAGCGAGATTCAGGTATTAGAGGCATGGCTCTCAGAGCTGGATTCCTCCGATAAGGAGAGTTCCGAGATAGTCGCCGCCAGAAAGTCCTATACCGATATGCTGAGCAGTCGCAAGGAGATGCTCAGCACGCTGGCGAAACAGGCTAAACTCCAGTCGGTTCGCTAGCCGGATAAACCCTGGAATCGGCAGCCATCTAGGCGCTTTGCCGCCGTCGACCAAGCACCCCTTCATGCCGTACAGTACCCGCTTTCATTAATTCAAGAATCCGCTCCCATGCTCTCAGATCAACAGACTAAAACCATGCTGTCCCTGCAATCGGCCATGAATGCCAAGGTAGATCCTAACTGGGTCGCCGCTCGCTATCCCTATATGCGCGCTGTCGTTATCGAAGCGGCAGAAGCCATCGAGCACCACGGCTGGAAATGGTGGAAGAAGCAGATAAAGGACCTGCCACAGTTGCAGATGGAACTAATCGACATCTGGCATTTCCTGCTTTCCGATATCTTGCTCGGGGTAGACGGCGACGAGGCAGCAGCATTAAGCAATCTGAGCGCACAGCTGCAGCGTATTCAAGATTCCAATCAGATCGAATTCGATGGCAGAACCTATTCACTCAGCTCGATGGATCTGCTCAGCCAGCTCGAACTGCTAATCGCGCTTTCGGCGGCACGCCGTATCGAATTATCCCTATTCGCCGGCATAATGGAGAATTGCGAGATGGATTGGACCGAGCTGTATTGTCAGTATGTAGGCAAGAATGTGCTGAATTTCTTCCGCCAAGATCATGGCTATCAGGATGGCAGCTATCAGAAAATATGGAACGGCCGTGAAGATAATGACTATCTAGTGGAAGTGATGGCCAAGCTGGACCCGAGTGCTGCTGACTATAAAGACCAGCTGTATTCGGCGCTGAGAATGCATTACCCGTCTTAGGCCACGCCTTTTCCTGGCGCTATACTACTGGTAGTACGCATTCTCTGTGACGGTATGGTCGGTCACATCGCGAACTTCCTTCAACTGCGGAATCTGTGCAAGCAGGGTCTTCTCTACTCCATCTTTCAGCGTTACATCGACCATGCCGCAGCCTTGGCAGCCGCCGCCGAAGCGAAGCACCGCGACATTCTCC
The DNA here is from genome assembly GCA_964352295.1 of uncultured Pseudohongiella sp. Classification (GTDB taxonomy): domain Bacteria; phylum Pseudomonadota; class Gammaproteobacteria; order Pseudomonadales; family Pseudohongiellaceae; genus UBA9145. Next base: position 29,958 of record CAYGRR010000011.1, on the reverse strand, counting down.
TCAAAGATTTCTTCAAGGGAAACGTGGCCACCGTGTGCCGCCAAACCAGGATTCACCTCGTTGTAGAGGATATAGTTGACTCGATCCTCGATGGAACTGTCATCAGATATTTTGGGCAGACGTGAATTTGGCGCTTTAATTGTCAGCTGGCCGCCCATGGAGTCCTTGGCGAAGTCCACTACCGCCTCATCCAGAAAAGGTATACTATTCCGCTCGATGAAGGCCTTGAAGCTTTCATAATGTTTCACTTCGTCGTCTTCTTTTTCTTCTCCCGGCCGACAAAATGAGATGCAGGTTTCCGCTTTCGGAGTGCCCGCATCCAGAATGAAAATTCGCACTGATATACCCTCGCAATCTTGCTTCTTGAGCAATTCCGTTAGGTATTCTTGTGCCGATTCGGTAATGGTGACCATAGATCTTTCCCACGCTGGTGTTTAGGACTGCGTGGATGATACTCCAATCGATTTGAAATTAGAATACCCGAGTGAAACACTAGGTTATTTTCCCTATGCCCTGAGCCTCCGTCTTTGCTAGAATTGGCGGCTTTTTCGAGCAGCGACATCGCTTTCGGCAGTAAACAGCAAACGAGCACACCAACATGACTATCAGTGAATCAGAAATAAGCCTTCGGAAGCTACTTAAAGAGCGCATTCTGGTGCTCGATGGGGCGATGGGGACGATGATTCAGTCACATAAACTCTCGGATGCGCAGTTCCGTAGCGAGCGCTTTGCTGACTTCCCCCACGAACTGGCAGGTAATAACGACCTACTCTCGTTAACGCAGCCCGAAATAATCAAAAATATCCACCTCGCCTACCTCGCTGCCGGTGCAGACATTGTCGAGACCAATACTTTTAACTCGACGCGCAGCTCACAGGCCGACTATCACTTGGAGGATTTGGCCTATGAGCTAAACCTGGAGGCCGCGAAGCTCGCTAGGGCAGCCTGTGATGAAGCCACGGCCACAACACCAGAGCGACCCAGGTTTGTCGCTGGCATTCTGGGGCCAACGAGCAAGACCGCCTCAATTTCTCCCAAGGTTAGCGATCCTGGCTTCAGGAATATCAGCTTCGATGAGTTGGTCGCCGATTACAGCAACTCCACCAATGCGCTGATCGAGGGTGGCGTTGACATCATCATGATCGAGACAGCATTCGATACCTTGAACGCGAAGGCGGCTATCTTTGCCGTCAGCGAATGCTTCGAGGCACTGGGACGCACGTTGCCTATCATGATCTCAGGCACGATAACGGATGCTAGCGGCCGGACCCTGTCTGGACAGACCGTTGCCGCCTTCTGTAATTCTGTAGCCCATGCGAAACCGCTGTCCCTGGGATTTAACTGCGCCTTGGGCGCCGAGCAGCTGCGCCCGCATATCGAAGAGACCTCAGCGATAGCGAACTGCTTCATCGCAACCCATCCGAATGCGGGTCTGCCAAACGAGTTTGGCGAATACGATCAGTCCCCCGAAGAGATGGCTGCCATTATCAAGGAATTCGCCCAGAGCGGATTCGTGAACGTTGTCGGCGGATGCTGCGGCACGACCCCTGCGCATATCGAGGCTATTGCCAAGGCGATCGATGGCGTACCGCCGCGAGTCATTCCCAAGCAGCCCCCTGCTTGTCGCCTCGCTGGACTAGAGGCCTTCAACATCGATTCCGCCTCGTTATTTGTAAACGTGGGCGAACGCACCAATGTCACTGGCTCGGCGAAATTTGCGCGACTGATCATCGATGAGAACTACGACGAAGCCTTAGAGGTTGCACTTCAGCAAGTTGAGTCTGGCGCGCAGATTATAGACATCAACATGGACGAAGGCATGCTCGACTCAAGACTGGCGATGGAGAAATTCTTGAAGCTAGTCGCCTCCGAGCCGGACATCAGCCGCGTGCCTATCATGATCGACTCGTCCAAATGGGAGATCATCGAAACGGGACTGAAGTGCGTGCAGGGCAAGGCCATCGTCAACTCGATCAGCCTCAAAGAAGGGGAGAAAGATTTTCTCGCCAAGGCGAAGCTCTGTCTGCAATATGGCGCAGCGGTGATTGTCATGGCGTTCGATGAGAACGGTCAAGCCGACTCACTGGAGAAGAAGAATGCCATCTGCAAGCGCAGCTATGATCTACTGACGGAGAAGCTAGGCTTTCCTGCAGAGGATATTATCTTCGACCCGAACATCTTCGCCGTTGCGACAGGAATCGAAGAGCATAACAATTATGCTGTGGATTTCATCGAAGCCTGCCGCTACATCAAGAAAAATCTACCTGGCGCGCTGATCTCAGGCGGCGTGAGCAATGTCTCCTTCTCTTTCCGCGGCAACAACATGGTGCGAGAGGCGATCCACTCCGTGTTCCTGTATCACGCGATACGAGCAGGCCTAACCATGGGTATCGTTAACGCCGGACAACTCACCGTGTACGACGACATCCCAGCCGACCTGAAGAAGGCCGTCGAAGACGTCATCCTTAATAAGACCTCCAAGGGCACAGAAAACCTGATGGATGTGGCTGCAAAATATTCGGGTGAGTCGCAGAAGAAGACCGAGGAAGATCTCGTCTGGCGCGAGGCCGCTGTTGAGAAGCGTCTCGCCTACGCTTTGGTAAAGGGTATTACCAAGTTCATCGAAGCAGATACCGAGGAGGCGCGGCAACAGGCCGAGCGACCTATTCAGGTTATCGAGGGACCTCTGATGAAGGGGATGGACGAGGTCGGTGACCTGTTCGGCAGCGGCAAGATGTTCCTGCCACAGGTGGTCAAGAGCGCCCGTGTTATGAAACAGGCGGTCGCCTACCTCCTGCCCTACATCGAGGCCGAGAAAGGCGGCGAGATTCAGAGCAAGGGCAAAGTCTTGATGGCCACCGTCAAGGGTGACGTACACGACATCGGCAAGAACATCGTTGGGGTCGTGCTCGGCTGCAATAATTACGACGTTATCGATCTCGGCGTGATGGTCCCTTGCGAGAAGATATTGAAGGTCGCCAAAGAGGAGAATGTGGATGTGATTGGTCTTAGTGGCCTGATCACTCCGTCCCTCGATGAGATGGTTCATGTCGCCAGCGAGATGCAGCGCCTGGGCTTCAATATCCCGCTGCTTATCGGCGGCGCGACAACTTCCAAGGCGCACACAGCCGTCAAGATCGAACAACATTACCAGAACGACAGCACGATCTATGTGCCTGATGCGTCAAGGAGCGTTTCGGTGGTCAGTACCCTGCTCAATGCCGAAAACAAGAAAGAATACGCGAGCCAAATTCGCAGCGAGTACGAAGTCATTCGCGAGCGAACTGCTAACAGGGCGAGTAAGCGCAAGTTGCTTTCTTTCAATGAGGCGAACGCCAATCCTTTCGTCGCCGACTGGAAGAATTTCAGCCCCACTAAACCCGCCTTCCTGGGCACCAAGGTTTTTGACGACTATTCCCTGAATGATCTAGTTGACTACATAGACTGGACGCCATTCTTCATCACCTGGAGTCTAGCGGGCAAGTACCCAGCGATACTCAGCGATGAGAAGGTTGGCAAGGCGGCCACCGACCTGTTCGCCGATGCACAGGCACTGCTGAAGGAAATCGTCGACAAGAAGCTGCTGACAGCGAAGGCGGTGATAGGCTTTTGGCCGGCGAAAAAATCTGCCGAAAACGATGTCCAGTTGTACGCGGCGGACGAATCGGGCGCACCACTGGCGAAACTGCATTTCCTTAGACAGCAGATGCCGAAAGACGCCGCCCTCGCTAATCTGTGTCTCGCTGACTTCATTGCGCCAGAATCTGGTGATAGCGAGACAGACTATATTGGCGGCTTCGCAGTCACCACCGGCATCGGAGCCGATGAACTCGCCGCACAGTATGTGGCGCGAAACGATGACTACACGGCCATCATGGTGAAGGCACTTGCCGATCGTCTTGCTGAGGCTTTTGCCGAGCACATGCATGAGCGAGTACGCAGAGAATTCTGGGGATACGAACCGCACGAGGAGCTGTCTACTGCGGAGCTGATTGGGGAAAAATACCGCGGCATTCGCCCCGCTCCCGGCTATCCGGCTTGCCCCGACCACTCAGAGAAGACAACCCTCTTCTCTCTGCTAAATGCTGCCGAAGAAACACAGATCGAACTGAGCGAGAGCTTCGCTATGAGCCCTGCTGCCAGCGTGAGCGGGTTTTACTTCGGCCACCCCGAATCCAAATACTTCTCCGTGGGAAAGATTACTCAGGAGCAGGTCGATGACCTCGCTGATAGAAATGGCAAACCGGTCGCAGAGATGACAAAATTACTCACTCCAAATTTGGAGTGAGAGTAGACTAACTTACTGCGCACACCTTTGGTGTGCGCCAGCCTAGGCTAGATCAATTCGGCATTAACGAAGAGAGCACGAAGCAGCATGTATAGATACGACGGATATGACCATCAAATGTTGGCGGACCGCGTTGCACAGTTTCGCGATCAGACCGATCGCTACCTCGATGGCAAGCTGAGCGATGCTGAGTTTCTGCCGCTGCGGCTACAGAACGGGCTCTATGTGCAACGCCTTGCGCCGATGCTACGCATCGCTGTGCCCTATGGCATGCTGTCTTCTACGCAGCTGCGCAAACTCGCCTACATAGCGAATCATTATGACAAGGGCTATGGGCATTTCACCACCCGGCAGAACATACAATTCAACTGGCCCGAACTAGCGGACGTGCCCGACCTGCTCGCGGACCTCGCCGAGGTTGAGATGCACGCCATACAAACCAGCGGCAACTGCATACGCAACACGACAACTGACCAGTTCGCAGGATCCGCCGTCGATGAGCTGGAGGACAGCAGGGCCTACTGCGAGATAATCCGTCAGTGGTCTAGCTTCCACCCTGAGTTTGCCTATCTCCCCAGAAAATTTAAGATCGCTGTCTGTGGCACCGTCGTCGATCAGGCCGCTACGCAGGTTCATGACATCGGCATCTACATCGTCAAAAATGCCAGCGGCGAAATCGGTTTTCGCATCCTCGCCGGCGGTGGCCTCGGTCGCACGCCTGTGATCGGCAAGGAAATATTCGACTTCGTGGAGAAGAAGCACCTGCTTACGGCGCTTGAGGCAATACTCCGTGTCTACAACCGCGAGGGTCGCCGCGACAACAAGTACAAGGCTAGAATCAAGATCCTCGTAAAGGAGACTGGCGTTGAAGAATTCAAGGCTAAGGTAGTCGAAGAATGGGCGCTCATAAAAGATTCCGCGCTCACACTTACCGATGAAGAGATCCAGCGCTGCCAGAAATTTTTCGATGCGCCCGATTATCAGAAACTAAGCGACAGCCCAGCGGAGCTTATAGAGAATCTGCGGAGCAACATACTGTTTGCTGCCTGGCACACGCAGAACGTAAAGCCACATAAAGTTTCTGGCTATTCCATTGTCACCGTCTGTTTCAAGGAGACCGGCGTCGCACCAGGCGATGTAACCGACCGGCAGTTAGAACAGATAGCCGACCTTGCAGACACCTACAGCTTCGGCGAGATACGCATTAGCCACCAACAGAATATCGTCATGGCGGATGTACGACAGGATCAGCTGTTCGACCTATGGAAGGCGCTGGATTCTGGCGCAATGGCAAGTCACAACTTGGGCCTGCTTACAGACGTCATCTGCTGTCCAGGCGGTGACTTTTGTGCGCTCGCCAACGCGAAGTCCATTCCCATCGCGGAATCGATTCAACGCAAGTTTAACGACCATGCAGAACTGACCAATATAGGTGAGATGAACGTCAACATTTCTGGCTGCATGAACGCCTGCGGCCATCATCACGTCGGCAACATTGGTATTCTCGGCGTCGACAAAAAAGGCGAGGAGTATTATCAAATCTCCCTAGGCGGCTCATCCAAGAATGAGGCGAGCCTCGGCAAGATCATAGGCCCCTCCTTCGCACAGGAAGAGATTCCCGATGTTATCGAGACCATCGTCGCTGTGTACAAAGACAATCGTAACAAAGATGAGAAGTTCATCGACACGTTCAACAGAATAGGATTAGAACCCTTCAAGGAAAAAGTCTATGCCAAAGCTGATTAAAAGAGAGGCGGTTATAGGCAATCCCTGGACGGTGATGAAGGAATCTACCGGCCCTGAGATTTTACAGGCCGTACCCGGGAAGAACTTCATCGTGCCACTTCAATTCTGGAAACTGTATCGCCAGGAACTGAACGACTATGACGGTGCCATCGCGGTATGGCTAGACTCGAACGAGCGGGCCAGTGAGATAGCCGAGCAGCTTGATGCTCTTCCGCTTATCGCGCTGAACTTCCCCGTGTTCTCCGATGGACGTTCCTACACGAATGCCCGCGAACTAAGACAACGCTATGCCTACAAGGGAGAGATTCGTGCCATAGGCGATGTGCTACGAGATCAACTTTACTATATGGCGCAATGTGGCTTCGATAGTTTCGACTTACGTTACGATCAAGACGCCGAGCTGTGCTTGGCAGCGTTTGAGGATTTCGAGACTGGCTATCAGTCAACTATCCTTGAGCCCAATCCCTTGTTCAGAAGACGCTAAGTCGCTATAGTCTAAAACCTTCAAAAAGACAGCCCAGCCATGGAATCTGATTCCCTGCTCTTCTCCTTCTTCCTCATCTTCACCGGTGCGGCTGTACTCTCGACGATTGCGCTATTCTTTAGACAGCCACTGCTGGTGGCGTATATCTGTGTGGGTACGTTGCTCGGCCCGTTTGGTTTGGGCTATATCTCAGACTCCAGCCTACTAACCGACATCGCCGAGTTCGGCATCATCTTTCTGCTGTTCTTGCTCGGCCTGGATATGCAACCTAAGAAGTTGCTTGCGACCTTACGCAAGACCCTGTTGGTAACACTCGCCAGTTCGATACTTTTCGTGCTGCTTGGATACACGACAGGAGTGCTGTTCGGATTCAGCCAACTCGAAAGCTTGGTAATCGGTTTTAGCCTGATTTTTTCCAGCACCATTATCGGTATCAAGCTACTGCCCACGACCGTGCTGCATCAGAAGCATATGGGAGAGATCATGGTTGGAATTCTGCTGCTACAGGATTTCATCGCCATCTTCCTGATCACCTTCTTGGACGCAGGCAGCCTACAACAGGCTGCCGCGCTGAGGGTCTTGATCGCCTTTCCACTGTTGCTGGTGTTCGCCTATTTCGCGACACAACACATATTGCTCAGGCTCATAGCGCGCTTCGATCACTTCAAGGAGTATATTTTTCTGCTGGCTATAGGCTGGTGTTTGGGGCTGTCGGAACTGGGCGCCGCGCTGGGTCTCTCTGCCGAGATCGGCGCCTTCGTCGCAGGCGTGGCCCTGGCGACCAGCCCAATCTCGCTATACATTGCGGATAGTCTGAAACCGCTGAGGGACTTCTTCCTTATACTGTTTTTCTTTACCCTGGGGGCACAGTTCAATCTAGCGCTATTGCCGGACATCTTCGTCGTATGCATCGTGCTGGCCGCAGCAGTGCTGACGATAAAGCCCGTGGTATTTCGTTACCTACTGAAGCGGTTTAGTGAGAGGGATAGTCTCGCCTGGGACGCTGGCCTAAGGCTTGGACAGATAAGTGAGTTCTCGCTGCTGATTGCGTTCGTAGCGACGCAGTCGGGCATGATTGGCGAGATCGCCTCGCTTACGATTCAAGGCGCGGCGATCCTAACCTTCCTCATATCTTCCTATATCGTTGTGCTGTTCTGTCCGACGCCGATCGCTATCAATCCCAAGCTACGACGCGACTAAGACGTGTACTAACTGACAATCAACTATTCAGATCGAGCACGAAGCGCCCGTTTGCACCACCACCCAATACCTGTGTGAGACTCACAACGAGCTCATCGAATGCGATATCGGTGCAGATGTCTTCCAGGCTATCAAGCTTCCACTCTCCGCCAAGCTTCGCCCATAAGCGTCGCTTTATTGCTATAGGCTGCTGTACCGAGTCGACGCCAAGCAGATTCACGCCACGAAGAATGAAGGGCAGCACGGTGGCCGAGAAACTTGGGGACTGTACCAAGCCGCAGGCGGCGACGCTGCCGCCATAGCTCAAGGACTTAATCACATTGCTGAGCGTGTCGCCACCAACCACATCTACAGCAGCCGCCCAATCTTCCTTGAGCATGGGCCGCTTGTTCTCTTCACCGAGCAGATTTCTGTCAATAAACTCTGCGGCTCCAAGCTTTCTAAGAGTGTCATGGGCTGCAGCCTTGCCAGTACTCGCAACCACTTCAAAACCAAGCTTGCTGAGCAGCGCGACGGCTATCATGCCCACTCCTCCACTGGCACCTGTTACTAGCACTTTACCCTGGTCCGGCTTCACGCCATTGAGCAGCAGCTTCTCAACACACTGCGCCGCGGTAAAACCGGCGGTACCGAGGATCATACTTTCCTTCTGGGATAGCCCAGAGGGCAGCTTAACGACCCATTCAGAGGGCACGCGTATCATCTGACCAAAGCCACCGCTGGTATTCATGCCAAGGTCATAGCCGATCACCAGTACCTCGTCGCCTGCTTTGAGACTAGCGTCTTCGCTCTCAATCACAGTACCCGCAGCATCGATGCCAGGTGTATGAGGATACTGTCGTGTCACGCCTTTGTTGCCGCTAAAAGACAGGGCGTCCTTAAAGTTTAGCGAGGAGTAGTTAACCTGTATTAGGGTATTGCCCGCAGGAAGCTCTTCCACGCTTCGATTCACGATATCTGCCGTGAACGCTCCCTCGCTGCTTTCCGTTACCAGCAATGCTTTAAAATCTGTCAATGGTCTCTCCGCTTTGTTCGTTCTATGTAAAGAAAGTCGCTGTCACTTGTTCGAGCGTTATCGCTTCTCTTATTGAAACGTATTCGTCGTCGACTTGCCTATCCAATTCGAGAATAGTTTTTCGATAGATCCCTGAAATGCTCCGCCGATCTTATCCTGCAAGGACCGAGGGAGCTCGTATTCTACCTCGTATACATCCGCCTCATCGCAGGCACTCACGATGCAATCATCACTCGTCTTGATCTCATCGACCATATAGCGCTCTTTCGCCTGAGTGCCCACCCAGGTTTCCCCCGTGGCAATCTTATCGATATCAACGCTCGGCCGGTGGCTCTTAATCCATGCCTTGAATATTTCATGCATGGTCTCGACTTCTTCCTGCACCTTGTCGCGGCCCTTCTGAGTAATCTCGCCGAACTGCGTTAATGTCCGTTTGAATTCGCCGGCGCTGATGATCTCATAGTCGACATCGTTCTTCTTCAGGACACGATGGAAGTTCGGCAGTTGAACTAAGACGCCTATCGAACCGATAATCGCGAAGGGTGCGGACACGAGCCTATCTGCCAGACAGGCCATCATATAGCCGCCACTCGCGGCCACCTTGTCTACGCAGATCGTGAGGGGAATTTGTTTGTTCTTAATGCGCAGCAATTGTGAGGATGCAAGGCCGTAGGCATGCACCATGCCACCCGGGCTTTCTAGGCGCAGCAATACCTCATCGCGTGGTTCGGCTAGAGTGAGAATCGCGGTTATTTCCTCGCGCAGGGACTCGACCTCATCTGCCGAAATATTGCCGTCGAAGTTGATCACATAGACCCTCTTCTTCCTCTCGATCGAGCTGTCCGGTGAATTACCGTTCGCTTGCTTTGCCGCCGCCTTCTCGGCCTTGGCCTGTTCTTTGGAGTCAAGCTTCGCCTGCTTCTTTTCGCCCTTGTGGATCTGTTTGAGCTGATCCTTCTCCAGCACGGAATAGCGCAGAGTTTCCCGCAGGTCGTCGAAGTGCTCGTTCAGGTGAGTGACCTTAATCTGGCCCTTCTTGCCAGCTTTGCGCTGACGATTCCCGCTCGCTGCAATGGCGCCAACCACGATGACGATGGCCACAACAATAGTCGCTGCCTTCGCCAAAAACATGCCGTACTGAATCAAATATTCCAAGCGAAATTCTCCTGTAGTGCTCGCTGCCTGTGCATTCTGCCTCTATTGCCTGCGGAATACAAAATCTGAAGTAGCCTTAACCTGCCCGCCCTCTCTCCACTTCTTCGATGAAGGTGCAGATCAATTTACCCGCGACACTGATATCAGCCGATGGCACATTCGGCAGGTCCTCTATCTCGAACCAATCTGCATCGGCGATCTCCGAAGGCTCCGGAACGATCTCGCCACTCTCATACTCGGCGAGGAAACCCAACATCAGCTGCGAGGGAAACGGCCATGACTGACTGGAGATGTAACGAATGTTCTTGATCTTCAAGCCAACTTCCTCTTCCACCTCTCTGTGGACCGTCTCCTCGGGAGTCTCTCCTATCTCGATAAAGCCAGCCAGGCAACTATAGAAATCAGCCTTTGAGCGTGAACTTTTAGCGAGCAGCATCTTATCGCCTTTCGTAACCAGCATAATCGCGCAGGGACTGATGCGCGGGAAGAAATGTTGTGAACAGTTGTCACAGACCAGGGTTCGCTCACTGCCGTGATGGATCGTCTCGCTACCGCAAGTGCCGCAGAATCGATGGCTCTTGTACCAATCGACGAGCTGGCTCGCCCTACCCGCGAGGAGAAATTTTTCTTGGTCGGAGAAGAACAGCAGACTCCTCAAGGAATTGAGTTCGGCCTGAAGACTGGCGGAGATGTCGTGCTGCAAACTTACCGCAACGATCGAGCTCTGCTGATCGCGTTGCAGCAGAATGAAATCCGTAGAATCGCTCAAATGCTCGCTTATCTGATCGAGGCTCCACAGAATAGTCTCGTCGCGCACTACAATCTGCGACGAGTAGAATAGTATGAAGCTATCAGATTCGCTTAGCTGCTGGAGCTTAAGAAAATGCTCTTTGTGAGACATGAATACCCGGTTGATGTGTAGCTGGGATTGAATCTTAACTTTGCGTCGCAGATTCCTCTGGGCTCTTAGGCCATCGAGACCTTGCAAAGAATTGCCGTTGATCGGCGCGAAATACTATAGTTTATGCTCGGCGTGTTCAAGATCAATCAGGGCAAGCAGCGGCACTATGCAGGGTTCTCACCCTCCAGCTCTAACCACAGACAGCCCTGCTCACTGCTTTGTGCTATGTCCGCCAGACGCTGCCGATGCGCCTCTAGTTCATCGCTGCCCGCCTTGATAACGGCGAGCCTCCCTCGCTTTGATTGATTCTTCTTCTGCTTGCGTCGGCGCGTTGACCCTTCGGATTCATCCTCTGCCAGCAGCAGACTGGACTGGCCACTGGTCATGACCAGATAGACATCCGCAAGTATCTCAGCGTCGAGCAAGGCGCCGTGGAGCTGTCTCTGTGTGTTATCTACACCGTAACGCTTGCAGAGCGCGTCGAGGCTATTGCGCTGACCTGGATGCTTCTCGCGAGCTAGCAATAGGCTGTCGAGCACGCCGCAGAAGCTGGCTATTTTCAGCGCTGGAGATTTAGTGGCGCGTAGCTCACTATCGAGAAAACCGATGTCGAACGGCGCGTTGTGTATGATCAGCTCGGAGCCGTCTATAAACTCGAGGAATTCTTCCTCTACCTGATGAAAACGCGGCTTATCGGCGAGAAAGTGAGAACTCAAGCCGTGTACTTCCAAGGCGCCCGCGTCTATTTCCCTATCCGGATTCAGATAGCAGTGAAAATGCCTACCTGTCAGCTTACGGTTGTCGATCTCAACGCAACCGATTTCGATTACCCTATGACCCTGAGCGGGATCCAGGCCCGTGGTTTCAGTATCTAAGACTACCTGACGCATAGTGCTCTCTTATTCTCCAACTGGCGGGTTTACTATAGCAGCTCATCGATGCCGCGGTTCGCTAATTGATCTGCGATCTCATTCTCTTCATGACCGCTATGCCCCTTGACCCAAACCCATTCGATCGAATGAGCGGCGACGAGTTCATCGAGCTCCTTCCAGAGATCGACGTTTAGCACGGGCTTCTTATTCGCGGTACGCCAGTTCCGCTGCTTCCAATTTTCCATCCATTCGGTAACGCCAGTCAGCACGTATTTGGAGTCGGTAGTGATCACAACATTACAGCGTTTTTTGAGTGCCTCGAGGCCCTTGATTACCGCTGTGAGTTCCATACGGTTATTGGTGCTCAAGGCCTCGCCGCCGTGCAGGGTCTTCTCGACCTGGCCGAAGCGCAGCAGCACACCCCATCCACCGGGACCGGGGTTGCCTCGGCAGGCCCCATCGGTATACATCTCAACTACTTGTGACATAGAAATTACAGGTGCCTTCTCTAGTTTGCTGTATCAAGGATCAGTGAATTTTAATTTTGGCGCGCACGTTCTCGGCTGCTGGCATCACAGAGGCGCGAGCACGCAGCGGCCTCCATCTGGGTAAAATAGGCGTGAGTGGCGCAGCCTGATTGATACAGTGAATATAGTAGGCGCCCCCGAATGGGCTGTGAATCTTGTTGCCGAATTTTTCCAGGCTGTCTGCCCGGCTTAGCAATCTCGTCATCTTCGCAGGCATAAAGTGCAGGCCGTAGCGCACGGAATCAATGTGCAGGTCCAGCAATTTCAACCAGTCGCTCACCCTGCCCTTGGAAATGAATCGACCGCGCCAGGGAATGTGCTTCTTGCGCTTAAACAGCTTCCAGATTCCCCAGCAGCTGTAGGGGTTGAATCCAACGATCAGCATGTGCCCCCCGGGCCGTAAGACTCTGGCGGCCTCTCTCAGCACCCGATGACTATTTTCGGCGAAGTCCAACGCATGATGGATGACAACGACGTCCACACTATCGCTCGTCAGGGGCAGCTCCTCGTTGCTCGCCACCGCTCTGTTAGAGCCAGGCCTGAAGCTGGGCGAGAAAATTATTTTATGCCCTACTGGGCTCTGGTCTATGAGCGAATGCTCCTCGCTAAAGCCCAGTTGCAAGATGTGGTAGCCGAAGAGCTTCTCCAGAGCCGCATGTATCGTCTCTCTTTCTGCGCGCAGAACAGCCTCGCCCTGCGCTGATTGAAACCAATGAGCCATCTGATTCGAGAGCATGTCAGCATCTGGCAGGCCGCGCAGCAGGCGACGGCGGGTCTCATGTTTAGAAAGCAGGTTCATGGCGTTGTTGTGGCGACTCTAAGTGGCTCGGTACAGAGGGGGTAGTTTAAACACTCTAAGGGAAGATATTAAGCGTTATCCTTGCCCCATACGCAGCAATCACGCGGTTTTGGACTTGAATTAACTGCTTATCCTTATATCATGGCGTTTTCGGCCTAGATCCCCTCACATGCTCAACACGATTCATCCGATACACGCCTTCACGGACAACTATATCTGGGCCATCGCTGAGGCTAATAGTCAGCGAGTCTGCGTGGTCGATCCGGGCGATGCGCAGCCGGTCATTGACTTTCTGCAAGACAGCAATCTCCAACTTAGCGACATACTGATCACGCATCATCACGCCGATCACACTGGGGGTGTACTCGCACTGACTAGCAGCTTCGGCTGCCGGGTGATTGGGCCTGGCACCAGTGGTATCAAAGGCATAAGTGAGGTCGTAGCCGAAGGGGACATGGTGACTCTCTTCGGGCAGAACTTCTCCGTGATAGAGGTGCCAGGTCACACTCTTGATCATATCGCCTACTACTGCAATGACAGCGATCAATCAGAACCCCTATTATTTTGTGGAGACACGCTCTTCGCGGCGGGCTGCGGAAGATTATTCGAAGGCAGTCCGACAATGATGCACAACTCCCTTGCCAGACTATCGGCGCTGCCAGCAAGCACTAGAGTCTACTGCACTCATGAGTACACTATGGCGAATCTGCAATTTGCCGTTGCCGCCGATGCCGAGAACCCCGCGCTGTTGGAGCGCATGGAAGTCGAGAAGTCCAAACGCGCCGCAGACCAGCCCACCCTGCCCTCTAGCATCGAACTGGAATTGGCGACTAACCCCTTCATGCGCTGCGCAGAGACTGAACTGCAGGCTAGCGCCGAGGCTCGATTGGGGCGCGCTCCCCGCGATGAGGTAGAAGTATTTACTGCATTGCGCTCGTGGAAAGACTCTTTCTAGCACGTACTTACTAGCCACCCTACTCACTCAATAGATCCACACCATGGGCAATCGATTTGCGAAGACTTACTGAACGACTAACTATAATCCTACTGCCGCTGCTACTTGTAGGCTGCCAGGATTTACAGCAACCAGAAGGCTCTGCCCCAGCGACGAGGACCAAAGCCGCGCTAGAGGTACCCGCACAAAGTTCGCGAGCGGCTGCGACGCGCTCAATAGCAGAGCACGAAGCCGAGCCCGATGATGTAACAATAATCTATGAAGACCTTTGGGAAAGAATTCGCGACGGCTTCCAACTGCAAGCCCATTATTCTCACCCCGACGTCGTTAGCTATATCGAGTATTACTCAAAGCGGCAGCGCTATTTCGATCTGTTGCAAACTAGAGCGTCCCCCTTCCTGTTTGAAATAGTTGAGGAGATCGAGCGTCGCGGTTTGCCATTGGAATTTGCCTTGCTTCCCATGGTCGAAAGCACCTACAACCCAAACGCCTATTCGCGGGAACACGCCGTCGGCCTCTGGCAATTTGTTGGGGCTACCGGCGCGAGCTTCGGCCTACAACAAGACTGGTGGTTCGATGGACGCAGAGACCCGCTTGCCTCCACCCATGCCGCCCTCGACTATATGGAGCAGCTCCACACGCAGTTTGACGGAGACTGGCTGCTAGCTATCGCCGCCTATAACACTGGCGATGGCAACTTACGCAGGGCGATCCGGCGCAACGCGGCCGAGGAGGTAGATTTCTGGGCCCTCGATCTGCCCGGAGAGACAGAGGCACACGTTCCCAAGCTACTCGCCCTCGCTGCCATCATCGCAGACAATCTTAGCTGGGGTATCGATTTAGAGCCGCTTGCCAACGTGGCAGTGCTGCGCACGGTCGAGATAGGCTCTCAGATTGATCTTTCCCAGGCTGCGAAACTGGCCGAGATGGACTATGAAGAAATGCGTGCGCTGAACCCCGGCTATCTACAGTGGGCCACGCACCCGGATCAGCCTCAGGAGATGCTGCTACCCTATGCCAATGCAGCAACGCTCGAGGCAGCCCTCACTGGCATAGACAAGGCAGACCTGCTTACCTGGGATAGGTACCAGATCCAACCTGGAGATACGCTGGGGGCCATAGCTCGCAGACTAAACACCCGGGTTGATATTCTGCAGACATTCAATTCCTTGCCCGACAGCCGTATCAAAGCGGGCGCCTCGCTATTGATCCCGCGATCGAATGACCCCGAACTGCTTGCTTCTGCCCCGCGCATCGAGAGAGAAGCTGCTAGAGCGCCTGTGCAGCTACCTGCTGAATACACCGTGAGTGACGGCGATAATCTCTGGAGCATCGCGAGGCGATTTCAACTTCGCTCCACAGAGATCGCCGCCTGGAATCAGATTGCTCTCGATGAACTGCTACAGCCAGGTCAGGTCCTGGATCTAAGTTACGCAGTAGAAGAGCAGAACGACGGGGCTGCGGCAGTCGCTACGGCAAAGCCCTGGCTTTACATAGTGAGGCGAGGAGACAGCATGAACTCTATAGCCCGGCGCCTAGGCGTTGACTTACAAAAGCTCTTGCTATGGAATGAATTGCAGCTGGATGAGTTGATTTTTCCGGGGCAGGAGCTGTTAATCGCTCCGCAGGGTTTAGGAAACTAATAGCTATGACGACAACCGCAGGCAACGACATTTCACAAAGAGAGTTTCTAGGCCATCCACGGGGCCTGGTCATCTGCTTCCTGACCGAGATGTGGGAACGCTTCAGCTACTACGGAATGCGCGCCCTGCTCATCTTCTATTTAACACAGCACTTCCTGTTTTCAGATCAATCGGCCTCAAGCATCTACGCGGCTTACATATCACTCGTGTATATCACGCCTGTCATCGGGGGCGTCGTCGCAGACCGCTACTTGGGACCTGTGAAGGCTGTCATCCTCGGCGCCATACTGCTCGTCGCTGGGCACCTGGGAATGGCCATCGAGGGCGCGCAAGCCACAGAGACAATAGTCGCTGGTGAGACGCTCATAGACCGAGACCCCTTCTTTCTGCAGGTTTTCTATTTCTCGCTCGCCCTAATCATTATGGGCGTGGGATTTCTCAAGGCTAACATCTCCACTCTGGTGGGCTCGATGTATGAGCGAGAGGATCCCAGGCGCGACGGAGCCTTCACCCTGTTCTACATGGGCATCAACCTCGGATCCTTTCTAGGGGCAATTATCTGTGGCCTCCTGCTGCAATACAAAGGCTTCAGCTGGGGATTTGGCGCGGCCGGCATTGGCATGCTCTTTGGGCTGATCGTTTTCATTAGAGGCCACCATTTGTTCGGAGAGGCTGGAAAGCCCATTGACCCTATTGCCCTGCAACAGAAAGTAGTGCCCGGGCTTAGCCGTGAGCTAATTATCTACCTGCTGGCCTTCGTCGGCGTAGTAGTTTGCTGGCAACTCATGCAATCACCACCTCTTGTCGGCGGACTGGTAGGCGCAACGCTCGTGATCATGACGCTAACCGTCGTTTTCTATGCCTTCACGAAGTGCGAACCGGTGGATCGCAACCGCATGCTGGTCTGTCTCTTTCTAATGAGCTATCAAATAATTTTTTGGTCGCTCTGGGAACAGACGGGCAGTTCACTCAACTTGATGGCAGATCGCAACGTTGACCGTGTTGTTCTCGGTTTCGAACTGCCCGCAGCCATGTTTCAATCTGTTAACGCCTTCTTCATCATTACCCTTGCACCCGTTTTCAATATAGCTTGGCTCTATCTGAGCCGGCGCGGCTGGGAACCCAGCACCCCGATTAAGTTCGCGCTCGCACTCATACAACTTGGCCTGGGATTCCTGTTCCTCGTGTATGGCGCATCGACGGCAGCAGACCCCACTCAGATTGCGCTGATCTGGCTAATCTTATTGTATTTGCTCCACACTACAGCAGAGCTGTGTATTTCTCCGGTGGGCCTCTCCATGACCACGAAGCTCTCTGTTCCGGGCGTGGTCGGCATGATGATGGGTTGCTGGTTCCTAGCCATGGCTGGAGGAAACTACATTTCCGGCACGATCGCCGCGATGACTGGATCAGACACAGTAGGTGGTGAAGTTGTAGATCCGGCGGCCGCGCTGGCCAACTACATGGACGTCTACTACACCGCGGGCATTTACAGCATTGGCGTGGGCGTGCTGGCCTTACTCGTAGCACCCCTGTTAAAGCACTTCATGCACGGTATCAAGTGATGCCCCTCTGATAGCTCAGAAGCATGGGTTATCGCTGAGAAATGCAGTAAAATGGCCAGCATTAAAACCAGCTAAGACAGGATGTAAGAATGGGTTATCTATCGGGTAAGAAATACTTAATTCTTGGTGTGGCGAGCAAGCTCTCTATAGCCTCTGGTATCGCAGAGGCGATGCATCGCGAGGGTGCCGAGTTAGCGTTTACCTATCAGAACGAGAAACTCAAGGAGCGCGTACTAAAGTTTGCGGAATCGTGGGGCTCAAACTTGGTGTTTCCCTGCGACGTAGCGAAAGATGAAGAGATCACCGAACTCTTTGCCGAACTTGGCAAGAGCTGGGACGGCCTGGATGGCATCGTACACTGCCTTGCCTTCGCACCGGGCAATGAGCTAGATGGGAACTACGTAGATGTGACCACTCGAGAAGGCTTCTTAATGGCCCACGAGATCAGCTCTTACAGTTTCGTTGCCCTAGCACAGGCTGGCAGGTCCATGATGGCTGGAAGGAACGGCTCTCTCCTGACCTTAAGCTATCTCGGCGCCGTACGCAGCCTTCCTAACTACAATGTCATGGGCCTGGCGAAGGCCAGCCTTGAAGCAAACGTCCGTTATATGGCTGCGAGCCTGGGACCGGAAGGGACCAGAGTGAATGCCATATCTGCAGGCCCGATAAAGACATTGGCAGCTGCGGGCATAAAGAGCTTCAGAAAGATGCTTCAGCACAACGCAAACCAAACCCCATTACGCAGAAACGTAACTATCGCGGAAGTCGGGAATGCGGCAAGTTTTCTTTGCTCAGACTTGGCGTCTGG
>CAYGRR010000011.1:0-11900 GCA_964352295.1 uncultured Pseudohongiella sp. | reverse complement strand
ACCGCCGTGTCGTTGCTCAGCACGAGGTTGTCGTAAGCCACCGTATCGGTGTCGGACAGAGACAGCGCAAAGACACGGTTCAATATTTGCCTGTTGACGCTACCGGCCGCCCTGCTTGCGCCCTCTTCCGATAGCCACTCTAGCCCATTGTCTGCCATCAACTGTTCGATCGATTCGCCGTTCTCAATAGCTGACAAAAGCTGATCGCTGAGTGCGCTAACCGCCTCACGCTCCATGTTCGTGCGTAGAATCACCGCTATCTCTGGCTCAACCTCTTCGAGCGGGAGTACTGTGGCCTCATTGAATTCCAACACATTCAACACCACAGCCTGTGAGGGACTTAGCTCAACCACTTCACTGTTATTGCCATCTAGCAATACTTCATCTGAAAAAGCAGCGCTGAGCAGTGCCTGATTGGAAAATATTCCAGTTGAGCCCGTACGCCCGAATGCACCGCTGTTTAGAATGTCTAGAGAAAGCTCATCCGAAATCGTCTGTAGATCGCCTGTCTCGAACGCAAGGTTTGATAGTTCCCCCAAACGCTCGGCATAGATTAACTCGACTTCCGAACTCTTCAGCTCTCGCTCTATGCGGGCAGCGACTTCGTCAAAACTCTGGAACACGTTCTCCGAATCCTCGGTGAGCTTAACTATGTGAACCCCAAAATCAGAGATGACCGGGCCAGAGACTTCGTTCAGGGATAGGGTCCCTAACACTTCCTCAATCGCTGTCGGAAAGGCTGTTCCATCTGTATAGCCTATATCCCCGCCCTCTTCTGCAGAGACGGTATCCGTAGACATGTCCAGCGCCACAGTACCAAAATCTTCGCCGCTGTCTATGCGCTGTTTAGCGGTCGCGGCCAGTGCCAGAGCCGCCTCTTCACTGAGATCGCCCCCAACTTCGAAAAGAATGTGAGAAGCTCGCTTTTCAGCCGAGCCTTCAAATGTAGAGCGCTCAATTTCATACTGTGCCTCTACCGCACCCTCATCCAGTTCGATCTCAGCGGAGATTACGTTCTTATCCAGCAAAACATAAGCAACCGAGACCGTTTCGGGCTGGGTAAAGTCCTCTTGGTTCTCGTCGTAATAGCTTTGGATCTCGGCGTCCGAGATAGGCGTGCCGAGAGTGCGAGTACCTAAGGGAATCGAAATATAGCGAAAGTCCCTTGTCTGGGCAGAGAGACTGGCGATCTGATCTAGCTCAGCATCGGTGACGAAAGCCGAACTGCTATAGGCATTAGCGAGCTGCGACAGCAGCATCTGTTGCTGCAGAGTTTCCCTGTAGAGAGGAACACTGAATCCTTGACTGGCCATCGTGCGCACGGCAAGGTCGGGATCAAAGACGCCGCCAATCTGGAATTGGGTATTCTCAATAATAGATCGATCGACTCGATTGCTGGACACAGCCATTTTGGAATTCTGCGCCGATTGCCGTAACAGCACTTCTTCCAGTATCTGCGACAACGCAATCTGCTCTAGCAAGCTCTGATCGATTGAATCAGCATTTGCACCAATAGAATTTAACAGGTTCTGCGTATTCACCTGCAACTGCGCTTCTGTCACTTCCTCGCCATTGATCTCTGCGATAGGAGGCGATGCGATGAAGCCATTCATGATCGAATCCACCCCAAACAGAGCAAAGATCGCCACGATGAATCCAATGATTACCTTGGCTATCACTCCCTGTGAATTGTCACGTATATCTTGAAGCATAGTTATTCCTAAATCCCGCCGAATCGCTTGTTATAATCTTGCAAAATATCGACTAAGTACTGCAAATCGTAAATCAAAAAAGGCGCATCATAGATGCGCCCTACTTTTTTGCCTGGAGACTGCAGTAATTGTTGTAGTGATTGCCACTCAGCCTAGCTCGTTGCCACAAACTGTAGAGCAGCGAATCTAAACTGCCCGACTTGAGCCAGGCCAGTTATTGAACTTGCAGTCCAATCAACTCAATTAAGAGTTAACAGAATCCTTAAGTGCCTTACCTGCTTTAAAGCTAGGAACACGAGCGGCCTTGATTTGAATTGGCGCACCAGTTTGGGGATTGCGACCAGTTCTGGCAGCTCTGTGCTTAGTTGCAAAAGTTCCAAAACCAACCAACACAACTGGATCTTCCTTCTTCAAAGAATCCGTAATCGCGTCGATCATCGCATCAATCGCACGACCAGCAGCAGCTTTAGGAAGGTCCGCACTAGCGGCAACAGCATCTATTAATTCTGATTTATTCACGTTATCCCCTTTTTCTATATTTAAGTGATTTTCTTATCTATGAACGCCTAAAAAATGCTGGTGTATTTGAGACTAATTAACTGACCTCAATACACAAATTCTAAGCTACGGTTTAATCTAATTCTTTTCCCAAAAAAATGACGTCAACCCGCCGTAATACCTGGCCTTTATACCAATTGCGTGAAAGCCGTGTCAACAGGAAACATGCGGTATCAATGGGTATTTATGTGGTTCTCATCACTACTTTTATCAATATCTTGTTGCTTTGCTTCCTTATCTGACGGCACTTTTTTAACCTCGTTCAGAGGAGTTGGCTGGTATTGAAGTGCGTGTTGCAAAACCTGGTCAATCCAGCGCACAGGAATGATTTCCAAATCCGCTTTGATATTGTCCGGAATTTCTTTTAAGTCTCTCTCATTGTCAGCAGGAATAATGACAGTCTTGATATTCCCTCGATGCGCGGCCAGCAATTTTTCTTTTAATCCACCAATCCTTAATACTTGCCCTCGCAGCGTAATTTCTCCAGTCATTGCCACGTCGGCGCGCACAGGAATAGAGGCAAGCACGGAGACGAGCGCCGTGCACATCCCGACGCCCGCGCTAGGGCCATCCTTAGGGGTGGCACCTTCGGGCACGTGAATGTGGAGGTCGTATTTTTCATGGAAATTCGTTGGCAAACCAAGCGATTCCGCGCGACTCCTGACGACCGTGAAAGCAGCCTGAATCGACTCCTGCATCACATCGCCCAGAGATCCTGTCTTGATAGTCTTGCCCTTGCCCACCACGGCGCTAGCTTCAATCGTGAGCAATTCACCGCCTACCGAGGTCCAGGCTAGACCATTTACCTGCCCTATCAGATTCTCTTCTTCAGCCTTGCCATAGTCGTATTTACGCACTCCGGAGAAATTCTCTAATTTCTCGGAGCTTAGGTCGATTGAGTCGACCTCGGTGTTCAGCGAATTCTCCTTGACCACCTTGCGGCAAATCTTGGCTATTTCCCGCTCAAGGCCACGAACTCCAGCCTCGCGTGTGTAATAGCGCACCAGATCACGCACCGGCTCTGTATTGAATTTGAGCTCGCCGTCCTTTACGCCGTTATTCTTCTTCTGCTTAGGAATCAGATAACGCTCCGCGATGCTAATCTTCTCTTCCTCGGTATAGCCAGGAATGCGGATCACTTCCATACGATCTAGAAGCGGCTCCGGTATATTCATGCTATTGGAGGTACAAACGAACATTACCTCCGACAGATCGTAGTCGACTTCAAGATAATGATCATTGAAGCTATGGTTCTGCTCCGGGTCTAGTACCTCGAGCAGTGCAGAGGCAGGATCGCCTCGATTATCCATGCCCATCTTGTCAATTTCATCCAACAAGAAAAGTGGGTTCTTGACGCCAACTTTCGACAGTTTCTGGAGTAACTTGCCCGGCAATGAGCCTATATAGGTACGTCTATGGCCTCGTATCTCGGCCTCATCGCGAACCCCACCCAGCGCCATGCGCACGAATTTTCGATTCGTGGCCCTCGCGATCGACTCGCCTAATGAGGTCTTGCCTACGCCGGGAGGGCCTACCAAACAGAGTATTGGCCCTTTCAATTTCTTCACGCGTTTCTGCACAGCGAGGTATTCAAGAATCCGTTCTTTCACTTCCTTGAGGCCATAATGATCTGCCTCGAGAATTGCCTCAGCCTTAACCAGATCCATTCGCACCTTGGAGCGTTTCTTCCACGGAATGTTTACCATCCAATCGAGGTAGGTGCGAACTACTGATGCCTCTGATGACATCGGGGACATCTGCTTTAACTTATTCAATTCAGAAACGGCCTTTTCCTTGGCTTCTTTTGGCATGCCAGCATCATCGATGCGGGTTTTTAGCTCTTCTGCCTCATTCGGCACATCTTCCATCTCACCCATTTCTTTCTGAATGGCCTTCATCTGCTCATTCAGATAATACTCGCGCTGACTCTTCTCCATCTGTTTCTTAACGCGGCCACGTATACGCTTCTCCACCTGAAAGAGGTCGATCTCAGACTCAATCAGCGCCATCAGGTGCTCGATACGCGCCTGCAGACTGACCAACTCAAGCAGATTCTGCTTCTCCTGGAGCTGCAGAGTCATGTGATTGGCTATCGTATCTACCAGTCGCGCTGGCTCATCGATGCTTGAAATAGAGGTCATCACCTCAGGGGGTATCTTTTTACTCAGTTGCACATATTGTTCGAACTGCGATAGCAGAGATCGTATTAGCAATTCTGCCTCTTTCGGGTGCACAGGGTCTGTGTTGAGAATGAGAATCTCCGCGCGAAAGTGCTCTTCCTCGAAGCTCACATTACGCAGCTGGGCCCTCTTTAAGCCTTCGACTAAAACCTTCACCGTGCCATCAGGCAGGCGTATCAGTTGCAGGATGGTCGCGACGGTGCCGATCTCATACAAATCTTCGACACCAGGCTCGTCGTCGGAGGCGTTCTTCTGCGCTACCAACAAGACCTGCTTGTTGTTCGCCATGGCTATCTCAAGGGCTTTGATAGATTTCGGTCTGCCGACGAAGAGAGGCTGAACGATCTGCGGATAAACGACGACGTCACGCAGTGGCAGTAAGGGAAACAGTGTATTGCTGGGATCGTCTGAGGATATGCTCATATACTACTCTATGAATTCATGGACACGCCCAATATAGAAGCGCTCTAAGGTGTGGCTGGGGCACTTGGGCCTACTTCCAAAGATGGTGCCGGAGCCCGAGATATCAAGGCTCAAACAGAACTTTATCAGCTCTTTTCGTCTGCCGCAGATTTGCTCTGCTGCTCGACATTTTCGTACATTAACAGGGGCTCAGACTCGCCTTCGATCACGGCGGCATCGATAATCACCTTGCTAACTTTGTCCAGAGAAGGAATCTTGTACATGGAATCCAACAAGACCGTCTCCATGATAGAGCGGAGCCCGCGGGCGCCGGTCTTGCGATCTTTCGCCTTCCGCGCGATCGCAAGTAGCGCATCATCTCGGAATTGAATCTCCACGCCTTCCATCTCGAACAGCTTTGCGTACTGTTTCGTTAAGGAGTTCTTGGGCTCGCGAATAATGCGCACCAAGGCATCCAGATCGAGCTCATCGAGTGTCGCTATCATTGGCAGGCGGCCAACAAACTCGGGAATAAGTCCGTACTTCACCAGATCCTCTGGCTCAACGCCGCGCAGCGTTTCACCGACCTTAGCCTCCTCATCCTTCGACCGGACCTCGGCCGCGAAACCGATGCCGCTCTTGTCTGAACGATCACGAATGATTCGATCGAGGCCTGCAAACGCGCCGCCACAAATGAACAGGATATTGGAGGTATCTACTTGCAGAAATTCCTGCTGCGGATGCTTGCGTCCACCCTGTGGTGGAACCGAGGCAACCGTGCCCTCGATTAGCTTCAACAGGGCCTGCTGCACTCCCTCACCGGAGACATCACGGGTGATGGAAGGGTTGTCTGATTTTCGAGAGATCTTGTCGATTTCGTCGATGTAGACGATGCCAATCTGCGCCTTCTCAACATCGTAGTCGCATTTCTGTAGCAGCTTCTGAATGATGTTCTCGACATCCTCACCGACATAGCCTGCCTCGGTGAGCGTAGTCGCATCGGCGATAGTGAACGGAACGTCTAACAGACGCGCCAGGGTCTCTGCCAGCAGAGTCTTGCCTGTGCCCGTAGGACCCACCATCAAGATATTACTCTTGCTTAGCTCCACCTCGCCCTTGGATTTGTCATAGTTCAGGCGCTTATAGTGGTTATAAACCGCTACGGCGAGAACCTTCTTCGCGCTCTCCTGCCCGATGACATACTCATCGAGGGTATTCTTTATTTCTTCAGGTATCGGCAGCTTATGGGACGTGGTATCGGTGTCTTTGTCCTGGATCTCTTCCCGGATGATGTCGTTACATAGATCGACGCATTCATCACACACAAACACCGAAGGCCCAGCAATTAACTTGCGAACCTCGTGCTGGCTCTTGCCACAGAACGAGCAATACAGCAATTTGCCGTTATCGTCGCCCTTATTAAAGTTATCGTCTGACATCTAAACTGCAACCTAAAATCAAATACTGTAACTAGGGCCCAAAACTTAGAGCCGCTAGGTGTTGACCGGGATTGCGAAACAGCCCACCCCGGGCTCGAATTCTTATCATCCAATAGCAAGGTAGCGACCCGGCCTACCTTTATACGCACTTAAAATGGCGACTTATAGGCCTAAAAGCAAGTCTATAGGCCCTATATAGGCCGCTTTTAAACGCTTTCTATACCTTTATTATCTACTCTTCGCTGAATTACTTTATCCACTAAGCCATATTCACGTGCCTCTTCGGCACTCATGAAATTATCGCGCTCTGTATCTTTGGCGATAGTCTCCACGGATTGCCCTGTGTGTACGGAAAGTAATACATTCAGACTTGCACGTAACTTAATGATTTCTTTAGCTTGTATCTCAATATCAGATGCCTGGCCCTGCGCGCCCCCGCTAGGCTGATGAATCATCATGCGAGAATGCGGCAGCGCTAGTCGCTTACCCTTCGCGCCGCCGGCCAACAACATTGCACCCATGCTTGCGGCCTGACCGATGCACATCGTGCTCACATCAGGCTTGATGTACTGCATCGTATCGTAGATCGACAAGCCAGCTGTGACCGACCCCCCAGGGGAGTTGATGTAGAGATGTATGTCCTTGTCTGGATTCTCTGACTCCAGAAACAGCATCTGGGCGACGACCAAATTGGCCATGTGGTCTTCCACCTGCCCCGTCATGAAAATCACTCGGTCCTTTAACAGCCTGGAATAGATGTCATAGGAGCGCTCACCACGGGCAGTCTGCTCAACGACCATAGGCACTAGCGCCGCTGTGGATTCAATAATTTTTGACATGTATCCCTGTCCTTTCCTGTTACTGCTGAGCGCCTGACTATTCAAAAGCCTCAACAATGAATCGATTAACTTACGTTGCTAACAGTCCGCTACTAGGCAGCCGGCTCGGCGTCTTCTTTCGCCGGCTTGGCAGCCGCCTTAGGCTCGGGCTTGATGACTTCCTGGTAGGCAACTTGCTTATCCGTAACTGCAGATTGATCAATAATATAGTCGAACACTTGGTCTTCCAGCACAGAGGACTCGATTGCAGCCAGCTGCTCTTGGTTGCCGTAGTACCAATTGATGACATCGTCCGGTGACTCATAGGTGGAGGCAAGCTCCTCGATGGCCTCACGAACTTTGCTCGGGTCTGCTTTTAATTTCTGCTGCTGAATAACCTCTCCTAGCACGAGCCCCAAGAGTACACGCCGTGCAGCCTGCTCTTTAAACAGGTCGTCAGGCAACATATTGGGGTCGATGTTCTGTCCACCGCCGAACTGTTGCATCGCCTGCTGTCGCAGCTGCTGGATCTCGCCGGCAACGAGCGCGTCGGGAATCTCTGTCTTAACGGCATCTGCGAGGGCATCCATGATCTTGTTCTTAAGCTTATTACGACTGGCCGTCTTTAATTCACGACGCATATTGTTAGTCACTTCCTCGCGAAAGGCTTCGTTGCCTCCTTCCACGACTCCGAAGCTCTTGTAAAACTCATCATCGACGGCCGGCTTAACCTGCTCACTCACCGAGTTCAATGTGATCTCGAAGGCGACTACCTGGCCCGCTAACTCGGCATTCTGATACTCCTCAGGAAAGCTAAGATCCAGCGTGAATGTTTCACCCGCTGATTTGCCCTCGATGCCTGATTCAAATCCCGGGATCATGCGCTCCGACCCGAGAACCAGATTCGTTCCCTTGGCGCTGCCGCCCTCAAACTCTACCCCGTCTTTGCGGCCGACATAGTCCATATTGACCATATCCTTATTTGCAGCGGCCCTATCGGCCACCTGCCACGTTTGTCTCTGCTCGCGCAGGGTCTCTATCATCTCATCGACATCTGTCTCAGAGATTTCCGCGCCTAGGCGTTCGGCCTTAATCTTCGAAAAGTCCGGCAATGCAATCTCGGGATAGACTTGAAACGTCGCTACGAACTCTAAATCCTTCCCTTCTTCGAGGCTCTTCGGATCGATACTCGGCTGGCCGGCAGGCTTCAAGCTCTCCTGATCGATCGCTTCGTAGAAGGATTGGCTCATCAACTCGCCAACCACCTCCTGTCGTACGCCAGCACCAAACTTGCTCTTGATAACCTTATAAGGGACCTTGCCCTTCCTGAAGCCGTTCAGCTTAATATTGCGCGCAGCTTCCTGGAGCCGGGTATTTACGGCGCTATCGACCTTTTCGCTAGGCACAGCGATCGTCATCTTTCTTTCTAAACCCTGGGTAGTTTCAACGGAAACTTGCATGTATAAACCTCATCATTCCCGAGCTAAAGAGCTCGAAATTTTCTAATATCAAACAGTATCAAGATATTTTACTGAATTAATCTGGATAGCGGTTCGCGATAGCCGGATAACCTGATAGGACAAGCTATCGATTTTTGAACTTTATCAAGAAGCCAACGAGCTATCGCCAGCCCGTAAAGTGCGGGATTTTCCCACATCGAATTCTCAGATTCAATGAGAGAATATGGGCGCGGGACAGGTAAAATCAACGCCTGACCATACTTTCTCTGTGAGTGCTGCAGTATTCTAGACTCGCAACTCCCCTCAGGCTCAAACCATGACAAGCAAGTCCGAAATTGGTGGCGTGATATTAGCAGGCGGCAGGGCATCGCGAATGGGCTACTGTGACAAGGCTCTAGTAGTTTTGCACGGAAGGCCACTCCTGGGTCACGTCATCGACAAGGCTGCCCCACAAGTCAGCCAACTGCTGCTGAGCGTCAACCACAATAGCGAACGGTATCAAGAGTTTGCACTACCCCTGGTAGACGATCTGGATCGCAGCTATGCGGGCCCCCTGCTTGGCATCCTGAGTGCGATGCGTTGGTTTCGCCGCAGTAAGCAACATGCCGGGATTCAATATCTTGCCTGCTTTCCTGCGGATGTCCCAGAGTTTCCAGCAAACCTCGTGGGCCAGTTGGCAGAACAATTGGCGAAGGAGTCGGCTGAGGTTGCCTACATCTGCCATCGCGATCAAATCCAGCCCCTCTTCTCCCTCTGGAGCCTGAAGCTTGAAGTGGCGATCGAGGCGGCGGTAGCGGCCGGACTGTATGGGCCCAGACTCATCTTCGATTCGCTCCAGGCGACTGCGCTTATCTGTGAGGGTGATTCCCCAGGTAGCTTCTACAACATCAACACTTCACAAGATCTAGATGAGGCAATGCAGCTTATCGCAAAAAATTAACTGAGCTAGATCAAGACCTCGCCGCCACTATCCGTCGATTAGGAATGCCTCGTATCTTGTTGTTTAATCGCCAAAATATGCTCGTATTGATTTCCAGAAAAGTTCGCTAACTTTATGAATTTTAAGGGTTTATATGGCGATGGTGAAGCCGCTGTCGGCCACCAGGGAAAACCTAGATGGCATATTTATTGCGCTCTAGAAAAACTCAAATCAGCGGTTTATTGTGATCTCACTCGCTAGCTTGGCGTTGCCCGCCGGCTAAAGTTTCGGGGTAGATTTTCGAATCTGCTGCAACGCCAAGCTAGCGGAGACCAATACCAAATTTACTCTTTTCATCCGTCACAGGAGATGGGTATACTCAAGCAAAATAATTAGAAGAGAAGCCCCTCGCACGATGTCTGATCAACGCCACAAAGACAATTTTCATGCGCCCGCCCCGGATCGGAGCGAGAGAATCTTCAGCGAACAGGATCTTTGGTATTTTAAAATACGCGAAGGCAACGAAGTCGGACCTTTCCGCTACCGGAGCGAAGCGCAAAGCAACCTCGAACGCTTCATGGATCAGCTAAAAGATCAGCTAAGCTAGTACTCTCTCAAACACCCAAACTCAACTCGTAACTGTCGCATATCCAGCCACGCTGCGTTACACTGCGCCCTGCATGTTTGTATGGCAATAACTCCAATGAATTCATTCACTAATACTCAGCGAACCATAACTATCGGTTATGGTCCTGGCTATGCCAAAAGCGATGTCTGGAATGATTTAAAGTCAAAACTTATCATTCCTACCGAAATTGTTTCTATAACGGCAGCGCAGCGCTACAACCCCGCACTAATTTTGCTGGATCATCACCTCGTTCGCGAGATGGATCATGCCCAATGGGTAGAAGAATTTCCCGATGCAATCTTCCTGTGCACCGAATCTATGGATTTGGACGCTGACTTAATTCTTACCAATAATCTGCCGTATCGACAGACATGCAAACTGTTGGAGATGGCTTGTTATCAATGGGTATTAAAGAGCGAGAAAACTGAACGCGCGAAAATGCGCGACACAAGTTTCCGCTACCTGAACAAATTGGCAGACATCAGCATCTCTCTCTCGTCTGAAGATGACTTGATGACGCTGCTACGAAAGATTCTCAACGAAGGTCAGAATATAGCTTGCTGTGATGCGGCATCACTCTTTTTGATTAACGAAATAAATGACCATGAGCGTGATCTCGTTTTTAAGCTCACGCAGAATGATTCCATGGAATTTCCGTTTGAGGAACTTCGCTTTCCTTTGGACGAATCATCGATCGCAGGCTATGTTGCACATACCGACACCGAACTGAATATCGTCGATGCCTATCAACTTTCGCGCGACGTTCCTTACAAATTTAATCGATCCTTCGATCAGAAGACTGGCTACCGAACTAAATCTATTCTGGCCATTCCGCTGGCCAATAAACAGAAAGAAGTCATCGGAGTTCTGCAGTTTATTAACCGCAAGAAGGCGCGCTCTCTGAAGGTGAGTGACGAGAAGTCGGCGCTCGCCTACACGCTACCATTCGATAGCGACATCAACGTGTTGCTTCAGGCACTCGCGAGCCAGGCCGGTATCGCAATCGAAAACACGATCCTGCAGAATGACATTAAGGCCTTGTTTGAAGGCTTCGTGAACGCATCGGTATCGGCCATTGAACAACGAGACCCGACTACTAGCGGTCACTCATTCCGCGTCGCCGACCTCTGTGTCGAGCTAGCAACCTGCGTATCGTCATCTAATCTTACTAGAATGCGCCACGTGCATTTTACCGATACCGAGGTTAGGGAATTAAAATACGCAGCACTGCTACATGACTTTGGCAAGGTTGGCGTGCGCGAGTCAGTCCTCGTTAAAGAGAAGAAATTGACAGCGGGCAGCCTCGAGAATATTCAATACAGGATCTGGCTCGCTCAAGAGAAACTCCGTACGATATCGCTACGCAAGCAGCTCGAAAGATATCGCTCAGGCAATGCGATCGAGTCAGAGCTACAGCTTATCCATGCGCAATCTGAAGCGGACATCCAGTTACTCAATGAATTCTATGCGACCATCATCGAGGCAAACGAGCCGAGCATTCTTAAAGAAGATAACAAGGAGATGCTGGACAAGATCAGCGGCTACAATTTCGAAGCGCTCGATGATGACCTGCAGATCATTACCGAAGATGAATTCAACCTCCTCTCTATCAAGAAGGGCAGTCTCTCGCCGAGTGAGCGCAAGGAGATTGAGTCTCACGTTGTTCACACCCAGAATTTTCTCAACCATATTCCTTGGACAAAGGAATTCAAGAATGTTCCTACAATCGCCGGGGCACACCACGAGAAACTAGACGGCAGCGGCTATCCCTACGGCATGACCGC
>CAYGRR010000010.1:30303-69732 GCA_964352295.1 uncultured Pseudohongiella sp. | reverse complement strand
CTGCCGTCCATAAGACGATGATTATGACGGAGCCGGTTTGTCCAGAAAGCTTTCGCATAGGCATTACAATCCAATGTTCGCCGTAGGACGAATACTTCGATGCTGATTCGCCTTGATCCTAGCCACAATCTCAAGCTCTTCATTGACTCCCTCGAAGCCCCGCTCGGGCATGAATCGCACGTAGACTGCTAGCGGGAGGCCCAGCTCTTCCTCGCCTAGCCATTCGTCGTTCCAGAGTCTGTTCTCGTTAAGGTCCTGATAGAGATAGCTGAATTCTGCGCTGTAGTTTTCGAGGATTAGCGTGGGCTCGCTGTCGGCTAATCGTTCGCTGGGGTTGTCGCTAAACGCGGGTACCAGACTCAGATAGACGCCTTCGCCCGCGACAGAATAAATCTCCCAAACGGTAAGTCCCGGCCGGCGCTGCGGCGATACCGCCGAGACGAAACTTAGGTAATCGTCTTCTCCATGGAAATATATTTCACGCCCGAGGGTCTCGAAGTTTGTATAGCTGTGGGGGAAGGCACCCTGTAAGGCTCGGTCTATCTGCAGTACGGCGAGCGCCTGATCGAGACTCTCATCTAAGACGTCGGAGTTACGATTCCAATCTTCCGCCACTAGGTAGACGCCGCTGCTCAACAGCCCAAGCAGCAGCGCGGTCAATCCTAGTGAGAGGATTATTTCTACTAGCGTGAAGCCTGTGTGTCGTACTTTTCTCATGGGCTGATTATTGTGGCAGGTCCAGTTGTACCCAACGACTACCTACGATCAACTCGTCCCGCTCGCGATTGATAATTTCGTAAGCCTGGAATGCATGGACTGTCGCCTGCGTCTTTCTCACTGGGTCCTCCAGCAGGTCCAGCGCACGAATCTGATAGCTGTCGTCCTGCAGTATCTCTTCGACGTCCGAATATTCATTCTCCAAGAGGGCGAAGTTAATAGCGGCACGGACTCGCGTGGCCTGCACCAGGCTCTCCTCGGAGCGCCAAGAGAGCTTTTTGCTGCCGCCTACCAGTGAGAACAGTCCGCCCAGCACGAAGCCAGTTATCGTCAGTGCCACGATCACTTCTAACAGGGTAAAGCCTGACTGACTCTGCTGGCCTTTCATAGTTTCTAGTCTTCTTCGGGATCTCGGCTCGAGACTCTTCCAGTGAATGGATCGATGTTGATGACACCCGATTGCTCAGCCTGTGCGAATAACAAAACACCGCCTGTGCTCCCGCCCTCGGGATAGAACGTCACCTCCGTGCTTTCCTCAATCTCTACTTCTCTATCAGTGCTATCGCGAAAGCGCAGCTCGATGCCCTCGCCATTCCATCGAGCGACGATATTGCTGAGGCTGACAGGCTCGTCATTGGGTTCTGAACGCTCTCTTTCTTCCAGGGGCAGAACGTTGAAGCTAACGGTGCTGGCCTGGCCGGAAACTACCGCCGTGCGTCTTGCGTAGTTGAGCAATGACTGAGCCTGGCGGAGTTGTGTATTGAATGTACGCGCTTCGAATCCGCCGAGGTTTGGTACGACTAGCACACTCGCCGTAGCGATAATGGCTAGCACCAGAATGATCTCTAGCAGCGTAAACCCGCGAAGACGACTCGGCGCGCCTTGCCTCGCCTTAAGCACTTTAGTTGTTCTACAGGCCGATATCGGCGTCATCTTCTACGCCGCCGCTCCTGCCGTCGGCCCCGTAAGAAAGCCGCGTGACATCGCGGCCATTGGATTCGTAGACATAATCATTGTCCCAAGGGTCCTTAGGCACCGCTCTGCGCAGATAGGGCCCATTCCACGAGGCTCTATCGGTATCGTTCTCCATGAGCCCCTCTAGGCTATCTGGGTACTCGCCCACGTCCAATCGGTAGATGTCTAAGGCGGCCTCCAGCGTTGAGATCTCTGACAAGGCGACATCGCGCATCGCCCCTGCCTGTTGATTGAACAGGTTTGGCGCCACCATCACCGCCAACATCGCAATGATAGCCATCACCACGAGAATTTCGATGAGTGTGAATCCATTGCTGCGCTGTATCTGCATCTTTATTTCTTGTGTCTTACTAATGTTCATGAATTTTGCCTACTCTTTCGCTTAGCTTCTAAAACCCGGAGGCTTCTATGAGATCGGACGCCATGTCGAATCGATCGAGAATGTCTTGATATTCTAACCCTATTTCGGAATTCAGATTGATAATCTCAGGTCGCAGTACGATGAACAGCTCGCGACGCTCAACGCTGTTCTGCTGATAAGAGAATAGTCTACCTAACAGCGGCACCCGATTCAGCCCTGGAACTCCGCTATTCAGGTTCTCATTGTCCGTCTGTATCAGACCGCCGAGTACTACATTCTCGCCATCTCGCACGACGACAGTCGTGTTGATCTCCTGATTGTTAAACACGGGATTGTTGTTTACCCCCGTTGCGCCGCCATCTACGGAAGAAAGTTCCTGGCGAATGATCAGGTTTACAATTCCATCATTGTTTATCTGCGGCGTGATGGAAAGCACGATTCCCGTATCGCGATACTGGATGTTCGTAGTCGCGATGCCCGAATTCCCTAACGACTGGCCTTGCTCGACAGGCACCTGCGAGCCGATCTGAATCTCTCCCTCTTGATTGTTGGTAACTGTAAGCGAGGGTCTGGCGAGCAGTTGCACATCGTTGTTGATGGCGATCGCCTCCAGTGTCGCATCTACCTGAGAGGCGCCATCGATGAAAGACTTGGTGAACAGCAAACCTCCCAGTTGCGGTACGAAGCCTGTGGAAGTATTGGAGGAAATAGGATCGACTGCGGCGTTAGCCGCGATACGGGACCAGTCCACGCCGAACTTCGTCGCATCGCTGAGCGTAATTTGCGCTATGACGGCGTTGATCATGACCTGCAGCGGCACAGCATCGAGTTGATTAATCGTGGTGAGGAGCTGTCGATAGTCACGCGCCGTGCTTCGAATCAGCAGGCTGTTTGTCGCTTCGTCTGCCACGATCTTCACGCGCAGATTTGCCGAAACCACGGAGCTCGTTGAGCTCGTTACGAAGGCTGCGTTGCCGTCGGAGAGCTCGACGGTCTCCAGTGTATTATTGGCAACGCCGTTGCCCCGGTTCTGAATGGCCGGGACGCCGTCGTCATCATCTTCGAATACATTGGATAATGTTTCTGCCAGCTCAACGGCGCTTAGGTTATTAACCTGATAGTGAAACAATTGTTCCACCTGTTCCTGTCCATCGGAGTCCAGGATCTTTATCCAACGGGAGATTTCATCGAAGCCACGGGCTGCCGGCGCTGTTACGAGAATTCCATTTATTCGCTCTATGCCCCTGACCTGATAAGCGGGCGTTGCGCCCTCGATAAGCAGGAGTATCTCAGCTAGCTCCTCGGCGACTTCCAGCGCATTCGCGTTGAATAATTGATAGAGATGAATGCCCTGGTTCTGAAAGGGGTCAGCATCGATGAGGAACAATAATTCGTTGATGCGCTGTAGCTGCGATTCGCTGGCAGAGATTGCTAATGTGCCGTTGCTCACCAGTGTTCTCACCTCGCCATCGGGTGCTAGAAGCGGTTCGATAACTTGTACAGCGGCCTGAGTAGAGATATAGGTTAACGGAGTGATCTGCAGAATACGTGCGGCAGTGCCCTGGCCCAGGGTGTCTGGCGTGGCTATTTCAACCGGCAGCGAACTGCTGATCTTGCGTGCATTGTAGACGTTGCCCACTCGGTTCAGGACTACACCTGCGTCACGGGTTAGCAAGCGTATCAGCGGCCAGATATCGGCCTGAGACAAAGGCCGGGCAGAGGAGGTGCGGATGCTTACTTTATTATCTATCGTTGGGTCGATAACGATGCTCACATCCAGCGCATTGGCGAGCTCTTCCAACACCAGACGCAGATCTGCCTGTTCATAGTTAAACTCAACAACGTCCTCGCTAAGCGGCTCTATTGGCGCAGGCACTTCTTCTCGCGATCCACTGTATTGAAGGGGAGCGCCGTCACGATTAATTTCATCGATGATCGCCTGTTGCTCCGCCGAAACATTGCTTTCTGCCTCGGGTATAACAGTAGCTGTACTGCGACTCGTGGCTGTCCTGAGGCTAGCGTTGTTAGCGCTTTGCCCGCCTGCAGCTGGACTTGTCTGCCCTTCCAATACCGTACAGGCGGAGAGGACAAGACCAGCTAGCGCAAGCGCGAGTGGTTTTTTTGTAACTTGTAGAATTCGCTTAGCCTTCACACTGTTCTCCGAGGTTTAAAAATCCACCGCATTCATGCTGAAAACTGCCGACAGCATAGTGATGGTGATGCCGCCAACTGCGATGGCGAGAATTATTATTAGGGCAGGCTGCAGCGCAGCTACCAGACTGGAAATTTGATTGCGCACCGTCGTGTCGAAAGTGGCCGCCGACTTGATCAGTATGCTGGCTGTGCGACCCGACTCCTCGCCGACCGCGACGAGCTGATGGAGCAGCGTAGGAAACTGATGGGTCTTCTCTAGGGAGGCACCTAGCCCCGCGCCGCCTCTCACGTCTTCTTCTACCTGAACCAGGTGGGTGGCGAGAACCGTATTGCCAACAACCTCTCTCGAAACGCGCAGCGCGCGGATTAGTGGGATACCTGCACCTAACAATGCGCCTAGGGTTCTGGCGAACACGGCGCACTCCTTGTAAAGGATCAGTGTGCCCATCATCGGCAAAGACAACAGAAAGCCGTCTTTCCTTAGTTTCGAGGACGGCTCTTTGTCCAGGCGTTTCCAGAAGAACACGAGCAAAGCCAGGAACACGATTACCAGATAGCCGTAACTCTGAATACCGCTGCTCAGGGAGAGCAAGAAGGCTGCCGAGGCGGGTATCTCCGTGCCAGCGTCTTCGAACATCGCTGCGAACTGGGGAACGACGAAGACCAACAGTAATACGACCGAGAGTACGCCAGTAATTAGCAACACTATCGGATAGATCATCGCGGAGATTATCGCCTGTCGAGTCTTCGCGCTGGTTTCTAGGAAATCCGCGAGATCGGGTAGCATTCTGTCCAGTATGCCGCCTTCCTCACCTGCGCGAACGATGTTGACATACATCTTGCTGAAGACCTTCGGATGCGCCTCCATCGCCTCGGCGAGGCTCCTGCCCTCCTTTACTTCGCGGAGCAGGCTCACCACCAGCTCGCGCATGGCGGCGGATTCGGTAATGCCTTCCAGTAAACGCAGGGACCTATCGATCGGCACTCTCGCCTCGACGAGCGTGCAGAGGCCATTCGTGAAATCCAACACGTCGGCCTGTGAGATGCGCTTGCGGCGAATCTTCTCCGCCGCCTCCTTGGTTTCCTGTATCTTGACCGGTGTTAGATTCTTGCCCTTTAAGATCCGCACGGCTTCGCGCTCGGTATCGGCACTTAGCTGACCGCTAAGTACCTTGCCCTGTGCATCGAAGGCCTGATATTTGAAGTAGAGTGCACTCATATCGCTCTGGTTACCCGTACGACTTCTTCAGGCGTGGTCATGCCATCGGCTAGCTTCTCTAGGGCGTCTTGTCGTAACGTCTTCATGCCTGCCTTGATGGCCTCGCCCCGAATGACGTTGGCATCGGCGCCCGAGGCTATGTGATGACGAATCGCATCGCTCATGATGAGTAACTCATACAGACCCACGCGGCCTCGGTAGCCGGTCTGCCCGCAGCGCTCGCATCCGCTGCCGCGTCGGATTTCGCCGATCAGCTTGATGTCGATTTCTAACGCCGCCGCTTCGTCTGTGGTCATCGGGTGCGTCTCACCACAGTCCGTACACACGCGCCTCACAAGCCGCTGAGCCTGGATGGCGAGTAGGCTTGAGCTAATCAAATAGCCCTGAACACCCATGTCCTGCAGGCGCGTGACGGCGCCGGCGGCATCGTTCGTGTGCAGGGTAGAGAAGACCAGATGGCCGGTTAGCGCTGACTCGATCGCGATCTCTGCAGTCTCATGATCGCGAATCTCGCCGATCATGAGCACGTCTGGGTCCTGCCGAACGATGGAGCGCAGACTTTGTGCGAAGCTGAGGCCTATGCTCGCGTTCGCTTGAATCTGTGTGATGCCGTCTAACTGGTATTCGACCGGATCCTCGACAGTGATGATCTTTTGTTTCGCATTGTTGATCTTCTCTAGGGTCGCATACAGAGTAGTGGTCTTGCCGCTACCCGTCGGGCCGGTTATTAACACCATGCCATGGGGCTGACTGACGATGCTCTGGTATTGCGCTAGAATTTCTTCGGGCATGCCTAACTGCTGCAGACTCACAGCGGTGTCGCTTCTATCCAGTATTCTCAATACGACTGACTCACCGTGTACGCCGGGAAGGGTTGATACACGCATGTCGAGTTGCTTGTTGCCTACTTTGTAATCTATTCGGCCATCTTGCGGTAAGCGCTTCTCGCCAATGTCCAGCCTGGCCATGAGCTTTAGGCGGGACGCGACAGCCGTGTGAATCTTGATAGGCAGTCTTTCAATGCGTGTCATGATGCCATCGACACGACACCGTATGTCCAGATAATTTTCGTTAGGTTCAAAATGTATGTCACTCGCATCAAGATCGAGCGCACGCGCGAACAGATGGTTAACAAGTCGGATGATTGGCGCTTCGGAGGCCAGATCGGCTAGCGCCTCATCATCGGCGAATCCAGAGACGAAAAGATCTTCGTCATTATTCTCGATCTGTGGCGAGAGCTCCGCGCGCCAGTGCCGCATTAAGCGGCGGACATCATCGGCGGCGCCAACGTCGAACTGCACTTGCTCTTTCAAGATGAAACGTATCTTCGCGCGTAATTCTATGCTCGGCGTGTGTTCACAGATGAGCAGACCTGACTTCGCGAAATCTTGTGCAGGAACAATGCCCTCTGGCTCCAGCAGCTGACCGAAGACGGCGAGCGTCATCGTTGGCGGCTCTACAACTGCCCCTGGCTGATTCTTCTCGTCGATCATCTGTTACTCGCGACCTCTGCAATCAGGCCTTCGCTGCGCGCGAAGCCTACTACCGTTATGGAACCACTGTATTGATTGCGACTTCGATTCACGCTGAATGCGGTCACGCGCAGCCTCGGCGCCGAATTTTCTAGTCTCTCCAAGAACCGAACAGTGTTTGCTTGATCGTCAGTACGAAATGACATCTCTTGCCGTATCAGTAGCCAGTCGTCTGTCACGAGACGATCTGCAAGCCGCGTAGAGCTAACCGTGATGCCGGTGTCACGTGCATGTTGGGAGAGTGCGCGTTGAATGTTCGCTTCGACGATTGGGATTGTCTGCCCGGTAAAGATTTGGTTTTGTAGTTCGGCAATCTGCGATTCGACTTCGATGCGACGCTCAAGCCAGCTCGCCGTGTTTTCAATCAATCGTTGTTCGCGGGCGATATCGATCTCTACACTTTCGATATTACTCTGCCTTTGCGCATACACAGATGTAATTGCCGGCCAGGCATAATTGATTACGAACACCAGGGCGACGATTGCGGCCAGCAGTAGAATATTTCTTTCGCGTTTAGATATTTGCATCACTTTTTTTCTAGGCTTCTCTCTTCATCGATTATTCATCGGGGAAGTAGCGCACCATATAGCCCTCGAAGTTGACCTCACTTAGGCGAAGATCGATATAGTATCTTTGATTGTTAGTCGCTCTCGAGAACACGACTTCGGTAAACATCGGGTCCTGCTCAAGGCGTTGCAGAATCGCCTGGGGCTCATTGCTGCTACCCTGAATCTTTATCAGGCCATCTGCTACTTCCATTGAGGTCAGCGTGTCGGGCCGCAGTATGTTCTGCAGAGTGAACATCGCCTCCGGTAACGACTGCTCGGGAAAGTCGTTAATCAACCCCCACTCATTCTCAAAGCTCACCACTGCCGCCTGATCTTGCCGTGCATCGCTCGCCATCTCTCTTTGCATCTCCAGCTTGGCCGCTAGAGTGCGAAACTCATAGGACTGCAATACATAAGGAATGGTGGCAATAAAAAGTAGGGCGACGGCGGCAGCGATCGCTGCGATATACTGTTTGCCTTGGGCGGTTTTTCGAGTTGCGTTTAGTGCACCATGGGGGAAGAAGCAATAATCCGAGAACGCTTGAACATCTAGATGAGAAAAATAGTCGGCCGTGTCGATGAGCCTAATTGTGTTCGCAGTTGTATTCTCAGCAAGGCTTTCCGCCCACTGCTGCTGAAAAACTTCTTTTTCCAAGTCTCGTTTGCTTACGTGAAGCAACGCCTTGAGTGTGTTGGCTTCTATTACGGCGCAGGTTTCGGTTTCCGCATCCAAATCGAGTACTGATAGCTTCTCGCCACTCTCTACTCCAATGCCATCATCGCCATTGCCGATAAGGAATCGCGGTTTTACCGCGGCTAGGAAAATGCCGTTTCTGTCGAAGGCATCGAACAAATCCGACAGCGCTGCTTCGGTCATCCACAGGGCGAGGTGCTCGTTGCTCTGCACTGCCGACTGTGGGTTGATGGCAAGCGACAGCGGTTCTTCCAGACTAGGCAATATGCTATCCGCCTGAATCTTCAGCGCAGAGATCAAATTGTCTTTCGCTACGCCAGGCATCGTTGTTGTCGTCGCTGCAAAATAATTGGCTGGCAGTAATAACTGGGCGACACCTTCTTTACGTTTTTCGGCGGAGAGGCCCTCGAGAAGTTGCGCACAGGCTACCGCTATAGTCTGAGGGTCTATTGCGCCAAGCTCTGCTGCCTTACGAGATTCCAGATGCACGACTTTGTCATTGAACACGAGGAAGCTGATGTTGATCTTCTTGACGAGGTCACGGCCAGAGGCCCCCTGAATCAGGGTACGCAGCTGCGGGGGCAAGTAGGCCGTGAGTTTCTCTCGCCACTGCGAGTTGTCTATTACAAAGCTGGGCATGGTCTGTTACATGTTAGATCTTGATCCTGCGCTGGTAGGGGCTATGGACCGCAGATCTCACTACCTCGATTCGGAGCTAAACTATTGAATACCATTAAATATCTGTTGTAAGACTGTTATATCGGCAAAATAGTTTTAAGACGCAAAAGAGTTCGCCCGAGAACTGCAGGCCCGACGGCATTGCCCTTCGCGCGCTGGTCTGAGGAGCAGATTCGCCAGGCATAAAAAAGCCGCCCTGAGCTAACTCAGGGCGGCTTGATGGTTCAATGCGCTCTATTCGCCAGAGTTTGCGAGCTGTTGACGCTCTTTTTCTATAAGAAAATCAACAACATCGAGCATATCTTCCTGGGTTCGCACGCTCTCGCCGGTGGTAACGAGGTATTTGCCATTCACTATCATGTTAGGCGTGCTGCGAATCTCATAGTCTTGCATGCGCTTCTTAGCCTGGTTCACCTTGGTGCGCACCGAGAATGAATTGAAGGCCTTGCTGAATTCGTCTTCGTCGATGCCGTATTTAGCGAAAAGGGCCCCAACCTGGTTTTCGTTCTGCAGTCGGTTACCTTCTATGTTGATCGCGTTGAAGACATGCTCGTGCACAACGTCCACGGCACCCATCGCTTCGGCGGTGTAGTAGACCTGGGCATGCACTTCCATCAGGCCGTTCCACATGGCCGGAAAGCGACCAAAATCAACGTCTGCAGGCATTTTAGATTCCCAGTTCGCGATTAGCGGCTCGAATCTAAAGCAGTGGGAGCAGCCATACCAAAAAACTTCCAAAACCTCGACCTTGCTGGCGTCATTGGTGTTAACTGGCGCGCTCAGTTCCGTGTAATGGGTTCCGGCAACGTATTTTTCAATCTGAGCAAAGCTAGAAAATGCCAGGGGCATAAGCAGTACAAAGGTTAATATTTGCATTGATCGCTTCATTGTTTAACTCCGTCTCTCTAACAATCTAATCGTTCTGTTTACGAGCTTTTGAACTACTGATTTCTCTGCAAAAACACTATCACAGCGCCTCCATCCTCGCTATCTCGTTGATACCGGTACATGACCGGTTCGACGCAATAAACGATTCGCGGGCTGTCTACTGGCTAGTTGAGGCCAGAAACGTAGCTGGCCAGTGCCTCAAGCTCTTTATCTGTAAGGCGCTCGACCACGGTTCTCATCATGGCGCTGCCGTCATTCGCACGGACACCGGACCTGAAATCCTTCAACTGCTGCAGGGTATATTCTGGGTGCTGCCCGCTAAGCGAAGGGAAACCTGCCGGGGCATTGCCTTTACCGGTGGGTGAGTGGCAGGCTGAGCAGGCTGCAACCGCTATTTCGGCGTTTCCTGCGCGGTAGAGCCTTTCAGCCAATTCTACAGTCTCGGGGTTAGCGCCGAGAATCGTCGGCTGCTGGGAGGCGTACCAGGCTGCGATATCTTCCATGTCCTGATCGCTCAGAGACAACACCATGGCTGCCATCGTGAGTCCTGGTCTGGCGCCCGATTTAAAGTCCTGCAGCTGCTTGACCATGTATTTCGCGCTCTGACCCGCGAGTTTCGGGTTCATCGCCAGGGGGCTATTGCCGTCTACGCCGTGGCAAGAGCCACACAATGCCGATTTAGCCTGGCCCGCGGCGGCATCGCCCTGAGCTAGGAGAAAATTAGGTAGTAGGCCAACAAAGGCGGCTGCGAGTACTGCTATTACTGTTTTCTTCATGGGTTTTCCCGGTCACTTCCAACAAATTCAGATAAACTAGCGATCCTTACCAGTGTCCATTCGAGGCGATTCGGGCACGGAATCAGTAAATCGCGGCCGCGAATTATAACGTAAATTGCGCATTGACTCTATTTATCCTCGCAGTAGACGATAAAAATTGGGCCGTTGGATGCCTGGGCTGAGTAGGGAGACTGAAGATGTACCACAAGGTGTATAAGAATGAACTTTAATCAGGCCGAATTTGTAGTGAGCGCCGCAACCCTAAAGGCCTGCCCGGCAGAATCCCTGGCCGAGGTTGCCTTTGCCGGCCGCTCAAATGCCGGCAAGTCTAGCGCGATAAACACAATAACTGGCCAACACCGCCTAGCGCGCATAAGCAAGACGCCTGGACGTACTCAGCTGATCAACTTTTTTGCGCTGGGAGAGAATCGGCATTTGGTAGATCTGCCCGGCTACGGATTTGCGAAGGTGCCGCTAAAGGTCAAGGACAAATGGCAGCGCGAGTTGGAGCTGTACCTGCGTCAGCGTGAGGCGTTGGTGGGTCTGATACTGCTAAGCGATATTCGACACCCGCTAAAAGAGTTCGATCGCATGATGATCGACTGGGCCGTGCAATCAAATCTACCTCTGCACCTCCTGCTCACTAAATCGGACAAGCTAAAACGAGGGGCGGCACAGAACACACTGCTTACCGTGCGCAAAGAACTCGCTGCATTGGAGAATGTTTCGGTGCAATTGTTCTCCTCGCTGAAGAATGTGGGCGTAGATGAGGCGAGAAAAAAACTA
This sequence comes from uncultured Pseudohongiella sp., assembly GCA_964352295.1. Taxonomy (GTDB): domain Bacteria; phylum Pseudomonadota; class Gammaproteobacteria; order Pseudomonadales; family Pseudohongiellaceae; genus UBA9145. Next base: position 58,404 of record CAYGRR010000010.1, on the reverse strand, counting down.
GGGGACTGGCTTGCTTCGCCGGACTCTCTGGCTGATGTCGAGGGCGAGGAAGAAGAACTCTCGCAGTAGGGTGTTCCTTTTTAGGTTTACTCGCGTCGCAGATTTAGTGTGCCTCGTCCCAGTTGTCACCCACGCCCACATCGACAACCAGAGGCACATCTAGCGCCGCCGCCGTTGTCATTCGAAACTTAACCCCGTCGGTGAGAAGATCCAGATCCTTCTCGCTGACTTCAAACACCAGCTCATCGTGAACCTGCAATAGCATCCGCGCATCGAGCTCGCCCATCGCCAGCCAGTGGTCGATATCGATCATCGCTCTCTTGATAATATCGGCGGCAGTCCCTTGCATCGGCGCGTTTATCGCGGTGCGTTGTGCCGCCTTCCTTAGCATGCCATTGCCCGCGTGAATATCGGGCAGATACAGGCGCCTACCGAACAGTGTCTCGACATAGCCCTTCTCGTCGGCTAGCGCCTGCGTCTCGTCCATATACTTTCTGACGCCAGGGTATTTTTCGAAATAGCGATCGACATACTTCGCCGCCTCGCCGCGACTTATGTTCAACTGATTGGCAAGGCCGAAGGCCGACATGCCATAAATCAAACCGAAATTGATGGCCTTGGCACTGCGCCGCTGATCGGCGCTCACCTCATCCAGCGCTACGCCGAAAACATCGGCGGCCGTCGCTCGGTGCACATCTTCCGCGCTAGAGAATGCTCGAAGCAACCCTTCGTCCTGCGAAAGATGCGCCATGATTCTCAGTTCTACTTGAGAGTAATCCGCCGCTAATAATTTGTTGCCAGCCTCGCAGATGAAAGCCTGTCTAACGCGCCTGCCTTCTGCGGTGCGGATAGGAATGTTCTGCAGGTTAGGATCGGTAGAGGATAGACGACCGGTTGCAGCTACGGCCTGTTGAAAGGATGAATGAATTCGTCCAGTGCCCTTGTTGATTTCAAGCGGCAGTTTATCCGTATAGGTCGATTTGAGTTTACTGAGTGAGCGGTGCTCTAGGATCAGGCGTGGCAGCTCGTAGTCCGCCGCTAACTCTTGCAGAACCGGTTCCGCTGTTGAGGGCTGGCCCGTTTTCGTTTTCTTCAGAATAGGCAGTTCCAGCTTCTCATAGAATATTGATTGCAGCTGTTTGGGAGAGCCTAGATTGAATTCTTCTCCGGCTATCTCGAAGACCTCTAGTTGTAGTTTCTCCAGCTGCTTGCCGAGTTCCTTGCTCTGCTTCGCTAGCGTAAGCGCATCGACACGAATTCCATTACGCTCTATGGTGTTCAGCACTTCAATCAGCGGCAGTTCGTAATATTGATAGAGACCCAGCAGGTGTCCATTGTTACTTAGGGTCTGCTGCAGCGTGGCCGACAGGCGCAGGATGTGATCCGCCTTCTGCGCGGCGTAGGGTGCATAGTCTGCAATCGCCACCTGCTCTTTCGCGAGCTTGCCTCGACCCTTACCCAATAGTGTATCGATATCGATCGGTGCGAGCTCTAGATAGTTTCTAGCTATCTCTGGCAGCTGGTGTTTGGTTGCAACTGAGTTCGCAACATACGACGCGAGATGCACATCGTTCTTGATCGGCCGCAGAGTAATGGCGTAGTTCTTGAACACATGGCTTGCGTGCTTGAGATCGAACCCCGTCTTAATGATCGAGGCATCCTCGAGGACTGGTTTCAACCTAGCGAGGCAGCTCTCGAGATTGAGTTGTGCAGGGACATCTTCGTAGTCGTGCAAGAAGGGTAGGTAGTAGGCCTTTCCAATCTCGAGACAGATCGCGATACCAAGAATTTTCTGATCGAGAAAATGCTCCCCAATTGTTTCCAGTGAGATGCTGAAGTTTTTCGACGTGGCAACTTGGTCTAGCAAGACTTCGAATTCTTTCTCACCCACAACTAACTTATAGTCTATGTCTTTCTCTGCCACCGATACATCGACTTCTTCGGCAGCGGCTTCCATACTGGCTGCCTTCTTGGTCTTGGGAGAACCTGAGACGCCCTGCTCCTCTAGCTCCTTGATCCACGACTTAAACTCCATTTCCGAGAACAGCTCGTGTAGCTTCGCTTGATCTTCTTCTCCAGCGATCAGTTCAGAAATTTTTACATCGAGCGGCACATCCATCTTGATCGTTGCCAACTCGTAGGACAGGCGTAGCAAATCGATATTGTCGCGCAGCTTCTCTCCTACCTTGCCACCTACGGAGTCTGCATTTTCGATGATGCCTTCCATAGATCCGTATTCCTGTAACCACTTTACGGCCGTCTTCGGACCGACGCTGGGTACGCCTGGAATGTTGTCGGACTTGTCGCCCATCAGGGCGAGATAGTCGATAATCCTCTCTGGGCCGACGCCAAACTTCGTCACTACGGACTCGCTATCCAGCAGCTCGTTCGTCATGGTATTGATGAGTGTGACACTGTCGTTGACGAGTTGGGCTAGGTCCTTGTCTCCAGTCGAGATAAGGGTTGAGATGCCCATCTCGGTAGCTTGCCGAGATAGTGTGCCGATTACGTCGTCGGCCTCTACGTCGCTGATGATAAGTAGCGGCAGACCCATGGCTTCAATGATTTTATGTATCGGTTTTATCTGGGAACGCAACTCATCGGGCATCGGCGGTCGATGCGCTTTGTACTCACTATAGATCTCACTACGAAATGTTTTGCCCTTGGCATCGAACACGATCGCAATATTGCTGTCCTCATAGTTCTTTATGAGGCTGCGAATCATGTTGATGACTCCCTTCACGGCGCCCGTCGGCTGGCCCTTGCTACTCACCAGAGGGGGCAGGGCGTGGAATGCGCGGAAAAGATAGGAGGATCCATCTACAAGAATGAGCTGCTTTTGTTCGGCCAACTTACTTTCCTTTTACGAGTTTGGTTATGTGCCGCCGGTTATTGGTACAGGCAGCGATAAAAATCATCGGCGATGCTCGCGATAAACTCACTGTACGCGTACTCGCCGGCAGTCACCTTGCTGCCCAACAGGTCAACGGTAATTCTATTCAGCTCATGGCCATTCAGAATCGTGTTTATCAGATCCTTGTTCGAATCAAACTCCTGGAGTAAGCAGGCGGGCTGCTGAGCTTTCACAGCTTCTCTCAGCTGAACGATCTGCCGTATGCCCGGCTGCACTTCCGGATCGCGCAGCAGGACTACGCCATGTTGCAATCCAAACTGCCGCTCGAAATATTGGTAGGCATTGTGGTACACCGCGTAGCTCGTCGTTGGTGGAGACTTGAAGCGCTCCGCTATTTCGCTACTTCTATTCGCCAGCTCAAGTGTAAATTTCTCTAAGTTCTGGCGGTAGAGCATGGCGTTATCGGGATCCAACTCGGTGGCGCGAACGGCTATTGCTGCCGCAATTCGCCGCGCGTTCGAGCTGTCTAACCAAAGATGAGCGTCTATCTGCCCGTCACCGAGAGTATGCAACTGTAAGTCTGGGATATCGATCGCGGTTATTGTCTTCGCTCGAACCTGCCGTTGGGCAAAGAAGTCACTGATGTGTGTTTCGAACTGTGGCCCGATCCATAGCGCTATGTCTGCGCGCGCCAGTGCGATGCGATCGGAAGGCGATACCGTAAAATGGTGGGGAGATTGTTGCGGATCGACGATAGACGCGACACTGCCAGCTTCAAGGACAATTGCCTCTGCGATCATCTGCAAGGGCTTAATCGTCGTCACAATGTTCACCTCGGCCCGGCTTGCCGAGCAAAGGAGCACAGTGAGTAAGACAATTAGATTTATTCTAGGCATTGAGAGTTTTCAGAGCAGTTAGTTATTTCAAGTATCGCGAGCCGCGATGGAAAGTTTGACATCGATGCTATGATATACCATTGTCCTGCCTGCTCCTACGCAGGACACAAGCGTAGCTACGAAAACATAGAGACGGGATAGAGCCAACATCTATCTTGAAGATTGCAGAGGCTGTGACGAGTAATTCCGATGAGTATTTCCGCTAGTAGTCACAATTCTGCAAGCAGTGCCATGTCGCCGGACATCCTGCTCGCAGCGAGCGCGATCAACAAAGAGTTTGCCGAGAAAACGATTCTCGAGAATATTAGCCTCTCTATCGAGGCCGGACAGATAGTCACGCTGATCGGGCCAAATGGAGCTGGTAAGACTACGCTGGTTCGCGTCGCCCTCGGCTTATTGCAGCCAGATTCAGGCACGATCTATCGCAGACCCAAGCTACGCATCGGCTATATGCCCCAGAAAGTCCATGTAGAACCTACTCTGCCGCTGACGGTGAATCGGTTCCTGCAACTCGCCAACCACAGAGACAAGGCACTGCTTTCTAGCACTCTAGAAGACTTGCAGATAGGGCATCTCGGTACGCAGCAGCTGGTTGCCATCTCCGGTGGCGAGCTGCAGCGGGTATTATTAGCGCGCGCATTGTTACGCAAGCCAGAGCTGCTCGTTCTCGACGAGCCTGCTCAGGGGGTCGATCTCGCGGGGCAGGCGGAGCTGTATCAGCTCATCAGCGAAATAAGCGATACACAGGGTTGCGGCGTTCTGATGATATCCCACGACCTGCATCTGGTGATGTCCTCGACCGACGAGGTAATCTGTCTCAATCAGCATGTTTGCTGCCACGGTAAACCTGAGCATGTCAGCAATGATCCGGCCTATCTCAGCTTGTTTGGCGCCAGCGCCTCGCAAAATCTAGCTGTTTATACTCACCATCATGATCACGAACACGAGATCGGCGGCAGTGTGAAGGAGCATCATCATGATTGAATCTGTGATGATTTTCTTTACTACAGACTTCGTGCTCTACGCACTTGCCGCTGGAATTTCACTGGCTTTGGTAGCCGGGCCGCTAGGGTCATTCATAGTATGGCGCCGGATGTCTTATTTTGGCGACACGCTGGCGCACTCGGCTCTTCTTGGTATCGCGCTTGGCCTGCTTACCGATAGCAGCCCACAGCTAAGTATAATCTTGAGCTGCCTCGTGTTCGCTTTTCTACTTACGCTCTTGGACCGAAAACCTTCGATTTCTACAGACACTTTGCTGGGCATCTTGGCTCACAGTAGCCTCGCACTCGGTGTTGTCGTCTTGGCCCTGGCGGACACGGTTAGAGTCAATCTTGAGGCCTATCTTTTCGGCGCCTTGCTTACCATCGGTAACGCAGATCTGATTTGGGTTTTAGCGGTCGTATCTCTTGTAGCGATAACTCTCATTCGGTTTTGGAACGACTTCGTATCAATTACAGTACATGCAGAAATAGCGGAAATTGAAGGCGCAAACGTGAATCGGCTTAATCTGATACTGGTTATGCTGATCGCGTTGACTATCGCGGTTTCGATGAAGATCGTTGGCGTTCTACTGATAACATCGTTGCTGATAATTCCACCGGCGGCGGCGCGATCAATGGCAACTACGCCCGAGCAGATGGCGCAAAAAGCTAGCATCATCGGCTGTGTTTCAGTCTTGTTGGGATTGGGATCTGCGTTCTATTTCGATGTGCCGGTAGGGCCATCTATTGTTGTGGTCGCGACACTAATTTTTCTTGTTTTCTATTTTTATCCGAACATTCTAAAGACGAAGGGGTGAGTTCGATTCTACCGAACTAGCCAGCGGTAGGCCTTCAGTAAGTCTTGGTCACGATGGGGTGCGCGCATCACGGCGTAGTACTCGCCTTTAGGGTTGATTACTGCAATGTGGCCACTGTGTTCGAGCAGGTAGTCGTCCGGTCCAACAACACTTTCTTGAGTAGCGCCCGAATGAGATGACTCATGCTCATGAGACGCCGCTCCCTCCGATTGGGTTGACTCACCGTAGCCCACGTACAACTCCCCTGCCAACTGCGCTATCTGAGCTGGGTCACCACTAAGACCGATAAACTCCTCGTTGTAATCTGCCAAATAAGCAGCCATCGATTGGGGATTGTCTCGCTCAGGATCGATTGTTACGAGGAAAACACGCGGCTTCACATCCTGCCCAAAGTCCAAGGCAGCGTAGAACTGACGCAGCTCAGCCATGGTGAATGGACAGATATCGGGGCAACGCGTAAACCCAAAAAACATCAGGCTCCAATGTCCTTCGAGATCTGTTTTCTCGAAAAACTCGCCCCGTTGGTCGAGCAGTCGAAAGTCGCTCAGCGCCCTGGCTTCGGGATAGATGCTGACGCCTATCTCTCGAAGATCCAACTCTCTCTGGCGCTCGCCACGCATCTGAAAGAGCACGATGAGGGCTATAACGACAAGCGCATCGAAGGCCAGAAAGGCGATGAGCGCTGTCTTTCTCTTGCGGGTCAGCTGCATCGGGTGGTTCTAGATTAGGTAGTGATCGACAACCAGGGCGATGAAGAGCAAGGCCAGGTACACGATCGAGTAACGGAAGGTATCCATTGCTGTGCTTGGCTTAGGCTTAAACATAAGCAAGCCAGACCAGACGATGAAGCCGGCGCCCAATGCGAGCGCCGATAGGAGATAAAGTAGGCCGCTCATTCCGGACAGGAATGGAAAGACACTCACGACCACCAGCATCAGCGTATAAACGATGATATGAATCTTAGTGACGTGTTCGCCGTGTGTAACAGGCAGCATGGGAACGCCGGATTTGGCATATTCATCTTTGCGGTGAATCGCCAGAGCCCAGAAATGTGGCGGGGTCCAGGCGAATATGATCAATACTAGAATCAGCGCCCCAGCATCTATCGTTCCGGTGACTGCAGACCAACCGAGAAGGGGTGGCATCGCGCCGGAGAGCCCGCCGATTACGATATTCTGTGGAGTTGCGTGTTTCAGATAACCCGTGTAGATGAAGGCATAGCCAACAAAAGAAGCCAGCGTAAGCCAGGCACTCAGTGGATTCACCCACAACAGCAGTATCGCCATTCCCGCAACGCCGATAACAATCGCGAAGAGCGCAGCCTGCTTGGGCTCAACACGACCCTGTGCAACCGGCCGGTTGTGTGTGCGCTTCATAATAATGTCGATTTTTCGGTCGATCAGGTGGTTTACCACCGCGCCCGAGGCGGCAACTAGGGCTATGCCTAGATTGCCCAGAATTAGAATATCGAGATCAACCATGCCCGGCACTGCGAGGAACATGCCCACGAGCGAGGTCAGGATCATCAGCATGACGACTCGCGGCTTACACATCTCGTAAAAATCACGCCAGCTTGCACTACTAATTTTTGAAGCTATTTCGTTCACGGATCAACTTTTGGGTAATTAATGATAGGTTTCTTAGGCGCACTATAGCAGATACCAGCTCGCATCCTTTAGCGGTGCTTTCGAAGCGCGGGCATTCAACCATGTTTGGAGTCGAATCTCAAGAATTAAGCCCAATAGCGGCCAATCGTTCTGGACAAATTACTAGCAAATTCCGTGCAAAAACCTCGCGTAGATTAGACACTGACAGGAAGGTGTCAAAAATGCTTGATTTCGCGTATGTTTTGAGGGTTTTAGGCCGCAGATGACTTGCAGTAAAACCCAATATTCTATAGCATTCCGGTGCGCGTGAGGTGTGCGAAAAATCTTTGAAATCTCGTGAAATTACGAGACTTTCGGAGAACTGAAACTGCCCGATCCAGATAATAATAATTTACAAGGATAGCAGCGAGTCAAAACTTCCAATCGGGACTTGCAATGAGGTCACTCATTGTCAAAACCTGCCGACAAAGTGATGGCAAATTGGCTTCAATTCTTGTTCCTCTGGAACGCGATGTACACAACAACTAATTTCCCCTAGTGTTCGGTGGCGCTTTGTCATCAGGCCGCTTGGGATACGTTTGTAATTTTTAAGAAGGAAGGCGGGTTTATGGCTTTAGCGGTCGTTATTTTCTTGTTGGTAATTGGATCAGTGATTTTCCATTTTGCCAGCCCCTGGTGGTTCACTGATATTGCTGCTGACTGGGGCTCAATCGATTTCACAATCAACGTCACTTTTTGGGTAACCGGAATAGTATTCATCCTATTGAATCTGTTTTTAGCCTACTGCGTGTACAAGTTTCGGCAGAAGGATGGCCACAAGGCTGTTTACGAGCCTGAAAATCACAAGCTGGAAGTCTGGCTGTCAGCCATTACGACTGTTGGTGTAATCGCCATGCTAGCGCCGGGCCTTTTCGTCTGGGCCAGCTTTGTCACCGTTCCTGACGATGCGACTGAGTTCGAAGCCATGGGTCAGCAGTGGCAGTGGGCCTTCCGCTATCCCGGCGATGATGGAATCATGGGTACTGCAGATACGCAGCTTGTAACAGAGACCAATCCTTTTGGTGTGAATCCTGCAGACCCCAACGGCCAAGACGATGTGATCGTCGTAAGCCCCGAAATGCATCTGCCGCTCGACAAGCCTGTTAAAGCGCTGCTGCGTTCGAATGATGTATTGCATAACTTCACCGTTACTCAGTTCCGCGTAAAGATGGACTTGGTGCCAGGTTTGGTTTCTTACCTCTGGTTCGAGCCTAACAAGGCCGGCCGCTACGACATCCTCTGCGAAGAGCTTTGCGGCATAGGCCACTTTGCTATGCGCGGTGCGATAGTCATTGAGACACAGGCGGAATATGACGCATGGATTGCACAGCAGCCTACATTTGCGCAAACCCAGGCAGTAGCCGCTGCAGACCCAGCCGCCGGTCAGGCAATGTATGCAGTTTGTGCCGCATGCCATGGCGCACAGGGCGAGGGCAATCAGGCGCTGAATGGACCGAAGCTGGCTGGACAGCAGGCTTGGTACATTGAGCGACAGCTGAAGTATTTCAAGCAAGGCGTCCGCGGTGGCGAAGGCGATACAGCCGGCCAGACTATGGCCCCGATGGCGAATATGCTTGCCGACGATACAGCCATTCGCAACATGGCTGCCTATATCGCATCTATGCCTGATACACCGGCTACTCCTACAGTCACCGGTGACATCGATAACGGCTACGAAATCTACGACCGCAACTGTGCGGCCTGTCACTTGGATAACGGAGACGGCACTTGGTACACAGACGCTCCGAAACTTGCGGGCATGAGCGATTGGTATTTCGTTACCCAGATCAGCAATTTCCGAGCAGGTATCCGTGGACTGCATCCGAGAGATGACTACGGCGAACAGATGGTCGGCATGTCAACTGCCATGTCTGGACTCGAAGAGATTGAAGATGTAGCGGCTTACATCAACACCCTGAGATAGTTCGCTACAAAAACTAGATAGATAAGATCGTAAACGAATTTTAGCCGTAGAGGCTGATACAAAGATTATAGAGTTAGGAGGTTTTAATGGCTTACGTACCATTAGCTGATCAAGATTCCGAAATGGAAATGCACCACCCCCATAGCTGGGTTACGAAGTACGTTTGGAGTCAGGATCACAAGGTTATTGCCATTCAATACGGTGGCCTGGCCATCGCGGTTGGAGTTGTGGCATTGGTGCTATCGCTGCTAATGCGCATGCAATTGGGTTTCCCAGAGACGTTCGATCTGATTGACCCGAGTTCCTATTACCAGTCGGTCACCATGCACGGCATGATCATGGTTGTTTACATGCTCACGGCTCTCTTGCTGGGCGGCTTTGGAAACTACTTGGTGCCGCTAATGTGCGGCGCGAGAGACATGGTGTTCCCATTCCTGAACATGTTGAGTGTCTGGGTTTACGCTCTGTCGGTGATCATCCTTATGTCGAGCTTCTTCGTCGGCGGCGGGCCAACCGGAGCCGGCTGGACCCTGTATCCTCCGCAGACTTCGATGGCAGGCACGCCAGGTCATGATATGGGCATCGTGTTGATGCTGGTATCTCTCGCCGTGTTCATCGTTGCCTTCACCATGGGTGGCCTGAACTATGTGACTACGATCTTGCAGTCTCGCTGCCGCGGCCTAACCATGATGCGTCTTCCTCTCTCGATTTGGGGAATCTTCATCGCGACAATTCTTGGTCTCTTCGCTTTCCCAGCATTGCTTGTTTCCGCCATCATGATGCTTTTCGACACATTGCTCGGTACTAGCTTCTTCATGCCAGCGGTTATCGAAGCGGGCACACCACTCGATCACAATGGCGGTAGCCCGATCTTGTTCCAGCACTTGTTCTGGTTCTTCGGCCACCCTGAGGTGTATATCGTTGCACTGCCTGCTTTCGGTCTCGTCTCTGACGTGCTTTCTACTCATGCACGTAAGAACATTTTCGGCTACCGTATGATGGTCTGGGCGATCATCGCGATCGGCGGTTTGAGCTTCATCGTATGGGCTCACCACATGTATGTAAGTGGTATGCACCCTTACTTTGGCTTCTTCTTCGCGACTACTACGTTGATCATCGCGGTGCCTACGGCGCTTAAGGTGTACAACTGGGTGTTAACGCTTTGGGAAGGCGACATACGCCTGAATGCACCAATGTATTTCGCCATTGGCTTCATCTTCACGTTCATCCATGGCGGCCTAACTGGCCTGTTCCTGGGCAACGTGGTTATCGACTTGCCTCTTTCCGATACCTACTTTGTGGTTGCTCACTTCCACATGGTGATGGGTGTATCTCCGGTACTTGTTATCTTTGCCTCGCTGTACCACTGGTACCCGAAGGTCTCTGGCCGCATGTACCATGAAGGCATGGCAAAGTTACACTTCTGGATTACCTTCCTTGGTACCTACGCGATCTATCTGCCAATGCACTATCTTGGCTTTTTGGGTGTTCCGCGTCGCTACTACGCACTCGGTTCTACAGACTTCATTCCAGAGTCAGCACAAGACTTGAATACAGCTATCACGATCGCAGCTCTCATAGTGGGCGCGGCGCAGATCCTGTTCTTCGTCAACATCTTCTGGAGTCTGCGCAATGGTAAGAAAGCAGATCAAAACCCTTGGGGTTCTGCCTCTTTGGAATGGCAGACACCAGATACACCTCCGGTTCACGGCAACTGGGGCCCCGAGCTGCCTACTGTCTACCGCTGGGCATACGATTACAGCGTGCCAGGTGCACACCAAGATTTCATTCCACAGAATGTGCCAGAAAGCGTTGAGCCTACTGCGGATGAACAGCACTTCGACCCTGATCAAGATGAATCGTTGGCGGATGCATGAGCCTATTTAAGCAACTAGGCGAGAAGCCCTGGGAAAGAAAGGGCGTAATCGGTGGGCTAAACCCGGAAGGCACTTTCGAGTCTCCTCCGGAGCGTGTCGCATTGGGATTCTTCCTGATGATTGCGTCGGTGATTTTTTCGCTACTCGGTGTTAGCTACGTCATACGGATGACCCTGCCAGATTGGACACCATTGGCAGAGCCTTCCCAGCTGTGGCTGAACACCGGTTTGCTCGTTATCAGCAGTGTTCTTTTCCAGTGGGCGAGAAACACCGCTAACGCCGGCAAGCAGAAAAATTTGATTACCGCCTTCATTGGTGGCGGAGTGTTTGCTTTGCTATTCATCGCGGGGCAGATGCTTACATGGGAAAGCCTGCAGAATGCTGGCTTCTATATGACATCCAACCCAGCTAACTCCTTCTTCTATCTGCTTACGGGTTTGCACATTGCACATCTATTGGGCGGACTTTGGGTGTGGAGTAAGAGTTCGATTCGATTGCTTTCGGGTAGCAAGCCGGAAGACGTGCGCCTAAGCATCGAGTTGTGTACTTTATATTGGCACTTCTTGCTGATTGTTTGGTTGGTTATGTTTGCAATACTTTCTAATACCTAGTTGTTCGCGATTAGCTGGGCATTAGAAGACAATAATATTTATTTGGACGTTAATAGGAAAAAAGAATGAGTGATGCAGCTATAAGCGGATCAGACTCTACTCTAGTCAACGATTGGAGCGCTGATAAACAGACCTACCATGTGCCTTGGGGAAAGGCCATGATGTGGATCTTCCTGGTGAGTGATACCTTTATTTTCACTTGCTTTCTTACGGGCTATCTCCATGTTCGGTTGTCTACTACCGAGCCATGGCCACTGCAGAGTGAAATCTTTGCGCTTTCTTTCGGCGGTGATCCTATTCCGCTGATTCTGATCGCGATCATGACCTTTATATTGATTACCAGCTCCGGAACCATGGCGCTGGCGGTGAATTTTGGTTATCGCAGAGATAAGGCTAAGACCTTCTGGTTTATGGTTGCTACCGCTGCCTTCGGCGCCTCTTTCGTGGGCATGCAGGCATTCGAGTGGAGCAAGCTGATCCTTGAAGAGGGAGTACGGCCCTGGGGTAACCCCTTTGGCGCTGCCCAGTTTGGTTCTGTCTTTTTTATGATCACCGGCTTTCACGGATTGCACGTGACCGGCGGTGTTATTTACTTGTTGATCGTGGCCTTCAAGGTGAAGCGTGGCGACTATGACAAGAAGGGATATGAGATTGTAGAGATTGCCGGTTTGTATTGGCACTTTGTGGATCTTGTTTGGGTATTCATTTTCGCATTTTTCTACTTATTGTAAGAGGGGACAGAGATGTCATCTGAAGCTGGTCAACAACATCCTCTAGGGATTTATTACAAAATTTGGGTTCTACTATTCGTATTGAGTTCGTTTTCATACGCAGTAGATTACTTTAATGTGCAAGGTGGTATGCGCTGGAGCTTGGTGATCCTTTTCATGATCCTGAAAGCAGGCTTCATCGTAGCGATCTTTATGCACGTTATGTGGGAAAGAATGGCGTTAGTGTTTACGATTCTTGGACCACCTATCGTGCTGCTTCTACTGATAGGTTTTATGACAGTAGAGGGCCTCTATACTACCAACGCGCGTTATGAGTATATGGGGCATGACCCGAATGCGGTTGCACTCACCCCTGCCGATATTCACGGCGGGGGGCACGGTGAGGAAGAGGCGGCACACTAGCTTCTCTTCAATAAAAAGGTCGCATCTAGCGGCCTTTTTTTTGCCTCTAAATAATGTGCAACCTGGTTTCGACTAGGGTTGTCGCCCCAAAAAAGCAATAACTGGCGCGGTGTTTGGACGAACGCCTCTCCACAGCGCGAAGGCCTCCGCCGCCTGTTCAACCAACATGCCTAGTCCATCCAGACTCTGCTCCGCTCCCTGCTGCTTAGCCCACTGCACGAACGCCGTATCTGCTGTCGTTGAATACATTAGGTCATAGCAACAACAGCCTGGAGCGATAATACTCCCATCCAAGTCAGGCATCTCCCCCTGCAGGCTCGCGGATGTGCCATTGATTATGAGGTCAAAGTTCCGACCCTCGACAGTGGCTTGCCGCAACAACTCTAAAGACAGCGCTTCGACGGGCGCCAATGAGTTCATTTCTTCAGCGAGGAGCTCCGCTTTCGAAAACGTTCGATTCACTAGCGTTATCTGTGCGGCCTGCTCAAATACCAAGGCAGCGAGCACTCCGCGCACCGCGCCGCCGGCCCCCAGAATGAGTACGCGTTTGCCGCGGATGGCAACCTCATTGTTTTGCTTAAGGTCGGTGACCAGGCCAAGTCCATCGGTGTTGTCTCCGCAGATCTTCCCTTTTTCATCCAGAAATAGCGTGTTGACTGCTTTAGCAAGCTGCGCGCGCGGGGAGCAGCTCGCCGCCAATTCGAAAGCGGCTCCCTTGAATGGCACCGTTATGTTGAGCCCGCCTCCACCCTCGGCGAAAAAATTGACTACAAAATCTTCGAATTCGTTTTCTTCCAAGGAAATCGCGGTGTAGCTCATCGACTGACCTGTCTGCTGTGCAAACTGAGTATGGATCAGGGGAGATTTGCTATGGCTTACAGGATTGCCGAGGACAGCGTATTTTGACACGATGGGATTTCTCTTCTTTGACTCTTCTTTTAATAGGTTTGATTGAGAAGACTACACCCATTCGCGCGGTTTCAGAAATTCGGAGGTGAGCCTCTCTTCCTCGCTGCCTTTCTCAGGTGTCCAGTCGTAGATCCAGCGAACGACCGGTGGCAGTGACATAAGGATTGATTCTATTCGTCCCACTCCCGATTGCAGACCGAAGATCGTGCCCCGGTCATAGACAAGATTGAATTCAGCGTAACGTCCGCGACGGTATTCTTGAAACTGCTTATGGTGATCCGTGTACGGGGTATCCTTGCGCCTCTGCACGATCGGCAGATAAGCCTCGAGATAGCTATTCGCCATAGATTGCACGAACTCGAAACTCTTCTCGAAGCCTAGTTCATTAAAGTCATCGAAGAATAGACCGCCGATACCCCGTGGCTCCTGCCTATGCTTGATTTGAAAATAGTCATCACACTGCTGCTTGAACAGAGGATAGTACTTATCGCCGAATCCTGCGCAGGCGTTCTTCGCTTGTTGGTGCCAATGAACGCAGTCTGCTTCGTTGCCGTAATACGGCGTTAAATCGTAGCCGCCTCCGAACCACCAAGCCGACTCCTCGCCCTCCTTGTCCGCTACAAACATTCGAAAATTGGCGTGTGAAGTTGGCACGAAAGGGTTCTTCGGATGTATTACCAATGAAACGCCCATCGCCTGCCACGCCCTGCCAGCTAGATCGGGTCTGGTAGCAGTGGCCGAAGCCGGCATGGCATCTCCGAATACATGGGAGAAGTTAACGCCCCCCTTCTCGAAGATCTCGCCGTCACTGATGACACGACTGATGCCTGAGCCACCCTTTTCTCTGTCCCAGCGATCCGTTTGAAATTTGGCTTCTGAGTCTAGAGCCTCGAGGGAGTCGCAGATATTGGCCTGCAGGCCTAATAGAAACTCTTTGACGTCATTTGGCGCAATTGTGCTCACTGTAATTCCCTCTCGCATCCTGCTTACTCTACTTGTGTGGGTCTATCTACAAGGACTCATCGAATTATTTTTCCAGAATGTAAGTCACGCATTTCGGAGGGTTTGGCGGCTTGCCCAAGTTCGCCCTCAACGATGCAGGCTATCTTATCTGCAAATTTGGCTTCGAGTATTAATCTAGATCTAATTTCTGGCTTACCTGCCTCGTTCGCCGATGTTGAAACAATTGGACCGTTATACGCTGAACACAGTTCTCTAACCGTAGGGTGCGCGCTCACTCGTACCGCCACCGCTTGGTGACTGCCCTTGATCCAGGCTGGAATCAGCTGCTCCGGGTCCGGCACTAACCAAGTGACATGACCCGGCCATGAAGCGTTCAATGTGTCTTTCTGGTTCTGGCTCAGGCCTCTGAGAAGTTGCTCGAACTGGGCGATACTCTCAGCAATCAGTATCAACCCTTTGTGTACGGGACGATCTTTCAGGCGAAGCAGTTTTTCTACAGCCGCTTCATTAAAAGGATCACATCCCAGGCCCCAGACCGCCTCTGTTGGATAGGCGATGAGGTTTCCTTCTCTTAAACTTTGGCAGGCTAGTTGGATGTTTTGCGCTGTCACGGGTAGGTCGCTTAGTGGAACCGATGGGCTAATCATCAACAGGTTAAAAGTGATGCACTAGCTCGGGATTTAGATGAATGGGGAAACTACCGTAGACCGCTAATCGATGCAAGAATTCCAGCCCTCCACTAATCTAACTTGAAATAACGGCCGCCTTCTTGGCGAATCAGGCCTAGTGCCTCTAGCTGAATGAGTTCTGTGTTCAAAGCCTGTATTGAGAGCTTGGTATCATCAAGCACCGCCTGAAACAGACAGCCCTGATGGTCGATAGATTTAAGCGCGAGGAACTCTGTAGTCAGGCTCGCCTTTCCCTGGGAGTTGCTGAGATCCGTGTCATCGCTTGCACAGCGCTCGATCATGTTCAGCTCTTCAAGAATGTCTCCAGGCTCCTCCACCAGCTTGGCACCCTGCTTTATTAGGCTATGGCAACCGCGGCTCTGAGGGCTGGCAATTGGGCCCGGCACCGCAAATACATCTCGGTTCTGCTCCATCGCCAATCGAGCAGTTATTAACGACCCGCTCTTGAGTGTCGCCTCCACTACCAGGGTCCCTAGCGACAGCCCACTAATGATTCGATTCCTTCTCGGAAAGTTGCTGGGATACGGTGGCGTGCCCAAGGGAAACTCTGACACGACTGCGCCGCTCTCTACGATTCGCTGCGCCAGCCCCTGATTCTGGCTCGGATACACTTTATCGATCCCTGTGCCAACGATGGCGAGGGTTCTCATGCCGCTGTCCAGCGCCCCTTCGTGTGCCTTACTATCGATTCCCGAAGCCATTCCGCTGCATATTTGCAGGCCAGCCTTGCTCAGTTCTTGGGCCATCCAATAGGCATTCCTCTTACCGTAAAGCGTTGCTCGGCGACTTCCAACCAGAGCGAGATTTCTCGCTGCAAGCGTGCTCAACTGGCCACTGACGAATAGGACTGGAGGCGCGCTATCAATCTCTCGCAGCATTTGTGGATAGTGCTCTGATTCGTAGCAAACGAGATAATTGCCCTCTTTATCTGCCCAGTCCATGGCCAGCTGACTACTTCGGTTAGCGTCCATTGTGCTGTGGACGCTCTGCAAAGTATCAATCTGCACGCCGTTGAAGCCGAGGTGTTGCAGATCCTCGGTTGGCAAGGCCTGTAGCGCACTTGCCGAGCCAAATTGCCGCAGAAGCCGAGAGGTTATCGGGACCGGAATTGTCTGGCTATGCAGAAGCCGCAAATAGTACAGACAAATAGCAGTGTCCATCGTTCATCCATGAGCGATTAGAAGGGTGTCATTGTGCGGGCTTGGTTTCTGCCCGTGTCCGGGCTACTGGGTTTAGCCAAGCCTAAGACTAGCCTAGTAGAAAACGGGCAGAAGGACGTAGTTTAGGGGCTAACTACGTTGTTCAAGAGCTCAGCAGGTTCGGTGCTAGTGAGTATTACCGCATAGCTGAGTCGATCGAAGGTCTTGTAGACCAAGAGGGTGCCTATGCTATTACCCGGAATGGCTAATCTGTCCTGGTTGAACAGCGTTAGCAATCTTTCACGGAAGGGCATCTTGGCTCGCTCAACCTCGTCGGTCATCTGAGACCCTTCCTTCTGAATTGACAATACATCACCAACCTCCAGCTGATCTTCTCTGCCTAGATTTATAACGACAGTATCTAGCTGTGAGGCGAGGGATTCTTCTCCAAGGAAGGCAACAATTTGACCAGACATTTCAGCGCTAGGCTCAGTAGGGAAAATAGTCGCATCGATACTAGACTCTTCTCTGATTAGTAAGCGGTCACCAACCTGAATCTCCTTGGTACCATTGTTGATCAAAAGCTTTCGCATATCAGGAGCAACGTTTTCGACTATGCTTGCAAAGCCTAGATATTCCACCTCAAGGCCGAGCACTTCCTCGTCTGTAGTGTTTAGAAGCCCGAACATGCGCTTCCTGGGTATGCCGTCGCCGTAATAGGTTCGGCCCTGGCGGTAGATCTCGAAAGAGGTTGTGCCGACGAGGAAGGATCCACGAGCGAAGATTTCATCGCCCGTGCCTATCGCGAGATTGTCGCCTGTGTTTGAAACTATATAAGGGGCGGCATCGAATTCAGCGGCGGTAATAATCCTATTCCTAGTGAAGCTATTTTCGATGGACTCCAGTGGAATGGCTGGAATCGCACTTTGTAATGCGACTTCTCGTATCTGCGGAGAGACGTTTTCAACTTCCCGATCACCACGCTGCACAAACACGCGTGGTGTTCCGCCCAGAATGCTTAGCTTGAGAGTATCGCCAGGGTAAATGAGGTCGGGATTGTCCAGATAGGTGTCTGGCTGCCAGATATCCACCCAGCGCTCAGGATCTCGCAAAAATTGGCCCGCAATTTCCCATAACGTGTCGCCTTCTTGCACGACATAGCTACTGGGGTAGCCATCCACTAGCATGCTCGTCTGACCCTGCGCAGGCATTAGAGTGCCAAGACTCGTTATGCCAAGGGCCAAGGCTAGTAGTATTTGTCTGATTCCCAGTATTTTCATTCTCAGTCTTCCGCGCCAAAAAGCGTTGAGTTCATATGTTAGCAATACGCTATAATTATCACTAGAAGCAGTCCACATACTGCATCACACAATTGCTGCAGGCTCTAGCGACTATGTCAATTTTACAGATTCTGGAATTCCCAGACTCCAGATTAAGGAAAATAGCCGAACCCGTTACTGTTTTCGACGGAAAGCTCGAAGTCTTGATCGAAGATATGCTCGAAACGATGTACGCGGCCGAGGGTATCGGGCTCGCGGCCACGCAGGTGAACGTTCATAAACGTGTCTTGGTGATAGATGTATCGGAGAATCGCGATAGTCCTCTAGTATTTATCAATCCAGAGCTCGAAATTCTGGATAACGAACTCTCTGAGTACGATGAAGGCTGTCTTTCGGTGCCTGGCTTCTATGAAACAGTCTCGCGACCCTGCTCCGTAAAGATTAGCGCGCAGGATACGAAAGGCGATGCATTCGAACTCCCTGCCGAGGGCATTCTCGCCACCTGCATCCAACACGAAATAGACCATCTCAATGGCAAGTTGTTCGTCGACTATCTCAGCACCCTAAAGCGGCAGCGAATACGCAGCAAGCTCGACAAAGAACATAAGAAGTCTGCCTGAATTAATGAATAAATTGCGAATCTGTTTTGCGGGAACGCCTGCTTTCGCTGCCGCACATCTAGAGGCATTGCTAGCGGCAGGCCAGCAGATTGTTGCCGTCTATACGCAGCCCGATCGCCCTGCTGGCCGCGGCAAGAAATTACTCGCTAGCCCCGTCAAAGAGCTTGCCCTCGCGCATGCGCTGCCGGTTTTCCAGCCTTCCAGCTTAAGGTCCGCCGAAGCAGCTGAAGCACTCGCCTCCCTCGAACTGGATCTACTGATCGTCGTCGCCTATGGGCTCATACTACCGAAAGCGATTCTTGGCATTCCAAAACGCGGCTGCCTGAATGTACACGCGTCCTTGCTGCCGCGTTGGCGAGGAGCGGCCCCGATTGAACGAGCGCTGCTAGCAGGCGACGAGGTATCGGGTGTCACTATTATGCAGATGGATGAGGGCCTTGATACTGGAGCGATGCTGAACAAAGAATCGGTCACGATTGAGAGAACAGATAACCGCATCGATCTAGAGAATAAGCTACAAATAGCGGGTCAAACGGCACTGCTGAGAACGCTTGAGCATCTAGCAAGCTATCAAGCGAACGCTACCATTCAAGATGACGCTCAAAGCTGCTACGCGGCAAAGCTGGAAAAGGCCGAGGCATTTATAGACTGGCGGCTCACCGCGGCCGAGATAGATAGACAGATAAGAGCAGGCATAGGAAGAAATCCAGCGTATTCAATATTGGATACACAGAGGCTTCGAATTATTGAGGCGTCCGATTCTCAGGAATGTTTCGATGTGACGCCCGGACAGATAGTAAAGAACGGGAAAGGATCCTTCACTGTGAGCTGCGGTGTTGGGTCCCTAGATGTCCACCTTGTTCAACTCCCGGGAAAGAATGTCACTTCCGTAGGGGATATCAGCAACTCACGGCCGGATTACTTTGCGCCGGGCACTACGTTCTGCTCCGAGCTGCCTAAATAGAATGAGCAATAGCAGAGCCATCGTAGCGAAAATACTCTGCTCTCTGCTTAACGACCGCGGCTCGCTGAATACTCTGTTGGGCAATCACAAAGACCATCCCGAGTTCAGCCTGATCCAGGAGAGTAGCTACGGTTGTTGTCGCTGGTTCTTTGCGCTCGATGCCTTGCTGGGGCAGCTGCTCAATAAGCCTCTCAAGAAACAGGACCTGGACATAAAATGTCTGATGATCTGCGCGCTTTATCAGCTGCGCGAGCTAGAGGTTGCAGAGTATGCCGTGATTAACGAATCTGTTGCCGCCGCACTGATCTTCAAGAAGCCCTGGGCGAAGGGTTTGGTCAATGCCGTCTTGCGCGGCTATCAACGCAGACAAACCGAACTCGAACACACGCTAACTGCCAACCAGCCAGGCAAGGAGCTCGCCTTTCCGGATTGGCTTGAGTCTGAGATTATCCGCCAGTGGCCCGAGCAGGCACCCTCGATATTTCACAACAGCAACCAACGCCCGCCGATGACGCTGCGAGTCAACACCGCAAAAATCTCCCGCGAACACTATCTCGAGAAACTGACGCTGGGAGGCCTTCCTGCGACCCCCGGACAATTAGCGGATTCGGCGCTGTATCTTCACAGCCCATGCCCTGTTATCGACCTCCCAGACTTCCTAGAGGGCCACGTCAGTGTCCAGGATGAGGCATCCCAGCTAGTGGCGAGTCTGCTGCAGCTCGAGCCGGGCCAGCAAGTCCTCGATGCCTGTGCCGCACCCGGCGGGAAGAGCTGCCATATCCTTGAAAGTGAGCGTTTACTTACTCGTCTTACCTCTATTGATATGAGCCAAGCTAAGCTGGACCGAATTCGAGAGAATCTCGAGAGGCTCGGTTTTGAAGCGAATCTTATCGCCGCCGATGCCAGCGAAATAGAGTCCTGGTGGGACGGGAATCTGTTCGATCGTGTTCTTCTCGATGCTCCCTGCTCGGCAACGGGCGTGATTCGGCGGCACCCCGACGTCAAATTACTGAGAAAGCCTGAGCAGATTGAAGCCCTGGCTGAGATACAGCTCAAGCTGCTGACTAGCCTGTGGGCCTGCCTGAAGCCTGGTGGCCTGCTGCTCTATACCACTTGTTCTGTGCTGAGACAGGAAAACGAAGAGACGATAAAGCGCTTCCTCGAATCTACCGTTAGCGCTAAATATGAAGCCATAACAGCCGATTGGGGAGTAGAATGCGCTTTCGGTAGGCAGCTCCTACCGGGCACAAAATCAGGCCCTGATGGATTCTTCTACTCGTTACTGCGAAAAGAGTTTGCCTAGAATTTCTCGAATCGTAAGTTCGATCAATAGTATAAGGCCAGCATGAAAATAATTATCCTCGGCGCCAATCAGGTTGGCAGTACTCTAGCCGAAACCCTCGCGAACGAGGCAAACGACATCACCGTTGTCGATGCCGATACCGAGAGACTCCGCGAACTAAAAGACCGTATCGACATAGGTACCGTAGCCGGCCACCCTTGCCTGCCTGACGTTTTAGAGAAAGCGGGAGGTCAGGATGCCGACATGCTCATCGCTGTTACCGAAAGCGATGAAATCAATATGGTTGCTTGTCGAGTCGCTTATTCTCTGTTCCAAACCCCAAAGAAAATCTGCCGAATTCGCGCTTCTTCGTACCTGGCTACCGACAAACTGTTCGGCCAACATGGCATCGCGGTAGACACCGTTATCAGCCCTGAGCTTATTGTCTCTAGCGACATAAAGCGCTTGCTGGAATTGCCTGGCTCCCTGCAGGTGCTAGATTTCGCAGACGGTAAAGTACAGCTAGTGGCGGTGAAGGCTTACTACGGCGGGCCTCTCGTTGGACAAGAAATACGCTTGCTTCGTCAACACATGCCTTCGGTGGATACTCGCGTGGCGGCTATCTTTCGTAAGGACCGCCCGATCATTCCAGAGGGCTCCACAGTTATCGAGGCGGATGACGAGGTCTTCTTCGTGGCAGCGCAGAAAGACATTCGCGCCTGCATGGGCGAATTGCGACGCATGGACAGGCCCTATAAAAGGTTGATGATTGCCGGTGGAGGTAATATCGGCATGCGGCTAGCGGAAAGTGTCGAGGATAAATACCAGGTAAAGATCATCGAGAGAGACCCAGAACGTTGTTCCCTTATCTCTGAAACTCTCAATCACGCCATCGTATTGAATGGAGAGGCATCGCAACGCGACCTTCTAATAGAAGAAAATATCGCCGATACCGACGTGTTCCTCGCGCTCACTAATGACGACGAGGCAAATATCATGTCATCGCTCTTGGCCAAAAGGCTAGGAGCCAAGAAAGTAATGGCGCTAATTAACAACTCTGCCTATGTCGACTTGGTGCAGGGCGGAGAGATCGATATTGCGATCTCGCCACAGCAGGCAACGATTGGCAGTCTGCTCGCACATGTCCGTCGCGGCGATGTCGTAAACGTACATTCCTTGCGCCGAGGTGCGGCCGAGGCGATGGAGGCCATCGCTCACGGCGACGAAGCTTCGTCCAAAGTTGTCGGCCGCGCTATAGAAGATATCGATCTACCCGAAGGCACGACGATTGGTGCGATAGTACGAAACGATGAAGTTCTGATCGCTCATGACAACACCGTGGTAGAGGCGGACGATCACGTGATCCTTTTTCTGGTGGATCGTAAACGAATTCCCGAAGTGGAACGGCTGTTCCAAGTTGGCTTCAGCTTCTTCTAAAAGCTAAACACTATGCACGCCTCAATCATCGTAAAAATATTGGGTATATTGCTAATGCTCTTCAGTGCGTTAGGCAATTTGCCCCCGCTGCTCGTTTCCTATATTTATGCCGACGGGATGGCGGGTGTCTTTATTGATTCGCTAATTATTATTTTTAGCGTCGGTTTTCTGATGTGGCTGGCAACCGTCAGGTCGCGCGCGGAGCTCGGCACAAGAGATGGTTTTCTAGTGGTTACTCTGTTCTGGGCGGTACTGGGTACAGCCGGCTCGCTGCCATTCATCTTCTCTTCTGCCGTAGAGTTATCTATTACCGACGCAGTGTTCGAATCACTGTCTGGCCTGACCACAACAGGCGCAACTGTAATTTCCGGTCTCGACGTTCTACCCAAGTCCATTCTATTTTATAGGCAACAGCTACAGTGGCTAGGCGGCATGGGCATAATCGTGTTGGCCATGGCCTTGCTACCGATGCTCGGTATCGGCGGAATGCAGCTCTATCGAGCCGAAAGCCCGGGGCCTGTGAAAGACAATAAGCTGGTGCCTCGCCTCGCCGAAACAGCAAAGGCACTCTGGTACATCTATCTCACACTTACTGTCGTTTGTGCCCTGGCGTACTGGTTGGTCGGCATGGATCTATTCGATGCGATTAGTCATAGCTTCACCACAGTGGCGATTGGTGGCTTCTCTACGCACGATTTGAGCCTCGGTTATTTCGACAATGCCGCAGTAGACATCATCGCCATCATCTTTATGTTCATAGCCGGCGTAAACTTTGCGCTGCACTTTACCGCCTGGCAGCGAAGAAAGGTTGGTCACTATCTCGTCGATCCCGAATTTAAATTCTATGCGTTCATTCTAGTCTCCGTCTCAGTGGTTACTGTGGCTGTTCTACATTCCTCCAACACCTATTCGGGCCTGTTCGAATCGACGATTAAGGGCGTTTTTCAAGTAGTCTCCATGGCGACGACAACCGGTTTCGCAACGGCTGATTTTAATGCCTGGCCTTTGTTCTTGCCCTATATGCTGCTGTACGCAGCCATTATCGGAGCGTGTGCCGGTTCTACCGGCGGCGGCATGAAGGTTATTCGTATTTTGCTAATATTCAAACAAGGATTTAGAGAAGTGCAGCGCCTAATCCACCCTCGAGCTGTTATTCCAATTAAGCTCGGCGGGCAGCGAGTATCGGATCGCATCGTCGAATCGGTGTGGGGATTCTTCGCCGTCTACGTCATGGTCTTCATGGCCATGCTACTGGCACTGCTCGCAACGGGCCTCGATATTATCACGGCGTTCAGCGCTGTTGGCGCGTGTATCAACAACCTTGGCCCAGGCCTTGCCAATGTTGCAGTAACTTACGGAGACCTTCCCGCAATGGCGAAGTGGATCTTGTGTTTCGCGATGTTGTTGGGGCGCTTGGAGATATTTACTTTGTTGGTTTTGTTTACGCCGATGTTCTGGAAACGATAGAACGCTTGATTACCTCATCAATGTTCTGCTAACGACTTGGCGTAAGGGATGCTTTTAATTTGAGCATCTCCGATGTTCTGGAAAAGTTCGGACGCTTCATTGCATTATCAATGCTGTGCTAAGGACTCGGCGTAGGCGTTTCTTTTTAACTTGGTATTGCCGCTGGTTCGCGACACTGCTAATAGAATTTTTCCGCGTCGGGTCGACGGCGGAAGCGCTTGTACTCCCACTGGTACTGTTCTACCGCCATGCGCACGCAGTCCTCTACGGACTTGTTGAGCCCACGCACTGATACGAGCAAATCTTCATCATAGATGGCCGGATCGGCCTCTCGAATTGTCAGCTTAAAGCCCTCGGCGTTCGGTGAGCGCAGCACGTATCCGCAGAAGACCCTAGCCTTCGAGCGCGCCACGAGCTTGCTAACCAAGGTCATGGTCAGTGCCTTTTCACCAAAAAATTCCGCGAATTCACCGCCCTCATCATTCGGTACCTGATCCGGTAACACACCAACAAGCTCTCCTCGCTGCAGCGCTTTCAACACTAGCGAGACACCTTTCCTGTCTGTGGGCGCAAGTTTGATTCCACCACGCGAGCGGGTGCGTTGCAGCAAGCGATCTAGAGCGGGTAGCTTGGGTGGCTGGTACATGAAAGTCGATGGGATGTTCTGGCACGCATACACGCCGAAGATTTCCCAGTTACTGAGGTGCGGTGCCAACAAGATAATGCCCTCGTTGTTTTCTGCAGCTCGCTTAAACTCTTCCAGTCCCTCAGTCTGCGTAACGAGCGCATAAGTCTGCTCGATCGGCAACATCCACGACTTGCCCATCTCCAATGCAGTGCTCGCCGTACTAATCAGGCTTGCTCTCGCTAGATGCGAGATTTCCTCTGCGGCCTTCTCGGGAAAGCACGCTTTTAGGTTCTTGAGCGTGGTGTCGCGAGCTCGATTCGGTAGGTGATAAAGGAGCATTCCCCAGGCCCAAGCCAGCCAATGCAGAACCCTCATTGGTAACCTTGCCGTCACGAGCAGAAAGAGGAGTAGAAGATAGTACTTAAGCGTAGCGATGGTAATTTCTCATTCGGGTCTAGATATCAGGAAGAATCTGCAAGAAATGGAAGCATAAATACCCCTCAGACACAATCGACGCAATATTGCCAACGGGCAGCGGGCCCGGGCTGCTGGTAGATTAGTTCGGGATAATCGAGGATAATTGCAAGCCTTTGACTTCCTAGTTATTTAGAGATCAAGCTCACTAAACTCTTTCCAAGCAAATCGGCCACCCCGTGAACAAGAATCTAGACAGTAGCACCTTTCAAGGACTCATATTCGCCCTGCAGCAATTTTGGGCTGATCAGGGCTGTGTCATCATGCAGCCACTGGACATGGAAGTAGGTGCCGGTACCTTTCATCCTGCTACGTTCTTACGTGCCATTGGACCCGAATCGTGGAATACCGCCTACGTTCAACCCTGTCGGAGACCCACTGATGGTCGTTATGGCGAGAACCCTAACCGATTGCAGCATTATTATCAGTTTCAGGTGATCCTGAAGCCTTCGCCCAAAAACATCCAAGAGCTTTATCTGGATTCTCTGCGCTCTCTCGGCATCGATATGTCGATACATGATATCCGATTCGTCGAAGACAACTGGGAATCCCCGACGCTAGGCGCCTGGGGGCTAGGCTGGGAAGTCTGGCTGAATGGCATGGAGGTAACTCAATTCACCTATTTCCAGCAGGTAGGCGGCTTGGAGTGCTACCCGGTGAGCGGCGAAATCACCTACGGCATCGAGCGAATTGCCATGTATTTGCAGGGTGTCGACAGCATCTATGACATCGTCTGGGCAGACGGCCCCGATGGCGTGGTTACCTACGGGGATGTTTTTAAACAGAACGAAGTTGAAATGTCTGCCTTCAATTTTGAGCACGCGGATGTCGATACGCTTTTTCGCAACTTTGACGACTGTGAGAGACAGTGCAAGGCGCTCATCGATAAACAGCTAGCGCTTCCTGCCTATGAGCAGGTTTTAAAGGGCTCGCACTACTTCAATTTACTCGATGCTCGTAATGCAATTTCCGTAACGGAGCGGCAGCGCTTCATCCTGCGTGTCAGGACGCTCGCGCGCGCCGTCGCCGAAGCCTACTACGAGAGTCGCAGGCAGCTCGGTTTCCCTCTCGCTAGCGAAGCACTCCGTAAGGAATTTTTGGAAAAATAGTCATGTCGAAACAAGATTTCCTAGTCGAATTGGGCACCGAGGAACTGCCTCCGAAGGCACTACTCAAGTTATCGAATGCCTTTCGAGCCGGAGTGGTGGAGGGTCTCAAACAAGAATCCCTTGATCATGGCGCGGTTCAATCTTTTGCTACGCCGCGGCGATTGGCGGTACTGGTTACGGCGTTAGATGCGAAACAAGCCGACAGATTAAACGAGAAGATTGGCCCCGCCACAAAGGCTGCTTTCGGTGCCGACGGCAAGGCCACCCCCGCGGCTACCGGTTTTGCGAAGTCTTGTGGGGTTGATGTTAGTGATCTGACCCGAATAGAGAAAGACGGCATAGAGAAGCTCGCGTTTTCATCGGCCGTGCCCGGCAAGAGAACTACCGAGTTGTTGCCTTCCATAGTCGATGCTGCCCTCGCCAAGCTCCCCATACCAAAAAGGATGCGCTGGGGCTCATCCAGAAACGAATTTGTTCGACCCGTACACTGGCTTGTTATGTTGTTCGGAGAAGAGCTTGTTCCCACCAATCTATTAGGTGTTGATTCCGGCGCCTACAGTTTCGGTCATCGTTTCCATCATGCCGATAGAATCCAGATCAGCAAGGCGAGTGAATACGAAGCACTCATGCTTGACCCAGGCAATGTCGTCGCCGATTTCGCGAAACGCAAAGAGCTAATAAGGGAAGCGATCCTGGCCGAGGGTGAAAAGATCGGCGCTACAACAGTAGTTGATGACTCGCTACTCGAAGAGGTAACCAGTCTTGTTGAGTTTCCTGTTGCGCTCACCGGCAAATTTGATGAGACATTCCTAGAAGTCCCCTCCGAGGCATTGATTCTCGCAATGAAGTCGCACCAGAAATGTTTCTATCTGGTTAATGCTGAACAGCAGCTGCTGCCCTTCTTCGTAACCGTTAGCAATATCCGCAGCGAGGATCCTTCTCAGGTCATAGAAGGCAATGAGAGAGTTATCCGTCCTCGCCTGGCTGACGCGAGGTTTTTCTTTGAGACAGACAAGCAGTCCTCGCTAGAAAGTCGGTTGGAAGCACTTAAGAAGGTTGTGTTCCAGGAGAAGCTGGGCACCGTATATGAGCGCAGCTTGCGGGTTGCCCGGCTGGCCAAATTTATAGCTGCGCAATCCGGCGTTAACGAAGCACAGAGCGAGAGAGCCGCACTGCTTTCTAAGTGTGACTTGGTTACGAGCATGGTCGGAGAATTCGCGGACCTTCAAGGGCTTATGGGTTCATATTACGCTACCAACGATGGTGAGGACGATGCCGTAGCGCAGGCCATCAATGAGCAGTACATGCCTAGATATGCCGGAGATAGTCTGCCCGCGAGCGCGGTAGGTAGCGTGTTGGCGATAGCTGACAAGCTAGATTCAATAGTAGGCTTGTTTGCGATCGGACAGCCTCCGACCGGCTCGAAGGATCCGTTTGCGCTGAGGCGTTCTGCTATTGGCGTGCTGCGAATTATCGTAGAGAAAAAATTGGATCTCGATCTAATGCTCTGCATAGAAGAGTCCTTGAGAGGATTCGATTCCCTCGAGCTGGAGAAAGGCACGGAGGTGCGGGTTTTCGAGTTTATGCTAGAGCGGTTTCGCAGCTGGTATGCAGACGAAGGAATCTCAGCACACGTTTTTCAGTCTGTCATGGAGCTAAGGCCACGCCGACCCTATGATTTCGCGAAGCGAATCGAGGCGGTGTCGAGTTTTGCACAGTTGGACGAGTCCGCTGCCCTGGCTGCCGCTAACAAGCGAGTCTCCAATTTACTCGACAAGGTGGACGCGAACACTAGGTCAACCCCTGTCGATGAACAACTGTTCGACAGCGACGCCGAAAGGCTATTGTACAGTCAGCTCTGTGATAAAGAGTTAAGCACTGTGTCTCTGTTCGAAGCTGGTGACTACACTGCCGGGCTTGCTGAGCTCGCGCAATTGAAAGCTACCGTTGATGGTTTTTTTGATGATGTTCTCGTCATGTGTGAAGACAAGTCTGTGCAGATTAATCGTATTGCTCTGTTACAGCGACTCCGTAATATTTTCCTGAAGGTTGCGGATATTTCCTTCCTTCATACCACCTAGTTTTTCTAGCTTAAGCGGGCCTGCATGAAGATTATAGTGCTGGATCGAGATGGTGTTATCAATCAAGACTCGGACGACTATATTCGCTCGGCGGACGAATTTATTCCAATTGAGGGTAGTATAAACGCGATTGCCCGGCTTTCTTCTTCCGGTTTCCGTGTAGTAATCGCAACCAATCAGTCGGGGCTAGCACGTAAATATTTCACGAACGATCAGCTTTCAGCGATTCACCATTTGCTATGTTCTATGGTCGAAGCGGCAGGGGGCTTTATCGACGGCATTTTCTTTTGCCCCCATCATCCCGATGACAATTGTCC
>CAYGRR010000010.1:0-30203 GCA_964352295.1 uncultured Pseudohongiella sp. | reverse complement strand
ATTTTCTACTGCGGCTACTATTTGCTGACTATTTTCCTCTCTGTTTTTTTTATCCTCCTTTTCCCCATCCTGCCTCCTAAGGGAAGACATGCCTTCGCGGGTTTTTGGTGTGGTTTTGTGCTTGGCTGGTTACGACTGTGTTGTGGAGTTAAGTATGTTATTCACGGCATAGAGAATTTGCCGAAGTCTCCTGCAATCATCCTAGCTAATCATCAGAGCAGTTGGGAGACGATACTGTTGTACAAGCTTGTTTTCCCTGTGTCGCCAATACTAAAGAAGGAGTTGATCGATATCCCCTTCTGGGGTTGGTCGATGCGCCTACTTAAACCCATCGCTATCGATAGGAGTAAGCCCAGGGAGGCTGGTCGGTCATTACTAACCCAGGGGGTCGATCGCATTCAGGGAGGAAACTCAGTTATCGTTTTCCCCGAGGGTAGTCGTTCGGATTTCGGCACTGTCAGACGCTTTTCCCGTGGCGGTGCGAAACTCGCCCTTGCGGCAAATACCGATATCATTCCTGTTGCCCATAACGCGGGATACTGCTGGCCGGCTAGAAAATTTATCAAGCGGCCTGGGCTGATTACGGTAGTCGTAGGCGAAAGAATCAAGCTCGATGGGCGAGACGCCAGTGAGCTGAGCGCCGATGTCGAGGCTTGGATACGCCAACAGGTTGATTCACTTAACTAGCACCGGGCTAAGCGCCAGCTAAGTTTACTTTTTGTAGTGCCCGGCGGGTTTTAGATATCTAGGTTTTCCGCGGCCAGCGCGTTCTCTTCGATGAATTCACGCCGTGGTTCGACCTGATCGCCCATGAGTGTATTGAAGAGCTGATCTGCCCCTATCGCATCTTTAATCGTTACTTGTAGCATTCTCCTGGTTTCGGGATTCATTGTGGTGTCCCATAACTGATCAGGGTTCATTTCTCCCAGTCCTTTGTAGCGCTGCAAATAATGCCCCTTCATCGCGTCGTTCGTGAGCCATTCCATTGCTTCGGCGAAAGTGCCTATCTCCTGTGTCTTTTCACCTCGCTTCACAAAAGCCCCCTCTTCGATAAGCCCATCGAGGGTCTGACCAAGATCACTGAGTGCGCGGTATTCGCCCGAGTGGAAGAAGTCTCTGCTGAAGCTAAACGTCTTCTCCAGGCCGTGTAGGCTCAGTATGGCTTGAGGTAGGTAGAGCTGTCTTTCCTCATCTTTTATGGCTTCAAGCGTATAGTTAGTGCTTACACCAGGATGGAGTTCGGCGAACTTTTCGCCTACCTCGGCGAGCCATTTCTTCACGCTAGTCTCCGACTTTAATTCTTCTTCCGCCAGGCTTCTGCTGAAGATCATCGCCTCTAGAATTTCGGTTGGGTAAAGCCGCGCGAGGCGACTAATAATGGCGTAGCAGTTGTTATATTTCTTCACCAAGGTTTGCAGTGCATCACCGGCGATTCCTGGCGCGCCGGAATTTACATGCAGGCTCGCTCCCTCGAGAGCAATTTGTGTTTGGTATTCCGCCAACTCGGCATCGTCTTTGAGGTACTGTTCCTGCTTGCCTTTACGGATCTTATAAAGCGGCGGTTGTGCTATGAAGATATGGCCGCGGTCTACTAGCTCGCGCATCTGTCGGAAGAAGAATGTCAGCAACAGGGTTCGAATATGGGACCCGTCGACGTCCGCATCCGTCATGATAATGATGCTGTGATAGCGCAGATTTTCTGGCGCGAACTCTTCATTGCCTATTCCGCAGCCCAAGGCTTTGATCATTGTTCCAATTTCCGCAGAGCTCAACATCTTGTCGAAGCGCGCCTTCTCCACATTTAGGATCTTGCCCTTCAGGGGTAGAATCGCCTGATTTTTGCGGTTTCTTCCCTGCTTGGCAGAGCCGCCGGCTGAGTCGCCCTCCACAATATATATTTCGGAGAGTGCGGGATCTTTCTCCTGACAGTCTGCAAGTTTGCCCGGCAGACCGGCTATATCCAGCGCGCCTTTGCGACGGGTCATTTCCCGAGCCTTGCGCGCAGCTTCCCGCGCTCGTGCCGCATCCAGCATTTTTCCGACGATTAGTTTTGCGTCTTGAGGATTCTCCAATAGATAGTCATTAAAGTGAGAGGCCATCTCCTGCTCGACGACGGCTTTAACCTCAGATGACACCAGCTTGTCTTTCGTCTGTGAAGAGAACTTGGGATCCGGCACTTTCACGGAAATAATCGCCGTTAGCCCTTCTCTGGCATCATCTCCGGACGTGACAACTTCCTTCCCTTTCCTAGTTGCCAACTCCTTGTCAATATATCCCTTTAACACTCGCGTCAACGCGCCCCTAAAGCCCGCAAGATGGGTGCCCCCATCCCTTTGAGGGATATTGTTGGTATAGGGGAAAATATTCTCCTGGTAGGAGTCGTTCCACTGCAGGGCAATCTCTACCGTTATACCATCCTCTTCGCGCGCCGAAGTAAAATAGAACACCTTGTTCACGACGGCTTTGTTCTTGTTTAAATAGTCGACGAACGCTCTAAGGCCGCCTTCATATTTGTAGAGGTCCTCTTTGCCGGAGCGCTCATCAGTAAGTCGTATAGCTACGCCGGCGTTAAGAAACGCTAACTCACGTAGCTTCTTCGCCAGGATATCGTAGTGAAACTCAACATTGGAAAAAGTGCCTGTAGAGGGCTTGAAGTGGCATTCTGTCCCCGAGCTTGTTGTTTCGCCTACTACCGCAAGGGGTGCCTGGGGAACACCGTGTACATAATCTTGTTCATGCACCTTGCCTTCGCGTCGAATGGTCAGTTTTAGCTCTTCAGAGAGGGCATTAACCACCGAAACACCTACTCCGTGCAGGCCGCCAGAGACTTTGTAGCTATTGTCATCAAATTTACCACCGGCGTGCAGAACCGTCATGATGACTTCTGCAGCAGAAACCCCCTCGTTGTGCATCTCCGTCGGTATGCCGCGGCCATTGTCGGATACGGTAATCGTTTCGCCGATGTGAATGGTCACTTTTATTTCGTCACAGTAGCCCGCCAAGGCCTCATCGATCGAATTATCAACTAATTCGAACACCATGTGATGTAAGCCGGTGCCATCATCTGTGTCCCCGATATACATACCAGGCCTTTTCCGGACGGCGTCCAGACCTTTCAGGACCTTGATACTGTCGGAGTTATACTCGCTGCGGGGCTTTTCACTCATACTTCTACTCCAGGGCTTTGTTAGCAGGCACTATCGGCTGCCTTCCCCTTAATATCGGATAATTTGACGAAAAATCAAGCTGTTATTGTACCACGTTCCACGTGGAACGTTGCCAGTTTGGTCTGCGCCGGTAGGCTGTCCAGAACCCCAGCGATATCCACGCAGGTAACGAAAATCTGCCCCCCTAGACTCAGCAATTGGGACAGAACAGCCGCCCTATTGTCCTGATCCAGCTCGGAGGGTAGGTCATCCACCAAGAATATACAGTGTCTGTTCAGTGCGCGGCTGAGGAGCAGGCCCTGGGCAATCTTCATAGTGCTGACTAGTATTTTCTGCTGCCCTCTCGATAGTATATCGACCGCCTTGCTGCGCCCAATTCTGAATGACAGATCCGCCCGATGAGGCCCTGCCTGTGTCGCACTGTATCGAGCATCGATCTCGCGATTCTCCAAGAGAACAGACTCTAAATCTTTGTCGACATCCCAGCCACGCTCGTAGCTAACCACCAATGCATCACCCTTGGCGCCATTCATGTTCCTATAGAGTTCGGTAAACAGCGGCAGGAAATCTCGGAAATAGTCGGCCCTTGCCTTGTCTACCTCGTTTGCCGCCAGGCAGAGCTCCGAATCCCAGGCGTCAATCTCTCGAAAATCAGGGGAATTCCGCCGGAGTAGGAGATTGCGATTTGCTATCGACTTCTTGGTGCGTCGCCAATGCTCCACGAAACTTTGTTCCACGTGAAACACCCCCCAATCCAAGAACTGCCTTCTGGACTGAGGGCCGCCTTCAAGGAGCAGAAATGAAGTGGCGTCCAAGATCTGACAGGGTAACTCTCTGGCCACACTCTCCCAGTTTGACTGTTTCTCGGAGCAGAACTTAAGGGAATGGTTTTGCCGGCGCGACTTGCTAAGACCTATCTCCTTGCCATCGCCTAGTCTGGCGAAGACTACAGCCTCTTCCTTGTCGGAATTAATCAGGGGTTCGAGTTTGGTGGTGCGGAACGACCTGCCACTGGCTAAAAGATGAATAGACTCTAAGATGCTGGTCTTGCCCGAGCCATTCTCGCCATGAAGCACATTGACAGTGGGAATAGGGTCAAGATCCAGGTGGTAAATATTCCGCACCGCGGTGACCGAGAGCTTTTCTATGGTACTCACAATTCAGCAACCCGCAATTTCGTCGACCCATGCTCCCAGCGTTCTATAAGCGCATCGGCATGACTACATACAGTGCATCGCTGCCTTCTTCTGCCTCGAGCAGGGCGCTACTGTTAGGGTCCGATAGCGTCATGCGCGCCCGTTTACTGCTAAGGGTTGAGAGCACATCGATGAGGTAACTCACATTGAAACCGATTTCTAAAGAGTCGCCCTCGTAGTCAACAGACACTATCTCTTCCGCTTCTTCCTGTTCTGGATTATTCGCGAGAATCTTCAATTCCCCGCTGGAAAGTAAAACCCTGACGCCACGATACTTCTCGTTAGATAGTATCGATGCACGGGAGAATGCTTGCCGCAGTTCCTGGCAATTGCCAAGCAGTACCTTATTGCCCCCTTTGGGCAGCACTCGGTTGTAATCGGGGAATTTCCCATCGACGAGCTTAGAGGTAAACGTGAAAGCCGGTACGCTGGCTCGAATATGGTTCTGACCAAAAGTGAGGGAGATATCGCCTGAATCATCCGTCAGTAGGCGGGCCATCTCCATAATACCTTTGCGCGGCAGGATAAGTTGTTGCGCCTCAGATATGGGGTTACTCATACTGAGGGTTTCCATGGCAAGCCGGTGGCCGTCTGTTGCCACTACACGTAAGTAGTCGCTCGCCACCTCAAACAACATGCCATTAAGATAATAACGCACATCTTGCTGCGCCATTGCGAAGCTCGTGCTATCCAGTAATTCCCGCAGCTTGCTCTGCGACATCGTGATCGAAAATGTATCCGGCTCCTCATCCACGGCTGGAAATTCGGCGGCAGGCAAGGTAGTGAGTGTAAACCTACTGCGCCCTGATTTAAGCGTTACCTTGTTCTCGTTCAGTGACAGCTCGATAATCGCATCATCGGACAGCGACTTGCAGATATCCAAAAGCTTGCGCGCTGGGACAGTGATGGCGCCCTCGGCGTGCGCCTGATCGACGGAGACCCGGCCTACCAACTCTACTTCCAGATCCGTGCCAGTGAGTGAAAGCTCACTGTTCTTTAAGACTAAAAGAACATTAGACAGTACCGGCAACGTCTGCCGCCTCTCTACAACACCGCTCACTAATTGTAGGGGCTTTAAAAAGGCTTCTCTTGAAATAACAAAATGCATCTCTCTGCTTTCCTTATGTACTTAAACCCAGACACACTGCCAAGCCCTAGCTCGATAGCGACCTGAGCAAATTATTATAGTCTTCTTGTATATCAATGGAGCTACCTCGGAGTTTCTTCACCTGTTTACAGGCATGCATCACCGTAGTGTGGTCCCTGCCGCCGAATGCATCACCAATTTCCGGCAAGCTGTGATTGGTTAACTCCTTGGAGAGGCACATTGCGACCTGGCGAGGACGAGCAACAGATCGATTGCGACGCTTCGAGAGCATATCGGCCATCTTAATCTTGTAATACTCAGCAACAGAACGCTGAATGTTGTCAATCGTCACCAACTTATCCTGCAAAGCGAAGAGGTCTCGCAGGGCTTCTTTAATCAGGTCCAGATCGATTTTCTGCCCTGTAAAATTAGAGTGAGCGATCACCCGCTTTAACGCTCCTTCCAACTCTCGAACGTTCGAGCGCAGGCGCTGCGCGATAAACATGGCCACGTCATTGGGTAGTTCAATATTGCAGAGCGCCGCCTTGTTCATGAGAATAGCCGCGCGTGTTTCGAGTTCCGGCGGTTCAACAGCAACCGTAAGGCCCCAACCAAATCGGGACTTCAATCGCTCCTCCAGGCCATTAATCTCTTTATGGTAACGATCGCAGGTGAGAATGATCTGCTGGCCACCCTCGAGCAAGGCATTGAAGGTATGAAAGAACTCCTCTTGGGACCTCTCCTTTCCGGCAAAAAACTGAATATCGTCTATCAATAGGGCATCTACAGATCTGTAGAAACGCTTAAACTCATTGATCGCATTTAGTTGCAGCGCAGTCACCATGGTGGCGACGAAGGTTTCAGAGTGAAGGTAAACAACCTTTGCCCCTGGTTTCTTCGCGACCAGGTAGTTGCCGATCGCATGCATTAAGTGAGTCTTACCCAAGCCTACGCCGCCATAGATAAAGAGAGGGTTATAGGCGTAACCGGGGTTTTCCGCGACTTGCATCGCTGCGGCGCGCGCCAGCTGGTTGGACTTGCCCTCGACGAAGTTGTCAAAGGTGTTCTCAACATTCAAGGCGCCGCGGTGTCTCAGCTTGCCCTCAATGACAATATCCACGTTGCGTCGCTCCGCCTCAGCCGGTTGAGCAGTGCTTAGGGCAATCTCGGGCGGCGAGGCCGGCTCTGCGTCAATCTGACCCTGCTGGGCTGCGCGAGCCTGGATGAGGGTTGCTGTTGGTCTTTGCGGCTTCTGTGCAACTCTCTCGGAGGCATCTCCGGTAAAGACCTCCAGACTGATCTGCAATGGGTCTGCACTAGCCTGTGAGACGATTTCCGTTATCCGCGATAGGAACTTGCCCTTCACCCAATCTAGAATGAAGCGATTGGGAGCGAAGATGCGGAGCACCGATGCATTCAGCTCCGCATGGAGGGGTCTTATCCAAGTATTAAACTGTTGAGCGGGTAGTTCTGCCTTCAGGCACTTGATGCATTCTTGCCAGATTGATACAGCCACGTTTCGATGCCTACTGGAATTATTATTTTTACTAAAACAGGCCGCAATTCTAGCGACTCGAGCAAGAGTTATCCACTGGCGAACAGCTTGGATTGCTGTTTTTTCTAGACAAATTATTGCTTTATTTATCAATAGCTTACAATGTTTTGGCTGCAAAATACCGTGCTAAAAATAACTTCTATTCACAGCAATTCTTCATGGCTGTTGATAACAAAGCTGTGGATAACTTGTTAACAAATTCGGGATGAAGTCATCCACTCTGTATCCCACGGTTTTATCCAAGAATCGCCGCCCAATGCCCTCGCTCAAACCCCCTATTCTTTTTGTATTTTCTGTTGCGAGGTCGTTGCATGTTGTCAGCAAACGCTCTAGAATTCGCGGTCCCATTTTCGAACCGTTTCGTTCGGTTTGTGATTGAAGAATCGAGTGAATTGATATGAAAAGAACATTCCAACCCAGTGTATTGAAGCGAGCTCGCACTCACGGTTTTAGAGCCCGCATGGCAACCAAAGGCGGCCGTCTTGTGCTTAAAAGACGTCGTGCTAGAGGACGCGCCAAGCTGTCAGCATAAGTTCTGCTTTCTCTGCCGTTCGGTAATGAGTTAATCAAAAGAGAAGAGGGAAAAGCGTGGCTGAGTTCGGCTTTCCTAAGACTTCTCGGCTATTAACCGCTGCAGACTATAAAGCTGTTTTCGATAATGCTCAGTTCAAGGTTTCCTGCCGCCAGTTTTTAGTTCTAGCGATGTCGACGAATAGATCCAGCGCCCGACTAGGCTTGGTTATTGCGAAGAAGAACGTGGCTCTTGCTGTGCAGCGGAATCGATTGAAGCGCCAGTTGCGGGACACCTTTAGATATAACCGAGAGCGGCTCAGCCAGCTAGATTTAGTCGTGTTGGCACGAAAGGATGCTGATAAACTAGGCGACGAAGCGTTAAGAGCGACGATCGAATCGCTGTGGCAAGACTTACACGGCAAATCGGAACGGGCTGCAGCGAAAAGCCAGGGCAACAGGTAACAAGCTATCATGTTGGACAGACTACTCATTCGACTAATCAATGCCTATCAGTCTAGTTTGAGTTTGCTCATCGGCAATCAATGCCGTTTTTACCCCACCTGCTCACAATACACAAAAGAAGCAATTGAAATTCACGGCTCGTTGCGTGGCTCCTTTTTAGGTGTCCGTCGCATCTGCAGCTGCCACCCTTTTCACGAAGGGGGTTATGACCCCGTTCCCGAGAGTTCGGACCGTAGCAGGGTCAATGGACTGAGTAAGTAGATACCATGGATTTAACCAAGTACGCCCTCTATACGGCTCTAGCCATCGTTACCTATTTAATGTTGCTACAGTGGCAGGAGGATTATCCTCCTACTATCAATGACGGCAGCTCATCTCGCACTGAAATCCCTCAGATACCGAACGCGCAGAACAGCACCGCTGCCGGTAACGATCTACCCGTAGCACTGCCACCCGTAGCAACAAGCAGCGCATCGGATACACCAGTCGTTGCTCCCGTGAATAGCTCTGCGGCCCCCGCCACTGCAAATACGGCGGAACTCATTTCAATCCGCACCGATACTTTCGATATTCGCATCGATCCCGTGGGCGGGGACATCGTCCATCTAGCTCTGCCGCTTTATCTCAAACAAATAGATGTGCCAAATGACCCCTTTGTCCTCTTGGACAATCAGCCTGGTCGTGAATACATTGCACAGAGCGGCCTAATAGGCGCGAATGGCATCGACAGTGACGGCCGCGCGGTCTACAGCGCCGCTTCGACAAGCTTTGCTATGAGTGACTCGTCCGACACGCTAAACGTTGATTTAACGACTATCACTGCCGATGGCGTCGAAGTCATAAAGCGCTATGGTTTTCACCGTGACAGCTATCTAATCGATATTACTTTCATCGTCAACAACAGCTCTTCCACTAACTGGCAAGCGAATGCGTTTGGTCAGATCAAGCGCGATGCCTTTGATGACCCCAGCGACGCTGGCGGCTTCGGCAGAACCTATCTTGGGTTTGTGACCACTCTTGCTGACGACCCCTATCTTGAAATCGAATTCGAAGATATCGATGACAATGGCAGCACTACGCTGGAGACGACGGGCGGTTGGATGGCCTTTAGTCAACACTACTTTATTACCGCGTGGGTACCCGATGCCGAATCGCTGAATCGAGTAACTACGAGAAAGAACTCGAGCAACCAGTACTTCGGCGAATTCACCAGCAGCGCATTCGAGGTGGAAGCTGGCGGCAGCGGCAGTCACACGATTCAGTACTACGCTGGGCCCAAGGACCAATACGTATTGAGAGACATCTCTCCGGGTCTCGACAAAACTATCGACTATAGCTTCCTCTGGTTTATTGCCAGCCCGATCTACTGGCTGCTCTCAAGAATCAACTCTGTCATCGGCAACTATGGCATCTCGATCATTCTACTAACCGTTGTGGTTAAGTCTGCTTTCTACAAGCTATCGGAAACCCAGTATCGATCCATGGCTGGTATGCGAAGGCTGATGCCAAAGATGCAGCAACTCAAAGAAAGCTACGGCGAAGACAAGATGAAGCTGCAGAAGGCCACGATGGATCTCTATAAGAAGGAGAAAATAAATCCCTTCGGCGGTTGTCTGCCCATGTTGGTTCAAATGCCTGTTTTTATCGCCCTATACTGGGTGCTGCTTGAAAGCGTAGAGCTACGCCATGCACCGTTCATGCTTTGGCTAACTGACCTGTCGGTACGCGACCCTTTCTTTATATTGCCGCTGCTCATGGGCGCTACTATGTATCTCCAGACCTCCCTGAGCCCAGCGCCTGCAGACCCCATGCAGGCGAAGGTGATGAAGATGATGCCAATCATGATGACGGTATTGTTCCTCTGGTTCCCAGCGGGCTTGGTGCTGTACTGGTTAACTAATGGTGCCTTGGGCATATTGCAGCAGTGGTATATAACAAGAAAGATCGACGCCGCCTACGCAGCGAAGAAGGCCTAGCTTGTCCCGATGAATCGCTTCCGTGATAGAAGCGTTCATCAAACTTCACTCTGAACCTATCTAGCAAGCCCTATGTCTACTGTAGAAAGCGCTCAAGTAGAAACTGACACAGTCTGCGCTATAGCGACGGCTCCTGGTCGCTCGAGTGTGGGAATTATTAGAGTGTCTGGTCCCCTAGCACTCTCCATCGCAGGACAGATTCTCGGTTTTACCCCCACACCCCGGCACGCCCATTTCTGCGACTTCCTCGATGCAGACAATCAGACTATCGATCAAGGCATCGCGTTATTCTTCAGAGCACCAAATTCATTCACTGGGGAAGATGTTCTGGAACTGCAAGGCCATGGCGGTATCTATGTACTGAAAGCGTTACTAGCTCGTGCCGCCCAGCTCGGTGCCAGACTGGCTAATCCGGGTGAGTTCTCCGAGCGCGCCTTTCTGAACAACAAGATTGACTTGCTGCAAGCGGAGGCGATCGCAGACCTAATCGAGTCGACCTCTAGCCAAGCGGCCAAGTCTGCCCTGCGAACACTGCAAGGTGCGTTTTCTGAGAAGGTACAGAATCTACAACGGTTATTAATAGAATCAAGAGTGCACATAGAGGCGACTATCGATTTCTCCGACGAGGATATTGATTTCGTCAGTGACAATAAAGTCGGCGAGTCGCTAGCCGCCATTCTCGAGTCCGTCGATGCCACCTTGACTCAGGCAAAGCAGGGCGCCCTATTGAAAGAGGGAATTAACGTCGTGATAGCGGGAAAGCCCAACGCAGGGAAGTCTAGTCTCTTGAATGCACTCTCCGGCTTAGACAGTGCCATTGTCACCGATATTCCTGGCACAACTCGAGATCTGCTATCCGAAGAAATCAACATTGATGGCCTGCCCGTTCACATTATCGATACCGCAGGTATTCGGATTAGCGACGATGTCGTGGAACGAGAGGGGCTTAGGCGCGCCCAGATTGCGATGGAGCAGGCTGATCAATTGTTGCTGATTGTGGATAAATCTGAAAAAGAGCAAGATGTGGAGAAGCTGTTAGCGCCCCTTGTATTACTAACTGATAAGTCAATTAAAGAGCTGGACTACCTTAAGAATACGGCGGTCGTGTTTAATAAGATCGACCTGTTAGTGGACGAAGGTCCCAGTCTATCCACCATCACTTATCTGGACTATGCCCTGCCCTGCATTAGTCTTTCCGCGAAAGAAGGCATCGGCATCGATCTACTGAAAGACTATATAAAGGAAGCTATAGGATTTAGCTCCGCAGAAGAAGACGCCTTTATAGCGAGAGAGCGGCACTTAATAGCCTTGAATAATGCCAGAGAACTAATAGAAGCGGCGCTGGATCAATTGGCGAATCAGGGCTCTCTCGAGTTGATCGCCGAGGATCTGCGCTTTGCCCAGCTTCAGCTAGGCGTTATCACCGGAGAATTTACTAGCGATGATTTATTAGGAGAAATCTTCTCCAACTTTTGTGTGGGTAAATAAATTCAGTGCCTCAAGGCCTGTGAATAAGTAACGGTAAAATTGGGATAACAGCGGGATTGTTTTGAACTACTTTGTATTACTCTCAGCAAGGTAGAAACAATACAAAAAGGGTAATAGGCTATTCTCGGACTATCCAGTGCTTATCTACCACGTTACCTTGTGTTTAAATTATTGAAATATATAGGTTTTAAGTGAATATCAACAGGCTGGGCTCCAGCTATCAATATCAACATCAATACTCTACCTATACATAACTCACTATAAAGAGTGATTAGAGGTTTAATTAAACCTATTCGTTAAACTAACGTTAGCAGTTAACAAATTTGTCTATATACTTGCCAGCCCATTTGAGAAGGGCTCGCGGGCCGGGATCTGAAAAGTCGTGGAATACAGCAAAGCTTTTGATGTAATCGTTGTAGGTGGAGGGCATGCCGGTACCGAGGCAGCTCTTGCGTCTGCGCGTCAGGGCGTCTCCACATTGCTGATAACCCACAGTATAGAAACCCTCGGGCAGATGTCTTGTAACCCTGCAATAGGTGGCATAGGCAAGAGCCACCTGGTCAAAGAGATAGACGCCCTGGGTGGTGCCATGGCGAAGGCTGTCGATCTGGCCGGTATCCAATTTAGAGTGTTAAACGCGAGCAAGGGGCCTGCAGTAAGAGCCACCCGCGCTCAGGCGGATAGAGTCTTGTACAAGGCCGCCATCCGCAAGATGCTAGAGCAGCAGGAGAACCTCTCTCTCTTCCAGCAAGCTGTTGACGACCTGCTGATTGAAGACGATGCGGTTCAAGGCGTCATTACCCAGATGGGCATGCTAATCAGAGCGCCCCGGGTCGTGCTTACAACCGGTACTTTTTTAGGCGGCAAGATCCATATCGGGCTGGAAAATACCTCGGGCGGCAGGGCAGGAGATCCTCCGGCCATAGCGCTGGCAAATCGATTGCGCGAATTACCCTTTCGAGTTAATCGATTGAAGACAGGCACCCCACCGCGCATCGATGCAGACTCTGTAGACTTTTCGGTAATGCAGGTTCAGGAGGGCGATACGCCTCTACCCGTCATGTCCTATCTCGGGAAAGAATCGGATCATCCCCAGCAGATAAATTGCTATATCACGAGTACCAACGAAAAGTGCCACGAGATAATTCGCGGGGGCTTGGATCGCTCGCCCATGTATACCGGTGTGATTGAAGGTACGGGGCCACGTTATTGTCCATCAATCGAAGACAAGGTGATGCGCTTCGCCGACAAGTCATCCCATCAAATCTTTGTTGAACCCGAAGGCTTGAACACTAAGGAACTCTATCCGAATGGTATATCGACAAGCCTGCCTTTCGATGTGCAACAGGAAATGGTTCGTGAAATAAAGGGTTTCGAGAATGCGCATATTACTCGACCAGGCTATGCGATCGAGTACGATTTCTTCGACCCCAGAGACCTGCACTATTCTCTTGAAACGAAGTTTGTAAAAGGCTTGTATTTCGCGGGACAAATCAATGGCACAACCGGTTATGAAGAAGCGGGTGCACAGGGGCTGATGGCTGGATTGAATGCGGGTCTTGCTGCTAGAGGTCTCGAGTCCTGGTGTCCACGAAGAGACGAGGCCTACATCGGCGTACTAATCGACGACCTGATTACACTCGGCACTAACGAGCCCTATCGAATGTTTACAAGCCGCGCCGAATACCGCTTAACGCTGCGTGAAGACAATGCCGATCTTCGCCTAACCGCTCATGGGCGTGAGTTAGGTTTGGTTGATGATGAGCGCTGGACGTTCTTTAGCGAGAAGAAGATTCGAATCGAAGCGGAGTTAAAGTTTCTGCGCAGTACTTGGGTGCAACCCGACACGGACACAGCGGCTCGCATAAACCAATTGTTAGAAAAACCCATCACGCGCGAGTATAGCCTTGCCGACCTATTAGCCAGACCCAGAGTTGAACATGGTTCTTTGCTAGCGGCGTTTCACGGCGACGCCGAGCCTGTCAAAACACAAACAACCATCGAGACTCAGGCGGCGCAGCAAGCAGAAATACAGATCAAGTATCAGGGCTACATAGATCGACAGGAAGAAGACATCGAACGCCTGAAGAAACAGGAGAACACGCAACTACCAACGGATCTAGACTATCAACAGATGCAGGGTCTCTCGAATGAGCTGAAGCAAAAACTCATCGCAGCCAGACCCGAGAATATCGGGCGAGCCTCGCGCATTCCGGGTATTACCCCAGCGGCGATATCACTGCTGTTGATCTACCTAAAGAAACACCGGGCGGTCAACCGTAAGGCTGGTTAGCCTGGCGGACGGTGGCGATGACGGATTCGACCCGAGAGGAATTGCTGCGCGGCATCGCAGCGCTATCTTTAGACTGCGATGAAAAAGCGCTTGTCACCCTGCTCGCCTATATAGATTTGCTCAAGAAGTGGAACAGCGCCTACAACCTTCTCGGCGGTAACGAATCTGCCTCACTCGTCTCGCGTCATATCCTGGACAGCCTCTCCATCCACCCGTATCTAGAAGGCAGCCTATTGCTAGATATTGGTGCGGGCGCAGGCCTGCCCGGCATCCCTCTTGCGATACTGAATCCAGACAGGAAATTCGTCCTTATCGATTCCAATGGCAAGAAAACTCGCTTCTTGTTTCAGGCGAAATTGCAGCTGGGATTGGACAATATTTCTGTAGAAAATTGTCGAATAGAGCACTATCAAAGTAAGCAGCAAATTGATATGGTGATGTGTCGTGCGTTCTCTACGCTTGCAGATGCTTTGACGATGCTGCAGCCGATATTCACAGACCAGTGCACGTTGATGGCAATGAAGGGTCACTACCCGGAACAGGAAATAGCGAATTTGCCAGCTGGATTTGAGGTAAGCAAATCTATCAAATTGGATGTACCGGGCAGCGAATCGCAGCGGCATCTAATCCAGGTCAAACGCAGCGGTAGCTGAACACAGAAGTTAAGAGCATTAGTTAGGAAATTACAGTGGCCAAAGTTCTCGCAATAGCAAATCAGAAAGGCGGTGTAGGTAAAACCACAACGTCTGTAAACCTTGCTGCCTCGCTAAAATTTACTCGAAAGAACGTGCTGCTGATCGATCTGGACCCACAGGGTAATGCCACTATGGGTAGCGGTATTGATAAATCCTCA
The DNA here is from genome assembly GCA_964352295.1 of uncultured Pseudohongiella sp. Lineage (GTDB taxonomy): Bacteria > Pseudomonadota > Gammaproteobacteria > Pseudomonadales > Pseudohongiellaceae > UBA9145. The sequence continues at coordinate 15,613 of CAYGRR010000010.1, read as the reverse complement.
ATAGAGACCTCAATCTACGATGTGCTGATGCGCCATGCTAGCTTCGATGAAGTGGTAAAACGGCCCGAAGACGCGGGCTACGATTTGCTCCCCGCGAACGGAGATCTGGTGGCTGCTGAGGTGGAACTGATTAGCGAAGAACAGCGCGAGCTACGCCTGCGCCAGATCATTGAACAGGTTAGGCATAATTATGACTATATCGTTATAGACTGCCCTCCCTCACTCAACATGCTGACGATTAACGCCCTGGTTGCCGCCGACGGTGTAGTCATACCTATGCAGTGTGAGTATTATGCGCTGGAAGGCCTATCGGCATTGATGGATACGATTCACGCGATCCGGGATACCCTGAACCCTGACCTGAAGATCGAGGGTATCGTACGCACCATGTACGATCCGCGAAACAAGCTGACCTCAGAGGTTAACGGCCAGCTAATGAGCTATTTCGGGGATACTGTCTACCGAACGGTCGTGCCCAGAAACGTACGTTTGGCGGAGGCGCCCAGCTACGGGATACCCGTTCTGAAGTACGACAAAGAATCTAGGGGAGCGATCGCCTATCTAGCCCTGGCAGGTGAAGTGCTAAGGCGCAACGATGAGGCGGCAGCAAGAGCTGCTGTTTAGGCTGTATTTACACCTTTTTGTCCAACCTAGGGAACAAATACCCGTTTACCTGAGCCCGAAAGCAAGATGAATGATAAGAAGAAACTCGGCAAAGGCTTAGATGCTCTGCTCTCCAGGGGCAGCACAGAAACCATGGCCAGCCTCCTCGGCAAGCCGAAAGACCGCTCGGTTCCCGCGCGGCCCGTCGAGAAAGACGGAGACCTCAAGAATATACCGGTAGACCTCATCCAACGAGGTAAGTACCAGCCCCGAACCGACATGCACGAAGAGGCTCTCGAAGAGCTAGCCAGCTCTATTCGAGCACAGGGTGTGATGCAGCCTATCGTGGTTCGGCCTATTTCCGCTGATAAATACGAGATAATAGCCGGCGAACGTCGCTGGAGAGCAACACAGATAGCGGGCCTAGACACTATCCCTGCGATCATCAAGCCTGTGGGGGATGAGGCGGCAATCGCCATGTCGCTTATAGAGAATATTCAGCGTGAAAACCTGAATCCCATCGAAGAGGCGATGGCACTGAAGCGCTTGCAGGATGAGTTCGAACTAACCCAGCAGCAGGTAGCGGACGCCGTGGGTAAATCACGCGCCACCGTGACCAACCTCATGCGCCTGATTGGGCTCACTATCGATGTTCGTCGCATGCTGGAACACGGAGATTTGGAAATGGGTCATGCCCGAGCCCTGCTCTCATTGCCGGATATGCAACAGTCTGAGGCCGCCAGGTCGGTCGTAGGCAAGGGTTTGTCTGTTCGTCAGACAGAGTCGCTAGTGCGCAGATTAATCGCCGAGGCGGGCTCCAATAGCAGCTCAAGCTCGCAGATGGTGGACCCCGATATTAAGAACCTTGAAGATAACCTCGCCGACAAGCTAGGAGCCAAGGTAATGATCCAGCACACCGCGAAAGGCAAGGGCCGACTCGTCGTAAAATACAACTCACTAGACGAATTAGACGGCATACTCTCCCACATCAATTGATAATCCGGCGTAGTTGATTAGGCACTATAAAGCCCCTATAATGCGCGTGCTTTGGTGATCACCGCCGCGATTTTTAGGTGTTTGTTACAGGTGCCGATGGAGTGCGAAGCTGAAAAAGCTAAGCCAAAATGTCTAATTTAAAGACCCCACCGGTGTATAAAGTAATCATTGCGCAACTGGCGGTGACGATCTTTATAGCAGTAATCTCTCTGTTGATTTCAGGTACCGTTCTGGCCTACTCAGCACTATTGGGTGGCCTAATTAGCACTTTGCCGAATGGCTATTTTGCGCTACACGCCTTTCGTTATCAGGGGGCTAGGAACGCGCAGAACGTTGTGAAGGGCTTTATTCGCGGAGAGCTCGGCAAGATTATTATTACCGTGGTGCTGTTTGCGCTCAGCTTCACATTGATTACCAGTTTGAACGAATTGGCCTTGATACTTGGGTTTACACTGATCCATTTTGTAGGCGTAGTAATGTCGGGGTTCATCAGTTACAGCCCCTCGAGCAATAAAACTTAGGTTACCCAGAGCTAAGAGATTATAAATGGCAGAGTTAGCAGACGCGGCACACGCAGCCGCTGAACACGGCGCAGAAGGCCAGAGTGTTCAGGAATACATTACCCACCATTTATCCTATTTGACCTATGGCAAATTCCCAGACGGTCATTGGGGCCTTGCCCACACACCCGAAGAAGCCACCGCAATGGGCTTCATGTCGATACACGTCGATACCATGGGTTGGTCCCTATTTCTTGGCGCCGCCTTCCTGTTGTTCTTCCGCTACATCGGCAAGCGCGCGACCACTGGCGTACCAGGCGGTATCCAAAATTTTGTAGAGAGTATCTTCGAATTTGTAGAAGGCCAGGTAAATGCTGGCTTCAACTACAAAAACCCGTATGTTGCGCCACTGTGCTTAACGGTTTTCGTCTGGATTCTTTTGATGAACTTGATGGACCTCGTGCCCGTCGACTGGATTCCAGAGATCGCGATGATGGTTGGTGGCTTGTGGGGCTTAGAGCACATGTCCTTCAAGGTCGTGCCTACCACAGACCCGAATATCACCATGGGCATGTCCATCAGTGTCTTCTTCCTTATTATCTACTACAGCATAAAGAATAAAGGCATAGGCGGCTTCCTAAGCGAGCTAGCCTTCCACCCCTTCGGTAAGTGGATGCTGCCCTTTAACCTCATTATTGAGATACCCACTCTTTTCGCCAAGCCAATCTCGCTAGGTCTTCGATTGTTCGGAAACCTCTATGCGGGGGAGCTGCTGTTCTTGCTCATTGCCGGTTTGCTGGGTGCGTATCAATTACCCGCCCACTTTGTCTGGGCCGTGTTTCATATTCTGGTTGTGCCTCTACAGGCCTTCGTATTCATGATGCTCACCATTGTGTATCTGAATGCGGCGCATGACCCGGGCCATGACCACTAAACTGTTTTTTACACTTTTTTACGATTTATCTGAACTAAAGAAAACCTGGAGGAAAAGATGGAAATGATTTTGGCGAATACGGTACTTGGCGTACTGCTGGTACTGGGAATGGGTGCACTCGGCACCGCGATTGGATTCGGTATTCTAGGAGGCAAGTTCCTAGAGGGTTCTGCGCGTCAGCCTGAGCTAGCTCCTAAATTACAAGGCAGCATGTTCTTGGTAGCCGGTCTTATCGACGCGGTAACCATGATCGGTATCGGTATCGGCATGTGGTTTACCTTTGCCAACCCTTACCTGGGTCAGCTGGCAGGGTAAGTAAAGACACCTAATAGCGGGAGATCGCGGTGGATATTACATTAACAATTATCGGGCAATCGGTAGCGTTCTTCGTATTCTGGTGGTTCTGCGCGAAATATGTCTGGCCTCTATTCATGAATGTCATGGAAGAGCGTCGACAGAAAATCGCTGACGGCCTGGAAGCAGCGGCTAGAGCACAGAAGGATCTTGAGCTAGCACAGGCAAAGTCTACGGACCAGCTGAAAGAAGCGAAGATTGAGGCGGCGGGAATTATCGAGCTTGCTAATAAGCGCGGCTCGCAGATCGTCGAAGAAGCCAAGGATCAAGCCAAGGTCGAAGCCAGGCGCATCATCACTGGTGCTCAGGCCGAAATCGAACAGGAAGTAAATAGAGCGAAGGAAGCTCTACGTGCACAGGTGTCCGCGATTGCGATCGCTGGAGCCGAGAAGATCCTGGAAGGCGCGATAGACCAAGCAGCCAACGAAGAGATGTTGAACCAACTAGCTTCCGAACTTTGAGAAACTAAACAGTGGCAGAATTAATCACATTAGCAAGACCCTACGCCAAGGCAGCCTTCGAGACAGCCTTGCAGGCCGGCGCGTTAGACAAATGGTCTAGCATGATCGCCCTGTCTGCAGCGGTGTCTGGCGAAAAAGGGGTGAGCACAGTATTGTCATCGCCCTCCCTCTCGTCGCACCAAATTGCCGAGGCCTTCATTGGTGTGTGTGGCGACGAGCTCGATGAGAAGGGCAAAAATTTCATAAGCCTACTCGCCGAGAACAAGCGACTCGTCTTGCTACCCGAAATTTCTTCACTGTTTGAAACCCTGAAAGCCAATCAGGAAATGTCCGTCGATGTTGAGATCACCACAGCGTTTGAAATTAGTTCAGATGTTTCAAATAAGCTAGCTAAGGCTCTCAAAGAGCGCCTAAAGCGTGAAATCATCTTGGCAACGAAAGTCGACCAGAGCCTGATAGGCGGCGCAATTATTCGGGCGGGTGACAATGTCATCGACAGCTCGGTGCGCGGCAAATTATCAAAATTAGCTGAATCAATGAATTCCTGAGCAGGTCAGGACCAAGGAAACAAGCATGCAACAACTGAATCCATCCGAAATCAGTGACATTATCAAGCAGCGCATCGACAAGCTCGATGTCTCTGTTGAATCGAAGAACGAAGGCACTATCGTTAGTGTCTCTGACGGTATTATCCGCATACACGGCCTCGCCGATGTTATGTACGGTGAAATGATCGAGTTTGAGGGCGGCATTTATGGAATGGCGCTTAACCTTGAAAGAGACTCGGTGGGCGCCGTGGTACTGGGCGACTACTTAAGCCTCCGCGAAGGTCAGACCTGTCGCTGTACGAAGCGAATCCTGGAAGTCCCCGTCGGCCCAGAGTTAGAAGGCCGCGTTGTTGATGCGCTAGGCAAGCCTATCGACGGTAAGGGTCCGGTTGAGACAACCATGACCGACGCCGTTGAGAAGGTAGCACCCGGTGTAATCGCCAGAAAGTCCGTTGATCAGCCTGTACAGACAGGTTTGAAATCTATCGACGCTATGACCCCGGTCGGAAGAGGCCAGCGCGAACTGATTATCGGTGACCGCGAAGTGGGTAAGACAGCGGTTGCGATCGACGCGATCATCAACCAGAAGGGCAAGAATGTTAAGTGTATCTACGTAGCCATCGGCCAGAAGGCCTCATCGGTAGCTAACGTAGTAAACCGCTTGGAAGAACACGGCGCCATGGAATACACCATCGTGGTGGCGGCAACCGCTTCCGATCCAGCCTCCATGCAGTTCATCGCGCCTTATTCTGGCTGTACGATGGGCGAGTACTACCGTGACCGTGGCCAAGACGCACTGATCGTCTATGATGACCTCACCAAGCAAGCTTGGGCCTATCGTCAGATCTCTCTGCTCCTAAGAAGACCGCCGGGCCGTGAAGCCTATCCTGGTGACGTTTTCTACTTACACTCCCGTCTTCTGGAGCGTTCATCGAGAGTGAGTGCTGACTACGTAGAGAAATTTACGAACGGTGAAGTGAAAGGTAAGACCGGTTCACTGACCGCGCTACCGATTATTGAAACACAGGCTGGCGACGTCTCGGCCTTCGTACCGACCAACGTAATCTCGATTACAGATGGTCAGATCTTCCTGGAGACAGACCTATTTAACTCTGGTATTCGCCCTGCGATGAACCCGGGTATCTCTGTATCTCGTGTGGGTGGTGCGGCGCAGACCAAGATCATTAAGAAGCTAGGTGGTGGTGTGCGTATCGCCCTGGCGCAGTATCGAGAGCTGGCGGCCTTCGCGGCCTTCGCCTCCGATCTCGACGACGCGACTCGCTCGCAGTTGGAGCACGGTCAGCGTGTAACGGAATTGATGAAGCAGAAGCAGTACTCGCCGATGTCGATCGCCGAGATGGGTATCTCCATTTACGCGGCCAACGAAGGCTATCTGAAAGACATCGAATTAAACAAGGTATTGGCCTTCGAGGCGGCGCTACTGTCTTACATGAATAGCGAGCACGCCGCGCTGATTAAGCAGATCAACGATACCGGCGACTACAACGACGACATCGGTGCGCAGTTCAAGGCGGCGATCGAAAAGTTCAAGTCCACGCAGACTTGGTAGTCAGACTAATCAATCAGAGGCTGTAAGCAATGGCTGGCGGAAAAGAAATACGCACCAAGATTTCGAGTATCAAGAGTACTCAGAGTCTCACCGGCGCGATGGAGATGGTAGCAGCAAGTAAGATGCGCAAAGCTCAAGAGCGCATGACACTTGGCAAGCCCTATGCCCATCGCATCCGCTCGGTGATAGGTCACATAGCCAACGCAACACCTGAATATCGACACGCGTATTTCGACACGCGACCTATTAAGCGCGTTGGCTACATCATCGTGTCTTCAGACCGCGGACTCTGTGGCGGCTTGAATATCAACGTATTCAAGGCGGCTGTTGTCTCCATGAAGAAGTTTAAAGAAGCCAATGTTGAGATCGACTTCTGTGTCATCGGCAAGAAGGCAGCTCGGTTCTTCAACAACTACGGCGGCAATGTAATCGCTGCTGTTGATAGCATTGGCGATGCACCTGAGGTGGCGAGTGTTATCGGCTCGGTTAAAGTGATGTTAGACAAATTCGACAAGGGCGAGATCGACCAGCTAATGGTTGTTAGTAATACCTTTGTTAACACGATGACGCAGCAACCAACTATCGAGCAATTGCTGCCTCTTTTGCCATCGGAAGAAGAGGACCTAAAGCACCATTGGGATTATATGTATGAGCCCGATGCAAAAGAGTTGCTTGATGGTTTGTTACTTAGATACATCGAATCACAAGTGTTCCAGGCCGTAGTCGAAAACAATGCCTGCGAGCAAGCCGCGCGAATGGTAGCGATGAAGAGCGCAACCGATAACGCGGGCGAGCTCATTGATGATCTAGAGCTGGTGTATAACAAGGCTCGACAGGCGGCCATTACACAAGAGCTATCAGAGATTGCTGGCGGCGCTGCAGCGGTATAAGTATTAAGAAATTAGCGGCATTGAATCGTTCATTGCCTTTAACAAGTAGTTAGACGAAAAATTGAGAGATTGAGGAACCGGACATGAGTAGCGGTCGAATCGTACAAATCATTGGCGCTGTAATCGACGTAGAGTTTGGACGCGATGGAGTACCTTCTGTATATGACGCACTGGAAGTCAGCAACACCGACATCGTGCTAGAAGTGCAGCAGCAATTAGGCGACGGCGTAGTGAGAACTATTGCGCTGGGTAGTACAGAGGGTTTAAGTCGCGGACTGGAAGTCACAGACACGGGCGCTCCTGTTTCTGTACCGGTTGGTGTTGAAACTCTTGGCCGAATCATGAACGTACTAGGCCGTCCAATCGACGAGCGTGGCCCAATCGGCGAGAAGAAGCGTATGCCGATTCACCGCAAGGCGCCTTCCTATGAAGAGCTTTCCAGCTCGAATGAATTGCTAGAAACAGGCATCAAGGTTATCGACCTGATCTGCCCGTTCGCGAAGGGATCGAAAGTTGGTCTATTCGGCGGTGCAGGTGTGGGCAAGACGGTAAACATGCTTGAGCTGATCAACAACATCGCAACCGAGCACAGTGGCTTGTCAGTGTTCGCGGGTGTTGGTGAGCGTACTCGTGAAGGAAACGACTTCTATCACGAAATGCAGGAATCAAAAGTAATCGACCTTGAAGGCGAGTCTAAAGTATCGATGGTATACGGTCAGATGAACGAGCCTCCTGGTAACAGACTACGTGTTGCCCTAAGCGGACTGACTATGGCGGAAGACTTCCGCGACGAAGGCCGTGACGTACTATTGTTTATCGACAACATCTACCGTTACACACTCGCGGGAACGGAAGTGTCGGCACTACTCGGTCGTATGCCGTCAGCGGTGGGTTATCAGCCTACGCTAGCTGAGGAAATGGGTGCGCTTCAAGAGCGAATCACCTCAACTAAAGATGGCTCTATTACATCGATCCAGGCGGTATACGTGCCGGCGGATGACTTGACTGACCCGTCACCAGCAACAACCTTCGCCCACTTGGATGCGAAAGTTGTACTGTCGCGTGATATTGCTTCACTCGGAATCTACCCAGCGGTGGATCCATTGGATTCTTCATCGCGTCAGCTCGATCCACTCGTCATTGGTAACGAGCACTACGATACAGCGAACGGCGTGCAGACAGTATTGCAGCGCTACAAAGAATTAAAAGACATCATCGCGATCTTGGGTATGGATGAATTATCCGACGAAGACAAGCAGACAGTTGGCCGCGCAAGACGTATCTCGCAGTTCCTGTCTCAGCCATTCACCGTTGCAGAAGTTTTCACAAACGCTCCGGGTAAATACGTTTCATTGAAAGACACAATCGCTGGCTTTAAAGGCATCTTGGCAGGTGACTACGATCATCTACCCGAGCAGGCGTTTAGCATGGTTGGTTCTATCGACGAAGCCGTTGCGAAAGCTGAAAAACTAAAGAAGTAGTAGTCTAATCAGACTAGCGAGTAATTAGATATGGCAATGACAATGCACTGCGACATCGTAAGCGCCGAGAAGAGCATCTTCTCTGGTCTTGTTGAAATGGTTGTTGCTGCAGGATCTCTTGGTGATCTCGGTATCGCCCCGGGCCACGCGCCTCTTTTGACCGCACTGATTCCTGGCCCTGTAAGGCTAATATTGCAGGGTGGCGAAGAAGAAGTGTTCTATGTGTCTGGTGGCTTCTTGGAGGTTCAGCGCGGCGTAGTCACTCTGTTGAGCGATACGGCGATCAGAGCCGACGATGTCGATGAAGCGGCAGCGCAACAAGCCATGGAAGATGCCGAGAAGGCTATAGCGAACCAGGGTGCGGAATTCGACTACTCGATAGCCGCCGCTCAGTTAGCCGAAGCTGCCGCGCAGCTGCGAGCGCTGCGTAAGATTCGGAAGTAATAGTTAGTCGCTACAACGTAACGAGAACCTAAAAAGGTGGCATGAGCTACCTTTTTTTTTGGTATTCTTTTGATCAGACCGCCTGGTGCCCATCGAGAAGACTAGTCTATCGCCCAAGCCGGTTTGTACTCATCGCGATTCCCATAGGCGGACCTAAATGAATCTAGACATCGTCATTCTTGCAGCGGGCAAGGGCACGAGAATGAACTCGAGTATACCCAAAGTCCTGCATCAACTTGGCGGAGACTCAATGCTCGGTCACGTACTCAGTGCCGCGCGCAAGCTGGAGTTTGAAAAGGTCCATATCGTTGTGGGCTTCGCAGCGGAGCAGATTAAGCAGCAGTTTAGCGCTGACGATGGACTACAGTGGGCCCTGCAGGAGCAGCAACTGGGCACCGGCCACGCCGTTATGCAGGCCATGCCGGGCATCGACACCACAGACACTAAAAAGCGCGTACTGATTCTGTATGGTGATGTCCCTCTTACGAACTTCTCGACGCTTAGCGAATTAGTGGAGGAGGCGGACCAAAACACGCTTCGCATTCTTACGCTGGTCACCGAGAATCCAACTGGTCTGGGCAGGATAGTGCGAGATGGTTCGGGCGCGATTACCGCGATCGTCGAAGAAAAGGACGCGAGCGCGGAACAAAAGCAGATAAAGGAGATCAATACTGGCATCATGGTCATTCCTGCCTCGAAGCTTGCAACATGGCTAGATTCTCTGGGCAACGACAACGCGCAGGGCGAGTATTACCTGACCGACGTAGTGGCGATGGCCGCGGCGGACCCGGCATTAAGCATCTCTGCGATGGTCATTCGTGATGCGAATGAAGTGCAGGGCGTAAACGACAAGGCGCAATTGGCAGGCCTAGAGAGACACTACCAGATGAATAAAGCCGAGCAACTTCTAAAGGCCGGGGTTCTTATCAGAGACCCTGCAAGAATAGACATTCGCGGTGAGCTAGAAACGGGCAGCGATGTAGAGATCGACATCAATGCACTATTCGAAGGGAACGTGACCCTTGGCAACGGCGTAAAGATCGGCGCAAATGTAATTATTAAGGACAGCAAGATTGCCGATAATGTAACCATCTTGCCAGGCTCCAATATCGACGGCGCCGAAATTGGAGAGGGCTCAAGCGTAGGCCCGTACGCGAGAATTAGACCCGGCACGGTATTGAAGGAAAACACCAAGATCGGGAATTTTGTCGAGACGAAGAATGCGATCATTGGAAGGGGCTCGAAGGCCAATCATCTAGCCTATATCGGCGATGCCGAGATCGGAGAGAACGTTAATATAGGCGCGGGAACGATCTTCTGCAATTACGATGGTGTGAACAAACACAAGACGATTGTAGGCAATAATGTCTTTGTGGGCTCTAACAGCGTTCTCGTCGCGCCAGTTACTCTCGCCGATAATACCTTTGTCGCCGCAGGCTCGTCTGTTAACAGCGATGTGCCAGCCGATAGTTTGGCTGTAGCAAGAGCGAAGCAGAGAAATATTGCTGGCTGGAAACGACCAACGAAGAAAGAGACATAGCCGATTACCCAGTATTCATTGCAAAGAGAAGTGTAAACATGTGTGGAATCGTAGGCGCAATTGCGGAAAGGAATGTCTCGGGCATATTACTCGAGGGGCTAAAGCGATTAGAGTATCGCGGTTATGATTCTGCCGGCCTAGCGATTATTGGCGAGCCGGCCAACAATATTGTCAACGTGAAGGCCGTTGGCAAGGTAAACAAACTTGTGGAGGCGGCCGGCAAGGCGAATCTGAATGGGCGACTCGGCATCGCGCATACCCGCTGGGCGACACACGGCAAGACCACGGTCGCAAACGCGCACCCTCATACCTCTGGCAGTGATATCGCCATTGTCCATAATGGCATCATCGAGAACTACGAAACACTGCGCGCACAACTCATCACGGCAGGCTATATCTTCAAGACGCAGACGGACACAGAGGTTATAGCGCATCTAATACATCAGGAACGTCAGATAGATAAGACCAGCCTCGTCGACGCAGTTAAGAAAACGGTGAAGAAACTGCATGGAGCCTATGGCCTCTGTGTCATCGACCGAAAACTACCCGATCAGATCGTGGTGGCACGCTCAGGCAGCCCCTTGGTAATTGGCATAGGTATAGGGGAGAACTTCGTCGCGTCCGATCCGCTCGCGCTAGGCCAGGTAACCGACAGATTTGTGTACCTGGAGGAGGGCGACATCGCTCAAGTTTGCCGCGAGTCTTATGAGATATGGCACGCCGGGAAACGAGTAGAACGTAAGGTAACCACTATACAAAGCAAGGCCGCGGATGCGGAGAAGGGCGAGTATAAGCATTTCATGCTCAAGGAAATACACGAGCAGCCCAAGGTTATACAGGACACCCTAGATGGCAGGATTAGTGAGGGGAAGGTCCTCGAACAAGCATTCGGCCTCAAGGCAAAAGCTGTCTTCAATAAGGTAAAAAACATACAGATAGTAGCCTGTGGCACCAGCTTTCACGCCGGGCAGGTAGCAAAGTACTGGCTGGAGTCGGTGGCAAAGCTGCCGTGTCAGATCGATATCGCTAGTGACTATCGCTACAGAGACATCATCGTTCAACCCGGCACCTTGTTCGTTACGGTATCCCAATCGGGCGAGACCGCCGACACGCTTGCGGCACTGCGATTCGCCAAAACGAAATCCTATATCGCCAGCCTGGCGATCTGTAACGTCGCAACCAGCTCGCTGGTACGCGAGTCAGATCTCTGCCTGTTAACGATGGCCGGTCAGGAAATCGGCGTAGCTTCTACAAAGGCGTTTACGACACAGCTAGCGGTGTTGCTGATTCTAGCAATCGTTCTTGGCCGCCGAACTGGTTTGACAGCGAAACAGGAAGCGAAATTAGTCAAAGATCTGGCGAGGCTGCCAAGTCTTATCGCGGACACATTGAAGCTAAGCAAGGAGATAAAAAAAGTCTCTAAACAGTTCTCCGATAAACACCATAGCCTGTTCTTGGGGCGCGGCATTCAATACCCCATCGCGAAAGAAGGAGCGCTTAAACTAAAAGAAATTTCCTATATCCATGCCGAGGCCTATCCAGCGGGAGAGTTAAAGCACGGCCCGCTCGCCTTGGTCGATGATCAGATGCCGGTGGTAGCAGTAGCGCCTAACAACGATCTTCTGGGGAAATTACAGGCTAACCTGTCTACTGTCAGTGCTCGCGGAGGTAAATTATTTGTGTTTGCTGATGAGAGCATCGGCTATAAGAGCGAGAAGAGCTGCAAGGTAATACACGTGCCTAACTGCCCGGATATCCTGGCACCCATCGTATTCACGATTCCGCTTCAATTATTGTCTTACCACGTAGCGATCATGAAGGGCACCGATGTGGATCACCCTCGAAATCTGGCGAAGTCGGTGACAGTCGAGTAAGAGTATCAACCAGGATCTAGTCCGGATCTACGTCACGCAGAGCCCGCTGGCTCTTCTGCAACTTCGTCAGGTGATCTTTCAAGAGAGGTTTGCGATGTCTCGCAACGCCGGTCGCCAACACATCGATAACGACCAGATGCGCTATGCGCGAAGACACCGGCGCGAAGGCCTGGTGTTCTTCCTTCATGTTCACATAAATGGGCAGGTTGCACTGCTGACTCAAGGGCGTGTTCTCGGGAGCCACACCAATAACAGTAGCACCCGCCTCCCGAGCCAGGCTCACACTCTGCAAGAGGGCGCGGGTCTGCCCCGACTGCGATATCGCCACGACTACATCGTCAGCACCCAGTGAGATTGCAGACATGTGTTGAATGTGAGGGTCTGTATAGGCGGCAGAGGAGAGCTGCAGGCGGAAGAACTTATGTTGAGCATCCGCACAAACGGAGCCGGAGGCGCCGAAGCCATAGAACTCAACGCGGTTCGCGTTGTTAATAGTGTTGATAGCCGTCTCCAACACCATCGGATCCAACTCGTCGCGCACCGTCAGCAGTGAGCCGACCGTTGTATCGAACACTTTGTTGCGCAGGTCTTCAACGGTGTCCTTATCATCCACCGCGAACTGCGTATAGACGCCGCCCAAACCCAATTGCTGCGCTAGCTGTAGCTTGAAAGAGAGGAAGCCATCGAAGCCAATGGCGCGGCAGAACCGAATCACCGTAGGCTCGCTGACACCGGAATTGGCCGCTAGATCGACTATGCGCATCTTGATCACATCGTTGGCGTGTTGCAGCACATAGCTGGCAACTTTCGCCTCAGATTTGCGCATCGCTGAGCCGCTGTCGGCGATACGCCGTATAAGATTAGGGGAGTCCACTCGCTTACCGCCTAAGAGATTAACGTCCCTAGACTGTCTAGAAACTAGCGCTCCATGCTACTCAATTTACCCAGCTATCGCATCTGTTTGTGCCGCGAGCAGGGCGATTAATGTGGCGGTACAGCACTCTACAGGCACGCTAAGGCCTGTTTTCAAGGTAATATGCAGCTCATGAAAGCGCTTGATCTGATATTCGTAGAATCCATTGCAGACATCGGTGTGCAGGAATGGAATAGGCTTGCCGGCACGGAGAACCCGTTCACTCGTTATGAATTTCTATGGGCACTAGAAAAGACTGGCTGTACCACCGATAAGACCGGTTGGGCACCATATCACGTCGCTGTATATCAAGGCCCAGAAACAGACACGTCCAGAAAGCTGGTCGCCATCATGCCTCTCTATCGAAAAACGAACTCTTACGGCGAGTATGTCTTCGATTGGTCATGGGCCAGCGCCTATCAGAACTACGGACTCAACTACTATCCAAAATTCGTTAGTGCTGTACCCTTTACGCCGAGCCACGGCGAACGCCTTTTCGTTGCGGAGTCAGTAACGAAGAGTGATCTCGCAGAGCTAGTCTTCGATGGCTTGAAGGCACAAGCGATGACGATCGGCGCATCTTCCTGGCACATACTCTTTCCCACAGAAGAAGAGAACCAACTCTTCGAGGCGGCTGGAATACCCGCAAGAACGGCGTGTCAGTTTCACTGGTTCAATAGGGGCTACGACAGTTTCGAAGATTTTCTCGCGACACTGAATTCCCGCAAGAGAAAGAACATCAGAAGGGAGAGACAGAAGGTTGCCGAGCGCGGTACGCAGTTTGTAAACCTGAGCGGCGCAGAAATCACAGAAGAGCACTGGAATACCTTCTATCAGTTTTATCAGAGCACCTACATGATGCGCGGCATGCAAGGGTATCTGAGCCAGGCCTTCTTCGCTGAAATTGGTCGGACTATGCCAGAGCAGTTATTCATGATCGCCGCAATGGATGGCGAGAAGATGATTGCGGCAGCTCTCTTCTTCAGAAACTCAGAGAAGCTGTTCGGTAGATACTGGGGGAGCTTAAGAGACTATCAGTTTCTGCACTTCGAAACCTGCTACTATCAAGGCCAAGAGTACTGCATTGAGCACAAGCTACGAAGCTTTGACTCCGGTGCGCAGGGCGAGCACAAGATCCAACGAGGCTTCGAACCAATCACCACGCACTCCAACCACTGGATCGCCAATGAGGGCTTTGCTCAAGCGATTAACAATTTTCTGGATGAGGAGCGTTCTCACATCGAGAACTACCAGAACGAAGCCGCTACTCTTCTACCTTTTAGAAAGGCAAGCGACTAGCGATTAACCCATCTCATCAAGAGGGCTCGAGGCCCCAGAATAGTGCCTCCCTAGTACGTGAGTATAGATCTGAGTAGTTGTCACATCGTTGTGTCCTAACAGTTCTTGTACCGTGCGGATATCAGAGCCGGCGGCCAATAAGTGCGTAGCGAAGGAATGGCGAAAGGTGTGACAAGTGATTCGTTTGGTAGTAATGCCCGCATCTGTAACTGCCTTGCGTAAGAGCTTGCGTACTAAGGTTGGATGAAGATGATACCGACAGATCTCTCCAGTTAGAGGATGAATACAATGTTTAACAGAGGGAAACAAAAATGCCCAGGCCGGCAGGGCATAGGCATTGGGATACTTGCGCTGCAGCGCCGGACTCATGGCGGGAGAGATACCTAGAATCGCATCTTTCGCATGTATCTCCAATGCCTTTGCCAGCTGCGCCTCTAAGCGAGCAACAGACGATAAACCAAGCAAAGTTTGTCGATCTTTTCTACCCTTGCCATTACGTACAACCAGCGAGGATCTTTCGATGTCGATGTCTTGCAGCCTAATACTTAAACATTCTTCCACTCGCAAACCACTACCATAGAGCAACTCAATTATCAGCCTGTTTCTATCTTTCAATTGATCTAGTATTAACCGAATCTCTCGTTTAGAAAGAACGATGGGCAAAGTACGTTGCTTGCTAGCCAATTTAAAGCCTAAGTCACCCACGTCGCGCTTAAGATACTTTTGAAACAGGTAGACTAGAGAATTCAACACAACTTTCTGTGTATTCACACTGACATTCCATTCTGTCGCGAGATAAGTCAAATACTCCTCGATCTTTGCAACCTCAACATCCTTAGGGTGCTGGAGCTTACAAAAATGGATAAACCTACGTATCCATAGAAGATAGGTCTTTTCAGTGGCCAGACTATAGCCACGTAGCCTCATATTTCCCCGAACAGACTCAATAAATGCACTCATAATAATTCTCCCAACAATTAGTTCTACAAACCATTTTGTAGTTCAAACCGTCACAACTTGCACAATTTTTCTCGCTTTCCACGACAAAAAGCTCACATGTGCTTTTAGAAGAACGCAAAATAGTGGATTATCAATAACTTAAGAAAGAAAGAAGAAACAAACCGAGCCACCCGAAAAGCAAACCGAGACATGCCATATCGATTCTGACAAAGCGAGAACCCTTCTGGAATACCTGTTTTATTTCAG
>CAYGRR010000009.1:0-75080 GCA_964352295.1 uncultured Pseudohongiella sp. | reverse complement strand
GCGTCCTGCCTCGCACGGTGGCCGGCGCTGCTTCCGATCCGCTGCCCATCACAACACCAAGAAATAAAGAACCCAAACCAAAACCCCACCAACTAACCAAGACGATCAATCCCCCAGCTTTCCCTTCTCCCGCGCCCTCTGCTCCTCCTTGAAACGCCGCTTCTGCGCCTTGCCGCGCTCAATAGCAGACTGCATAGGAGCACCGATATGCGATTCCCCGCGCCGCTTAGCAAGTTCCATCTGGCGTTCACGCTCCGCGTATCTCTCCAGCTGCTCGTCGTTGTGCTGGTCGTGACAGTGGTGGCAGCTAATCCCTCGCTGGTAATGCTCGCTCTTCTTGTCCTCCTCGGTGATCGGTCGGCGACAGGCATGGCATTGATCGTAGTTGCCCTGCTCCAGCTTGTGATTGACCGTAACCCGATTGTCGAAGACGAAACACTCACCCCGCCACTTACTCTCAGCCTCTGGCTGTTCTTCCAGATACTTCAGTATGCCGCCCTTGAGGTGAAACACCTCCTCGAAGCCGTGCTGCTTCAAGTAGGCGGTCGACTTCTCACAGCGTATGCCGCCGGTGCAGAACATCGCCACCTTCTTGTGCAGCTTCGGGTCCAGGTTCTTCTGAACGTAATCGGGAAACTCCCTGAAGGAGTCCGTCGCCGGATTCACCGCATTCTCGAACGTACCGATCTCGACCTCGTACTGATTGCGCGTGTCGAGTAGGAGGACCTCGGGATCGTCTAGCAGCGCGTTCCAATCCTTCGGCTCCACATACGTGCCGACGATGTGGGTAGGATCGATGTCCTCTACGCCCATCGTTACGATCTCCTTCTTCAGTTTCACCTTAGTGCGGTAGAAGGGATTTTCAGCTACAAAGGATTCCTTCGCCTGTATTTCGGCGAAGCGGTAATCCTTCGCCAGCCAGGCGAGAACGGCGTCGATGCCTTTCCTGCTGCCGGCGATGGTGCCGTTTATGCCTTCCCCGGCGAGCAGCAGCGTGCCGCGCACCTCATGGGCTAGCATTATCTTGAGCAGGGGCTCCCGGAAGGTTTCGTAGTCGGGAAATTTCGCGAAGCGATAGAGGGCGGCGACGACAACGCCATTTGCAGGTGTATTCATGACAATCCTTCTAGCTGACTGGAACGTAAATCCAGCGCCTATGTTGGATGGGGATTCTAAAGAAATTTGGCTCGCTTGTAAAAAACCTCACACTAGGCAGGGATTTGTTGGATAATTCGCGGCTCTCGATGGGACAGATCTATGAACTATTACAACTGGCTGTTCAGCGCTCTCGTGCTGCTGGTATACGTCGTATCCTCCAATGTGGCCTACAGCCTGATCCGTGAACTGGGCATCGCCAAGCGGGCAGCACCCAAGCGCGCGATCTACGTAGCCAAGGTTTTCAATTTCGCGCTGGGTGGCCTGAGCGTCTTCGCGCTGTTCTTCATTTGGGGCTTCGACTACCACACCATCCTGGTATTCGGTTCTTCCATCATCGCCATTACCGGTGTCGCCCTGTTCGCCCAGTGGTCGATACTCAGCAACCTGACCGCGAGCGTCGTTATATTCTTCACCTATCCCGCGCGCATCGGCGACAAGATTCGTATACTCGATGGCGACAACACCATCGAGGGCACGATTCTGGATATCAATATGTTTCAGGTGATACTGGAAGACGACGACAAGAATCTGATTAGCTTTCCGAACAACCTGCTGATTCAAAAAGCATTCGTTAAATTGCGAGGCGGCACAGCTAAGTAACAGCTAGAGAGCGGCAGCTAGCCAACGACCGAAGCTGCAGTATTTCGAATAGCGTGGCCGAAGGCTAATCAGTGACGACGGGGAGTTTCGAGGGGGCGCCCCACTCTATCCAGGAGCCATCATAGACCGAGAGATCGCGGTGGCCTGCGAGATAGGCGGCGAAGGTAAGAATACAGGCGGTGAGCCCCGAGCCGCAGCTAGTGATCAGCCGCTTATCGTCTGTGATGAAGGCGCTGAAGATTTCTTGAAGTTCGGCAAGGGGCTTCATCTCGCCGCCATTCAAGACCTCAGGAAAGGGTAGGCTCTTCGCATTGGGCATATGCCCTCCGCGGATGCCGGGACGTGGCTCCGGCGCCGTGCCATAGAAGCGGCCGCTGGAACGCGCATCGAGTATCACGCAGCTCGCATCCTCTATGGCAGAGAGCACGACGCTGAAGTCGCAGAACGTGTCCTGTGAAAAATTCGCCTCGAAGTTTCCGGCAGGCGGATCGAGCAGGAGACTCTCGGCGACCGCAAAGCCGGCAGCGATCCAGGCACGCAGACCGCCGTCAAGAACCGCGACCTGCTCGTGCCCCATCGCCCTAAGCATCCACCAGGCGCGCGGGCTCGCATACAGGCCGACATCGTCATAGACGACGATGATGCTGTCCTTGTTGACTCCTAGCCTGCGCACCTCCTCCTGAAAGAGTTCTGCGCCGGGCATCATGTGCGGCAGCGCCGAATCCTGCTTGCATATTTTCGTGTCGTAGTCGAAGCGCCGCGCGCCGGGTATAGCCTTAAAATCTTCCGCGCTGTTCAGCGATTCATAGCCCGGCACGACTGGTGCAACCGATGCATCTAGCACGACGAGTTCCGCTTCGTTCAAGTTTGCATTTAGCCAACTGACATCGACGAGTGGGGATGGGATGCGTAGCATTATCTAACCTGTAAATTTTTCAACACGATGAGCAACTATAAGCGCTCGGCAAACTGCTGCAGTTTGGTTTTTAGCTTGTCAGTGTTCTGCGGCCCGATGCGAATCAACTGCTTCTGCATCTCCTCCATGTTCTCGATGTTCGCATCAGCGTAAAGAAACATGACCGAAGGCTTAACCAACTGATAGGGGCCTTCTACCGTTGGCGCGCGTAGCACCACATTGATCGCCGAGCGCAGGGTGTCATCGAAGTTTACGTTTCTCGAACCGATCTCCGCATAGGCCTGCTGAAACAGAGGCTGAAGTGTTCGATAGAGCATCATCGCCTGATCGGTATCGACTGCAACAAAAGTATCGATGATCTGATTGAAGCGGTCGTGGGCACTCGCCTCCATGACGAACAGGTTCTCGTCAATGTTGCGGACTGCCATCTCCTGAGTCATGCGTCTATAAGGCAGGCCGGTCTGGGGAAATTCGCCGCGACTAATATTATCGACGAACACAACGATGCTGCGTATGAGTTGCTCGTCGGCCAAGAGTCGAATTAGCGCCGCACCGTTCTGCAGTGTACGCAGACCCTCACGCACGAAATCATCGCTGTTATTGAGACTGGGTAATTCAACGATATTCGCAGTTTCCTCGGCCACAACGGGAGTGGCTAGTTCAACTTCCACAGGCGCGGCGCTGATGACCGGAGTGGCGGCAGCGGCTGGCGGCTCCTCGCGAGTTTCCAGGCGGGTCTGTGGGAGGCTAGGCGCGATAACCGTAGCGGGAGCTGGCGCGGTGGTTGCTGGCACTACTACCGTAGTCGTGCCCGTCGGCGCCTCAAACGTGGCCGCCAGGTAGACTAGATACAGTAGCGTAAACACGGCAATACCCGCGACTAGCCAAAGGCCAAATTTCGACATGGAGACACTCCGTTGAACGTGATTATCGGCGAGCAAGGGGAACACTCTGCCGCATTTTGTCACAGCCCCCGAGCAGCTACAACATAGCCGGATTCAGTATCAGGGATTTGCCACCAAATGCCCGAATTCGGCCACAGTTAGCGGCGGGGGCTTGGCAGGCTAGCAATAAAAAACCCGAATGCCTCACAGCATTCGGGTTTGTCTTCTTTCGTTCACGAATCGATCAATCGTGAATTTTATACCTTAGGAAAACCCAGCTCTTCCATCGTGCGGGTTAAGTCCTTGCCTGCCGTTGCGGGATTGGTTTCCTTGTCTATCTTTAAGATAGTACCGTCGGCACCTATGTAGTAGGTCCAACGATTAGCGAAACCACGGTCCATCAAGACTCCGTATTCACTCGCCATACCCTTCGTTGGGTCTGCAAGTATTGGAAAACCAGCCGCATGCTCTTCAGCGAAGGCTGTGTTGTCTTCCAGAGTGTCTACACTGGCCATGAAATAGGCAACGTCAAAACTTTGAATTTCTCTAGCACTGTCACGCAGCGCTTTGCATTGCATAGTTCATCCGCCGGTGAAGGCTTTAGGAAAGAAGGCTATCACTACAGGCTTCTCGCCCAGAAACTGGGACATGCTGTAGGTCTTGCCATCCGATGCCTGCAGTGAGAAATCAGGCGCTTTATCGCCCACTTCCAATGCGGCAGCAAATTGACTTCCCAACGCGACAGCCGCCAAAAGCGCAGCTAGCGTGAGTCGAGACAGTCGATTAACAAATTGAGACATAATCTCCTCCGGTTGTTGAGTACAGTCTCGAGCACGAAAGCGCCGCGAGAACGCACCATTGAACACTTTGTACCGAGTATTTTCCAGTAAAAAAGGCTCGATGACTGTTTAAATACGTCAAACCCACGGTATAGGGATCAGCCACCAGTGGAGCAGACCAGCGCTAGGCTTCCAACTCGCTAGCACTAGAACAGCCGCCGCGAGCGCGACTGCCGCAGGAGCTGGTAAGCCTCCGTCTCCAGCTCGGCAATCTGCGCCTCCAGCTCATCAAGCTCCGCGCGACCCAGGTCTGAACTCTGCTCATAGATCTGCCTCAATCTGTCGGTGGACTCCTGCACTTCTCGGGCGCGACTATTCATGGCGTACTGCTTCGCATCCAGCTGCGATTGGCGATAGCGTGGGTTCTCCACCTGCACGTTGACGCATTCCCTGACGATCTGTCCCGTCGCATTGCTGACATTGCGACAACGCTGCTGATTCAGATAGCGACTCACGGTTCCCTCGAAGGCGGTATAGGGCGTGCTGGCGATCGCTCGCGCCAGCACCAGATCGGTCTCGGCCTTTCCCTCTAGGATGTCGATCAGATTCTCCGGCCTGGTGTTCGCTTGCAGATCCAGATTCTCCAAGAGCCGCTCATAGAAATCGCTGAGGTCTTCGGCAGTGCGTGAATAGGAGCGATAGCCCAGATCCAACAGATTCTGACGCAGGAGCCGTCGCTTCCAGGCTCCGTAATTCTCGGCCGCCTCAAGATAGGCGAGATCGTCTAAGCCGTACAGGCGACTGCTTATGTGATAACGCAGTTCATGCAGGTCGTCGGTCTCCTGCCACTCACGCAATTCGCCATTGCTCTGAATGAGGGCTGCGATGATCGGCAGCTGCTCATCGCTGTAGAGGCCGGTGTTGATGCGACTAATCTGCAGGGCGTCCGTGTAGACCGCGATAGCCGATTCGTAGTCCTCCATCTCGGCATACAGGGCGGCCAAGTCGCCATAGGCCTCCAGCAGCTGGGGGGAATAGATCCCCTGACTGCCCTGCATCTCATCGATTGCCTGCTGGCGCAGATTTAACTCTCGCAGCAACTCCGCGTCACGCGCCTGCTGCTCCTCGCTGCGCGCATCAGCTTCTGCGGATTCCGGAAGCTCAAAGCCGTCGGCTGGTACTAATCCAGTATCGTCGCTCTGTTGCTGAGCAAATACCGAACCAGAGAGTGCACAGATAATAGTAGTAACGAATGCGGCGCACAGCAGTTCGCGCCAAGCTATGTCAGCGGGGGAATCTATCTGGCTGTGTTCTGCTGTTTTCATACCGCATTCTATAACGCTAATTCTGAGTATTTATAGCTCGAATGAGCTGAATCGGCCCTGAATCACTGCGACCTCAACGATTGCTTTTCTGCACGATAAGATAGCAGCAGAATGCAGCAAGAAGTGTAGCGTCTCGGCCAAATTCCTTTAGACTCTGTCAGCACCCAGGGAAGCTCGGCGCTATGCACGTGAGTCGCCGTTACGCAGAGGCAGCTATCGACACTAGCGGATACCCCAACATGATCACCATCGTAGCACTACTCACCATTCGCGATATCGACGCGTTCACTCGCTTCGAGCGTCAGGCTGCCGCGATAATGAAAAACCATGGCGGCAGAATAGACTCGGCGTTTCGACCTGCTGCGGTAGACTCCGATGCCACCAATCCGGTGCATGAGGTCCATGTCCTGAAATTTCCTGACCTCGCCGCGTTCGACAGCTACAAGAGTGACACCCGCCTATTCGAGTTGGGTGTTCTGCGTGAGCAGGCGATAGCCCACACCACCGTGTACGTTTCGGCTCAAGAAGTGGGTTATTTCGAATCTGAATAGGCCCGGCGCTGCAATTTGCTGCAGCTGCAGCGTCACATCGCGGCCCCTTCACAGCGCATTCCTACACATTTCCGCCGAGCTTCGCGAAATCCCTGCCACTACCCGCCGACACTGCAATCTTGCATGACAAAGCGCAGAAGCTGAGTTACTCTCGAAAGCTGTATTTGCGGGCCTTTTGCTGAGCTCCAGATGAAAAAAGAGATCCAGCAAAAGCCGTGAGCGAGAATGACCTGCGAACTTCGCTACCCCGATATGAGGATCTAATAATGATAAGAATACGCCACCTATTTAACGCCTCGACTAGCTTGCTGTTGGCCTCTCTGGCGAGCATCGCCACCGCCCAACAGGATACCGTCGAATGGACTACGCTCGGCAACGACTACGCCCACACGCGCTACTCACCCTCTGAAGAAATTACCGCCGAGAACTTCAGCGAATTGGAAGTGGCTTGGCAGTGGGATGGATCCAGCTTTCAGGCACAGAGCGGACGCTCCACCCCAAGCTATATCAATGGCCGACTCTACACGGTCGCTGGCGCGCGTCGCCACGTTGTAGCCATCGATCCCAAGACTGGCGAGACCATCTGGTCTTACAGAGAACCCGACACCGAGCGCTATCAATATTCGATGCGTGCCGACTACGGCAAGGGTGTAGGCTTCGGTCAGGTAGACGGCAAGGACATCATCTATATCATCTCGCCGGGATTCTTCCTGACTGCACTCGATGCTGAAACAGGTGCTCCACTCGAAGGCTTCGGCAGTCCAGTTCCTATCGATGGCTTCCCCGATACTGGCGTGGTCGATCTATTGGCGGATCTTGGCCACCCCTATGACCCCTATGAGGGCATACCGCTAGAGCGAGGCTATATCACCTCCTCCTCGCCGCCGCTTGTCGTAAACGATGTTGTCATCGTGGGCAACTCTGCCGAGCAGGGATACAACCAATCAAGAATCGAGAACGTACCGGGCGATATGCTGGGCTACGATGCACGCACAGGTGAGTTTCTGTGGAAGTTCAATGTGATTCCACAGCCAGGTGAATACGGACACGAGACCTGGGAGAACGATGCCTGGCAGTACACCGGCGACATCTCCTCATGGGCGCCGATTTCCGCCGACCCGGAACTGGGCCTGGTCTATATTCCTACCAATGGCGTGACGATAGACTATTACGGCGGCCATCACCCCGGCGACAACCTGTATGGCACAAGCCTAATCGCCTTGGATGTGAAGACCGGCGAGCGCGCCTGGCACTTCCAGATCGTGCATCACGATATCTGGAACTTCGATCTGCCCACCGCGCCGATACTACTCGATGTGGTAACCGAGCAGGGGCCGACGCCGATCGTCGCGCAGCCGACCAAGCAGGGCCTGGTGTATACCTTCAACCGAGAAACCGGCGAGCCGATCTGGCCCATCGAAGAAGTGCCCTTCCCCGCCTCCATAGTGCCGGGCGAGAAGCTGGCGGCGACGCAACCAATTCCAACCAAACCTGCGCCTTTCGACATGCAGGGCCTGAGCCTCGACACGCTAGTAGACTTTACCCCTGAGATTCGCGCCCAGGCCGTCGCGGCCGTGGCTGAATATCAGCTAGGGCCGTTGTTCAATCCGCCGCTGCATAGAGACAATCCGCTGGGTAAGATCTCGTCGATGATCTGTCCCTCGGGCGCCGTGAATATTACACACCCCTCGGTAGCCGATCCAACGACTGGCATTCTGTATGTCACGTCTCGCTCAAGCTGCTCGGCTCGACCGCTAGTGACAGGCGAGGAAGCCGACACCTACTACGATGCACCAACGGGCACGACGCTGTCGCAATACGCAGCGGGTCGCGGCGGGGCAACCCCGAGACATCCGTTAGGCATTCCACTCTGGAAGCCACCCTATAGCCGTATCACGGCGATCGACATGAATACCGGCGAGCATCTGTGGATGATCCCAACTGGCGAGACACCTGCGCGCATCGCGAACCTGCCAGCACTTGCGGGTGTGGATATCGGCAACACCGGTACCGGCAACGCAGTGCCTATGGTTGCGACTGCCAATCTGCTGATGTATTCCGACGTGGACAGTGATGGCACGCCACAGCTATTTGCTATCGATAAGGCAACCGGCGCAGAGATAGGCCGCGTTGAGGTGCCAGCGGCGAGTCGCTACGGCATGAGCTCTTGGACACACGAGGGCCATCAATATGTGATTCTGCAGACGGGCAGCACACTGACCGCCATGGCGATGCCGGGCGCAGCGGTGAGCAGCTCTGGCGCACACTAGACCCATAAAATTATCGAACTAGAAAAATTACAATCAAGGAGTAGAGCCATGAACAAGAAACTGATCTTATCCGCTATCGCCATGACGGCAGCGATCTCAGCATGCACAACCTATGTTCCAGAAGAGGACGCAATGAGCTTCTTCATTACCAGCGTAGGATCTGGCGATGGTGCAAATCTAGGCGGCCTAGCCGGAGCAGACAGACACTGTGCAAGACTGGCTAGAGCCGCAGGATCGCGCGGCAAGACCTGGCGCGCCTACCTAAGCGCCCATGAGACTAACAACTCTCCTCGGGTGAATGCGCGGGAGCGAATTGGATTCGGTCCTTGGTATAATGCGGCGGGCGTTCAAGTAGCCAGCACGCTGAATAACCTGCATAGCGATTACATGCAGCTTGGCAAGGCGAATTCTCTTACCGAGAATGGCGACATGGTAAATGGTCGGGGCGATACCCCCAATGAGCATGACATCCTTACTGGCTCATCGCTAAGCGGTCGCCTCATCGACGATGGCGCGAATCACACCTGCAACAACTGGACGAGCAACGGTGAGGGCTCTGCACAGGTTGGTCACTTCGACAGAACCGGTGGCGGAGCGAATCCGAACTCCTGGAACAGCGCGCACGGCTCC
The DNA here is from genome assembly GCA_964352295.1 of uncultured Pseudohongiella sp. Classification (GTDB taxonomy): domain Bacteria; phylum Pseudomonadota; class Gammaproteobacteria; order Pseudomonadales; family Pseudohongiellaceae; genus UBA9145. The sequence continues at coordinate 65,967 of CAYGRR010000009.1, read as the reverse complement.
AGAGGCTGCGGCCAAGCCGATCTAGTCGCAACAGGTGGCGCGGGCTATTTCTATTGCTTTGCTAACGACTAGTCCTAGGCGAGCAAGTATTATCTCCAAATGGTGTTGCCTCTCAAGGCAACACCATTTGTTTTTTTACAGACAGGAAGAATAAATAATGAAACTCTACGGCATGGGTCAATCACGCTCCTTTCGCGCTCTCTGGGCTCTGGAAGAAAGCGGGCTAGCATACGAATACATTAACACCACGCTGCGCACGGACGGCAGCGATGCGGATAGCGCGAAGCACCCCAGCTATCTTGAACTGAACGTGCAGGGCAAGGTGCCCACGCTGGTAGATGGCGATCTGATCCTCACCGAGAGCTTTGCGATAGTGAACTACATCGCTAGAAACGCGCCGGACTCCGGCCTATTGCCGAAGGTGAGCACGCCCGCCTATGCCAAGCTCGACGAGCTGAACTATTTCATCCTCGCCGAACTCGAACAGCCGCTGTGGTCGAAGGGAAAACACATGTTCGCCCTGCCGGAGGAATACAGAATCCCGGCGATGTTCGATACCGCCAAGTTCGAATTCGACAAGGCCGTGAGAGCGCTAGACCATTTACTAGGGGACTCCGTTGGCGACTACGTCATCGGCAATACTTTCTGTATCGCGGATCTCCTGCTCGCCCATACGTTTAACTGGGCAATACGCTTCGAGTTCGACGTGCCCGATAAATACATCGCGCTGCGCAATCGCCACTACGAGAGACCGGCCGCAAAACGGGCGATGGCGGTAATCGAATAGAAGATGTTTCCAGCTGCTCACTCGAAATTCGCTAACTCCGTCTGCACGGGTCTCATTTTTGCGCTCGCGCTACTGACTCAGGTGGCTGCGGCGCAGGACAGCGAGCGCGCCACGCTTTCACGCGATACGCTGGAATACTATCTGGTGCAGGCTTTTCAGGCCGCCGATGCAGTACAGCGAATGCCACTAAACCACATAGGCATAGAGGCTCAGGCTGCAGGCGATGGTTTCCTGGTCACCGCAGCTCTGGAAGGCTATCCGGCGCATCAGGCAGGCATAGAGCGTGGCGACAGGATCCTCCGCATCGATGGCGAGCCCTTCCACCCGGTGCACTCATTTAATGCCGGAGACTCTGCCTCTGAAGCCTACGCGCCGGCCCTCGCCACGCGGCGAATTGAGTTCGAAAGGATGGGCAGCGCCCTAGCAGCCGATATCACGCCCGTGTTCGAGAATCTCTACGACAGCTACCGCTCCGCGACGCTGAACAGTGTGCAGAGATTCTCCCTAGGCAATAAGACGATTGGCTACCTACGCCTCTGGGGACTGACTCGCAACACGGCGGACCTGTTCACGCTGGAGTTACTGATGCGCGAATTTGCCGGCAGCGACGGACTGATAGTCGACCTGCGCAATGCCTATGGCTACTTGAGCAGCGTGCATTTGGATCTTTTCACTCGCGCTAGCCGAGGATATTTCGAAACTTCAGGAGACTCGAGTCCACACACTGAGATCGCGGAAAAGTTCCCGATCAGTACAGCGCGGCCATTCACCAAACCCATCGTAGTGCTGATAAATTCCGGAACAAGAGCGGGCGCAGAATTACTTGCCTATGAGCTGTCGAAAATGAGCAGGATCACGACGCTAGGTGAGAATAGCCTAGGCAGAATTGGAACTTATTCCGCTGGTATAGACGGCCTGAACTACATTCCCGCCGATAACGCCCTGATCGATGATAGTCGCTTCGAATCGACGGGGGTAACTCCAAAGCAATCTATTCCCTTTCCTTTCGATCAGGGTGGCGGCAACGATCCGCAGTTTCAAGCTTCCGTAGATATACTATTAGGAATTATCTAGCCAGAAAGTTCAGGGTCGTTGATAGCAGCGTTTTTCTGTCCGTGGCCCCAGACTAAACTGCGGTAATCGAAGCCATTCTCGATTGTCGGCTTGATGATTTTAAAGTAGGGAGAGAGGTCGAAGTCTCTTGGGGTAAAATGTGTGAAGTGCTGCTTATAAAGCATTGGAACCTCGCCATCTTTCCCGCTAACCCCTTCGGCACCATGTAACCGAGGTAGAATTGGATAATCTATGAACTGAAAAGACTCGGCAATCAGGGTGGAGCAGATCGCCTTGGTAGGCTCACCACTGCCCAAGCTAATAAGCGAGCGACGATAGCGGTTCGGCACGGCGGGTTTCTGAATCACATAGCGAATCAAATCTATCACGTTCTTTAGATCATACTTATACCCAATTCGTTGCTTGGCGAACTCCACCAACTGATTCGACTCTTCTCTGGTTAGATTTACGGGTCTACAAATTCGAAGATTAAAATTTGCGTAGTGATCGAGATTTGTTAGATGCACGCCATTCTTCAGGTCGGCTTCGAGGAGGTTCAGCTTCGAGCTGTCCTCATCCTTCTCCCCCACATAGAGGCAGGCATGGGACCACGTAGACTGCGTGAGGTACTTGATCGCAGTACTGATGCGCGTGTTTCCATCCACAAGAATTATATCGCCCTTCTCTAGCGTTGCAGCGATAACGTCGATTGCGACTGTATCCAGCCGCAGATAGCCTGGCAGATCCTTGCTGAGAAAGTTGGCTAATCCTCTGCCGATCGCGAGTTTTAAAGAGTTAAACATAGCGTCCTTCTTGGGCTCGATGTCATGGATTGATTGGCACTTATGAAGCCAGGAATTTCAGGTATACTAGCGAACCCGACGCGGCGCAAGGCGCCGACTATCAATCACGAATCAGCAGATCGAATGAACGTAAGTGTAATCGAATAGACAGGAGTAGGAAAATGACCAAGGCATATAATAAATTCTTCATCGATGGCAAATGGGTAGAGCCCTCAGGCCGTTCCACTCTTGATGTTATCAATCCGGCAACCGAAGAAGCCTTCGCAACCATCAGCATGGGTACGGCAGAGGATGTTGACGCTGCAGCAAAAGCGGCCCGAGCCGCCTTTCCAGCCTGGTCGCAGTCCACCATCGAAGAGCGCAAGACCGTCATTAGTAACATTATCGCCGGCATGAAGGCCCGCGGCGATGAGATCGCCACGGCAATCTCGAATGAGATGGGTGCACCAATGGGTCTGGCCAAGACCGCGCAGCTAGGTAGCGGCATCGGACACTTCGCGAACATCCTCGGCATTCTCGACAGCTACGAGTTCGAAGAGGTTCGCGGCAGCACGAAGATCGTCAAGGAAGCGGCCGGTGTCTGCGGATTCATAACACCCTGGAACTGGCCCCTGAATCAGATCGCCTGCAAGGTCGCACCCGCCATCGCAGCAGGCTGCACCATCGTGTTGAAGCCTAGCGAGATCGCGCCACTCAGCGCCTACCTACTCGCCGAAATTATCGCGCAGTCAGGCCTGCCCTCTGGCGTATTCAATCTGGTCAATGGCGACGGCCCCACAGTGGGCGCCGCCATTTCTGCACACCCCGAGATCGATGTTGTCTCCTTCACCGGCTCAACCCGCGCCGGGCAAGAGGTCGCGAAGGCAGCCGCCGACGGCATCAAGCGTGTCACCCAAGAGCTGGGCGGTAAATCTGCCAACATCATCCTCGACGATGCTGACCTTGCGAAGGCAGTGGCCGGCGGTGTAATCGGCTGCTTCGGGAACAGCGGTCAGTCCTGCAATGCGCCGACTCGCATGTTGGTACCGAAGGCCAAGATGGCCGAGGCGATAGAGATTGCGAAGGCGGCTGCGGCGAAGGCCAGCGTCGGCGACCCTCTCGATGAGAAGACGCGACTCGGCCCTGTCGTCAGCGAACTGCAATTCAACAAGATCACGGCACTAATAGAGAAAGGCATCGCCGAGGGAGCGGAGCTGATCGTCGGGGGGCCTGGCCGACCAGAGGGTATCGACAAAGGCTATTTTATCCGGCCAACGGTATTCGCCAATGTAACGAATGATATGACCATCGCCAGAGAAGAAATTTTTGGACCAGTACTCTCCATCCTCGGCTACGCGGACGATGAAGACGCTGTGCGCATTGCCAACGATACCGAGTACGGCCTCTCCGGTTATGTCTCGGGCGAGCCCGCACATGCCGAGAAGATAGCGCGGCAAATCAGAACCGGCATGGTACATATCAATGGCGCGGGGCCAGACTTCTCGTCTCCCTTCGGCGGCTACAAGAAATCTGGCAATGGCCGCGAGTGGGGCCTGGAGGGTTTCGAAGAATTCCTCGAAACTAAAGCGATGCTCGGCGCAGCCTAAGAGGAAGTCACGATGTCAGTGGATGTAAAGAAAGCAGCGATCGATATCGGTATCGTCGCGAAAGATATCGGCGCAATGATGACATTCTATGGCGAGACACTGGGCCTCGAATTGGAGGCATCGATTCCGATGCCCGGTGGCGGCACTATGAATCGCTTCAAGGTTGGTGACAGCGTGATCAAGGTGATCGAGCTAAACCCCGCCGCCCCGGCGGATGCCGCCCCAGGGGGCATCCGCGGCGCACACGGCTATCGCTATTGGACCATTACCGTAGGTAATCTCGCGGCGAGTGTCGACAAGGCCGCCGCCGCTGGAGCGAAGATCGTCGTGCCCGCAAAAGTTGTGCGCGAAGGCATCACGATCGCCATCATTGCCGACCCAGATGGCAACTGGGTTGAATTACTGGAAGTGGCCTAAGAACTTGTCCACGCTAATTCACAAGAGAGTAGAGCAGTGCCGGGCAGGGGAATATTCCAAGGCCATTTGCCGCCTAAGCTCCGGCTGGGTCGTGTTGGGCGATGTGCAGTTTCTGCGTGGCTATAGCCTGTTGCTGCCCGACCCCGTCGTGCCTCACCTCAATGCGATGGATGCAAAGGCGAGGAAGACCTTTCTCTACGAGATGTCTGTGGTCGGCGAGGTGATTCTAGAGCTCACCGCTGCCGTTCGAATCAACTACGAGATGCTCGGCAACGTCGAGCCCGCTCTGCACGCACACATCTTTCCACGCTTCGACTCTGAGCCCGAGGAGCTTAGGCTGAAACCAGTCTGGTTCTACGACTGGGACAATGCGCCCACCTTCGATGCAAGCCGCGACAGGGAAATAATGCGCTGTATCGGCGAGGGGCTCGAGCATCGAGGACTCGTCATCTAAAAAACGAAAAGGGGCACTAGGCCCCTTTTTTATTGCTCGCTACTCGCTTACAGAGTCACTTCCAAATGCTGCGAGCCTTCAGTGGAATATCGAACACTGGACGACCGGGGTTCTCGACATGAATGATGAAGGTTTCCGCATCGGGATGACTGTAGCCTAGCGACGCCATGCCGCCCTCCGAGATTGCCTTAAACTTCACACTGTTTGCAGTGACTTCAACCAGCTCCATCTCCTGTGGCCCGTCGGTGCGCGCAACCATGCCCGGATCCCACTGCTGAATATGCAGAACCAGCGAGCCGTCCACTTCTTCGATGGTAATCATCTCAAACATGCTCGTCGCATCGTTGCCAGTCATCCTCACCATAGCCGCGATCGAACCGCCCTCGCCCATTATCCAATTCTCTTCCAGCTGATTAGGCCCTAGGTTGCCTGCCCAATTGCCTGTCATCCACGCGATGTCAGCTACGGTAGCGGGCGGCCCAGCGAAGGCAGTGCCCGAGCAAGTGACGAGCGCCAGCAGCGCCATTGATGTGATTGTTTTTCGACTTATCATTCCGTTCTCCCTGTAATAATTGAACTGTGTATTGCTTTACTTCGACCCTTAGCAAGTAGGCGCGCAGCGCAGATCAGTTTCTAATCGCCTGAAGCCACTCTGCCAACGAATCCCATTCCATCCTAAACATGTGTGGTGCGCCATCGAGAATATCCGCATCCAAGCGCACACCCGCGCCAGTTAGACTCGCGACAGTCTCGTCGAAGCGGTCCGCCCAACCCAATTGATCCTCGCCACCGATGCGCAGATAAACTGGAAAATCATGCAGCGCCTCGTTATCTGTGTCAGAACTTGAGAGTGCCGGTATCGCTGCCACCCCAAAAAAACTCTCGGGATTACGGCGCGCGATCTCCAGTGCCGACATTCCGCCGTTGGAGACGCCTGCCAGCAAGACCTTACCCTGGGCTACGTCGTCTCTCTTCTGTAACTCGGCGATTAGCGCCGTGATCAGCGCATTGTTTGCGCCGCCTCTGAAGGATCGATTGTTAGGCGAGATAGGCACGGCGACCATCCAGCCTCTCTGCGCGAAGCCGCTGCCAAGCCAGCGCGATGTGTCCTGCGATATTGAGGCATTGCCTGGGCCTCCGCCCATGAGGATGACCAGGGGAGCCTCCTCAGCGGCTGCGTTTTCCGGCGCTACGAGAAAGACGTTGAGCACCGTGCCATCCGGCAGAGTGATACGCTCCTGCGCCTGCAGCGTAAGAGGAAACAGACAGCAGTAGATAAACAGCGTCGCTAGTATTTTCATCGAGTGCCTCCGTATAGCCTAATCGTTCTGGGATTCTTCTCTTTTCTTATAGACCTCTTCAAACTGACCCTGCAAGCGGCGCATGCCACCCAGCCAGCGGTCGTAGTCGTCGGTCTTCCTGCGCATATAGGTCAGGACTTCCGGATGCGGAAGGCAGAGGAAGCGTTCCTGGGCCAGCGTTTCCATCACCGTATCGGCGAGCTTGTCCGGCTCCAACATGCCATCGAGGCCCGCCACGCCGCCGTCGCCACCTGCCGTCATCGCGGTGCGTACCGCCTGGGGACAGAGCACCGACACCTTGATTCCGCGATTGCCATAGGTAATCGAGAGCCACTCGGCGAAGCCGATCGCGGCATGCTTGGTGACAGAATAAGGTGCCGAACCCACCTGGCTTAGCAGTCCCGCCGCCGAGGAGGTGTTCAGGAAATAGCCTTCGCCACGCGCTAACATGGCCGGGAGCACGGCACGTGCCGCGAAAACATGGGACATCACGTTGATATCCCAGATCGTCTGCCAGGCGTCGGTGCTGACGTTCTCGCCACCGGCGGTAAAGATGCCGGCGTTGGAACAGAACAAATCGATCTGTCCAAACTTCTCCAGCGTCGCCGCCACCAGCGCGTTCACTTCGAACTCGTTGCCCACATCTGTCTTTACACCCAGTGTCTGCGTCTTAGCAGAAATATCGGCGACGGTCGCAGCTATGCCATCCTGATTGATATCCGACACGACAACAGCCTTCGCGCCCTCCGCTGCGAATCTCTCACAGAGTGATTTGCCGATGCCACTGGCTCCGCCGGTTACAATGATTACCTTGTCTTTAACTTGCATAGTGCTTCGCTTCCTAACTAATTCAATTATTCCTGACAGACGTTATCGGGAGATTTCTCTAAAGCATCGCTAGCTCGCCACAATCTGCGCCAGGCGATTGGAGATGATGTCCTCTGCCTCCGCGACAATCCTCGCTATGAGTTCTTCACAACTAGGGTTGTCATCGATCAAGCCGACGATCATGCCTGCCGACCAGATGCCCTTATCCAGGTCACCGTCGTCGAATAGCTCCCTGCCCTTCACACCCTGCACGAGAGGCTGGATATCTTCGAACTTGGTTTCTCCGGGCCGAGACTCGATCTCTACTACCCGCTCGGCCACGCTGTTCTTAAACACCCGCGCCGTATTTCGAAGTGAGCGGTAGATTAAAGCCGTATCCAATTCCGAGGCTTCAATCATCCGTTGTTTTACATTGTCGTGTATAGGTGCTTCTTTAGTCACCATGAAGCGCGTGCCCATGTTAATGCCATCGGCGCCCATTGCGAGCGCAGCGGCCAAGCCCCTACCGTCGCCCAAGCCACCCGAGGCGAGGAAGGGTATCTTCAATCTTCTGGCGGCGAGGGGCAGCAATATCATATTGGTGACGTCGTCCTCGCCGGGATGCCCCGCACACTCGAAGCCATCGACGCTCACCGCATCGCAGCCGATCATCTGGGCCTTCAGCGAGTGACGAATGGATGTGCACTTATGAATGACCTTGATACCCGCCTTCTTGAATAGGGGCAGATACGGCTCGGGATTGCGGCCCGCGGTCTCCACGATCTTAACGCCAGATTCGACAATGGCCTGCGCATACTCATCATAGGGCACCGGCTTGATTGTCGGCAGGATCGTAAGATTCACTCCGAAGGGCTTGTCGGTCATGCCCTGGCAGCGTTCTATCTCCTTTAGCAGCGCATCGGGTGTGGGCTGTGTCAGACCGGTAACGATACCGAGGCCTCCAGCATTGGAAACAGCCGACGCGAGTTCGGCCAATCCAACCCATTGCATGCCTCCCTGCACGATGGGATGCTGGATGCCCAATAACTCGGTAATTCTTGTCTTCATCGCCGTGCTTACCCCCGTCAGGCGCTACCCGACATCTCTCTCCACCGCATAGACCACGCGGCTTGTCTCGAAATCCGAGAGCTAGTGTACGTGCTAAGCCGCAGGGGTGCAAAGACGGAGGATTAGGTCGATAACCTGTGCTATATTGTCGGCCTTCTAGACTAACCGCCGCCAGTACGACCAGTATCGAAGCTAGATAACTAGCCACCGAGGGCTCGCCCCTCAGACTGGTCATAAAATAAAACATAAGGGAAAGCAGGTCTGATTTCCCACTCGAAAGAATCGCCATAGAGCGCAAGAGTGGATTGAAAGGCTGCACAAATTCGGAGATTTAGAATGATTCGTAAATTATTAGTTACTGGCATAGCCGTTGCAACGGCCCTTGCCGCAGCACCCACACTCGCGCAGAACGGCAGGCAGGCAATAGAAGAGATTACGGTTACCTCCACACTCAGAAAGTCTGCGGGTCTGGCCGATGTCAATGCGGCGGTCTCTGTGCTCGGCGAGCAGGAATTGGACCTGATTAATCATACGCACCTGCAGGAATCCTTGAATCGTCTTCCTGGCGTAAGTATTCATCGCAACAACGGGCAGGAGAGCCTACTCGCTATTCGCTCCGCCGTACAAACCGGTGCGGGAGCCTGTGGCTCCTTCCTCGTCGCCGAGAATGGCATACCGGTTCGCTCCAGCGGCTTCTGCAACGTGAACGAGATGTTCGACACTCATTCTGAGAATGCATCGAGCATCGAAGTCATTCGCGGGCCGGGCAGCGCCTTCTGGGGCTCGAACGCCGTGCATGGCCTGATCAACGTTGTACTACCGAAGGCTGGCGATGCCGGCGAGGTAATGCTCGAGCAAGGCCCGCGCGGCTCACAGCGCCTGCGCGGCTCGTTCGGTCACGACTACGGTAACTTCAAGCAACTAATAATGGTCAATGGTACTACCGAGGAAGGCTATCGCGACGACAGCGGTGTCGATCAGCAGAAGCTATCTTGGCTCTACAACTACACCACGCGCAGTGGAGCCACTCTCGATGGCGGCTTCACCTTTATAAACCTGAATCAGGAGACGGCAGGATTCGTTGAAGGCGATGACTCCTACAAGGACAGCGCGCTGCGGGATACCAACGGCAACCCAGAGGCCTACCGCGACAGCGCGAATGGCCGGGTTTGGACCACGATCACACAGCAGGTCGATGACTGGGAGGTAGTCATGACTCCCTACTTCCGCGAAGTGAACATGAACTTCATGCAGCACTTCCTTCCCGGACAGCCTATCGAAGACACCGAACACCGCAGCATCGGTTTTCAATTCGCTGCCTACAAGGAATTGGATAGCGGCGCCAATCTCGCACTCGGCTTCGACATTGAAGATACCGACGGCTCGCTCAAGCAGTACCAGCCTGACCCAACCACAGGCTCGTTCTTCCTGCGAAATTCCATACCCCAAGGCAAGCACTACGACTTCGACGTAGGCATCCGCCAGATGGCCGGCTTCATCAACTACGAGCAAGACCTCGGCAGTGGCTGGGACATCTCCTTAGGCCTGCGTCTCGAGAACATGAAGTACCACTATGACAACAAGATGATAGACGGACGCACCGATGAATTCGGCGTAGCCTGTCGATTCGGCTGCCGCTATAACCGCCCGGCTGACAGAGACGATGGCTTTACCAATGTCTCTCCGAAGCTTGGTTTGAACTATGCGCTGAATGACGACCATCAGTTGCAGCTCAGGGTGCAGCGCGGCTTCCGCGCACCGCAGGCTACCGAGCTGTATCGCCTGCAGAACGCACAGACAGTGGCGGACTTAGACTCGGTTGAGCTAGACAGCTATGAGCTAGCCGTGAAGGGCAGCGGTGACAACTGGAACTACTCCGCCTCCTGGTATTACATGGACAAGGAGAACGAGATCTTCACCAACAGTGATAGAGTGAACCTCAATGACAGCCATACTGCCTATCGCGGTATCGAGCTTGCCATGGGTATCGACCTCAGTGACACGCTGTCAATTCAGGGTGTGGTCAACCTCGCCAAGCATACCTATGAGAATTCACAGATTTCGGGTGGCATAGATATCAAGGGCAACGATGAAGACACAGCGCCGAACACCTTTGGCAACCTGCGTCTGCAATGGCAGCCGACGAGTAGCATTTTGACAGAGCTCGAATGGGTTAATATGGGCGATTACTACACCAATCCCGAAAACACCGAGAGCTACGAAGGACACGATCTTTTAAACTGGCGAACACAGTACCAGTTCAACGACGATCTCTCTTTCTATCTCAACGTGCTGAATGTTACCGATGAGAAATACGCAGAGCGTGCCGATTGGACTACATTTACCAACGGTCGCTACTTCACAGGCGAACCTGTCAGGGCATTCTTCGGCGTTACCTGGAAATACAAGTAGTTTGCAGAGCGTTACTAAAAATGCCGACACCGTGTCGGCATTTTTATTTCTGACTATAGCAATTGGTGAATAGGATCACTGCTATGAACCACCGAGAAGACAGTAACTCAGAGCAGGCATTCGCCGACCTGCTTGCGTATTTCTCTCGACATCAGAACGCCAGTCCCGACCCAATCTTTCACCCGGATGGCGCAGTTAACAAGATGATGCAGGAGCGCTCTGTTCCCCTGCGCAAGGCATCGGTGCTGATCCCCATTACGCGACACAGGCCAGGAAGTGAAAGCGAGATAGTACTCACCGTGCGCTCCGAGAACCTGAATAGCCATGCGGGACAGGTCAGCCTACCCGGCGGCTCCGAGGAGGCCATCGATTCAGATGTGGTCGCTACCGCGCTGCGCGAGAGCGAGGAGGAGATCGGTCTAGCGCAGGATCAGGTTGAAGTCATAGGCCGTTTGGGCGACATGGCACTTCCCTCGGGCTTTCAGATCACTCCCATCGTAGGTCTCATAGAGCCGGGTTTGGCATTCGTGCCCTGCCCGATTGAGGTAGCCGAGATTTTCCACGTACCCCTTTCGCTGCTTCTGAATCCTAACGCCTACAACTCCACCTCCATGACCTATGACAGGCAAGCGAGGAAAATTCTCGAAGTTCAATTTGATAAGTTTAGAATCTGGGGCGCGACAGCCGCGATTCTCTACCATCTTGCTCAGACGATTGAAGATTCGAAAAAATAGTTTTACTGGGTGAATGGCCTGCGGAGAACTAGTTAGCGGCGCTGGTTTCCTGCTGTGATGGCTCTGGGTCTTGCTCATCGTCCAGGCTAAGGCTGGGGTGGCAGACTTTATTGCGACCTTCTTGTTTGGCTAGGTAGAGAAAAGAGTCAACTTTCTCCACGTATTCTTTTTCGGTCAATTGATCGCCCTTCTGGTACACATCGACACCGAAGCTGGCTTCGATTCCTATCCGCGCATCACTAACTTTCGTGGGTGTATTCTCGATGATCAATCGTAGTCGATTGGCGAAGCGAACCCCCTGCCGGAGTGTCGTGTCGGGAAGAATGATAGTAAATTCCTCACCGCCGTAGCGACAGGGAATATCCAGCCTACGTACCGTTTTCTTAATCAGACTAGACACATGCGAAAGAACGACATTGCCAGATTCATGACCATAGGCATCGTTGATCGCCTTAAAATGATCCAGATCTAACATTATGAGGCAGGTGGGCTGGCCAGAACGACGAGTACGCTCCATCTCCAGACTAAGCGCCTGATTGAAGTAGCGAAAATTAAACAGGCGGCTCAGCTCATCAGTCCGCACCAACGCCGCCAATTGCTTTATCTCTTCCCTAAGGCGATCAACCTCTGAAAGATTCGGGCACTTGTCATCGCCGGCAGGGCAGGAGCCAAGCACTGCTTTTGTATCCATTTGCTTACCGCTCATTGGAGTTCTTTTGCTAATTATTATTCTGTCCCGAGCAGCAAAATCCCTTGCCTTTTGCTCGCACTAAGGCGAACTCCCTCGGGTTTTCGAAGATCGAGATGCACGCTATTGGGTTGAAGCCGTGGAGTCGATCCTTAAAAGATTCCCGAACATATCACAAAGCTGATGTGGCAAACACTATTTCGCAGAAATTTTTCCGGATTTTGAGAGATTAATTACTAATTATCAACAACCTACGGCAGCGCCCAGTCGGGAAAAGGGCCCAATACACCGAAGGTCAGATGGCCCAATGTATAGACAAATACAGTCAGCAGAATTACGGACAATACGTCCAGCCAGATGCCCGCTACCACCATCTTCATTATTGGTACTCGGCCGGACCCGTAGACGATAGCGTTCGGGGGTGTGGATACAGGCAGCATAAACGCGCAGGAGGCCGCCAAGGTGGTGGGGATCAGCAGTAACAGGGGATGCACTCCGATCGCCTGTGACAGGCTAGCCATGATAGGAAGTGAGAGGGATATTGTCGCCGTATTGGAGGTTACCTCGGTCAGTCCAGTGATAAACCCCACAGTGCTAATCACGATGACCAGTGGGCTGGCGTCTCCCAGGAGTGACTGCAACTGACCGGCGATGTACACACCCAGGCCCGATGTAGTAAATCCCTTGGCGAGCGCCAGGCCTCCGCCGAAGAGCAACAGAATGCCCCATGGCACCTTCTTCGCATCCTCCCAATCCATGAGCCGGCCACCTACCTGCCTGCTCGCGGGGATGATAAATAGCAGCAGTGCCATGGCTATAGAAACGGTTCCATCGTCGATCATATAGCCGACGGGATCGGCGCCAAGATACGCCAGTAGCGAATCCAGGTAGTAACTCCAGCCATAGATGTCCACCTCGTCGCCAAACAGCCGCTCCTTCCTCGTCATCCACAACAGTGCAGCACTAACGAATACGAACGTGACTCTCTTCTCCTCAGAAGACATGACGCCGAGTTTCTTTATCTCATCGCGGATGAATTCTCGCCCACTGAAGGGCGTGGTGGGTGGCAGAGGAAAAACATAGCGCGTGAGGACGAACCAGGCGATCAGCATATAGGTCGCACTCATCGGCAGCGCGAACACCATCCACGAGGCGAAGGTGATTTCGGGCGCCAGCGGAAACAACTGCGGCAGCTGGGTAACGAGAACGCCGTTGGGCGGAGTGCCTATGAGGGTCGCGAATCCGCCGATGGAGGCTGAATAGGCAATTCCTAGAAGAAGCGTTAGAGGGAAATTCTCTGCTCGACTATCTATGACCGCGCCCTTCGCGGCGGCCTCGCGATTCAACTCCTCGTAGAGCAGTATTAGCGACATGCCCATCGGCATCATCATCAATGCGGTCGAGGTATTCGACAACCACATGGACAGGAAGCCGGTCGCGATCATAAAACCCAGAACGAGCCGATGCGGCTGGCCACCTATAACTCGCAGGATATTTAAGGCGATGCGCTTGTGTAAGTTCCACTTCTCTACAGCTGTGGCAATGATGAAGCCTCCCAGAAACAGAAGGATAATCCAATCCATGTACTGGCCGGCCACATTGGGAAACACGATATCCAAGTCGTCGGGAGTTAGGCCGTTGCGCAGGCTGGTCGTGGTGAAGTCGATCTGATTCGTTGCGGGGACCAAGCGTCCGCGCATGATGCCTAGCAGTGGAAATAACACGATGGGCAACAATGCCGTAGCAGAGAGAGGGATCGCCTCGGTGATCCACCATATTGCCATGAACAGAATCACCGCGGCCATGCGGGTCACGAGTGGGTTGCCTGGGTCTAGATCGACGAACACCAGCACGAGAATGAACACCAGCGGGCCTAGCCATAGGCCAATCTTGCTGCGCAGAGGCGTTTCGACTTGTTCTGTGACAGCTGTCATGAGATGTCCTTAGTTGGTGCTGTTCGTAGTCCGTTAATCCAGTGCGGTCTTGCTGCTGCGTCTTCTAGTGGTGAAGTCTCTAAAAAAAAGCGTGTTAATAGCCACGCTCCAGAATCAGGTATCCGACGGCATAATTGCAATTACAAAGCAACGCCAGCCTCCCAAATACCTGATGGCAGAATGCCTAGAGTTGCTCGAGCATCGCCTCGGCGGAACTTACCTTGATCTCGCCCGGAGCCTCAATACCCAGATAGGTTACGGTTCCATCCTCAACGATCATGCCGAAGCGCTGTGCACGCTTGCCCATACCGAATCCACTTGCATCGAGCTCGAGGCCGAGAGCTTTCGTGAACTCGCCGTTACCATCCGCCAGCATCAAAATCTCTTCGGCGTTCTGGTTTTCTCCCCAGGCGCCCATGACGAATGCATCGTTCACCGACATACAGGCAATCGTATCCGCACCTTTCGCCTTGAGAGCGTCGGCATTAACAACGAAGCCTGGAAGGTGAGTCATGGAACAGCCCGGCGTGAATGCTCCAGGCACGGCAAAGAACACAACCTTCTTGCCCGCGAATACGTCTTCACTGCTGATATCTGCAGGTCCCTTTTCCGTCATATGCTTGAATTTTACCGCTGGAACCTTGTCTCCGACTTGGATCGTCATTGCTAACTCCTAATGTTTAAAGTTGTTTCAGTTAGCGGATAGTAGCAAATTCACCGTAACAAGCTAAAGATGAATGTTTGTCCGCCATCCAAGCGCGGGAAATTAGCCATGTGCTTTGTGCTTTTTTGAGTTAGCATTCAAAGCCTTAAGTTAATAAGTGATTGCCGCGAGCCTCCATGGATACAGTATTCTTTCTGGCCTCAAAGATTATCTGGGCCTTGATTTCGCCCGATAGCCTTATCGTGATACTCGGCGTATCTGCGTGGTTTGCCGCCCTCTTGAAGTGGCAGAAGCTCTCTCGCTCGCTTCTTGCTAGCTGCGCCCTGCTGCTTCTGTTGATCGGTTTCTTCCCGGTTGGAGAATGGCTCATCGCTCCCCTTGAGAATCGCTTCTCTACCAATGCCGCGCTGCCCAGCGAAGTCGACGGCATCATCGTCCTGGGAGGCGCCATCTCTCCGCGCATGTCCAACATCTGGCAACAGCCCGAGCTTGGCGCCGGGGCGGACCGGCTCACCAATTTCCTCTATCTCGCACGACTCTATCCGAACGCGCAGCTGGTCTTTACAGGCGGCAGCGGCGCGATAAGCGAGCAGGAATTCAAGGAAGCCGAGATGGCGCAGATCCTGTTCGAGCAGTTAGGCTTGAACGGGCGCGCCCTCATCTACGAGAGTGAGTCGCGTAACACCGCCGAGAATGCTCGCAATAGTAAGGCGCTAGTCACCCCCGCCAGCGACGAGACATGGCTACTGATCACGTCGGCATTTCATATGCCGCGCTCTATCGGCGTGTTCTGCCAGGAGGAGTGGAAGGTGCAGCCCTATCCCGTCGATCATTCTTCGCAGCGGGGCAACCTGCTGCGAGTCGACTTCGCTTTCGGAGAAAACCTGAGGGTGCTACAAACGGCAATCCGCGAATGGGTAGGCCTGGTGGCCTACAGGATCAGCGGCCGGACCGATCGACTGCTACCAGGCAGAGACAACAATTGCAGCGCTGGCGTCGACTAGGCAGCCTACTCGACGCTAGCGGTGCTCAGCTTAGTTAAGAATATTGCGGAGCCTGCCGCCTAGATCTTGCACCGCCTCTTCGACGCGTTGCGCGCCATCCTGTATACGCCCCTCGACAGATTCTCTCAGCAGATCGAGACTGGGCAGGTCGGAATTTAATATGGTGCGCACCAATTCCTGAAGAACGACACGCACCGCATTGGCCGCGCTAGCGGAACCTCCCTCGGCCCCGATATTCTGTATCTCAATATCCGCAAGCGTTAGCGGGGCGCTGGCCACAGCGGAAACGAAATTCAACTGTGAGCCCAGCATGCGAAAATCACGGATGACAATCTGCTGACTGGAACCGTCGGCCGCTGCATCCTCGTTCGCGGCTCCATCGCCTCTGGGCAGATTATTAAGCAGTGTACGAATATTGTCCGTCGTGATCTTCGTCTCGTAGGTGATGATCGGCTGCATAATGGTGATCGACTCGATCTCAGCGGTATCGCTTAGCAGCGAGTTCACATTGAGTTTTACCAACACGGAATCCAATTCGAAGGCATATTCTGAATCGAAGCCCTCTGGATTCTTGACTCTCAGACCAGAGATACTGCCCTGCCCGCTAAGCGGAGAGATAGCTACGCTATCAACCGTCACTGCCGTGCCCAACACGCTCGATCCTGCCACCTCTATACCGCTCTTCACGAGGGTGTCTAGATAGTAATACACCCCGCCACCCACGAGCGCCAGGAGCACGAGGACTGTGATTACAATTTTCTTTATCATTTCTGGTTCTCTCTTCTAAAGATCGAAGTGATCGATCCTGCATTTTAATTCTTAAGCGCGACTACTGATTCTTTAGCTATCGAATGGCGCCGGGCTACCTATGACGGTTTCGATCCAGTCTATATGCAAGGCGACGTATTCGTATACTGCAACGGAGCCGTATTTCCCCTGGGTTTCCTCCGAAAAGTCCTCCCCCTCAATTTCGCCGACAGTGATCCCCACCAGGAATAAGCCCTGCTCGCTATCCAACAGAGCGGGACCGCCACTGTCTCCCAGGCCCGGCACGCCTTCTAGAGGCAGCGCTTCGCTAGGGTTGTCCCTCGGATCATCGAAGGTGATGCGAAACCTACTATCAACTCCTGTGACACGATTCATCGCTAATCGAAGACTGCCATCGTTATATTGTCTGCCGGTGGTGCCCAGCCCGAAGTAGCCCCATCCGAGCAGAGTAACGACAGCGTCTGTTTCAAGCGTCTGCTCGCCAATGGGCATCACTCGAGGCGTGGCCGATGGCTGCTTGAAGCGCAGCAGGGCGAGATCGACATCCGAAGCAGCCTCGAGATCGAACTGCGGATGAATAATGGCAGCGTCTATCTCTCGAACCTGCCCGGCGACGCGCACGGCGAAGTCGCGCCCGTTCTCAAGGGTGTCTCCTAGCAGCGTCTGATCGACACAGTGAGCCGCTGTTAAGGCCCACTGCTTATGAATCACCGTTGCAGCACAGACCCTTCGACTCCCCTCCTGCTCGAGGAAGAATACCGCGGGGTAGCTGCTCTCACTGACCTCATAGGCTGCAGGCCGCACATCATGACGAATGACGATTGCATTAGCAGCGGACAATTGCAGCAGGCAGAGAACGCAAAGCACGCCGCCACGCAGAGAGCGGCGATAGGTTTTATTCACCATGTTCGGGTGGTTCTTCATTGTTGTTGATTCGCCGTCTTCTGAGTGGTCGAAGATTAGGTCGGTACTTGGTTTTCTTGGTCAGGTGAAATAGCTTCATGAGTCGATGCATAACGACGGCAACCGATAAGATTGCAAACACCAGAATACACGCAGCCAACCATTGCTCATGGGTCCAGTCGGTGGTGTTGATCAGATTCGACAACATACACAGTGCCTTGCCAGGAAAACATGGAACGAAGCCTAGGCTCGATCATGCTTCGAATACTAGGACTCGTTGGCGAGCTCGGACACCAATTGCTCGATGTTCTCGATGCGCTCCCAAGGATCATCAATCTCTAACAGGTCTTGCTTCTTCGCGTTCTCCACGGGGATTAATTCCGCGAGGCGCCACCCAAGATCCCAGAGGTTGTCATAGTCGATGATCAGATTCTTCTGCTCAACCAGAGGGTGGCTCTCAAGATTCTGTAGCAGCTCAGAAAGCGCAGTGAAATCATCGTCGATGGGTATCGACTGCTTGCCGACGCTGTCGTTCTCACTGAAGGCAACATTCGCTGTCAACACGCCTGAATCAGCGAGCCAGCATTCCTCGATGTTAAACTTCGCAGTGCCCTCTACGGTAATGCCAAGCAGGCCATTCTCAAGCTGATTCCAGTCAATGATATTCACATAGGTCCCGGTGCGATGAATCGTTTGCTGCGTGCCAGCCTGGGCAATCTCCGCGCCTTTCTTCAACAGACAGATGCCGAAGCCCGTCTCCGTGCGCATGCACTGGGTGATCAGATCAATATAACGCCGCTCGAATATCTGCAGGTCTAGCCTACCGCCTGGAAACATCACCAGTTGCAGTGGAAACAGAGGTATCTGTTGTAGATCTTTCATGGCCATACTCAGAACTTAGGGGCGCCGGACGGGCCAACATCCAAGGCGCGCAAGAGTTTCTCGTGGATGCCGTCGAAGCTGCCGTTGCTCATCACCACGATATGATCGCCCCTCTGGGAATTTTCCTCTACGAAGGAAACGATCTCATCGGTGCTAGAAAACGCATAACCTGGCACCTTGCTGTCGGCGACGAGCGCATTGAAATTAAGACCCGATTTTTCTGGCTTCTGCCAGATAACCATGTCGGCCTTCTGGCAGGCCTCCACCAATTGCTGCTGATGTATACCGAGCTTCATTGTATTCGAACGCGGCTCGATGATGGCGATCAGGCGAGACTCTGCCGCTTCCGACTTTAGCTTCATGCGCATGCCCTGCAGCGTCGTCAAGATGGCTGTCGGATGGTGAGCGAAATCGTCATAGACTTTTACGCCTTCCACCTCGCCGCGCAATTCCATGCGTCGCTTAACTCCCTTGTAGAGACGCAGACCCTCGACGGCAGTCATCACATCGACCCCCACATGGTGAGCCGCAGCAATCGCCGCCATGCCGTTCTTCACATTGTGCACGCCCGTAACATCCCACTTAACAGGAGTGCGGCTCATCACCTCTCCAGTAGAGCCCTGGCCGTACTTGGTCAATTCGAATTCCGAGCCCTGCCCATTGAGAAGCTTCGCATTCCAGAACACGCCGCCATTCGCGGCGAGTTTCTTGCAAACCTCTTCCGGCACTGCGATGCCAAACTGCTGCCTAGGAGTCCAGCAACCCATGCGCAACACGACCTCGATAGAAGCCTCGCCATGGGGAATAATTAACAGCCCATTGCTAGGCACGGTTCTTACTAGATGATGAAATTGTTTCTCTATGGCCTCGAGATTCTCGAATATATCCGCGTGGTCGAATTCGAGATTATTGAGGATTGTGGTGCGGGGAGCGTAGTGTACAAACTTGGAGCGCTTGTCGAAGAAGGCGCTGTCGTATTCGTCTGCTTCAACGACGAAGAATGCCGAGTCGCCGATATCTGCCGAGTGCGGCAGATTGTTGGTGACGCCGCCGATGAGGTAGCCGGGCTTCATGCCCGCATTCTCGAGTATCCAGGTGAGCATCGCGCTAGTGCTGGTCTTGCCATGGGTACCGGCAACGCCCAATACCCACCTTCCCGGGAGCACATACTGCGACAGCCATTGCGGGCCCGAGGTGTAGTTCAGCCCCTCGTTTAACACATATTCTACGGCCGGATTGCCACGCGCCAATGCATTCCCAATTACTACAAGGTCTGGCTGTGGATAGAGATGTTCCGGCCGGAATCCCTCCATCAGTTCGATGCCTTGCTCTGCCAATTGCGTACTCATAGGCGGATAGACATTGGCATCGCTGCCACTCACTCGGTAGCCGAGCTGTTTCGCGATTATGGCCAGGCTACCCATGAAGGTACCGCAGATACCTAGTATATGTATGTGCATCGAATTCTCGCGGACTTGGGCACAGTTATAGGAAGGCTGTTTATAGCACAAAAGTCCGGTAGCATAGGAGTCCTATGGCCATGCCGAATAGAATAATGCGAAACGAATCTCAAGTATTCTGGAATTACTCACTCGACCTCTACGCTAGACAGGGCGTGGCTGAGGCTTGTCTCGAATTGCAGGACGCCTATAGGCTCGATGTGAATTTACTGCTGTTTTGCTTCTGGCATAGCGAGGCCTACGGCGAGATCGATCAGGAGTTGATGGCCGCCGTTGTTAAACTCTCCCAGTTGTGGAGAGCCCAGGTCGTAGAGCCGCTACGAAACACGCGCAGCTGGATGAAGCTGCACGCTAATCCTGACGAACGCTTTAATAGCCTGCGTGAGCGCATCAAGGAGGATGAATTGCTGGCGGAAAAGTACCAGCAAGAACAAATAGAGACCCTCGCCAGTGAGTGTAATGCCAATCGGCTTTGTGCCTTCGCGAGCGGCGACATCGAAACGAATATCGGCAGATTATTGCATGAAGTGGAGATCGAGCTGGACGAGGGAATAACGAGTAGAGTGAGGATAATTCGGAGCGCACTCGGCAAATAAGTGCTCGTATCTAGATAGCGACAGGATCTAAAGCGGTAGTTATTTGGCTATCCAAATAACTACTCTGGCCTCAGTAGACTGGCCTTACTCTTCTACCGCGCTGGACTCATCTGATTCCGGCGACTTCGAGATAAACATGGCAGAAACGGCGAAAGCTACCGCACCCGCTAACCAGAGCAGACCATTGATTGTGGAATTTCCACTATCGCCAGTAAACGCCAAGAAAGAAAGCACTAACCAGATTCCTGCTACGATCCAGCAGAGTGATTTGGAGTATCTGGCGAAGCCGGTACCTTGTGTAAGCATGACATCCTCACCTAGGAATATTGTTGTAATTACGAAGGCGTTACAGTGTCACTGACAGCCCTTTCAGTCAAGTCTGTGGCGGCCAAATTCTTCTAGAAGCCGCTAAATGTACCCAGATTTACCCGTTATTTTCAGGAGCCGATTGGAGAGGGCAAATCCTTCACCCTCACCGCAGTCGTTACTAGGCGGCAGCCTTCGCACGCGATGATCGCCATTTCTTTCCAGAGGACCCAGTGTTAGCCGGCTTGCCGGCGCCGTCCTGCCTGCGACGGGGCCGTTGATTGTTAGTCGGCCTTCTGTTGGGCTCACTACTCTTGCTAGCGGGTGCCGGATGCGCCAAGGCGTACGTAAACTCCTCACTATCGCCTCTAGGTAATGCAAACTTAATCAGGCGTTCTATGTCACGCAGCTGCTTGCTCTCATCACCGCTAACCAGAGAGATTGCCAAGCCAGTAGCGCCCGCTCTGCCGGTGCGGCCGATGCGATGCACATAGTCTTCAGGCACATGCGGCAGATCGAAATTTATTACACGCGCAAGCTGCTCGATATCGATACCGCGAGCGGCGATATCGGTAGCCACTAAGACCTGCACCGATCCTTGCTTAAAATCGAACAGGGCCTTCGTGCGCTGGGCCTGTGATTTATTACCGTGAATAGCGGCTGCAGAGATGTTCTCTTTAAGCAACCTCTTGGCAAGATTATTGGCGCCGTGCTTCGTGCGACTAAACACCAGGGTCTGATCGTTGCTCGCCTGCATCATTTCTATGAGCAAGCTAGGCTTGCTGGCTTTATCGACGTAGTACATCTTCTGCGAGATAGCCTCGACGGTGGAATTTCTCGGAGCGACATCAATCTCCACAGGGTTTCTGCAGATCGTCTTCGCGAGGGTGCGAATCTCATCAGAAAAAGTCGCGGAGAACAGCAGGTTTTGGCGCTGCTTGGGCAGTAGCGCGATGATCTTCTGAATATCGCGAATGAATCCCATGTCCAACATGCGATCAGCCTCATCGAGAATCAGCACTTCGACATCACGGAAGTCGATGCATTTCTGCTGATACAGATCCAATAGCCTACCTGGAGTCGCTACCAGAATGTCTAGGCCACGATTCAGCGTCTTCTTCTGGGGGTTGATATTAACGCCACCGAATACCACGCCATAGCGCAGATTCTCATGGGTGCCGTAGGTCTGAATGCTGTCTTCGATCTGTGCGGCCAGCTCTCGAGTCGGCGTTAACACCAGAGCACGGAAGCTATTTCTATTTCGATTCGGCCGCCCGCTAATAAGCTGCAGCAGGGGCAGCGTGAATCCGGCGGTCTTTCCTGTGCCGGTCTGGGCGGCAGCCATGACGTCACGCCCTGCCAATATCTCTGGAATAGCTTTCTGTTGAATCGGGGTTGGCGTTGTATAGCCAGTTTGCTGCACAGCTTGCAGCAGTGTGTCGGATAGTCCGAGTGTATTAAATGTCATTCAAATTCTCTTTTGTAATAATGCCGAAGCATTGTAATAGTTCGATACAGGAACGCATCGCTGCTCCTATAGCAGGAACAATCCCGATGAATTCTCGTTAGGTTTTCCGAACTTTAAACTTATATAGATAGTTCTATTGCACGGATGTGCATTCGATAGCTAGTTCGTGGCTGTTCGCTATTGACTAGCGACTAACCAGAATTGAGGTGGCGGCTCTTTACTCGAGTAGAATCGAAAATCGATTCGCTGAGTAGGAACCTGCAGACTGCCTAAGAGCGCAGTAACATGACCTTGTCTAAGTATGATGCACCATTCGGATCTACCGGCTAACGCGTCAGCGCTAGTAGGCCGTGTCCAAACGTGGCGGCACTTTAACACAGTTAGCAGAAAAATACCTTTTTTAATGGCAATTCAGCAGCTTGGGGTAGGCAGGCGGGTAATAGGGGCTGCTAATAGAGGAAGAAGCCACCGTCGATCAACAGGCTATCGCCGGTGTGATAGCTGCTGGCATCACTCATCAGATAGGCGGCAATGCCTTCGAAATCTGATCTGTCACCCCAGCGGCGCGCTGGAATCCTTGGCAGAATCGCATTGGCGAATTTCTCGTTGGCGTAATTGTCTGCCGTCATCGCGGTTTCGATATGGCCTGGCAGTATCGAGTTCGCGGTGATGCCCCAGCGCGCATACTCCACCGCCAGTGCCTGCATCATGGAGATTACGGCTCCCTTACTTGCCGCGTAGGCTTCCACTCGCGCCATGCCCATCAGGGCACCCAAGGAGGAGGTACCCACTAGACGCCCTCCCGGGTCGCCCGCCTCGGCGCGCTGTTTCATATGTCCTGCGGCACAGCGCAGCGTGTAGAACAGGCCGTCGAGATTCACATCCATGACGTGACGCCAGTCTTCGGTTGAGAATTCTTCGAAGCGCCCCGATCTGGCGACTCCCGAATTAGCGAAGCAGCCGTCTACTCGTCCAAATACCTCGAGGGTCTCGGCGAATGCCTTCTCGACAGCACTCTCGTCAGCCACATCACAGCTGATGGCATGTACCTTGCCGCCAAACTCGCCGATTCGTTCGACCACGGCAGCGTTCTTCTCGACATTACGACCCCAGATGCAAACATCTGCACCCTGCTTCGCGACGCCCTCGGCAAAGCCCAGGCCAATGCCACTGTTCCCGCCGGTAATGAGTGCGACCTTGCCACTGAGGTCGAATAGGTTTTTTGTCATGATTGTCGCTCTCTAGATGCTTTAGGCCTGCGTTCCCTGCCAGCGCTTAACGAGCCCGGGGTCGATGTCAAAAAGGTCGAGCACCCTGCCAACATGATGATCTACGAGATCGTCTATCGTCTGCGGCTTTATATAGTGTGCCGGCATAGGCGGCGCCAGGATTGCACCATTCTGGCTGGCGCGTAGCATGAGCTCGCAGTGACCGGTGTGCAAAGGTGTTTCTCTTGGCACCAACACCAGCCTCCTGCGCTCCTTCAGCATCACGTCGGCAGCGCGCACGATCAGGGAATCGGCGTAGCAGTTGGCAACGGCTGAAAGGGTCTTAATGGAACAGGGAGCGATTATCATGCCATCTGATTTGAACGAACCGCTCGCGATAGTAGCGCCTATATCCTTGTTCGAATGCACATGATCGGCCATGGCCTGCACATCCTTGGCAGCGAACTCTGTTTCCACCGCGATGTTCAGCTTCGCAGAATCCGACAGTATCAGGTGCGTCTCTATGTCTGGATTCTGCTGCAACACCTGCAGCAATCTAATTCCATAGATCACGCCACTGGCCCCAGACATTCCAATTATCAATCGCACGCGCATCACCTGTTTCGAATAGGGCTTCGAATGTTGCATCAATCTGGCTAGGCTGGCAAGCGATTGAAGTACTATCTCCCAGCTTGTAAACTGCGACTTCCTTCGGCGCCGGACTATCATCGGCGTCTCCACCGGATACAAAAAGTGAATCTATTCTATGAGCAAAGCTAATCTTTTCTACGCCCAGTCAGGCGGTGTTACCTCCGTCATCAACGCGAGCGCCTGTGGCGTCATCGAGACTGCGCGCAAGAACAAAGACAAGATAGGAAAGGTGTATGCCGGACTGAATGGCATCAAAGGCGCGCTAAACGAAGAACTCATCGATACCAGCAAGGAATCGACGCGGGCGATAGCCGCGCTGCGCTCTACCCCCGCCGGTGCATTCGGCTCATGTCGCTACAAGCTGAAATCCTATGCGGAGAATAAGCGCGAATACGAACGGCTCATGGAGGTATTCGTGGCGCACAATATTCGCTACTTCCTCTACAACGGCGGTGGCGATTCCCAGGATACGGCCAATAAGATCTCGCAGCTTAGTCTAGAGAAGGGCTATCCGATCACCTGTATCGGCGTGCCGAAGACTGTCGATAACGATCTGCCTATCACCGACAACTGCCCGGGGTTTGGATCAGTAGCGAAGTACGTCGCTGTCTCTATCCGCGAGGCGGGGCTGGACGTTGCATCCATGTGTGATTCTTCGACGAAGGTGTTCGTCATGGAGGTGATGGGCCGCCATGCAGGGTGGATAGCCGGCGCGGCAGGCCTCGCTACGGAACAGGAAGGCGACGCGCCACATATAATTCTTTTCCCCGAGATCGCATTCGATAGGGACAAGTTCCTGCGCAAGGTGAAAACCTGCGTAAAGAAATACGGCTACTGTGCCATCGTGGTATCTGAGGGCGCGCAGAACAAAGATGGCTCGTTTCTGGCGGATGCCGGCGGCGTGGACGCCTTCGGACACGTACAGCTGGGCGGCGTCGCACCGTTCGTCGCCAAGATGATCAAGGACGAGCTCGGCTACAAGTATCACTGGGCTGTCGCCGACTATCTGCAGCGTGCAGCCAGACATATTGCCTCGGCGACCGACGTAGAGCAGGCCTATGCGGTGGGTCAGGCAGCGGTCGAGTTTGCGCTGGCAGGCAAGAACGCGGTAATGCCGGCGATCGTTCGCGGCAAAGGCAAGAAGTACAGCTGGCACATCGGCGAGGCAAAGTTGTCGGATGTGGCGAATGTCGAGAAGAAGATGCCAAGAAACTATATTAGCCGCGATGGCTTTCACATTACCGATGCGGCCCGCGAATATTTCTCGCCGCTCATTCAGGGAGAGGACTACCCCGAGTACAAGAATGGCATCCCGCAATACGCTAGACTGAAGAAGCAGCTGGAGAAGAAGAAGCTCAGGAAATGGAAGGCCAGCTAGGGAGCTAGCCTGTCGATGGTCCAGCTCGCATCTTCCTGACGCAGATAACGAAAGCGATCGTGCAGGCGATTCGCGCCCCCCTGCCAGAACTCGATCTCCTTCGGCACGACTCGATACCCGCCCCAGAAATCGGGTAGCGGAATCTCTCCGTGACTAAACTTCTGCTTCAGCGATTCGAATTGATTCAAGAGAAACGATCGCGAAGTCAGCACGCGACTCTGCTGGGAGGCCGCAGCGGCAAGCTGGCTCTCCTTCGGACGACTGACGAAGTATTTCAGCGACTCTGCCGTGCTCACCTTCACGGCCTCTCCACAGACCTTCACCTGCCGCTCGATAGCATGCCACGGGAAATGCAGGCTTATCTTCGGATTGGCCGCCAACTCGTCTGCCTTTCGGCTACCGTAGTTCGTATAAAAGACGAAGCCCTTCTCATCGAAGTGTTTGAGTAATACGATGCGCTGACTTGGCTGGCCGTCTTTAGACACGGTGGCGATAGTCATCGCCGTGGGGTCAACAACATCTAGCTCGATAGCCTGCTGCATCCACAGAGTGAACTGATCCAGCGGATCGCTAGCGAGCTCTTGGCGACGCAGGCCTCCCTTAAGATACTCGCGGCGGAGTGATTCAAGATCCATGATGCATTCCAGTTATTGCGTCCAGCACGAGGGCGCCGAATTAAAATCAGGTATAGCTTAAGCGGGGGCTATCTTACGAAGTCGCCGTAATTCCACACCTGTTGCCGCGGCGAACCGGTAGAGTAGTAGAACGTTCCCTGCCCGTGTTTCTCATTGGCAAAGAATCTGCCGACGTATTTTTGTCCATCGGGCCAGCGATAAGTGCCCTCGCCATGGTAATTATCGTCGACGAAGTTGCCCGTGTAATTTTCGATATTTTCTCTTAGCCAAAACTCGCTGTGTTCGTTCTCGCGCCACTCGGATAGCCCTATGAAGTAAGAGCCTTGGCCATTGCGTTTATCGTCTCTCCACTGGCCTACATACAGGTTTCCTTTGCCGTTCCAAAAGGTGCCGCGACCAGAGCGCCTGCCCATCTCGAAATTGCCGTCATAGACAGCCTTTGCGACAAAGGAGATTGGCACCTCGATGCGGCCCCTGCCGTGAAACTCGCCCTCGCTGAAGTTACCGTAGTACTCGCCCTTGCCCCACTCGGTGGTCAGCTCCAGCCGGCCACGTCCCTCGATACAATCGCCCAGAGTGCATTGTTCGGCGGTTACATCGACTAGCAACTGTGCCGAGACTGAGGACGCCCATAACGACAGCGTTAGGGACGCCGCCAATTGGAAAAGCTTGAATCGTGCACTATTCATAGGAATAACCACTCGTTACGCGTCAACTTAGGATTCTATTACTGGGATAAAGCTCTGCCGACGATTATAACGCTTAGTCAGCCGTGCTCAAGTGCTGAGGCATCATACGACTCGGCGCAGCACATTGAGGGGACTGGTACTCACGACCTGTCGCGTAGAGTTCATGCCCAGCCCCGCTATGAGCACCATGCCCAGGAGAGGGCCGGCTGCCCATACCCAGTAGTGCAGTCCGAATTCCTGCTCGAATACCTCTTCCTGCAAATAGTAGAGGCTCGCCTCGGCGCCGATGGTGGCGATAACGCCCGCCAGCGCTCCGATACTAGCGAACTCTATCAGCAGGCTGCTGAGAATCAGCTTCTTGCCGGCGCCCAGTGTACGGAGGATCGCATTCTCGTGAAAGCGTTCGTCCAGCGTCGCATTGACGCAGGCTAGCAGCACGAGCGCTCCACAGACGAGGACGAGCACCGAGATCAATTCGATCGCCGAGGTGACCTGGGCGATAATATTCTGCACCTGCTCTATCAGAGCATCTATCTCTATAACAACCATTGTAGGGAATAGGCGCACTAGATCATTGAGCAGTATCTTCTGCTCCTGCTCCATCAGCGCGGTGGAGAGGAAGGTCGCTCCCAGATGGTTAATCGTGCCCGGCGAAAATATGATGAAGAAGTTGGGCTGCATATTGTCCCAGCGCACACTACGAAAACTGCTCACCTCGGCGAAGACAGTCTGCTGATTGATCTCGAACTCGACCCTATCGCCAATCTCGATATCTAGCCATCCGGCGTAGTCGTCTTCGATGGACACATAGCCGGCATCGACACCTTCAGTCCACCACTCACCCTCGGTGATGAGATTATCGGGCGGCAGGTCATCGGCCCAGGTCACCTGACGACGACCCAATCGACCACGCACCCCTCGTTCTTCCTCCTCTTCTTCCTCAACAGCCTCGCCATTTGAGGAGGCTGCATCGAGCTCGCTTCGCGCCTGATCGTAGAGGCTGCCTTCCCCCTCCTCGGCTTGCGCACCCTCGGTAATGCTGCTCCCGTCTTCATCGCTATCGAGTTCTTCTTCCGGCTCTGGAATCTCGCCGTTCACGGAGATTACTCTGGCACTGATCAGGGGATAGAACGCATTACTGTCGACGCCATTCTCGGCGAAGAAGCTCTCGATTCCGTCGATCTGAGACTCGGTGATATTCATCATGAAATGATTGGGGGTATTCTCGGGCAGCTGCCCCTGCCAGTCATCGATCAGGTCTGTGCGCAGCAGCGTTAACACCAGCAGCGACATGATCGTTACCGAGAACACCATGACCTGCAGCACATTCTGCTTACGGCGCCGCCGCGCCGCGGTCATGGCCAGCTTCCAGGCGCTGCCCGCCTTCATGCCTACCGAGCCGCTAGAGCGCAGCAGCAAATAGGAAAGAGCCGAGAGAAACAACGCGATCGCAGCTACCGAAGTCACCAACACCGAAGTTAACACGAGATCCTGGCTATACCAGTAGACGAGGAACACAGTACCCACAATGCCGAATGCATAGGGCACGTTCGCCCCAAACTTCTGCTGGCCTAGGTCTTTGCGTAACACACGCAGCGGTGGAGTGGCACGCAGCGCCAACAGAGGTGGCAACGCGAACGAAAGCAAACATATGATAGCTGTTAGCGAGCCGATCACGAAAGGCTCGAAGCCCGCGCTAGGCAGGTCTACGGTAATGACCGCCTGCAACACACGCAGGATGACGTGATGAACAGCCCAGCCCAGAATGCAGCCGACGACTATGGAGATAGAAACCAGGATAGACTGTATCGCTAAGTAGATTACGCCGATTTCGTTCGAGGTACAGCCGAATGTCTTAAGGATTGCGACGTAGTCGTAATGCCGCTCGCTGTAACGCTTGGCAGTTAATGCTATGGCTACGCCTGCGAGAAGCACGGCGAAGAGCGAACCGAGCAGCAGGAAACTCTCTGCCTTGTTCAAAGCATCGCTAATCTCCTCGCTCTCGTCACGCACATCTCGAACTCGGTACTCGCCTTCGTACTCCGTATCGATCCAATCGGTAAACGATTCAAGAGTCTCCAACTCTTCGCCCGCGAAGAGATAGCGATAGCTCACGCGGCTGCCAAGTTGAACGACGTTCGTGCGCGCCACGTCCTCCATGCTTAGCATGAGTCGCGGCCCCGCACTATCCATCATGCCGCCCTGTTGGCGATCCGGCTCGGCGATAATAATTCTACTGACCGTCAGTTCTGCATCGCCCACAAAAACCGAGTCCCCCACCTCGATACCCAAAGCAGGTAATGCACGGGACTCCAGCCACACCTCACCCGCAGGCGGACCGCTCTCGATGGGGTAGCCACGGATGAAGGGCTGGTCGGCGATGATCACTTCACCGCGCAGAGGGTACGCGTCGCTCACGGCCTTCGCGGAAACGAGCATGTTCGCAGAGTCGGAGAACGCCATCGAGATGAACGAGAGAGTGCGCGCCGTGCGCAGGCCCCGCGTTTCGGCCTCAGCCAATATATCTTGCGGTGGCTCGCGGCCGCTGCCCAAGACCCTGTCGGCCGCCAGCATATTCGCGGATTCGAGTAACAGCGCCTTCTCCAGTCGGTCGGTAAATAGCGCGATGCCGGTTACCGAAGTCACCGCCATCACCAGGGCGATGAACAGCAGGCGAATCTCACCGCCCCGCCAATCTCGCCACAGCAATCGCAGGGCAAGTCCGAAGAGGGTCTGAAAAGATTTGTTGCCGCCGCTCGCAGCGATCACAGCGTCACTCACTCACTTCTTCCTCGGCTCTGACACTGGTCTTCTCGTCACTAACCACTTCGCCCGCGACCAGTCGAACAATGCGATCACACTTCTGTGCGAGTCGCTCATCGTGCGTCACCAGTACCAGGGTTGTGGAGAATTCGCGATTGAGATCGAATAGCAGTTCTACGATTTTCGCGCCGGTAGCCGTATCGAGATTGCCCGTTGGCTCATCGGCGAATAGGATGCTGGCTTCGGTCGCGAAGGCGCGGGCGATTGCTACACGTTGCTGCTCTCCGCCGGATAGCTGATTCGGATAATGATGTCCTCGTTCGTCCAGACCCACGCGAGCTAGTAGACGCTTGGCCTTCTCATTTGCCTGGGCATCGCCCTTCAACTCAATTGGTAGCATCACGTTCTCGAGAGCGGTTAGGCTGGGCAGCAATTGGAAAGACTGGAACACGAAGCCCACTAGCTGACCGCGCAATACAGCGCGCTGCTCCTCGTCCATCGCGTTAAGACTGCGACCATCGAGCACTACATCGCCGGACGTAGCCGTGTCGAGTCCGGCCATTAAGCCCAGCAGCGTAGACTTGCCTGAGCCCGATGCGCCGACGATGGCGACCGCTTCTCCGGTGTCTATATCCAGACTAACTGCTTTCAAGATAGTCAGTAGACCCTCGCTGGTATCTACACTCTTACACAGGTTCTCGATTCGAATCATGTACTCAGGGTCTCTTGCTGCAACTCATCAGGCAGCGATTATAGTCCAATTTGGCGGGTCAGTATGGATTGCAATAGGCATTCGTCTCTATAGAATACAGGCTCAGCCTTTTCACCACTCAACCGTACCCTACGTTAGCGACACGGTACTGGTTTACCACATTATTCAGCCACAGTTACTTTTGATGCGATGAGACCCCTTTTAATCCGACTATACGTTTTCTGCCTAGCGTGCTCTATCAATCTCAGCGGCATCGCAGCGGAAGAGAAGCTAACCCTCCTCGTCTATGGCGACAGCCTCAGTGCTGCCTATGGCATCGAGGAGGAGCAGGGTTGGGTTAGTCTTCTACAGAAGCGGGTGGACTCGAGAAAATTGCCAGTCACCGTAGTGAATGGCAGCGTCAGCGGCGAAACTACAACCGGTGGGCTTGCGCGACTACCGGCGATGCTGGCGAGCTACGAGCCAGAACTGGTCATTCTGGAGCTGGGGGGCAACGATGGCCTGCGCGGCCTGCCGCTGCACATCCTGCGCGAAAACCTGGCAACGATGGTCGATCTCGCAGAGCAGAGCGGCGCTAGAGTCATACTCACAGGCATTCAGATTCCACCAAACTATGGTCCCCGCTACACCGCTCCCTTCTTCGAGACTTACGCGACTCTCGCCGCTGAGAAATCACTTCCTCTTGTGCCATTCCTGATCGATGGCATTCCACAGCAGCCGGAGCTAATGCAGAACGATGGCATTCATCCACGCGCAGAGGCTCAGCTTATGATCCTCGACAATGTTTGGCCCATACTCGAGCCGCAACTGGAAAGCCTGCTAGAAGAGTAAATGAGAGATGTGGGCTCGCAGCCGAACGAGTGATTCGCTGTTAGGCTGCTCTAGAAGGAAAGTTGGATATTATCGACGCTGTCCAGATCGAATCCCTTACCCTGATACCAGCGACGCAATTCTACTGAATCGCCCTTCGCCTCGCCGTAGAGGGAAACAACGCTCTCGTCTTTGCAGAAGCCTATGACCTCATCGAGAAGCGCAGAGCCCACTCCCTTGTTGCGGTAATTCTGACTGATCTCGATAATTTTAAGGCAGTAACTTACACCAGGCGCCTTCTCGTCATTCGCAGCGCGGCGAGAGACCGATCGTTGATGGTTGTTGCGAGCACGCGAACTCAACTGAGCGAAGCCAATAGCATTGGTGCCGCTGTAGACATGAAAGAAAAGACTCGACGCCAAGCCACTCGGCTTGGTCACTCGCAGGTCCGGTATGTCACATCGCAAATTTTGAAACATGTTAAGTGATCCAATCGAGATACGGCTCGACAGCAGTATTTTGTTTCAGATAGCCGAGGATTACCCACACCATGAGAGAATTTGTGAAGCGAGTCACATAAAAAATGTCTTTTAAAACGACTATTTAGCTGCTTTTTGCCGTGTTGGCTCGGCAGCAGTGCCACAACTCACAGGGCGGCACCGTAAGCGACTGGCTTCGTTTTCATACGATAGAGCATGATGGCAGAGGCTATATTGCAGAGCGCAATCGCCAAGAGCGCGAGGTCGTAATTCCCAAAAAGGTCGTAGTAGTAAGCGACCAGCACCGGCCCCAGGGCCGACATGCCGAATGTAAAGGGCATGGCCATCGAGCGCACGGAACCGAGATAGCGACGTCCGAAGAACGTGGCCCATATCACCTCCTGCAGCGGCAGCAGGCCACCCCAACCGATACCCATAAGCAGAAAGCCTAGGTAGACCAGGTCGGTCAGGCCATGGCCAACACTGAAGACGATCAGCATAACGGAACTACCGGTAACAGCAGCGCCCAGCGCAGCCAGCTTCCGCGGATTATAGCGATCGATAAGAATGCCCCAGAAGGGCTTACTAATGAAGGCGGGCACTGAGGCCAGCGAGATCATCAATGAGGCGACAAGCCTCGAATACCCGGCATCTGTCATCAGCGGTATCGTCTGCAGCAGCATGACCGTAATAGAAATCTGAAAAAGACCGAATGCGAGTACCAGAAAATAGAAGCTGGATGTACGCATAGCCTGCGCACGGGTCATTGAGTTGTCGAAGTCGGCCTTCGCCGCATCGCCGTAACCCAACAACATCTCTTCTTCTGATTTGCCGTCGGGAAACAGTCCATGATCCTCCGGGCAGCGCCGCATGATAAAGGCCATAGGAAGAGTAATCAGGCCCGCTCCCATTCCAAGCAGCTTCCAGGAGTCTCGCCAGCCGTAGGCATCCACCATCCAGGTAGACATCATAGGCAGTATGATGCCGGAGAGCGATATCCCCATCCCCGCTATGGCAATAGCCCGGCCGCGACGCTCAACAAACCATTTACCCAAGGTGACATTCACAACCAGATTACCAATTAGCGCCGCTCCCGCCGTAAGCATGAGCCCGTTGAGCAGTAACCATTGAGTGAGGGTGTTGATATTCCCGAGGTTGTAGGTTGAGGCGGACAAGATGAAGGCCCCGGCAATGATGAAGCGGCGCCCTCCATAGCGATCGATCGCTGCACCAATGGCAAAGCCGGTGAAGGCCAGAACCACCTGCCCTATGGAGCGCGACAGACTGAACTCGGCTCTAGTCCAGCCAAATTCTTCGGTCATAGGAATGAGGAAGGAGCCGACCACGTAGTTCGACATGCCGACAGCAACGAACTGCGTAATGAAACCCGCTATGACTATCCAGTAGCCGTAATAGAGGGGTTTGGCATGGCTAATAGCGTTCAACTTCAGTCCGGCAGGCGTTTAGGGGAGCAGCGATTTCTGCAGTGCGCGAAGTTTAATCGATGCCGCTCTTAGAGTATACATAGAGCATCCGCGCGCCCCAGATCAGGGCTATTAGAATTACACCTGACCCCACAAGGTCGAAGATCGATGCGATGCGCACATCGTATTGCAACCAACCTAGAGGCCTGAGCAGATTCTGCCAATCGTGAAACCCCGGCGAGTCGGCACCAGTCCCTCCCCCGAGTAGTGGCAGGCGCAGGGCGCGAGCATCAGCGATGTAGGGCGCCAGATCCATCGTGCTCTGACCGACCCACCAGAGACAGATCGATGCCGCAAAGCCGTCCTTGTTCTTTATAAGAAAGGCGAACATAAGCAGCAGGGGCACAAGAATCTGAAATAGGCTGCCGCCCAGGATCGAGACGTAACGCCCGAAGGGCATGAACAGCACGTGCCCCGCCTCGTGGAAGACTAAGTCGACGTTGTGAAACCAGGAGCGACCAATCTCATTGCTCTCGAAATCCATAGCAATGAAATGCAGGCCCCACCAGACAAATAGCACATAGATCAGCCCATAGGCGGCGAGTTCTGCCTTGCCTATCGCAGGGCGCGGCGGAAGAAAGAATCGGCTGATAGCGCCGCGTGAGGATGCACTTGGTGCAGTGCTGCGGGAGTCAACCTGCCAGCTCTCTTCGGCAACCAGGTTCTGTAGCCATTTCTCGAATATCAATCCGCAGGCAGGACACTCGCCCTCTGAAGCGGTATCACCGTGCTGGCGTTGGTAGTGACACTTGGGACAGGTCTTGTACATGAGTGCCGAGTTTACTGACATGCACCGCAAAACTAAACCGAGCGATGCTCATCACTCACACTGCCGCCCAAAGGCGGCAGGTTTTAACCGCACAACAAGCAAGCCCAACTCGACTAGTCGCGGCGCCGAGTCGCAGCCGAGCCCGATCGACCTCGCTCTACGTTGACCCCTCTGGAGGACTGGCGCTGAGTAACTGGCGAGCGACCAGGGCGAGCCTGACTCTGCAACTCGCGCCGCGCGGCGTTCTGTCTACCCTGCCGCTCCAACACATTGCTGGTGTGAGCGGAAGGTGGCGCGCTGTGCACGCTGCGAGCACCTCGTTCTGCACCGGCTCCGTCGCGTCCAACTCGATCAGCCTCGCCCCTGGTATTCAGGCGCCCGTTATTGCCGCGAAAAACTGGCGGAATCGCACGCTCTCGAGCGGGCACTATCTGTCTGCCAGTGCGATAGTCTCGATCGCGCTTGGGCGATTGACGCGAATACGAGCGCGGGAAATCAGGATAACGGCGGACAGTGGTTCTGGAGCCTATGATCGACTGGCCACGATACGGAGCGATGTAGACCGGCTCGTAACTCTGCCTGCCCAAGCCGGCATAGTAGAACTCTTCGTTCAAACTCGCGAACACATCACTCAGTAGATTAACATCGCGATAGAGACTGGGAATGTGGTCGCGGCGATCGGCAATGAAAAAAGCCGCCTCGAGGCGCTCATAGCCCTGCCTGACATCTTTAAACTGAGATCGGATGCGAGAATTACTGCGATTACGCGCGAGTGAGTCCGCAAGTTGCCCTGCCTCTCTTCTAAGGGTAACCGCGCGCTGTCGGACCGAGCCATAGTGCCGCGTATAGCGTAGCTCGTCCGCGAGCTGATCGCTGATCAATTCTACCTGGTTAGCCAGACGCGAGAGTTCGAAATGCGTAGCAAACACCGAGCTGGGTGCCAGAACCATCGCTACAGCGATGAGGCTTGCCCAGCGCAGAATGCCTGCCGAGGTAAATCGCCTGTTGGTCATAGTAGCTACTCCTGTGTCGATGAACTCAATCTTCAACTCACAGTTTAGCTAGCGGGGCTGAACTCGAACTTAATAAAGCGCATCGAGCGAAACGACCAGCCGTTAACTAGCTCGCTTTGGCTGCGATCGCTAGATAGCGCGCTATCACCTCGGCAACCCCCATCTGCAGGGATTCGACCACCAAGGCGTGGCCGATAGAGACCTCGAGAATATTCGGTATCTCCAGGAATTTGGCAAGATTCTGCAAGTCCAGATCGTGACCCGCGTTCAGTCCAATGCCTAGCTGATCAGCCCGCGCCGCCGCGAGGCGATAGCGCTCAAGAGTCGGCTCCTGTTGCGGGCCGCCGAAGTGGGTCGCGAAGTCTTCCGTGTACAACTCGATGCGATCCGCGCCCACGCCCGGCACCAGATCGACCATGTCGGGATCGGCATCCAGGAAGATGCTGCTACGCACGCCGCCGCCTCGAAGCTCTTTCAATACTCGCTGCAAGACAGCTTCATTCTGCGGAATACTCCAGCCATGATCGGAGGTCAATTGATTTGGAGAGTCTGGCACCAGTGTGCATTGATCCGGAGACACCTCGCCCACCATTCGCATGAAGTCTTCAGAAGGATAGCCCTCGATATTGAACTCGACCTCAGGCTTGTCCGCTAGCATCTCGCTAAGAGCGTAGACATCGCGACGCGTGATGTGCCGCTCATCCGGTCGAGGATGCACCGTTATACCTTTGACACCCAACTCGATTAGCTGCTCGGCAAAACCAACAACTGAGGGAAAGTCTCTACCCCGGGAATTTCTCAACAAGGCAATCTTATTTACGTTAACGCTGAGTACGGTCACAAGTTATCCTTCTCATAATGATGACGAGTCGCTACTAATCACGCCCGCAAGAACTTCACTAGAATATTCTGTAATGCCTGTGGCTGTTCAGCATGCAGCCAGTGTCCGGCTTCCATCACAAGCTTAACCGATGCCGCCGGAAATAGTTCTCTGATCTTCTCTTCATGTTTTGCCTGGATATAGGGGGACAGACTGCCCTTCACGAACAGCGTAGGCTTGCCATACGCGGCACCGGCAACGAGTTCGGCCCGCAGATTCGCGTAGTTCTGACGTATCGCATCCTTATTTAATCGCCATTCGAACGAGCCCTCTTTACCGCGCGCCAGATTGGTTAGTATAAACTTCCGAGTCGCCTCCTCTGTTATGTAATCCTTCAGAGTCTGCTCCGCCTCCGTCCTGCTTTTTATCACATCGAGCTCAACCGCATCCATGCCTGCCAGCACGTTCATGTGCCCGTCCGCATCTTCCGGATAGGCAACCGGTGCGATATCGACGACGACCAGTTTGTCAACGAGCTCGGGATGGCTCAGCGCGAGCTGCATAGCCACCTTGCCACCCATGGAGTGTCCAACAAGACAGCAAGAATTCAAGCCTAGGCGCTCGATGAGCTGACGAACATCCTCCGCCATCACTTGATAGTCAAGCCGATCCGAATGGGGCGAGTCTCCGTGGTTACGCAGATCGACGCCATAGACAGCGAAGTCCTCGGCAAGTTGCTTGCAGTGCCAACCCCAGTTACTGAGGCTGCCGAACAGGCCATGCAGCACGAGCACAGGCGTGCCCTTATCCGAATACTGTTTGTAGTTTAATTCCATTACAGCCTGATCTACGGCAGCTGCTTGAGCAGCTCCAACACATCCTCATGGTGGGTCTTGGTTTTAAAGCTGTCCATAATATGAGCCAGGCGCCCGTTCTTATCGATAATGAAAGTCGTGCGCACGATACCCATGTATTCGCGGCCCATGAACTTCTTCAGACTCCACACGCCGTACTTGTCGGCTACTGCATGGTCCTCGTCGGCCAATAGGTCGAAGTTCAGTCCTTCCTTCTCCTCAAACTTCGCCAGTCTCTTAACCGGGTCCGGGCTGAGACCCAGTGCGACGGCGCCGAGCTTCGCTAGCTGCTTTTTGGAATCCCGCAGGCCACAGGCCTGCACAGTGCAGCCCGGTGTCATCGCCTTGGGATAGAAATACAACACCACATTTGCGTTGCCTTTGAATTGCTTCAGACTGACCTTCTCGCCTGCTTGATTTAGCAGGGTGAACGTCGGCGCCATATTGCCTAACTTCAGTGCGGCCATTGTGTGCTCTCTCGATTCGGATGATAAAGAAGATCAATCGCTTAAATACGCGGCCATTATACCCGGTGAACTTCACTTCACTAGCCCACAGTAGCGACAGGCAGCCGCGGAGTCGGCCGAGGTCCTGCGCAGAGTAAATGCAGCACGCGGCTTAATTGCCATTGTCTGGGTTGGTTTTGCCCATGTTACACTGCTGCCATGAGCGCAACACCAGAATCCATCGTCGTACTCACCGGAGCTGGCATCTCAGCGGAATCCGGCATCCAGACATTTCGAGCCGCCGATGGATTGTGGGAGAACCACCCGATAGACGATGTCGCAACACCGGAAGGATTCGAGCGCAACCCACAATTAGTCTATGAATTTTATAATCAGCGACGCCGACAGCTGCTGTCGGATGAGATTCAGCCGAACGCGGCGCACAGCTGCCTCGCTAAGTTTGAACACGATTTCCCCGGGCAGTTTTTGTTGGTGACGCAGAACGTCGACAATCTTCATGAGCGCGCGGGATCCGAAAACTTGCTACACATGCATGGCGAATTATTGAAGATGCGTTGCCTCAATTCTCAATTGGTATTCGATATCACTGAGGATATCGATTTCGATACACATTGCAGCTGCTGCCGCTCACCCGGCAATCTGCGGCCGCACATAGTCTGGTTTGGCGAGATGCCTTTCCACATGAACAAAATCAATCAGGCGCTCGAAAGCTGCGATATCTTCGTCGCCATCGGCACCTCGGGTAATGTCTATCCAGCCTCTGGCTTCTATCAGACGGCGAAGAGTCGCCGGGCCCGCACGGTAGAGCTGAATCTAGAGAGAACGGGTTCTCGCTTCGATCAATGCCTGCTCGGCAAAGCCTCCGAAGTGGTGCCGAAATACTTTAAAAACTTATTGCAGATGACCTAGCAAAGCGCTGTTGCTCCGACATTAGAAAGAGGTAGCTATGATTCGAAAGATTTCTCTTGGTCTGCTCGGCCTGTTCGGCGTCCTGCTGATAGGTGTTGCCGTGACATATCTCGTCACCATGCCAGAGCGACTACCCGAAGATTCAGATAGCAGGGAGTGGTTGCAACCAGGCCCCTTTAGAGTAGGGATTGCCGACACCGTGCTCGTCGATGATTCTCGCAGCACTATGGCGAATGGCGATGCGCCGCCGCTACCGAGTCGCACATTCCCGACAAGTATCTGGTATCCAGAGGACGGTACGGGAAATTACCCTCTTGTAATCCATAGTCATGGCTTCGTGTCGGAGCGCACCGACCTTTCCTATGTTGCACAGTTGCTTGCCAGCCATGGCTACGTAGTGGCCGCCGCGAATTTTCCGCTCACCTCTGGCGGGACGCCGGGCGGACCGAACGCCGACGACCTAATTAATCAGCCCGCGGACCTTAGCTTCCTTATCGACTCCCTGCTATCACTCTCCGGAAGTGAAAAACCCTTCGCCGGCGAGTTAGACGACGAGCGAATAGCGCTAATGGGCTACTCACTCGGCGGCATCACTGCCACGCTCGCCACCTACCACCCTCGACTGCGCGATGCGAGAGTAAAAGCAGCGGTCTCAATCGCCGGCCCCTCGGCGGGACTGACGAGCAAGTTCTACGAAACGTCGGATGTGCCCTTCCTGATGATCGCAGGCACCCTGGACGCACTCATCGATTTCGAATACAACGCGGCAGTAATTCCCGAACGAGTACAGAACAGCGTCTTGATTGGCATAGAGGGCGGCACGCATCTAGGCTTTGGAAGCATAGCCGAACCTTGGCTGCGGCTCATGAATCACCCAGACGGACTAGGCTGCACGGCGGTACTCTCCAATCTGGGCTCCGATCCGAATGCGGCATTCAGACCGCTGGGCGATGAATCCGATGGCATAGTTCTTGACCCTAGTATTCCCAGTGTCTGCGAGACCATGCCAACAGAAAAAGCGCTGCACCCCGCTAGGCAGCAGATGATAACCAGCATCAGCGTATTGTCTTTCTTCGAGTTCGTGTTCGCCACAGAGGCCACCCGCCGGGAAGATGGCTATGACGAATTGAGCAGCTCGCTGCCCTCGGATTTTGACGAGGCTAGCTTCACTAGAGTGGCTGCGCCTGTGTTGTTCAACGAATAGAGCTGTTAGCTATACTCTGAAAACTAACGTCTGGGGCAGCGAGCAGATCGAGTCGCTACAAAGCTGCAATCTGACTTGAAGCTCTGCCGATGAACAGAGCAGATCAGCCGGTACCGCAGTACGCTGCAGCTTTACTTTGATTGCTATCGCGCCCTTCAAGATGGATACGGCGCCCATGCCCTGAACAAGAAGCTGACCATTCGCCTTAGGCATGCCGATGTCAGCGACAGTCCAATGTCGCTCTCCTTCGCCTAGAGCAACTGCAATGGGATAGAAACTTTCGGCGTCCTGATCTGGCGCCGTGACATGCCAGCCTTCCAGCAGTGCAATTTCAATCTCGAGTACAACCGATTCTGCAGATAGGGGCTGCATCCTGCGGCAGGAAATTTTGGCTTTACCGCCCTCTATCCATTGTGTGCGCTCTCTCGATCCTTCCTTTATAGCCGACAGCAGCCTCAACATACTTGGATGACTCAGGGGGGCGTCGTTCACATGACCTAACAGAGATACTATGCCTTGATCGACCCTCTCAAGCAGTCTCTGCTCTGACTCAACAGCGCCGGGCTTACATTGCGCATGCCTCCTGGCTAGCTGCAGTAAACAGTGAAGCGCCGTCGCCGCTGGCGAGAGTATCGCGCCATCGCTGGCATTGCGTGAGCGCGTCAGCTGCGGGCCGGTCTGCAGCCTTGGGCTGAGGAAAAAGCCTGCGTTTTCCTCGTCCCAGAACTCATCGATAGCCATCATCATGAGTTTGCTTGCCTCTCGCAGATAGTCCGTTTCGCCTGTAGCATCGAACAGGGCTATCAGCGCCTCTGCGAAATTTCCGTAGTCCTCAAGCTGACCGGCTATCGAAACTGTACCCTCCAGATAAATTCGCTGCAGACGACCCGCCTTATCTACATTCTTTTTCCACACGAATGCCGCCGCCTTGCGAGCGATGGCGAGGTATTCTTCGTTCTCGAGAGTCGTTGCCGCCCTGACAAAAGCAGTAATCATCGCGGCCGTCCAAGCCACTATCAGCTTGTCATCGCGAAGTGGGTGGATACGCTGCTCTCGGGCTGTGTAAAGCTTCAGCAATACTTGATCCAGTCTCGCAATGAAATCTTCGCCGCCTGAGTCCGCAGCAGACTCTGCAAGGGGCTTGGAGAGTTTGAGAATATTCGAGCCTTCGAAGTTGCCGAGCACGGTAGGCGCGTAGAGCTGGCTGACGAGTTGCATCTCGGTAGCATCCAGCACCTCGCGGAGTTCCTCGAGAGACCACGTGAAGA
Organism: uncultured Pseudohongiella sp.; assembly: GCA_964352295.1. GTDB lineage: Bacteria > Pseudomonadota > Gammaproteobacteria > Pseudomonadales > Pseudohongiellaceae > UBA9145. Next base: position 25,759 of record CAYGRR010000009.1, on the reverse strand, counting down.
AGACCCCCTCCTCTCCCTCGCTGTCCGCATCGGTAGCGGAATAGAATCCACCCTCGGGAAGCTGCATGTCACGCGCCACATAGTCCAGTGTCTGTTTACAGATGCGGCGGAAGAAAGGCTTGCCGCTTAGCTCAAAAGCCTCTAGATACACCAGAGCCAATTGCGATTGGTTGTATAACATCTTCTCGAAATGCGGCACTAGCCACTGCTCGTCCACGCTGTAGCGATGGAAGCCGCCGGCAATCTGATCATAAATACCGCCTCGGGCCATGCCTTCGAGCGCCCTGTCTATAAAACCCATTGCGCTCTCGTCGCGCTGCCGGCGCACGCGATCCAACAGCAAAAGCAACAAGGGCTCCTGCGGAAACTTCGGCTCGCCCGAGAGGCCGCCAAAGCTTCGATCCTCGCGTTGGGAAAGCGCCTCGACCGTATCCTCGATGATGTGGTCCGTAAGTGAAGTGGCCTGTTTACGCTCGCCCAGAATCCTATCGATAGCCCCCGCTATCTGCCCAGCGCTGGATTCAAGCTCGGCATACTTCGTCTTCCACGCCTCGGCTATTTGAGTTAACAAGGCGATGAAGGATGCCGCAGGGAAGTAGGTCGCGCCGAAGAATGGCCTGCCGTCGGCCAGAAGGAAGCTGGACATGGGCCAGCCACCGTGTCCCGAGACCAATTGCACGCCGGTCATATAGACCTCGTCGATATCGGGATACTGCTCGCGGTCCATCTTGATGCAGATGAAATCTTCGTTCAGAACGGCGGCCACGTCGACGTTGTCAAAGCTTTCGACCTCCATGACATGGCACCAGTGACAGGTGGAGTAGCCTATCGACAGGAACACAGGCTTATTCTGCGCCCGGGCATGCTCGAAGGCCTCCTCCGACCAGGGATACCAGTTGACCGGGTTGTGCGCATGCTGCAATAGATAGGGCGAGTCTTCGCGAACGAGCCGATTTATAAACAAGCCACGGCCAGCCTCATCGAGGTGTTCGGTGCGCTTGTCGTAGCTGCCCTGCTTGCTGCGCTCTATTTTCCTTAACTCTGCTTCAAGCTTGTTCGTCATTACCTTTGCTCGTCCTCCGGACAGCGTGCTACTGGGCGCTAGACCAAGTATCTACACACTGTAGCTACTCTCTCGCTGCGCCCTTAGCCAGTTTAGAAACCAGGCAAGGCGCTGCGAAAATATTTGGGCGCAAGTGAAATAAAAGCCACGCCCGACTGTTCCTCTCTACTGAATTGTCATGTTTCTGCACAGGCAATTCGCTTACCCTTCATGCCCTCGCCCAACGGGGGCATTTTTTTATCTGACCTACAACGGGAATTTACTGCTGGCTAGGCACTACACAGAACTTAGTCGAACAGCTTCTCCAACTGAGACGGAAAATAGGGACGCCCTCCCTCACGCAATGAGGCCGCGGTGATCTTAGCCTCAAGCATTAGCTCATCGTCGGCGAGCCTTCTAATTTGCTGCGTGAAGACGACTTTCAATCGACCCAGCCGCTCTACTGCCACGGACACGCTAAAGCGATCACCGGGCCGCAGTGCCTGCTTGTAATCCAACTCCGCCCGAATGACCACGATGATGACGCCTAGCGCCGTCAGTTCGGCGAAGTCGAGGCCTCGAGAATTCAAGAACTCGTGACGCGCATGCTCCAGATAGTTCTGATAGACGGCATTGTTCACGATGCCCTGCAGGTCGCACTCGTAGTCACGCACTTTGAGCGCTGCAGTAAATAGCGCCTGTTCCATCCCTGATTCCTCGAAGCAAAGCAATCTCGGCCGCTAGACAGCGGTGCCTAGCCTCGCCGTTATCTGCGAATTCGGCGTAGTCTAGCATCTGGAGGGCCGATATCGTTGGCCTGACAGAAATTTTCATGCAAGAATCCAGACTAATACGCGCATTTCTTCGCGTTATCGAACGAAAAAATAATCCACAATGAGGTTCACAATGAGCACATCTAAACTCCTATTCAGCGCCTTGCTCTCCATTCTCGCTCTCAGCTTCTCTCAATTCTCGCTAGCCGATCACCACGGCGGCGCGATGGCGAAGACACTTGAGCAGTGGGCGGAGGGTGAGCATCGCAGCGACACGAATCGCGCAAGAAACGAATTCCGTCATCCAGTTGAGACACTCGAGTTCTTCGGATTAGCGGCAGACATGACCGTGATCGAAATCCTACCCTCTACCGGTTGGTACACGGAGATCATGGCACCCTATGTGCGCGATCACGGCAAATACTACGCCGCTCACTTCTCGCCGAACGCATCGCTCTCGTACATGGCTCCCAACCTGCGCAACTTTGAGGAGAAGATCACAGCAGACCCGGATTTGTACGGCAAGATTACCGTGCGTCATCTAAACCCGCCTCACGAAGTTGCTATCGCTCCTCCAGGGTCGGCTGATATGGCGCTGACCTTTCGCAACGTGCACAACTGGATCATGGCTGGACAGGAGCATGAGTTCTTCGCCGCGTTCTACACAGCATTGAAACCAGGCGGCGTGCTAGGCATAGTCGAGCATAGAGCCAAGCCAGATGCTGGCATGGATGTAATGCGCACCTCGGGCTATGTGACCGAGGCCTATGTGAAGGAAGTGGCGGCAGCCGCAGGTTTCGAGTTTGTAGCGAGCAGCGAAATAAATGCCAACCCCAAAGACCCGACGGTTCACCCCGAAGGTGTCTGGACTCTGCCTCCTAACTACAGAATGGGCGATCAGGATCGAGACAAGTACATGGCAATCGGCGAAAGCGATCGCATGACCTTGAAGTTTGTAAAGCCACTCTAGCAGAGGCAGCCTTGATCTCATTGAATCCATGAGAAACGACTCCCCTGTCTGCGTTATCGTCGGCGCCGGTGATTATATCGGCGCCGCTATAGCGCGCAGGTTTGCCACCGGTGGCTTCACAGTCTGCCTCGGCAGGCGAAGCGGCGAGAAGAACGAGGCCTTGGTGCGAGAGATCAACGCCTCCGGCGGTAAGGCCTATAGCTACTCGCTTGATGCCCGCGAGGAATCGCAGATCGTCGGCCTCTTCGCCACCATCGAAAATGAGTTAGGTCCCATTGAGATTGTCATCTCCAACACCGGCGGAAACGTCAACTTTCCCATACTCGAAACCACCGAGAGAGTTTTCTACAAGGTCTGGAAGATGGCCTGTCTGACCGGCTTTCTGAGCGGCCGAGAGGCGGCGAAACATATGCTTCCCCGTAAGCGTGGCTCTATTTTCTTCACCGGCGCCACTGCCAGCCTGCGCGGAGGCAGTGGCTTCGCCGCTTTCTCCAGCGCCAAGTTCGGACTGCGTGCCTTGGCGCAGAGCATGGCAAGAGAACTGGGACCCGCGAACATCCATGTCGCACACCTGATAATCGATTCGGGTGTGGATACCGCCTTCGTCCGCGATCGAATCAAGAACCGTGGCGGCGACCCGGACAAGCTGCCCCCAGACACACTGATGAATCCGAAATCGGTAGCAGAAAGCTATTGGATGCTGCATCACCAGAGTCGCGATGCCTGGACTCACGAGATGGATATACGCCCCTTCGCAGAGAAATTTTAATCTCACTAGCCCCAATCAACTAAAGAAATCATTTATGACAGTGAAGCTAGAATTCCATTTCGACTTCGGCAGCCCGAACACCTACTACTGCCATCGGGTCATTCCGCAGATTGAACAGCGCACCGGCGTAAGATTCAACTACGTGCCGATTCTGCTCGGCGGAGTCTTCAAGGCGACGAACAATAAATCGCCGATGGAGGCCTTCGCGGGGATCAAGAATAAATCCGAATACAATGCCCTCGAAACCGAGCGCTTCATAAGAAAGCACGGCCTGACTGGTTTCCGATTCAATCCCCACTTTCCAGTAAACACGCTGCACATCATGCGCGGGGCGATCTGCGCGATCGATAGGGGCATAGGCGAGGAGTACATCGAAGCCATGTACCAGAGCATGTGGGAGCGGGGCCTGAACATGGCCGATCCAGACGTCATACGAGAGGCCCTCACGGCTGCGAACCTGCCAGCGGATGAATTGATCGCAGGCAGCGCGGAAGCCTCTGTAAAACAGCAACTCATAGCGAACACCGAAAACTCGGTCGCCAGGGGCACATTCGGCTCGCCCACCTTCTATGTGGGCGATGAGATTTTTTTTGGCAAAGACAGACTACGAGAGGTAGAAGAAGAAATCGTCGCTCAGTTAGCGCGATCGTAGACGCGGCTTAGATTAATCATTGCACGAAACGAATCTGGCTGGATGACCATCTCAACCCGCAGGCGATTACCGCCCGCTTCCAGCGTATAAGTCTCAAGCGTGAAGCCTCCATCGCGCGGCCTGGCCTCTACAATCAGGGCATTACCGCTGAAGTTTCCGAATGAAAAATCCGCACCCCCCTCCGCATAGAAACTGTTAGCCGTAGTGGTGCGGCGGCGACCATCAGTGTGGAAGAGACGCTGGTAGTCATCGGCATAGGTGAATGTAAACTCTGGCTCGGCATAGTCTATACGCAGCACATCGTCGTAGGAGATGCGGTCGTAGAGTTCCTGCTCCGGCGGGCCGCCACGATAGAAGTCCTCGGGCCGCTTCCTGAGGAAGCGCCGGGGAACCTTCCCCCCACCCTCCTTGATCGCCGCCTCTACCTGGTCGTCTGTATTGTCGGAGAGTTCATCATTGATAATCCATTCTCCAACGATCCGCTGCCGAATCTCATTATTTGCTATAGGCGAGTCGGGCTGCTGCGCCACTGCAGAAAATACGGTGGTCGCGATGATCAGCAGGCACAGTCTCCCTGACAACCCTCTAAAATTCTTCGCTTGAATATTCATTTGTGTCTTCTCAGGCTCCGGTGGCTTTAACTTAGAGAGCTTTTCGCCATGCTGCAACAGCCTGACCAATTTCGTCTGGCGAATCTTCCTGCAGGAAGTGGTTTCCTGCAACGGTGACCTCTGCTTGATTCGGCCAGGATCTACAGAATTCTCGTTGCGGCCCTATCAGTATCGCACCTGGCTCGGCATTCACGAATAATTTAGGCACGTCCGACTCGGCGAGCCAGTCGGCGTAGTCCTGCACGATGCTTACAACGTCTGCCGGCTCCCCGTCGATAGGAATTTGTCGGGGCCAGGTGAGCGTCGGTCGTCGATCCTCGCCGCTGTTCAAAAAAGGGCGTCGGTAGACTGCCATCTCTTCCTCGCTCAGATCTCGAAGTATCGAGCCGGGCAACACTCTCTCGACGAACGTGTTCTTCGTTAGCACCATTTCTTCCCCGGCTGCCGAACGGAATCCTTGGAAGACGCCTCGAGCCGCTTCCGGCCAGTCTTCCCAAGTTAGAGGCGCAACGATGGCCTCCATATAGGCTATGCCTTTTACTGCAGCACGGTGCCTATTCGCCCAATCGAAACCTAAGGCAGAACCCCAGTCGTGAATGACCAGCGTGACATTGCGCTCCACGCCCAGCGTCTCTAGGGCAGCGTCTAGGTACTCTCTGTGTTGTGCGAAGGTATAGGAGCTGGCATCGGGCTCGTCTAGTTTATCGGAATCGCCCATGCCGATGAGGTCGATCGCAATGCAGCGTCCTTGATCCTTGAGATGCGGCATTATGTTGCGCCAGAGATAGGAAGACGTAGGATTTCCATGCTGAAAGATGATCGGATCGCCCTCGCCCATCTCCACGTAGGCCATAGCCTTACCCCTGACAACGATCTTCTTCTTCGCATGTTCCGTGGCGCTTAGCATCCAATTCTCCGAGGCGTTCAGCTTGAGGCGAGGCTATCAGAGAATAAACCGCTCGGCTCGCCAATACAAATAGGGCTAATCCAGAGCGGCGCATTGCCCCGCTCCACAGGCATTTGAACAAGCGCCCAGTTTTCGGCTATGCTCCAAGTCCTCAATTGGAAGTCCTTAACTAGCGCGAATCACTACGGTAACCGGGAGATAACTCGAATGACAATGCAGAAAACACCTCTATTGATGTCCAGAATATTAGGCAGGGGTGCAATCCTGGATCCGAATATCGAAGTTGTCACCATGCAGGCCGAGGGCACACACCGCCAGACGCTGAAGCAGACTTGGGATAGAGCCAACCAGGTCGCGCACGCACTGAAGAAACACGGCATCAAAATCGGCGATAGAGTCGGCAGCTTCATGTGGAATAACTACCGCCATCTCGAGCTGTATCAGGCAGTCCCGTCGATGGGCGCCGTGCTACACACGCTAAATATCAGACTCTCCCCCACCGACCTCGAATACATTATCAATCATGCGAACGATAGAGTGATCTTTGCGGATGAAGACCTACTTCCTCTGCTTGAACCGCTGTGGGACAAGCTACCCAACTTAGAGCTACTCGTTGTCTGTCGACATGGCGAAGGCGGAGAGAGTACGTTTAAGAATCAGATCGACTACGAGGACTTTATCGCGGGAGCGGATACGATCTATGACTGGCCGGAGATCGATGAGAATTCGCCGATGGGGCTCTGCTATACCTCGGGCACAACCGGCAAACCCAAGGGTGTAATGTACACGAATCGCTCTACCTATTTACACACACTCACGGAATGCCTAACAGACTCTATGGGCTTATCATCTCTAGACTCGCTACTAGGCATCGTACCGATGTTCCACGCCATGGGCTGGGGACTTCCCTTTGCTGCCTCGATGCTGGGCTGCAAGCAGGTAATGCCCCATCGCTTCATGGTGCCGGCTGCCTTTCTCAAGCTAATGGACGAAGAAGAGGTGACTATCTCGGCGGGTGTTCCAACTATCTGGCAGGGAGTGAAGGCTGCGCTCGAGGCAGAGCCGAATAAGTACAATCTCAGCAAGTTGCGCAGCATGACCTGTGGCGGCTCAGCACCACCGGTTTCGATGATGCGCTGGTACTGGGACACCTACGGGGTAGAAATGATTCAGGGCTGGGGCATGACCGAGACCAATCCACTCGGCACCCTGTCGCGGAAGGTTGCGAAACGTTCCCAGATTACTATGTCCGAGGATCAGCAATTCAAGAACATCGCCAAGGCCGGCCTCGCCATGCCTGGGCTGGAGATCGAGATCTTCGATGAACAATGGAACCGCCTGCCTCACGACGGCGAGGCAGTCGGCGAGCTCTGCATACGCGGACCCTGGATCGCGGCGGAATACTTCAACGACCCACAGCCCGAGAAGTTTCACGACGGTTGGCTGGTAACGGGAGACGTCGCGAAGATCGATTCCGAGCAATACATACTCATCGCCGACCGCTCCAAGGATCTGATCAAGTCAGGCGGCGAGTGGATATCCTCGGTGGATCTGGAGAACCATATAGTGGGCATGGCGGAGGTGGCACAGGCGGCGGTTGTCGCACAGCCCCACCCGAAGTGGGACGAGCGGCCAGTCGCCCTGGTCATCATGGCAGAGGGCAAGACCTTGGACAAAGACGCGGTGCTCGAGCACTGCAGCAAGATCTTCGCCAAGTGGCAGCTGCCGGACGATGTGATCGTCACGGATGCGATCCCTCTCACCTCGACAGGCAAGATCGACAAGAAAGTCATCCGCGCACAGCTGGAAGCCGAAGGGTATAAGCTGCCTAGCCTGCGCTAGGAGCTAGTAAATCACTGACCTGGGTCGGTGGGCGCATAGTCGATACCCTCGCTATCTGCCCTTCTGGCCCCGGCGAGAATACCAGGTAGCGCATAGTTTCCCTCATGGCAGGCGTACTCAAACACGCGTTCGCCATTCGCGTTCATCGGTAGCTCACCACTCCACGGCTGACTATAGTTCGCAGGGTCCTCGACGGTAAACTGGTACAGGATTGACTCATCCGATGTGCGCGTGAAGCGTTCGGTCACCGTCATCTGCTGCGAACCAAAGAAGCGATGTTCTAGCGAAGAACGCATCCCCTGCTGCGCGTGAAAATTCGTCGTCACTACCACTAGAGAACCTTCTTCGTAGTAACCAATCGAGTCGCCTAGCCAAGGGTAAAGAGGCGGCTGCTGATGCTCGGAGTTTATCCGCACGATGCGCGCATCATGGTTCATCTCGGCGAGCAGGACGACGTGTGACTCCGTCTGAACAATCTGTGTCAGGTTGTTATAGAGTACCGGCAGCTTCGGTGGCCCGCCCGAGGAGCCGAAACCCACCATGCAGCGCTCGCCCAGAGGTCGAACCTCGGGGCCGTCGTAGGACTGCCTCTGCTGCATCGCCGCGGCGAAATTCGCACGGCCCTGCTCGCTATAGGGTAGCTGACCATCCTCGGGCTCCACGATCACAGACGTTCGAATCTCGCCGTTGACTACAGCCAGTCGCTCACCCGGATCCATCCAAAACGTGTTATAGCCGCCTACATTCTGACCCGACGTAGGCGCCTCGCGATTCGGATCACTCGGCAGATTGCTCGCCTCGGTGCGCGCCCGCACCCGCTCCTCGATCAAGATCGCCTCTTCTTCCGAGATGACGAGCTTGCCTTCGAAACGCGCGGCTCTTTCAAGATTCGTCTGCGTCGCCAGCGACCAGGTGCCTTGCAAGTCCGGCACACCGTATTCTGTGAGCGGCGCAATATAGCCAGACTCAGCCGCGAAAGAGCCAGCACTCTGCAGGGCGAGCACGGCAGTAACGCCGACAACGCGCGGCAGCGAAGGGATGAAACGAAGGCTGGCGTAAGTCAGTTGAGCGGATTTGTTATCTTTCACTGAATGGCTCCTAGTTGGCGGCCCAAAGTCTTTCGACGAGATCGATGGGCTCTAGCGTGACTTGCGATTATGCCATCTATCGAGACTTGGTTTCTAACATCCTGCAGGGCGGCACTCCAGAGCCTACTCCAGATCGACGCGGCGGGATGCACCGACTGAGCCTATCCTAGGTTCATACTGCCCGTGAACACAGTTTTAAAAATAGTGAACTCGGTTCGGTGTAACTCGAGATTAAATCTGTTATAAAAGGGAATATTCGTATCAAATCTTGCCGATTTGCACTGATTTGGTGCAGAAAGACAGCAGTGAAGGATTCAAGCAGTCGCAATGACGAACACCAAACAATTGACCGGCGCGGTCGCGCTCCTAGCCTCCATAGCAGTTCTCGACAATTTCATCTTCATCGAATCCGTACCCGGGCCAGAGGGCATGGTGCTCGTCGAGCTCGAGGGCGCTGCTCTCGACACCAAATCATCGGGAGAAGATGAGAACCGCTGGCAGCAGGGCAGCGCGGAAACTCATTGGATCGATCAGCACAGAGTTAGCAGCAGCGACTTCGCGAAATTCCTGGAGGCCACGGGTCGCGAGCCAGAAGAAGTTAAGCTGATGAGCACAAGCATTGTGTCAAGAAGCCAAGACGGGAGCTTCGTTAGAGTAGTTGTAGACGACAGCTGGAACTCACAGATTGCTCCAGCCGATTGGAGCGACGCGAATGATCAGCAGGGTACTGCCATGAATCACATTCTCGAGGGAATGGATGAGTTGAAGGTAAGCTTCCCAGACGCTCTAGCCTACTGTAACTGGATTGGTAAAGAACTCCCTTCAGCAAAGCAGTACGAGCACATCCTCGCGAAAAATCAGATTGAGAAAGTTTCGAACCACTTAGAATTTCGCTGCATCAAGAAAATTTGAGAATTTTGGCAGCCGCTGCCTCGCAGCGCACAGCTAAATCTCTCTCGCGATTAACAACTTCATAATCTCATTGCTACCGCCATAGATCTTCTGGATACGGCTATCCGCGTACATCTTGGCGATGGGATATTCCATCATAAAACCATAGCCGCCGAAGAACTGAAGACACTCATCGACTATTTCACACTGCTTCTGCGTCGTCCACCACTTCGCCATGGCAGCCGTCGACTCATCCAACTTACCCTCGGCGAGCTTCATCGCACAATCATCGACAAACACCCTCGCCAGCCGCGCCTCTGTATAACGCTCGGCTAGCTTGAACTGGGTATTCTGAAAGTCGAGGATGCGCTTTCCGAACGCCTTGCGCTCCTTAACGTACTCGCTGGTAATCTGCAACGCCTTCTCGATAGCCGCACAGGCGCCGGCGGCGATGATCAGCCTCTCCTGCGGAAGCTGCTGCATCAGCTGTATGAAGCCTTTGCCTTCCACTGGCCCTAACAAGTTTTCCTTGGGAACTCGAACGTCGTCGAAGAATATCTCGGCGGTATCCTGCGCCTTCATACCGAGTTTCTCCAGGTTTCTGCCGCGGCTGAAGCCACCCTCGCCCTCGACCGCCTCGGTCTCTACCATGATGAGCGAGATTCCCTTACCCCCCTCGGAAGGATCGGTCTTCGCCACAACACAGATTAGATTCGCCGTTATTCCATTGGTCAGGAAGGTCTTCTGTCCATTCAGGACGTAGTCGCCTCCATCGGATAAAGCAGTAGTCGCAACGGACTGCAGGTCGGAGCCGGTACCGGGCTCCGTCATCGCTATGGCAGAGACGATCTCTCCGCTAGCCATAAGCGGCAGCCACTTCAGCTTCTGTTCCTCACTGCCATAGGAGTTAACATAGTGGGCGACAATGCCTGAATGCACACCATTGCCGAAGCCGGTGATGTTCGCGTAACTGAGTTCCTCGACCAGTACCATCTCATGCTTGAAGTTGCCGCCTCCGCCGCCGTATTCTGCAGGTATCGAAGCGCAGAGCAGTCCAGCCTTGCCGGCTATGCGCCAGGCGTCGCGATCGACAAAGCCCTGTTTCTCCCACTTCTCCATGTGTGGCACAAATTCCTTCTGCAGAAATTTTGCGACCGAGTCGCGCATAATGTGCAACTCTTCATCCATCCAGGGAGACTCGTAGGAACCCATCATAGTGTTTTCTCTCAGGCCGTTACGGCATTCATGCGTTCGATGATCATGGCGTTCGCCGTACCGCCACCCTCGCAGATGGCTATGAGGCCATAGCGCTTCTCACGCCGCTCTAATTCGTGCACTAACGTGGTCATCAGTTTTGCGCCCGTGCCACCCAGGGGGTGGCCTAATGCCTGTGCCCCACCATTCACATTCAGCTTATTGATATCAGCGCCCAAGGCCTTTGCCCAAGCCAGCGGCACCGAACCGAACGCCTCATTAACCTCATACAGATCGATATCATCGATCGTCAGTCCAGCCTTCTCTAAGACCTTCTGTGTTGCGGGGATAGGCCCCTCCAACATGATCACCGGATCCGATCCCACTACCGCCAGGGAATGAATCTTCGCCCGCACCGGTAGATTGTATTTTCCTATAGCCTTCTCGTTCGCGATCATCACTGCCGCCGACCCATCGCTAATCTGGCTCGCAGTGCCCGCGGTAATCACTCCACCCTCGCGCAGCGTGTTCAGCGACTGCATACCCTCGAGAGTAGCGGAGGCGCGAATGCCCTCGTCAACCAAATGCACATCCGCCGATCCATCTTCGAGCTTGATGTTAAGCGGAACGATCTCCGCCTTGAAGTAGCCCTTCTCGGTTGCTGCTGCAGCGCGCTGATGACTCAGCAGGCCGAAGGCGTCGAGTTCGGCACGGGTAATGCCGTACTTTTCCGCGAGCAGTTCCGCTCCATCGAACTGGCTGAACTGAATGCCGGGGTATTGCAGCTCCAGGCGCTCGCCCTTGGGCACGCCGCGTCCGTTCGCCAGACCATCGCGAATATTGGAGCCAATCTCCACCGTGCTCATCGCCTCGACGCCGCCAGAAATAATCACGTCTTGCGTGCCTGACATTACTGCCTGTGCGCCGAACTGGATCGCCTGGAGGGACGAGCCACACTGACGATCTACGGTAGTTCCCGGCACGGCGAGATCGAGCTTGGAAGACATGGAGACATTGCGACCGAGATTGCTCGCCTGTGAGCCGATCTGCATGACCACGCCAAAGATCACATCGTCCACAGCGTCGGTTGGAATGCCGGTTCTATCCACCAGTTCATCGACTACGATCGCGCCCAAGTCCACAGGGTGGATAGCGCTCAATCTGCCCTTCTTCTTTCCTGTCGCAGTTCGCACCGCTCCGACTATATATGCATCAGCCATTTTCTTGCTCCAAAATTTGTAAGATTAACCCGCAAACCCATCGAGTAACGCAAATCAGTATTAAGTGTATATCGAGATAGACATCAGAGAGCCGGCATACGAATACCCGAATCCAGTCTTATCGTTTCTCCGTTGAGATAGGAGCAGGTCACAATGTGTGCCACCTGATCCGCAAATTCTTCCGGGTTTCCGAGGCGCTTCGGAAACTGTGTGATCGCGATGAGAGGATCTCGCACCTCGTCCGGTGCCGCTGCCAGCAGGGGCGTCTCGAACACACCCGGCGCAACCGTCATGACTCGAATGCCGCGCTTGGCAAGGTCGCGAGCTATCGGCAGCGTCATGGAGACGATGCCGCCCTTGGATGCGGCATAGCCCGCCTGACCGGTCTGACCATCGAACGCGGCGATAGAAGCAACATTGATAATGACACCACGTTCATTGTCCTCAGTCACCGGATCGTTATTTTGCATGACTTCAGCACACAGACGCAGCACGTTGAAGGTGCCTATAAGATTAACTCGCACGATGTGCTCGAACTTCTGCAAAGGCATTGGTCCATTCTTGCCAACCGTGCGCGCCGCACCACCTATCCCAGCCGAATTCACATTGATATGAACGGTGCCGAACTTCGCTTTGGTTTTTTCCAGAGCAGCCGCTACTGCCGCCTCATCCGCAACGTCTCCTGCGTGATAGATTGCATTCTCACCAAGCTCCGCCGCAGCCTGCTTCAGCATGTCTTCGTTTAAATCGAACAGCGTGACCTTCGCGCCAGCCGCAATAAAATTTCGAGCGGTAGCGAGGCCAAGACCTGATGCTCCGCCGGTAATAAAGGCTGATTTATTGTGTATTTCCATAATCCTTCGGTGCCGTGAATACGTTGCAGGGGGACGCGAAAGGATAATGTATCCATTGCAAAAGTGAAACAGCTAATGAATTAGCGTTTCGAAGTTGAAATAGTGAGAGTTTTTCTTCATTGGTTTTCTTTTCTCTGCGCAATCCCCTATGATTCATAGGCTTAGTTTCAAGGCAGAAGTAAGTATGGGACCACTACAGGGATTGAAAGTACTAGAGATGGCCGGCATCGGTCCGGCCCCCTTCTGCGCGATGATGTTGGCCGACATGGGTGCCGAGGTAGTGCGCATAGATAGACTCAATCAAAAGGGCAGCGGCCATAGAGCTAATGTGCTTAATCGGGGGCGCCGCTCAATCGCCCTGGACCTCAAGAATCCGACCGCCGTCGAGGCGGTCCTGCGTATGGTAGAGGCTGCGGATGCAATTATCGAAGGATTCAGACCGGGCGTGATGGAGCGCTTAGGCTTGGGCCCGGAAGTCTGCCTCGAAAGAAACCCAAAGATCATCTTCGGCCGCATGACCGGCTGGGGCCAATCCGGCCCTCTAGCTCAGGCCGCAGGACACGATATAAATTATATATCCATAGCTGGAGCGCTTGGCGCCATGGGATATTCCGATAGGGCACCCACCCCACCACTCAATCTAGTTGGCGACTTCGGCGGCGGCGCCATGTATTTGCTCACCGGCATTCTCGCCGCACTCCATGAGCGAGCGAACTCCGGCCGAGGACAGGTTATCGATGCGGCCATGACGGATGGCACCGCGAGCCTGCTGAGTCCATTCTACGGGCTCATGGAAATGAACATGTGGACCACCGATAGGCAGGCCAATAAATTGGATGGCGGCGCGCATTATTACGGCAGCTACGAATGTAGCGACGGCAAATACATTTCCATAGGCTCCATAGAGCCACAGTTCTATGCCCTGCTTCTGGAAAAATGCGAGATCGTCGATAAAGAGTTCCTTGCACAGCAGGATCAGAACGCCTGGCCCCAACTTAGAGACAAACTCTCGAAACTATTCATTACAAAAACCCGCGCACAGTGGTGTGACCTCATGGAAGGTACTGATATCTGCTTTGCGCCGGTTCTCGACCTGGGCGAGGCACCAAGTCACCCGCACAATGTCGCTCGAAATACCTTTGTAGAATTTGATGGAGTAACCCAACCCGCGCCCGCACCGAGGTTTAGCCGCACGCAATCGGAGATTCAGTCATCCGCCGCTATGGTCGGCGAGCACACCGAGCAGATACTGGCAGACTGGGGCTACAGCGAGAGCGAGATCGAACAATTACGAACGGCGCAGGCCATCTAGAAAGTGTAGATAAATGGACAACCAAAATTTATTAATAGCATTAGGTCTAGTCTCGCTGGTAACCGCCCTGGCACTTCTTGGGAATTGGGCGAGCAACCGACAGATACCCGGCTTACTTAGAATTACGCTGGGTCATACCGCAACCTGCGTCGGCATAATGCTTCTGTCTCTTCAGGGAACATTGCCACCACTTATTTCAATCGTCTTTGCTAATGCTTTGATTATGGGCGGGCGTATTCCCGTCCTCTCCGGACTCGCGAATTTCTGGAATCAAGAAACAACAAAATTACCCCTAATCTGCGCGGTGTTATTTGTTGCGGCACTCGCTGGCATCTATTATTTCACGCTCATCGATGAATCAACTGTCATGCGCATACGGGTCTATACCACGCAGATGATTATTTTTTCCGTTTGCACTGCGTATGTCTTGGCTAAAGGCATCAGGATAGAGCGAAAGTTGCGGCCCGTAATGGAGATCAACACAAGCTTCGGTGCCTTCCTGCTGCTTACGCTATCGCTATTCAATGCGATTGCAGAATTCTCGCTAATGTTTTTCCGAGGTGGACAAACTATTTCATCTCCCGAAGAAGCCACTACAGTATTACTCTTGGGCTCCATCGTAAACATGGTAGTTTTCTCTATCGGTATCCTCGTCATGACTATGGAAGAGTTGAAAGTCGAATATCAGGAGAATGCGATATTCGATCCGATAACGACAATACTGAATGAACGCACCTTTATCGAAGTCTGCAATCGCGTTCTGGGCGTTGCACTACGCTACACCAAGCCAGTCTCCATGCTGACCATTGAGGTCACGAACCTCGACGACATCGTCAAACAGCATGGCAGCAAGGTTGGTCATGCATTGCTGCGTCATTTTGCACTCATGGCTACGGATAGAAGACGCAACGAGGATGTGCTGGCCAGATCGAGCTATAAGGAATTCAGGATGCTTCTACCTGGTGTCGATGAAGCTGGCTCTAAGGTAGTAGTCAAAAAGATCCAAGATGCCGTGTTAGGGGAAGAATATGTCTATCGCGGCCACTCCCTCAAGGCAGAGTTCTTAATCTCTGCAGTCACCAAGCGTGAGGAAGATCTTCATCTCCAACAGATGCTGCAGGAAGGCGAGATTGAACTGTTCCGCATGAAACAACAGCTGGCAGCCCCTGAATAGGTAGTAACTTCGCGGTACTTTCGCAATACTACAGGCCAACAAGCAATCTCTTTAGTTGGAACTCCAATGGCCTATAACACAATTCTCTATCAGATCAGCGAAAGCATTCTGACCATCACACTCAATCGCCCCGAGCGCATGAACGCATTCACCGTAGAGATGGCGAACGAACTTATCGACGCCGTTAACCGCGCGAGTGAGGACGATGAGGTGTGCGCCATCGTAGTAACCGGAGCGGGCAAGGCATTCTGCGCAGGCATGGATCTAGTCAGCGAAGGAAACGTATTCGGGCTCGACGAGAGCATGAATCCAGGTCTGGTCGACATGCAGACCAGGCTCGATGATCCGGCGATAATCGCAGGCGTGCGTGACACCGGCGGCCGCTTGACTCTCGCTATGTATGACTGCAAGAAACCTATCATCGCGGCTATACACGGCGCGGCGGTGGGCATAGGTGCAACGATGACCTGCGCGATGGACATTCGTCTCGTCTCCGAGAATGCCCGCGTAGGCTTCGTGTTCAATAAGATCGGCATTACTCCGGAGGCCTGTTCTACCTGGTTCCTCCCGCGCATCGTCAATATGGGCACGGCATTGGAATGGGTCTACAGCGGCGACTTGATCCCGGCAGAGGAATTGAAAGCTCGCGGCTTCGCGAATTCGGTAGAGCGCAACGAGTCGTTACTGGAGGCTGCCTACGCGTTAGCGAAACGAGTAGCGCAACACAGTCCCGTGTCTATCGCACTGACACGGCAGATGATGTATCGTAATGCAGCGCAGGATCACCCCTTGGCTGCACATCAGGTGGATTCTCTAGCGATTTTTTACACGAGCCAGGGAAGCGGCAAGGAGGGCGTCAAGGCCTTCCTCGAAAAGAGAACGCCCGAATACCGAGAGAAGGCCTCGACCGACATGCCGCCATTCTATCCCTGGTGGTGAGTAGAGAAATGAAGGATCGACATAGTGCTTACGAACCCATCTTCCGCTAAGAAACCAAACAAACCGAATCGGGAACTACCATGCTTAAAAACTTCGAACTACTCTGCTCCACCAGCGGCCGCGTTATACTCGGGCTCTACTTTATCGGCCCCGGAGCGCTGCTGAAGATCACCAATATGCAGGGCACTTCTGATTACATGGCAGAAGCCGGCATGGTGTTTATCTCCTTTTTCCTGCTCTTGACCATAGCAATCCAATTACTCGGCGGCATCGCCATGGTGGTAGGTTATCAGGTGAAGCCGGTTGCGTTTGTGCTTGCAGGATTGACGCTCGTGATCAGCGTCGTGCTGCACGACTTCTGGAATATCCCGGACCAGACGCAGAACTTCGTCAAGAACATGGGCATCATGGCCGGCTTGCTGGTATCCGCGGGGCTCGGTGCCGGTGGCTGGAGCCTCGATAGCAAACTAGCTAAATCGAATTAATATCAATAGCTTACAAACGTTTCAGGCAGGCCGGCACCGCCATTCTTGACAGGTTCTACCCCCGCCTGCGACAGTGGCCTTGATAATGGCCAGCTAGCCACCATCTTAGCTAGCTAACAATGAGAGGCCGAGAAACTAGCTGCTGCGAATAAATTCAGCTGATTTTAAGACCCGAGTCCGTATAATCGGATCAGCTTTTCGACTCTCACTCCACGTAACTTAAACTACAGGATTAGCCACATCATGATCATGGTTCAATCAACTTTCCAGCTAGTTGCAGAATCCAAATCTGAAGCAATCGAACTGATGAAGAACATGGTACGTCTCTGTCGTCAGGAACATGGCTGCCTGAGCTATGAGTACTTCGAAGGCATAACCGATGTCAACCAGGTCGTCCTCCTTCAAGAATGGGAAAATGCCGACTGCCTTCAGGGCCACTATCAGACCGCACATATGGAAGAGTTTCTGGCCAAACTTGGAGACTATCTGCAGAACGAGGTCACCACACGCAGCTATGCCTCACCAGATGAGCCGCGAGTAACGACGGCGGGCAATGAATCCCTGGCGAAGCCGGAGCAGACGATCCATTAGGCCGCTTGCCGCATCATGTCAGAATCTGAAATAACCACCTCCATCGGTCGCCGCTTAACGCTTTAGCTGCCGAGCTAGTATAGGCATTACAGGGAGCAGTCTATGTTCTATACGCTACAAGGTGATCAGAAGACGCCTGTCTCATCGGCAGAAAATACTCGATTGCTGCGCTGGAGAACCTCCACCTTCTGGGTCATGCTGGTTGGCTATGTGGGCTACTACATCTGCCGCGGCAACCTCTCTGCAGCCTTTCCCCTACTCGAGCAGGAATTCGGTTACTCCAATACACAACTCGGTCTAATTGCCTCGCTGTCTGAGATGGCCTATGCAGCAGGCAAATTCATCAACGGCCCTCTGGCTGACAAAATCGGTGGCCGCAAGATTTTCCTCGTCGGCATGGCCGGCGCGATTTTCTTTAATATCATCTTCGCGATCTCAGCGAGCCTTACGGCATTCATTCTCGTTTGGTGTTTCTGTCGCTACTTTCTTTCTATGGGCTGGGGCGGACTCACTAAGACCATCGGCAACTGGTATCCGCGGGAGCGTAACGGTACGGTGATGGGCCTGATTAGCGTCAACTTTCAGTTTGGCGGCGTCGCGGCCACCCTGTTCGCCGGATTCCTTGTAGCGATGGGTGTCCCCTGGCAGGGCGTCTTTATCTATCCCGCGATGGTGCTCACTCTAATCCTAATCTGGTCCTACTTCGCCTCACGATCCAGCCCTTCCGATATTGTGCCTGGCGCGAAACCGGTAGAAGGCGCAACTTCGAAGGAGCAGATAGCTGACTACGGCGACGAGGAACAGCCTGCGGTCTCAACCATTATGAAGACACTGTTGCGCCTGCCCATCTACAGGCAGTTACTCGTATTTAGCTTTCTGACTACGCTGCTGCGATCGGTGTTCCTGTTCTGGACACCCAAATTTCTCTTCGACATCGGTCTCGGTGCGAGCTCCGCGATACTGCGTTCCGCCATCTTTCCATTGTTAGGTGTAGCAGGCACTGTGTTCATCGGTTGGTACACGGATCACTACGCTCGCAATGGCGACCGCGCTCGCATGATGTGGATCATGTTATCAGTACTCGTGTTCTGCATGATCGCTATCTCAGTGCTCAGTGGAGCGAGCGAACCAAACTTCAATATGATCTTGTTCTTCCTAGGTGCCAGTGGATTCTTCTTGCTGGGGCCATACTCCATGAGCAGCGGTTGCCTCACGCTAGACATTGCCGGCGCCAAGGGCGCAGGTTCCTGCACGGGCATAATTGATGGCATGGGTTATATAGGCGGGGCAATAGCCGCCTTCGCGGCTGGGATACTGTCGGACTATCTGGGCTGGCCCCAGGTATTTCTCGTGCTATCCGTGTTCGCTGTTGTCTCTACTCTGAGTGCCTGGCTGATGAGCCGTGGCTTCCAGAAGATGGCACGCGAGTCAGCGGACTAGCTTGCACTAATCGACTCAGGCGCTAGCGCTGCTCTTCATACTCTTTAATCTGGTTCGTTATATCCCGCACCATGCCGTTGGGAATCGGCAAGGTAAGATGGTACTGCGAAATCTTCCAACCCTCGGCAGTGCGTATCAAGACGCCGGTGCCACGACTCGTACCGTAAGCCTGACTTAGCAGCGCCTCGTCGAACCACGCACTCATGCCATCCGGCGTAATGTTAATGTTGCGCTCTAGGGGCATGTATACCCAGCCGTTGCTGCCGCTAGAGTATTGACGAAACTCGGGCTTGGTCCACCGCTCACGCGCATCGGTACCAATAAATACGCCGTCGTCGCTCATCAGGTCAAAGTAGCTTTCCCACTCGCCATTTGCCGCCGCGTTGTGATAATTATCTAACACTCTATTTATGGCAGAGATATCGCTCCGTGACGACTCGCCACTCTGGACGCAGGCCGCGAGACCGATAGAGAGCATTGTTAGAAGCAGTAATTGTTTCATGACTTCGAATCTCCTAAGCGCTATGCAGCCGATTCCGCATCGCTAATTGTCTTCTTCTCGTCGAATTCTCCAGCATCGATACGCGCGAAGTAGGCACCCGCCACCTCCTTTACCTTCGGCGCCAGAAGCAGGGTCGATACCATCGTTGGGATCGCCATCGTTGCATACATGCCGTCCAGCAAATTGATAACGACATCCAGCGAGACGACGGCACCCGCGACAATCAACCCCATATAGCCATACATGTAGAGTTTCTCCTTGGACGCCCCGAAGAGAAATCCCATGCACTTGCTGCCGTAGTACCAATAGGTGAGTATCGTCGTCGTGCTAAGCACGATAACCATGATCAAGAGCAGATAGGCGCCGAAACCCGGAAACACCTGCTCGTAGGCCTGCGTCGTCATGCTAATGCCGACTCCGTCTCCTTCCCATACACCGGTAACCAGTAGAGCCATCGCGGTGCAGGTGCATACGATGAGGGTGTCGGCGATAGGGCCAATCATAGCCACTAGGCCCTCGCGTGTTGGCTCGTTCGTCTTCGCTGCACCGTGCGCGAGGGATTCGGTGCCGATGCCTGCCTCGTTTGAGAACGCGCCGCGCTGCACGCCGATTAGAATTACCGCACCGACTACGCCTCCCGATACTGCCTGCCCGGTGAATGCATCGGTAAAGATAAGCACAAACATGGCAGGAATATCACCTAGGTGACTTGCCAGCAACACTGCCGTGATCACGAAATAGAAGATTACCATCGAAGGTACCATGCTTCCGGCGATGGTAGAGACGCGCTTCACTTTGCCCACCGCGACCGAAAACATGACTATTGCCAGAAGGATGCCTGCGCCGAAGTCAAATCCGAAATGCTCCTCGCTAGTGGCCATGCCGGCAGGGATCGCGATGACATCGCGTAAGATCTGTACGAGCTGATTAACCTGAAAGATGGGCAGAGTTCCTACCATGCCTGCTATGGCGAACATCCAGGCCAGCGGCAGCCACTTGCGACCTAGACCCTCGCGAATTACATACATCGGGCCGCCCTGCAGCCTGCCCTCGTCGTCTCTGCCGCGATACATGATCGCGAGCGAGGCAGTGTAGAACTTCGTGGAAATACCTACTATCGCGGTAATCCACATCCAGAAGACCGCACCGGGACCGCCTATCGTGATCGCTACCGCAACGCCGGTGATGTTTCCCAGACCCATCGTGCCCGCCAGAGCTGTAGCGAGCGCACGGTAGTGACTAATGTCACCGGATGCCGCCTCGGACGAATCGTCGAACTTGCCTTTTAGGAGAGCGAAGCTATGGGAGAAGTACCGAAAGTGGCGCAGCCTGGAATGCACCATGAAGAAGAAGCCACCGCCTACTAGTAGTATGACGAGCGGCAGGCCCCACATGAAATTCGTATAGGCAGCGATCGCTGCTTCGATTGAGTCCATCACAGGCTAGCACTCGGCGATGTGATCTTCTCGAGCTTGGTTGGCAATAAGATAGGCCTGACTCTCTTAATAGGTGAAGGTTGCGCCCGGCGCTGGCTAGCGGCGCCGGGCTCTGAATCACTGCGCCGCTCGAGCATCCGCCTCGTGGCGACGCTCACCGGCAAGTATCGCACGCATCGCATAGTTGCCCTCATGACAGGCATACTCGTACAGGTCTTCACCGGTATACATAGGCATCTCTGCAGTCCAGGGCTGTGTATATAGCTCTGGATCGTCGATGGTGAAGGAGTAATGTAGTTTATTATCGGCGACGCGAGTAAATCTCTCTGTGAGCAGGATATTGCTGGAAACCAGTCGTTCCTTCGCAACCTGCCAGCCATTAAAATCTTTCGTCTGCACTATAAGGGTATCGCCCTCGTAATAGCCTATCGAGTCTCCCAACCACTTTTCATAGGGTAGCTCTCTGAATTCCTGATCGATGCGCACGATGCGTGCGTTGTGTACCATCTCCGCCAGCAGCACCACGTGTGTCGGCCCTTGCACAATTTGCATATGATTGTTGTAGAGGCTGCTCATGAACGGCGCAGTGGACGCGAAGCTAACGAGGCAACGATCGGAGAGAGTCCTTCCCTCCGGCCCATCGCTCTCAGCCATGCCCATCGGTAATTCATCCTGCTGCGATCGACGCACCGCCTGCCCCTCTTCACGCCATGGAATCTTGCCATCGGGTGGATCTACGATGAGCGACGTTCGGTACTTGCCATTCATCTCGGCCAGGGCATCTCCGGGTGTGATCCAGAAACCGTTATAGCCGCCCACATTCTCAGGGCCTGGCGCCTCTGCGCCCGTCGCCTCGAGGAAGGCAATGAAGTCTGGTGTGGAGACCATCTTCGCAAGCATCGTTTCCTCATCGACTTCCAATTCGCCCTCATAGACATCCGCACGCTCTAAACCTGTGCGAGTCTTATAGCTCCACACGCCTTGAACGTCTGGCACCCCAAAGTCTGTCTTCGGCGGTGTATAGTCCTCGGCGGCGAAGACGCCAGTGCTCGCAAGCGCGACAACTAGCAGGCCGAGCACCGCTGTAATTCGAAATTGAGTTCTCATGAATGCATCCCTAATCTATCTCATTGTGGGGCGAACAAACCCCGACTGTGTCCAGCTGAAATTCAAGCTTAATGCAGCCCGTAACGCGCATGCAAGGACAGCAGCCGGCTGCCCTGATAATCGAGTGAATAATGTGCCTATAAAACGTTATCTGCAAAGATGAATTCTGATGGAGGCTGCAACCCCCGAAGGTTCTCGACGAAATAGTCCCAGCGCCGCTTCATGAAGTAGCGCCTATTGCCAAAGCCGTGGCTCGCATTCGGCAGCACCAGAAGATCGAAGTCCTTGTCGGCCTCAATCAAGGCATCGACTACTAACAGCGTGCTCGATGGGTGGACATTGGTATCGAGCATGCCGTGAGCGAGCAGCAGCTTGCCTTGCAGATTCGCAGCCAGCAGTTGGTTCGCCTGATTGTCATAGTTCGTCGTGACGGCGGGCTCGCCCTCGTTAGGATTGCTCTCGGGGTAGGTCTCTAACAGACCCTGCCACTTCTCTCCCCAGTCATCTTCATAGTTCCGGTTGTCGTGATTACCCGCGCCGGACACGGCCACCTTGTAGAAATCCGGATAGCGCAGTATCCCTGCGGTAGAAGCGAATCCTCCCCCGGAATGACCCCAGATACCTACGCGGTCGAGGTCCATCCAGGGATAGCCTGCGGCGAGCTGGCGAATACCCGCGATCTGATCCGGCAGGCCGTTATCGCCCATGTTGCCGTAATAGGCATCGTGAAAAGACTTAGACCGACCCGGTGTGCCCATGGCGTCCAACTCGACGACAATGAAGCCAAGCTCGGCGAGCGACTGCTTGTCGTTTCTCGAGGCGCGAAACGAGCGCGTGCCGACGCTGCCGCTCTGAGGGCCGGGATAGAGATAATTCAATACCGGATAGGACTTTGTCTCGTCGAAGTTTGACGGCTTGTAGAGCAAGCCGTACAGATCCGTGATCTGGTCTCTAGCCTTCACACTGAACGGTAGAGGAGCCACCCAGCCGCTCGCAACCAAGGCATCGATGTTAGTCTCTTCGAGGACTAGCTGCTGCTCGCCCTGCGTATTGCGAACAACGGTGATAGCAGCGGTGGTCGGCGTCGAATAACTATCGGTAAAGTAGTCTAGCGAATCAGACCAGCGAATCTCATGATTCGCGATCTCGGGCGTGAGGTTTACAAGATCACTACCGTCTAGGTTGATGCGATAGAGATACTGAAAATACGGGTCACCCGCTTCGCGATTCGAACCGAGGAAATAGATCTGCTCGTTCACAAGGTCGACCTGCTCAATCTGCAACACCGCCCAGCTACCTTCCGTGATCTGCTGCTTCAGCTCACCCGTCTGCAGGTCGTGCAGATAGAGATGCCCCCAATTGTCTTGCTCAGAGAACCAGACAAATTCATCGCGCTCGGGAAAGACACGCCAGTTGCTGGCGTTGTATCCAGATTCGTAATAAGTCTCCACTTCCTCTCTGTAGACGGGCCTAACCTCACCGGATTCTGGATCGGCTATCTGTAGCTGCGCAATCTTGTGATCGCGCGAAGAAGATACGAACGACAGAGTCTCGCTATCCGCGCTCCATTCGACATCCAGAAATACGCCACCGCTGCCGGCGATATGATCGCTAGTGGTCGATCGATGGGGGTCAGGTGACATGTTTAAAGCTACGATGCGCGGCTGATCCTCCAGATGAATGACAATCCTCTCGATCATGAATATGTAGTCATCGCCAGGAAGTGGATACTTCCATGCGTCTAGCTCTCCATGCCCTACCTGAGTAGACCAAAGATACATCTCCCCTACATTCCTGCCGTCGTGACGGAAGGTGGCTATCTTGGATGAATCCGGGGACCACAATAGAACTGGACCCTCGTCACGCAGCCAGCCGGCGTTATTCGTGGCATAGCCATAGTCCTGCTGCCCATCGAAGGTTAGCTGTGTCAGCGCATTGCTCGCCGTGTCTCGAAGCCACAAGTTGTGCTCGTCGATGAAGGCGGCGCTGCGCCCATCGGGGGATAGAAACTCATTCGCGGGCGTCTGGGCCAGCTGATTGAGTGTGTAGCTGGAGAGGTCTAGCACATAACTACGCCCCTCAAAGTCGAAGTCGAGCTGCCCGCCTGCTGCATCCAGACTCATACGCGAGAGGCTTAAGTCGTCGGCATCGACTTCCTCGTCTGCAAACGCCTCCAATGCAGCGGCCAGACGCGCCTCATCGAATAGGGATGACTTCTGTGCGCTCGGCACGTCTACCAAGACTACGTCGGAGCCGTTTTCATCAGAGCGGCGGTAGATAAGGCGATCACCCTCCTGCCAGTACTGAGCAAGTATGTTATTGCGGACTAGATCGGCGGTATTGACGGCGAGGAAGCTTTGCGCCCGCTCATAGTCGGCGGCACTTATGCTCTCCCTAACAGGAGAAGAAATCGTGGGCGTGTCGCTACTAGGCGGCGAACAAGCCTGAACCAGGGCTAGGAAAATAACCAATAGCGTATTGCGTCTTAGTGCGTGTCTCATCAATGCGGGCCTCTCGTTAGCCACCGGGAAAGTTAACGCTAAAGCAGTGCGTTCAGTATGAGATCAACCGATTCAACAATACGCTGATCTCGAGGACGTAAATCTGGCGTAAATTCAACGCCGGTTAGATGCTGCAGCCCGAGTATATAACGCACTGCAATCTCGCCGGCCTGTTCAGCAGTGAATTGCTGATCCATCTGTTGCACCATGTCACGAGCAAACTCTTTGGAGAAAGAGACTGGCTTGCCATCGCGCTGCAATATCTCGCCGCGGTCATCAAGTCGCCAGAAACGCGACGAGTCCATGGTATAGAGCTCATCCGCCGCAACGATTCTGCCCTTGCTGTTGATGCCGTGCTCGGTCTTCGTATCCACCAACACCATCCCACGCGCGGCCAGATACTGAGAGATCATGCCGAACGCCATTAGGGATGAGTTACGAATCTGATTGTATTGCGCCTGCGTGCACACGCCGCTCGCAATAAGAGACTGCGCATCGGTAGTCATGTCTACCTTGGATTTCGTGCTGGGCGTGTCCATCACATAGGGCAGCATTCCATTCGGAATCAAATCCGCAACACTCATCTCGTGCCCCGCGTAGCGCAGCGTAGTCTCGCCGGCTTTCTTCGCCAGCAGCCAGTGTTGATAGAGGGAGGTCGAAGTAGAACTCTCTGCCATATAGAAGCGGATAACGTTCTCGATACTCACCAGCTTGAGATCTTCAGCGGGGATGACTGTTGAACTTGGCAATAGGCCATCGACGTCGAACTGCGAGGTGCCCAGAATATCTGCCACCAGAGACAGCATATGGTCATGGTTGAATGCTAGCACCTGATCCTTGAAGGGAATCGCTCCACGGTTCACATCATGGGTCGAGATTCTATTATTGCGAAACATGAGTCGCAGCGGCACGCCCGCAGCAGTGACCAGCGCACCTGAAAACACGGAATCGGATACCTTGCCCTCCAGTACGGTCGCACCCTGCAAACGGGGGATGTCCCCATCACTAATAAGTTGCCGAACTGATCGACCTTCGTTCACGGTGCTGCCATGCTCGGCAACTAATTCTCGGATCTGCTTCTCGTCTAGCATGAAATTCTTCGCTACATCTCAGGGAGTTGATTTAAGCACTGAAGAATAAGTGAATCGGTGGGGGACTACAAGAATACTGGGGCCAGGCTTGGATGTGCACTGTCGGGGTGCCAGGAATAGCGACGAGATAATCGGGTGATAAGGCTGGAAAGGATCAATACAACTAAAGGGTGCTACTGGGAGGGAAAGTGGTGCCGCCACCAAGAGTCGCCAACTTCAAGAGAGTGGACCTGCTGATTCAGCAGCGAAAGTGGCGATGGAGCTGGATGGTATAGCTGGAAGGGAAAGTGGTGCCGCCACCAAGAGTCGAACTCGGGACCTGCTGATTACAAGTCAGCTGCTCTACCACGGCTGAGCTATAGCGGCAT
>CAYGRR010000008.1:27476-75159 GCA_964352295.1 uncultured Pseudohongiella sp. | reverse complement strand
AATGCAGATAACGATGAATGCAAAGCCCATAACCACCGGAGGAATTTCTCTCCCGGCGATTTTCACAGTACTTCCCAGTTTGATCTTCTCTAACAGAAGATCAAACTTGTCTACCAGATTGTTCCAGGTATCCATACCAACCCACGCCTCTTTTTGAGACAAATAACAGCAGAATGCACCGAGTCTGTGCGCTTTGGCGCGATACGCCGCCAAAAGTAGCCAGAAACAGTCAGATGTAGATTTATGGAGCAATTTCTGTGCCTAGCTTAACTAGTGGCGCTTGGTGCCAGCTCCGTCAGTGTTTCTGCAGGAACTGCTCATAGGCAGCAATGAAGTCTGAAGACATTTCGAAGAAAGGCAGCGCGCCCGGGTGCGAAAGTTGCATGGTGATGTGCGCCTGCAATAGTGCAGGCGCACAATCTGCAAAATAGGAATTCAGCTCGATGAAAAAAAACCAAACAGGGAACCGGCAGAGTGGGCTAACAACCTCCGAGATGGTTGTCTATCCCATGATAGTAGTAGTACTTATAGGCGTTGCCTTTGGTTTTTACCACAACTCCCGAATCGACGACGCAGTGTCCACTGCTGTTGATCTGGGGCTGGAGCAACAGGCAATTATTGAAGAGTACTTCGATACCTACGGCGAGATGCCGCAGTCAGAAGCGGACATCAACCTGAGCTCTTTCATTCCGGAAGGCATTCTCACCGGTATGGACTACCGGGCAGGCGAGTTGGGAGTACCTGCGGCCGACAAATTACGCACCGGAACGCTCAGGGCCCTGGTAGATATGACAGAATTTGGTGGACGATTTGAAGACATTGAATCTGGCTTCCTGCTCATTGCGCGAGCCCAGGACGACGACACCATCATATGGGACTGCGTGGAGGACGTGGTCACAGTAGACGCCTTAGGCAAGCGCTACTTGCCAGAGACCTGTAGCAGCGCGAAAGACGACGAAGATGAAGAGGATGGCGAAGAACTGGAAGAAGAGTAAAGGTGATGGACACCCTAATGCGCACTTGACTCATAATGCTCGCGCAACAAGTCTCGCCCGAAATCACCTTCGAAATCCCGCCAAACCGAATGCACATGATTGGCTTCGTTCTGCACATTGTCATACTCGATCAAGAAAGATTCTCCCTGCACGCGATAGTAATGAGGCATACCAATCTCGGTGGAACCCATCCAAGCGAAGCGAATATTATCCATGCCTTCATCCATGATTTTCCGCCAACGAGCGGCGGCAATATCGTCATTCATGGTGGCCGTGTATACCCGAATTATTTCCCTGAGTTGCGCACGCTGATTATCAGTCATATCGCTGACCAAAATGCCCTCATCCGCAAGCGGTAAAAGGGGATATTCGTTGCTACTTAGAATATCTCGAGGCGCCTCACTGCCGATCATAGCCTGCAGCTGCTGCGCTGTGTTTAGCGACCGCATCAATTCGCGCGCGCCGTCTTCACGCGCCGCTAGAACTCGCTGCCCCTCTTGCTGCTCGCTCTGCGCCCCGCTACGCACCTGCGCAGGGTTCGAACCCAAGAATGTTGGCGCGCTCACAGTCACATTGCCGTCCACAACAGTGAAATGCAGACTCAGGTGATGCCCCTCGAATCGCCATGCCCAGGTACCCGACGGATCCGGCTCGCCAAACACACTCACTCGATAGTCTTCATGGTCGCGAATAAACATCCCATCCGGCTCCAAGGCCTTTAATACCTTTTCCAATTCGATTATCGCCATCACGGTTAGATGTCCGTCCTGGCTTAATCCCGCATCAAGCAGGGCGTGCGCCAACTGTCGTTGCTGCGAGTTAAGTAATTTAAGAGATATGCCCTCGCGCTCGAATATTTCATTCGGGATGAAGTGCCAGCTGCTGCGTTCTTCGGAATCCATCGCAAAGGTAGCCTGCGCCCGATGCTCAGCAGACAGCGCATTCAAAAAATTACTCGCCGCCGCGGTCATCGCCTCTTCGGTAAAAGACGACTGGGAGAAGCTACTCATCAAGATCAACAAGGAGAATGGAAGTACTTTGCGGGATAAAGTGAACACAGACATAGCAGGCCTCAACGCTTATATTAGAACTAGCTCATCAGAACTATAAATTGGGTCAGAGTAAAAATACAGCAGTCTTGGTAGCTATGGCTGATAACTCAGGCGCATACTTCCTCACGCACTCCGGTTTCCTAGCCTTAACTCTTTGAGTGTAATAAAGATTACGTTACACCGCCTGCTGGAAAGCCCAGTCTTTGTGGTTCGAACAACTACGAGGCAGTTCGCGAGAAGCCGCAGGGAAAATACAGCCCTGCGGCTGTTTAGATACTTTTTCCCCGGGGCACTAGACAACTATCAATCTCGCTTTATCGGTGCTTTTTCATGCATGGCGTATTCAGCTAGGCTGCAAACTTATAGCGTGCTCATCGCATGGGATTTCACTCTACAGAAAAACTAGAGGATACTGCATCACAATGAGACTAATTACAGCCACAACCCTTCTCTTACTGGCCGGTTTTGCTACTGCACAAGAGCGTGTGAGCAATACCCGCATCTTGTCTGTTTACCACGGGCTAGCCCCCCTACCGCCCCTAGCCACTAGATTATGCGGCCTGCCACCTGCTTCCGGTCAGGATGGAATGCCGGTTGTCTTCTCGGCCCAAATAAATGGCGATACTATTTCTCCAACTGCATTTGCTGTTGAAATTAGCTCGGGAGAGACTGTCACCCCTTTGTGCGCAACTCTTCGCCCTGCTCTGGAATCGCTGGAACAACGCACTGTCCTTCTCATCGGCGCTTTTAGCCCTGGAGACTCAGTACCGGTCAGCGTTCAGATTGTGGGACAACTCGAAGATATAGACGGCAATTCACTACTCGGTTTAAGAGGTGAGAGGGTAACAGCACTCGCGGATGGACCAAGCCTGGTATTGGCTGAGCGTTTTGAGCCCAATATTTCTGCACTGGAAGGAGAATGCCCAGACCCAACAGCACAAGCGCTGCTATTAACCTGGGAAGGAGGCGTTACCGGACCTCGAGGCGCTAATCTAGCCATGGCTCAGCGAACGGCTGTAACGGTACTGCTCGAAGATGGCAATTCTGTACACCCACTCGAGCTCGCCGATGATGATCCAGACAATCACGTTATCGCATGTATCACAGAAACCAGCCCAGCTGTCTCAGTAAGCGTAATCGCGGGTTTTTTCCACGATCCAGGAGATGATGCCAATCCCGAGACCAGAATAGATGTAATTACGAAAATGAACGACTAAGAATTTTGGGAATGACGTATCGTCTAGAAGAACTATTAGGCAGATTAGTGGGAAATTCTGAATACCTGAACCAACCTTACCGAAGCCTATAAAAGGAGCCGCAATATGAAACAACTTCTTAGGGGATTTCCGCTGTATGCCCTGTCACTGGCTCTTTCCTCTGGGGCTTGGGCTCAGCAAATTTCGCAACCCAATGAACATTGCCTAGATTACTCAGCCTCCGACATAGCGACCTTTGCAGATGCGGTTTTGGAGAGCAAGGTGCGCGATGCATTGTCCATCGGAGCACAAGCTAATCTTACTTGCGATCTAGCCGCGCAATTAACCAAAATGGAAGAATCGGGTGCAGACCCGAGAAGATCGGTTTCAGGCTCACCAGAATGGCCCAATTCCGATCACTTGTTCAATGACCTATCAGGAACACAGAACCTATCAGGCTTAGCTGACGTCGCGCTCAGGAACCGAGGGCTATCCGATATTAGCATTTCAGTTTCTAATTCTACTCTCAGAAAGTAAAAGCTCTTGAAATTTATCCGACGGCCGTTTTTTGCTATGGGCACACCCTGCGACATTCAACTCTATGGATCGAGCAGAATTAGAGCCCGAGAAGCAATCGAGGCAGTAATCGCCGACATTGAACGAATGGAGGCACGTTACTCTCGTTATCGAGAAAACAGCGTCCTCTCAGAAATCAATAGAGTGGCCGCTGTCGGCGGGGAGATTTCTCTAGATCCTGAGACAGCAAGCTTGATGGATTATGCTGATACCTGTTTCCAACAGAGCGACGGCCTGTTTGACATTAGTTCTGGAATCCTGCGCCGCGCATGGAACTTCAAATCGGGAACGGTTCCAGAGCAAGCTACTCTTGATGCATTACTAGAACTTATCGGTTGGCAAAAACTGGAGTGGAAATCACCGATACTTCGATTTCCAATTGCTGGCATGGAGCTGGATCTGGGAGGTATCGTTAAGGAATATGCGGTCGACCGAGCCGTGACTCTCTGTCAGAGTCTAGGTGTACACAACGGCATCATTAATCTTGGCGGCGACATACGTATAATTGGTCCTCATCCTGATGGTAGCGCCTGGCGCGTGGGAGTGCGCAACCCTAGCGACAAACATAAGGCTATTCACACCCTGGAGCTGTATAACGGAGCGCTTGCAAGCAGCGGGGACTACGAGCGCTGCATCGAACTCGACGGCGTGCGCTATGGGCACGTACTAAACCCGAAGAGCGGCTGGCCTGTGAGACACTTAGCGGCAGTTAGCGTAACCGCTGATCTATGTGTCGTTGCGGGAAGCGCATCGACTATAGGCATGCTGAAGGAATCGGCAGGCATACCCTGGTTGCAAGGACTGAATCTGCCTTTCCTGAGTGTCGATGTTGATGGAAATACCGAGGGTACGCTTCTGGCCTCAGACTGAGAGACTTCAGTAAGCATTCCTAACACAGGAGAACATTCGGAGCAGAGTAAAAATACGGTAGTTTTCGATAGAGAACTACAAAAAAAGCAGTCTACAACCCGATCTTGCTATTTTGATTCACTGACTCGACTAGCGATTCGATCACACGGCCTATTGAAAAACCTCAAGCAGGCAACTCGACATTGGGCTGACAATTTACTACGAGCGCACGAGTGCAATGAACAAACTCCTTACCTTCAAAACTACTGTATATTTGCTCTAGTAAGTGGCCCTAATTATCCGTCAGGAAAGACACTAAAAGATGTTTGATCCAGAAAACCTCAATAAGATTGCCAATATGAAAATGCCCTTTGGCAAATACAAGGATAGAGCTCTGATTGAACTGCCAGAGCCGTACTTGGTCTGGTTTGCCAGGCAGGGATTTCCAGAGGGGCAAGTCGGCGAGTTACTTCAACTAACTTATGAAATTAAGGTAAATGGCTTGGAAAAATTGATTTACCCATTGCAGAAAAAGTAATGAAAACCCTAGGCAGACAAATAATTTTGGCGCAGCGCTCGATCAGAAAAAAGCCGTTAAGTGTAAACTATCAGCGCCAGTTAACTCGCATTACTGGATCCGCTTTACGTAGATGGATTTGTCGGTATCCAGCAGTCGCAACTTATAAGTACCCAGCCAATTTCTGGTTATTTCAACTTCGGGGTCGTTCGCAGAGTAACTGTAGCGTCTGGTGCTTTTAGTTTCCCAAACCTGCCCATTCTTGAGAGGAAACCGTGTCGGGCCATTCCAGCCACTGAACGCTCCATCGATACTGCTCCTTATGGTATAGCTGTCGGCATCCTTGAGGGCTGAGCTAGTACTATTCATTTCAGCGACGGCCTGACCTGAATAGCGCAAGAGCCAGCGGTTGACGACGTCAAATTCTTCATTAGATAAACGGCCAAGCCCCGAAGCCGCAAACTCCTCCGCGGTCATCAACTCGCGGATATCCGGATCATCGGCGGAAAAAGCTGGTAGCGTGGCCAGGGCCAGCAACAGAGCTATACAGTATCGAAACATCAAATGTCACCTTCATTGCTTTCAAGGAAAAGAGAGGCAAATCTTCTCACATGCCGCTGGAGCAGGCAAAAACTCTTATTATTTGTCGACGAGTACAGAGTAAGAGAACTGGGGCAAACGTACACTAGTTCTGGGACAAGCTCCATGCTCCCAAAAACAACTGTATATTCACTCTCACCCTGATTATTCTAACTAACAAGGGCGCTTGTCCCTCAGGGAGGCTATAGAAGATGTTTGACCCGGAGCACCGCAATAATACCGCCAATTTTAAAATGGCCTTCGGCAAATATAGGATGCCAAAAGGACGAAATTGATACTATTATCCAAGCTCAATCCCCCACAGGTGAAGCAAATGAAATCAAAGAAAGTGCCTCGTTTGGCCGCACTCATCGCTGCGCTGGCGCTAAGTCACAGTCCAGTCAACGCCCAAGAGCCTCTGCCTGAAACGCTAGCGGCTACAGTCAAAGATGGATTCACTATTGCCGTTGTCGGCGACCTAATCATTGCCTATCCTCTGGATCATATGCTGCAAGACCCTGGATTTTCTGCGGTAGTGGAATTGACGAGGCAAGCCGATGTCACCACCGGCAATCTGGAAACAAATATTATAGATGGCCGCGAATACCATGGCTCGGCTGGTGGTGGCTTTGGCGCAGAGCCCGAAGCTGCAGAATGGCTAAAAGAAATGGGCTTCGATATCGTAGCCCGCCCCAACAATCATGCCGACGATTTTGGGCTGGAAGGCCTGGAAGAAACTAGCCGCCACCTTGAACGCGCAGGCTTGCAATATGCCGGTTATGGCGATAGTTATTGGTCTGCCAAAGCGGCTCGTTACTATAGTAGCCCAAAGGGTCGCGTAGGCATGGTGGCCGTTTCCGACCATCAGCCACAAGCCCAGCCGGCCAATGGCGAATGGCCAGGTACCGGCGGGCTTAGTCCGCTTCGCGTCACCCGTCACTTCATGCTGCCAGAAGAATCTTGGGAGGAGTTACAGGAAGTCCGCGATGCGTTTCCCAACGGCACTGGTTTCTATGCACGAGGTGCAAATTCCGATTCGCAGATCGATTTTCTGGGCAATCGTTTTCGCAAAGCACCAGCGGGAACGGTCAATCCCTATTATCACTATGAGATAAACGAACGAGACTTCGAGGACACGCTGTCTGCGATTCGCACGGGTAAGATCCGATCCGATCTGATTACCGTTGCCATCCATGCCCACCATTTCCTCGATGCTAAAGGCGGCTTTCGAGGTGAAGATATTCCTGAGGGCGAGCACCTAGACACCAATCCTTCCATAGCAAACTACTTACCCGTGTTTGCAAAGGCCGCAATCGATAACGGCGCCGATGTTTTTCAAGGCACGGGCGTACACGCACTGCGGGGCATCGAAATCTATCGCAATCGGCCAATTTTTTACGGCCTGGGAGAGTTCATTCGCCAGATGGATGTTATCGGCTTGCAAGGTCGCGGTGATCCTCAGCGCAGCATTGGCCCACCAGGGTTTGAGTTTCCGGTGAAATTTGAATCCATCATTGCCATCAATGAATTCAACGATGGTGAATTGACTGAAGTGCGAATCTATCCAGTAGAAGCGCGCTACGATGAAGAGAAACTGGCACTGCGCGGCATTCCTCGGCTGGCACCCTCAGACATTGCACAACGCATACTTCGAAGATTGCAAGATCTCTCCCGCCCACTTGGTACTTTGATCGAAATCGAGGGAGACGTTGGCATCATCAGGCCCTGATCGGATTCGTCTGCCATGAGCCGCGCTAGCAAGTCTACTCGAGAAACTAAGCACTGCGCCCTATCGCGCAGTTTGACCAATTGCGATGCAGCTAATAGCGAGCGCGCCAGCATGAAACTCGCTGGGAGCAATCAGGGCTAGCATCGATAACGAGACGGCACCATGGCCAGCCTCAATCAGCTGCCTGTATCGCTTTCAATTGAATTTCTCAGACAAGAATTAGGCGCTGCTTTCCATACTAGTTGGACTTGGGATTCCAAGGATCATCGACCCCTGCCAATTCACAAAAATCCCCAGTATCCAGAAAGTGCGTATGCAGACATTCCCGAGTAGATCCCATTTCAACTAACAACTTCTCTGTCTCAGGAAAAGCGACTCTGGTGAAAAAGCCGGAGCGGCCACCCCGCGCCATATCAGCGGTTGATTGCCCTAAGCGAGTGATCACGGAAACATCACCCCCTTGGGATACCAAATACCGAATCAGTTCGTTGTCGCCTCGCGAGGCGGCATAGTGCATGGGAGTGAAGCCCCATGAATCTACTGTGTTCACGTCTATGCCCTGTTCCTCTACTAAATACTTAACAGCGGGAATAAAGTTTCCGGGAACGCTCCTTACGCTGAAAGAACCAAGTCCGGTGAATCCACCCCCCGCGGCCACATGAACGGGGTAAGCATTAAAAGCATTCGTTGGAATATAGGGCAGCCCCGAATCTTCCTGCTGCCTGCCGTCCTGCTGCCTGCGTTCTCGCATGCCTGGCTCTGGCCAGGCGGTTGGGATGTTGGGATCAGCGCCGTGCGCAACGAGTAACTTCATGGCTTCCACGTCTTGCGCATAAGCCGCACGCCAGAAAGGCGTCGCACCCTTTAGATCGGTTCCTATCTTGGTCAGTCCGTATTCGAAATACCAAAGATGGGTATTGAGACGCACATTGGGATCGGCACCTGCATCGAGCAATGCGCCGACAACTTCCATATATTCAGTGTTCTGTAAATCCTGCGCTCTGGGCTGGGGGAAATTGGATTTCGGCGCCCATTGTGTTTGCAACGTTGCAAAGAGCGGACCTGCGCCATCGGTTGTTGCTATTAGATTGGGATCGGCGCCGTGTTCGATGAGCAGCATCGCCACGTCAAACTGACCATTCAGGGTCGCGATGAGTAACGGGCTTGTCTCATCTGAGCCACTAACCTGGTTAACATCTGCCCCGGCCTCCAGCAAGGCCAGCGCAGATTCTGTATGCCCTTCCCTGGCAGCGTGCAACAGCGCAGTCATGCCGCCGGTCGCGCCTACCAGAGTTTCACGATAGGGAGGCCTTGGCAGATCGGGACCCTCAGGATAATCTGGACGCAACGTGATTAAGGCATCGGCATTAAAATTCTGATAAGCCTGCCCTGACCGCAGGAACTCGCGCTGCGCTGCTATAGCGGCTTGGACTTCATCAACGGCGGATGCATCCATAGCTTTGTCATTATCGATGTACTCCGCTAGCGCGTCTTGTAAGAAACGCCTTGCTTGGCGGTCAGCAAAAACTTCCTGCAATACATCCACGACGATCGTTGATACGGATGGGTCTGCCCCTGCCTCTAGAAGCAATTCTACAGATTCGACTCTGTTCTTGGACGCGGCGAACATTAATGGCGTCTGCCCGGCCGCCCCCTCTTTGGCGTTTACATCAGCACCATGTTCAAGCAACGCCTTCACTGAATCAGCGCCGCCGACTGCCTGAGCGGCGAGATGCAACGCTGTCGCATGGCTATTGGTGGTGATCGCATTGACGTCTGCCCCAGCCTGCAAAAGCATTCTAACAATTGTATCGTTGGCTTGGCCGCTCGCTATATGAAGCGGTGTGTAGCTGCCTATTCTAGTGAACGGGTCTACCTCAGCACCGGCGTCTAGCAGTGATTGAACGATCGCATCGTGCCCTGACTGGGCGGCCCAATGCAGCGCTGTCATGCCATCACCTGTCGCTTCATTCAGCTCAGGCCTATCGGTGAGCAGTCTTGCTACTCTCTCGGTATCACCTGCACGAGTCGCGTCTATTAACTCCGAGGCAACACTCACAGAAGGCGCAAACACCAGACACGACAGCACTAGCATTGCCGCAAGCCGAAGCCTAGCAATCATGCACATCACACCGCTACTCCTGTTGATGACACTGCTCTCGACATTGTCAGGTCTAGTGCGCCGTTACTGTCTCCGAATCTGTCCAGCTCATGACCCATGCCATTCATCAAGCTCACGAATGCGTTTGCCATTGGCGTGCCTTCTGCGGCGGCAATATGCATATTGCCTTGCAGAGCGCCATTCGCATGCCCCATCAACAGTAGTGGACATCGGATATGGTTATGCAGATTGGGATCTCCCATGGGAGAGCCCCATACGATAGCTGTTTTATCCAGCAACGACCCATCACCGTCCATCGTGTTCTTCATCTTGTCTAGGAAATAAGCGACTGCTCCCATGCGATAGGTATTGATCTTATGAAAATCCAAAATATCATCGGGAACATTACCGTGATGAGATGCGCCGTGAATCGACTTGTTCGTTCCACTTTGCGGGAAGGTCCTGTTGGATTGATCGAAACCGGTCTTAAAGGTAATCGCTCGTGTCATATCGGATTGCAGAGCAAGTACTTGCAGGTCGAACATGATTTGCATGTGTTCTTCCCAAGTACCCGGAATGCCAGAAGGCGCCTCAGGCATCTCTCTTTCATCGCCACTTCCACTTCGAGCTTCCATCAATTGAATGCGACGCTCAACTTCTCGTATGTGCTGCAGGTATTCATCGAGCGCGACCCGGTCCGCTGAGCCCAAGGACCTACTCAACCTGTCCACTTCAGAAACCATCCAGTCGAGCATGCTCTTGTTGGTGCTTCTTCTTTCAATTCTATCCTGCTCGGAGTCGCCTGCACCAAACAGGCGCTCGAACACGGCGCGAGGTTCGCGTATTGCAGGTAACGGCTGGCTCGGTGACGCCCAAGCCAGGGAAGTAGTGTAAGCACAGTGGTAGTTGTAGGCACAGCCGCCACCGCGATCGATCTCTTCAATACACAACTCGAGTGACGGCAGCACCGTGTCCTGACCGAATCTTTGCGCATGAAGCTGATCTATGGAGACGCCAATTTCCATATCAGACCCCTGAGTCTGCTTCGGCATTGCTTGAGTGAGGAATACGGCAGTGGAACGATCATGATCGCCCCCAATCTGATCAGCATTGAAAGGATTAGCCATATTACAATCGGTAGAGCTCACAATGGTGAGGAACTCGCGATAAGCCTCTAGCGGCTTTAGCTGACTATCGTTGCCGATGATGAAATCTCTACCCGTGCCCTGCGGCGCGAAGAGTCCTCTAGCATGGCCCCAATCGCTTCCGCCGGCGCATCCCATAGACTCTTCGATACAAACAAGTCTTGTAGGTGTAGCCGCACTGGCGCTAGCCGCCAATGCCCGCCCCGCTGGCACCATGGCACTTAAGAAGGGAAGTGCAACGCCTGCTCCCACCTTTCCAATAAACGCCCTTCGCGAAATATGTTTTCCGGTGATGAATTTCATTTTACTCCCCCGTTGCTATCAGCAACTGACAATAGTGGGACCTGCATTTTCTGAAAGGGATCGCTACGCACGACACCTAGAATGAAAGAGGAAAGCCGATACTCTCTCGCCTCTGCTTCTTCAACTATTTTTCTAACTGTTGGTTGATCAAAATATTCAATTCGTCTGCCCATCGCATAGGCTAAGAGATTCGCCGTAAAACTGCGCACGATTGGAATCGGCCGCTTTATTACTACTTCGTTCAAACCCATCGGGGTATCTATTTCCGTGCCATCATAGTAGGTGCCCGATGTATCCAGATCCCTTCCGCCTTCACGAATTCGCCAGGCACCGGTGACATCAAAATTGTCCAAGGCCAGCCCGATTGGATCCATGAACTGGTGGCAGGCGTTGCAGGTGGGATTTGCTCGATGTATCTCCATCCGCTCCCTCGTGGTAAGCACTCTTCCCGGCTCTACACCGCCAGTTGCCTCCAAGGCGGGCACGTCGGGCGGCGGAGGTGGAGGCGGATTGCCCATAATCACTTCCATAACCCACTTGCCTCTCAGTACGGGCGACGTTCTATTCGACATGGACGTCAGCATGAGCACGCTGCCATGACCCAGGAGGCCCCGCCGATTCTCATTTGGATAAGTCACTCGCTGAAATTCATTGCCTATGATTCCTTCAATCCCATAGTGCTCGGCGAGTCTCTGATTCACGAATGTGTAGTCGGCTGAAACAATCTCCAGCAGGCTTCTGTCTTCTTTGATCAGGTTCTCGAAAAACAGCTGGGTTTCGCGAAGCATGTCGTCTTTCAGTTGCCCCGTGAAATCAGGATACAGATAGGGCTCGGGATCGTTCTTGCCAGCTTCTTGCAACCTTAGCCACTGAGAGGCAAAACTCGTGGCCAGGTTCCTGGAGCGCGGATCCTCCAGCATGCGCACGACCTGAGCCTCCAAAACTTCTGGACTCGATAAGGTGCCCTGATTCGCCAAATCTCTGAGCTCATCGTCGGGGCCAGTTCCCCATATAAAAAATGATATGCGAGAAGCTAGCGCGGTTGCATCTAACTGATACAACTCTCCAGGAAGAGCGTCTTCTGGCTGCTCTTCAAACCTGAACAAGAATGCAGGATTAGCGAGAATACTTTGTAACGCAGTACGTACACCAATCTCGAAACCAGAATTCTCAGCGTATCGCTCGTAAAATCCCATAGGTCCAGCAATGTCTTGTTCGGTGAGGGCGCGTCTATACGCCTGTGTCGCAACTCGAGAAATGATCTGCCGCGCACAATCACTCGCTGCCTCATCACTCTCGGGATAGCAGGAGAAAATCTTATCCCTGCTTCGTGTATTCGATACAGGGCCAGAGGTAATCGGGCCGGTTACCATTAGATCAGCCAAATGCGGAAGCGCCGTGATGCCATAATTAGCCCAATTCTGATCATCTTCCCCGCCTACAAATGACCACTTAAAGGGACTGAGCCGATCTTCGTAGGGGCCTTCGATGCGCTTCACAAACGCGGCGGCTATCTGATGTTGACCTGCCGATACAAAAACGGGCTTGGTCTGTATCGGTATGCCTGTGTCACCATTGTGTGCCAACGCCAGCTGCGCGACAGCTCTACCATCAATGGACAGGTCCAGATCGTGTCCGGGAAGACCCCTACCGAAAAGTGTCTCTATGGAAATGACGTATTCCCCGTCTGTAGGGAAGTCATGAGTGACTACCATCCCCCCTCTTGTCCCAAAGGGAGTGCCTTCCAAATGATCCCACGCGTGCTGCGAGACATGGATTGGATTGGTGTAT
The DNA here is from genome assembly GCA_964352295.1 of uncultured Pseudohongiella sp. Classification (GTDB taxonomy): domain Bacteria; phylum Pseudomonadota; class Gammaproteobacteria; order Pseudomonadales; family Pseudohongiellaceae; genus UBA9145. The sequence continues at coordinate 62,326 of CAYGRR010000008.1, read as the reverse complement.
TTAGAAGAGCTTGACGCAGCATCTGGATTGCCCAAAGCAATGCGGCTGACCTCTGCCGCCGCCCTCAGGTAGGATTCCAGAAGTGTGGCGGAGAGACCTTGAGCGGCGGAGAGATTATTGAAATTGCCAAGATAGGTGTCTGCCGGCAGCCAGCGACCGGCATCGATCTCCAGATCCAAGAGCTGCCTAACGCTTTGCTCATACTCCGCTCTGGTTAATCTTTGGAATCTTCTGACCCCCGGATTGGGGTTCGCAGCGGCGCTCTCATCTATCCTGGTCTCAAGTTCTTCTACCAGCGCCACGAGAGTCTCGGGGTCTGGCCGTGGCATGCCCGGCGGGGGCATCATGCCGGCACGCAATTTCCGAATCATTTTTTCAGCGGTTTCGGGATGGTTTGGGGCGTTCTCTACTTCGAAGCCCGTCAGTGAGAGATTCCCTGTCCTCAAGGCGTCGTTATGGCAGGTATGGCAGTAGGTCTGAACGATACCCGTGAGATTCCCTGATTCTTCAGAAAGACTGCCGAATGGCTGAATAGCGGCGGGATCTGCCGAAGCGCTAGCCTGGGGCTCCTGATCTGGTGAAGCATCACATCCAAGCAGAACTGTCCCTAGAATTAGACCAAGAACTAAAGCTCTGACAGCGGTAACCGATTTGTTCATCTAGCGCCCCTATTATTGGGATTGGCTTTTATTAGTCTTCATAGCGCTTCTTGACCAGTTACAGCTACCCCACTGACTCGCAGATGGGGAAAAATGGCGTTGCTGGAAGACTAGCAAAAAAGCTGCACAGTTTCTAAGAATTTGCGCTGCGAGCCGCAATCTTAATAACTAACTGCCCGTTTTAAGGCAGCCTATATAAACACTGTTCACATAAACCTCCCTCGACCTCAAGAAGCACGCGAAAAGGCAGTGCGTTTCCGGCAATCGCTTATGCTAGAGTTGGCTGGTCGGCCACCAGGGTGGTGGCGAAAGACCAGAATAAGAACAATCGAGTATTTTTAAGGGGAGTCACAATGAAGCTGAAGCGCATCAGTCTAGGTCTCATGCTAGCTGCAACTCTAGTCTTGTCTGGCTGTGAGGTAGAAGACGAGGCTACAAGCAGTCGATTTACAACAGCCAAAGGTGGCGACGACCGGAACGGTCCCTATGACGTAATACCTGGGTGGTGGAAGCCAGCGCCGGATCATGACGAGGTCTGGACTTGGGGGCAGGCTGCAGGCGTTTGGCCGGACACGCCCGATAGAATCCTGGTTACCATGTGGGGAGATCAACGCAGACAGCCTGAAGCTGGGGAGGAGAACGAACTCGCCAGAAACTTTCTCGTGGTTGTCGATCGCGACGGCAATATCATTGAGAACTGGTCGCAGTGGAATTCGCTTTTCAATCGCCCGCATCAGATCTACATCAACCCCTATGACCCAGATCGCGCAATATGGGTGGATGAGCGCGGCGGGAATGGTGTTCACGAAGCAATCCTGAAGTTCAGCAATGACGGGAGTGAACTACTTCTGCAGATGGAGGATCCCAACCCTGTTTTTGGTGAAGGCGGACCCAATCCTCGGGAGAACCCAAACCCCGGACCACTGGATTTCGGGCAAAATGCAGTGCTCGCCTTCCTTCCCAATGGCGATTTTCTGTTGGGCGATGGATACCAGAATGGCCGCGTCGTTCGATACAACTCAGACGGTGAATTTCTCTCCGAATTCGGCTCTGTCGGAAGCGGCCCCGGGCAGTTCGATTTAATCCATGGAGTTGCAGTGGACAGAGAAAATCGCATCTATGTATCGGACCGAAGAAACCACAGGATTCAGATCTTTACCGAAGACGGGACACTCCTCGATGAGTGGCCGGACATCTGGGATCCGGTGGCCATCTTGATTGACGAGAACGAATCCGTGTGGATTCTAGATGCCACCTTGAATCGCATTCTTAAGTACAACCTTGACGGCCAATTGCTCGATTATTTTGGCACCTATGGCGAGGCGTCGTCGCTAGGTCGACCCGGGTTTACCTGCTCAGACGATGCAGCAATTGCAGCAGCCGGACTTGATGAGGATCATTCCGGCGCTTGCGGCGGCTTCTCTCTTCCCCACCAGATGAGTATTGATTCGGAGGGAAATCTTTACGTGGCGCAATTCGGCGGGCCCTGGATAGACAAGTATGTACCCAGACCAGGGGTAGACCCTTCGAGATTGATCGGCCAACCATTGAAGCAATGATTTAGTGAAACTGTGGGATTAGCCGGGTGGCACTCGCTAGAGTGCCATCGCATCCACAGACGCTTAAAGCACAGGCAATTTTAATTTCCTAACAGAGTGAGGTAACATTCGGAACTATCTGAACGGCTCACGCATAGAATAGATTGCAGAGCTGATCGCAGCAATGTCTGCGTGCTTCCCCTAACCACCTGACGAGTGAGCAGGCCTCTAGTCACCTGCAGCTTATCAAGCTATAACAAGCGGTATTAGAATGCTGAACAGATTCATAATAGTTGATGACTTCTACAACGACCCAGCAGATCTGGTTCGGGTTGCCTCCGAATCATTGCGCGCAGAGGATTCACCGGGTGGAAACTACGCAGGCATAATGACTACAGAGTCCTTCTTCGGAGATCAGCATAGGAAGATTTTCGCGAACCTTACGATGGAGTCATCCCTTGACTCGACAACGAATGCGAACGGCAGACTAAGATTCACCAAAGCCGACGACACCTTCAAGATGCACATTCACTACGATGTCGAGAACACAACGAAATGGGCCGGCGTTGTCTATCTCTCGAAGGATCATCCTGAGACCGAGGGCACCTGCTTCTGGAAGCACTTAAGAACCGGATTGGAGGCGGCGCCCAATACCGTCGAAGGCTTCGCTGAGCACGGCTGGAGTTCTTTTAGGGACTTTAGGGCATTTTTGGCTGAGGAAGGGCTTGATGAATCCTTGTGGAAAAAGACATTCTCGATACCTTACAAATACAATAGATTAGTTTTGTTTAGGCCCTGGCTACTCCACTCCCCCGGCCCCTCTTTTGGCGACTCACTGGATAATTCCAGAATCGTGCAAACATTATTCATGGGATAGCGACGGTCGAATTCGGCTTTCAGTATATAAGCTCCTGTCCTATTGTTGCCTTCTTAGTTCTGCGTCTTCTTGTACTCGATCCCTGACTCTCTTCTCACAAGAGTAATTTTCTAATGGCCTAGCCGAAGCTCAAGCTTCTTGCTAAAGCGTATCTGTTTGTAGGCAATGAGTAGTGTTCTTAAAAACACCATAGGATAAAGTCAATCTGGTGATGGTGCGCAGCAAGCTTTCTGGCATCCTGCAGAGTTCAAGTCTAAATTTGTGACTCCAACACGGAAAGTAAGTTGCCTAAGGGTGGCCACCCACTCCCCAGGCGCTCGCGAGAAAATCGCGCCTCAGAAAAACCACTGTATGAATACCCATGGAACCCCCGGTACATATTTATTCTAGCGCACGCGATCTATCCTCGTTTCCATAGTTGTGGATACACCACGGCTTGGAGTTCACTACAGAGGAATGCACAATGAAAAAGAAGATTATGTTAGTGCTCATGGCGTTCGCTCAATCGGGGGCATGGGCGGATGATTCGCCTAGCAGAGTCGGCGATTTTGCGCTGATCGACAATCGAGGCGACTTTCACCAAATGGAAAGCTACAAGGATCGGCGAGCTGTTGTGATGCTCTCAAGCAGCACGAACTGCGCCGCCGATGCTGATGCCATCGAGAATTTTAGACAGCTGCAGGCACGGTTCACCGGTGAAGATGTCGCATTCATGCTGTTGAACGCCGACGGCACGACAGATCGTAAACAGGTCAGTGCCCGCATTCAGGAATTTGGACTAGATTCCGTTGCCTTAATGGATGACAGTCAGCTGGTATCCGAGACCCTGGGAGTACAGCGCAGCAGCGAATTCCTAGTCTACGATCCAGACAACTTCTCGCTCATCTATCGCGGACAGGACGCAGACGCTGTAGCAAGAAAGCTCAATGGTTCGCCAGAACGAATACAAAATTCTGCTGACTCTCATACCCAATTCGCTGGCTGTAGCATCGAGTACAAGAGTTACGCAACCCGCGGTGAAGTTCCCTCCTATAGCGAAGACGTAGCCCCGATTCTGGCGGAGAACTGCGCTACCTGTCATCGAGATGGTGGTATCGCGCCGTTTGCGATGGACAGTCATCTGATGGTGCAGGGCTGGTCGCCGATGATGCGTGAAACGCTCATGACGAAACGCATGCCTCCTGGTCAGATAGATCAACATATCGGTAACTTCGATGCCCTTGACCTTAGCAACGAAGAAATCCAGACCCTAGTTCACTGGATCGACGCTGGCTCACCGAAAGATGGGATGGAAGACCCGCTAACACAGTTGGCTTGGGATCAGTCTCGGTGGCCACTGGGTGAACCGGACCTAATTGTGAAGATACCTGCTTCCGAGATTCCAGCAAGCGGCACCGTACCCTACGTCTGGGTCGATTCCGGCGTCGTGATACCGGAAGACCGATGGGTTAGAGGTGCTCAATTGCTTCCCGGAGACCCTACCGTCGTTCATCACATTATTTCTCTGGCCGTGCCACCTGAACTGGAGGGCCCGCGGATAGGCATCTGTCCTAATCCCTGTGCTACCGGCGAACAGAGCGCCAATCAGGAGGGAGTCCGGCTGCAAGGCTACGCGCCAGGGATTAACCCGTCGCTGATGAGTGATGACACCGGCGTATTGGTAAAGGCTGATTCGCGCATGCTTTTCCAGATGCACTACACGACGTCCGGCAAGGAGACTACAGATGCCTCTGAGTTTGGTCTCTATTTTCATCCCAAAGGGTTTGAGCCATCAAATAGACGCATCCAGGCAGCGGCGCTGGACAACAAATTTGTGATCCCGCCTCATGCCGAAAACTTTCCGGTGTCCAATTCATTTCAGGTGCCAGTGGATGCTGTACTGACCTCCTTCACGCCGCACATGCACGTGCGCGGCAAGAGCATGAGGTTTACGGCCAAGTATCCCGATGGCTCGGAAGAAGCATTGCTCTCAGTGCCCCACTATGACTTCAACTGGCAGCGAAGCTATTCTTTCGATACGCCGAAACAGATTCCTGCCGGCACTACTATTCTCGTAGAGGGTACTTTCGATAACTCCGAGAAGAATGGAGCCAACCCAGCGCCCGACGAATCGGTGAAGTGGGGTGATCAGAGTTGGGAGGAGATGTTCATTGGCTTCATCGGACTTGAGGTGAGCCAGCGCTAGAAAACTTGAGGCTCCGCCAGCTGTGGGAGCCTTTAACAATCGGCTAATCTCAACACCCAATCGGTCGCCTTCGATGTACCGTCACATCAAGGCGTCTAATCTGAGCCGAAAGAGGACTAGGACACTACTGGCTTGGTAAGCCAGAACGCTCTCTAGCTACGAAGCACGATGAGTTACTAAGTTTTAGTGTCCTGAACTCAAACGATCAAGCATCGAATCCACTTAATAGTCTAACAACTCTGCCAGGCTAGACACCTTAAAAGTAGCAATTGCAGTCTCTGCCCCACCCCCTCGCCTTCCAAAGATATGACCAGGTCTGTCGACCCACACGCAATCGAGCCCAAGCTCTGTAGCGGGCACAATATCGGCACGCTTGCTCTGCGCAACGTGCAGAACGCTAGCTTTCTCTATTCCACTAGCGCGAAGATCTGCCAATGCCGCCATGAAGTGTGCCTTGTCGGGCTTATAAGACCCTACTCTCTGCGCAGTCACTGTGATATCGAAGACTATGCCGAGCCGGCTGAGTATTGTATTGAAAGAGACATCGTCGATGTTACTTAGCGCTCCTAACAACAATCCCCGATCACGCAGTTTATTGAGAGTCTCTTTGCTGTCGGGGAATGCCTGATGGGTCGCAGCGATGCTTCCAAACTCCTGCCGAATCGCCTCAGGCAGCGGGCACTCCAGCTCGAGAGACATGGCATCCAGCGTGCGCTTGAGTACTTCGGGGTAAGTCCATGCAGGCCGCTCGGCCTGCAGTGGTTGGCGCAAGCGGTCATAGGCCTCTAGCAAGCTGTCGTCCGCTATTGAGAGCCCCTGACTACTAGTCCAACTCTGCAAGAAGGCCAGTATCTCCGGCTCCCAATTGACGATGGTGCCGTAGAAATCGAATAGCACCGCATCGTAATTGGAGAGCTTCAAGCGTTCAGCCATTGAATGATCACCTTACCGCTTCTCGACAACGGCTGAATCTAGTTATGACTTCCATCACACAGAGGTTGCCCTGCAGTTGCTTTGCAGCCACAGAAGTAGACCTTCTTGGACTCCGTTGCCTGAAATTTTACTGGCGTGAAATCAGTTCCCTGATGAGAGCCATCACAGAAGGGTTGATTCTTGCTCAGGCCACACGAACACCAAAAATAGGATTTTCCCAACTCTACTTCGACTGGGAAAGGTGTGTCTGACGCTCTTGTAGGATCGCTCATCTGGTACTTCCTTGCGTAAATAGTTTGATTTGAAATTTCTGTTCAAGGTTGGGTGCTTTCCCCTCGAATGCCATGCCCGGTATGAGTAGCACATATCGTGCCGAGTGATCCTCTCTGCAGATTAATAGCAGAATGAGGGCAGCTCGATCTGCGAGCGAACGTAGCCTATTCCATAAGAGCACTTAATGCATCGATTCTTTTCTCGCATGCAGCGATCACACAACTTCCTTTCTGGCGCCTTACATAAAGAAGCATGTCTCACCCATTGATCATCAAACTGCGCCTGCCAAAATGGAAAGGGAGCTAAGCAATGACTGCCTACAATCAGCTCGAGCGTTTCTACGCTGCAGCCATAATGACTAATTCTAAGCAGCGAATTCGCCCATTATTGGTGCGAGCGCACCAATGTAAAGCCGATTACCCAGTCGAATAGGCACTATTAAGTGCCATTAACGGCGTGAAGCCGCAGTCTGCGGAGTCTTGGAAATTGGCACGGTGCGTGCAACTCCCAGATTGTGGAGTAATTCTGGCTTTTGCGTTACGCCTGCTGTCAGGCGGAAGCAAAATCCTAACTACTACAAATAATGGAGTGCTAGGGTTCCGGCATCGAAATGATGCGACTGGTCCGAGAGCATTCGACCTTCAATCTGTGCTCTCAGAGTTTATGCACGTAAGTCCTAGACTATTGCAAGGTTACACGGAGGGACAAAAGCCCGGGAGGACAATCTGACACTGGTCGGAATTTTCTCTGCGTAACGAAAACTTGGAGACGAAGAATGAGATCCATCCTAACGAAAAGCTTCACCACTCTGGCCCTCGCTGCCACTTTCACACTTACCTCGCCGCTTAGCTATGCGCAAGAACGATTCAGCTTGTGCTGGTCGATCTATGTTGGCTGGATGCCTTGGGAATACGGAGACGCTTCCGGCATCATCGATAAGTGGGCCGACAAATACGGAATAGAGATCAATGTGGTACAGATAAACGACTACATCGAATCTATAAATCAATACAGCGCAGGTGAGTTTGATGCCTGCTCTATGACGAACATGGACGCGCTGACCATTCCCGCTGCAGGCGGAGTCGATTCTACAGCGCTGATTGTAGGCGACTTCTCCAACGGCAATGACGCGATCATTCTAAAGGAGGGATCTGAATTGGCGGCCATCGAAGGCCAACAAGTGAACCTGGTTGAACTGAGCGTTTCTCATTACTTGCTAGCAAGAGGACTGGAGTCGGTCGGCTTGAGCGAGCGAGACGTGTCAGTCGTAAACACTTCGGATGCCGACATGGTCGCTGCATACACAACCAGCGGAGTTACCGCCGTTACGACTTGGAATCCCCTGGTTAATGAAATCTTGAAGATGCCTAACGCCACCAAGGTCTTCGATAGCTCGGAAATTCCTGGCGAAATCATCGACACCTTAATGGTCAAAACCGAAACCCTCGAACAATTTCCTGAATTGGGCAAGGCATTGACTGGCGCTTGGTATGAAATCATGGCCGCTATGGAGAGCGATTCCGAGGTGCGCGCCCACATGGGTGAGGCTTCGGGAACCGACTTGGCTGGGTACGAAGCGCAGCTAGCATCGACGCAAATGTTTTACTCAGCCGCCGATGCAGTCGCCTTCGTAAACAGTCCAGAATTGAAGACTACGATGGAATACGTTGCCAACTTCTCATTTGATCACGGACTTCTCGGTGAGGGAGCAGCGGATTCAGGATTCATCGGCATTGAAACTCCCGCTGGTGTATTCGGCAATAGCAGCAATATCCAGCTGCGCTTCGATCCGTCGTTTATGGAAATGGCCGCACAGGGCGAACTTTAAGAGCCGCGGCTCCTGCTTGTAGCCGCGTACTTTAGCTTAAGAGAAAAACCCCATGCAAAGGCTCATCAATTCGAAGCCGAGTCGTGTACTCAAGACCGCGCTGGGCATCATTCCGTTCCTGCTGATCCTGCTCGTGTATCAGATCGGCTCAGATAGTCGCAAAGCCGAGAACGAACAGGATAAGCTGCTACCCAGCTTTACCGAGATAGCGGACGCCGTCGATCGGATGGCGTTCGAGCCCAGCAGGCGCACGGGAGAGTACCTGTTCTGGGTAGATACCCAAAGCAGTGTAATACGATTAGCCAAGGGCATCTCGATAGCAGCGATCATTGGCTTGGTTTTCGGACTCGCCGCAGGCTCGATCCCTATCATCGCTGCTCCGCTTAGCCCACTCATCACAGCCGTATCTCTGATTCCTCCGCTCGCCATATTACCGGTTCTATTTATCGTGTTTGGCCTCGGCGAATTATCGAAGGTGATGCTGATTGTTATTGGCGTTAGCCCGTTCCTAATCAGAGATATCCTGCAGCGCACGCAGGAATTGCCGCGCGAGCAACTCGTGAAAGCGCAAACTCTGGGGGGTAATAGCTGGCAAATAGTCCTCAGGGTGATACTTCCACAAATACTTCCACGCCTGATCGATGCCGTTCGGCTTAGCCTTGGCGCCGCTTGGCTGTTCTTGATCGCGGCGGAGGCGATTGCTTCGACCGATGGTCTTGGCTATCGAATCTTTCTGGTTCGGCGTTATATGTCGATGGACGTCATCTTGCCTTATGTTGTCTGGATCACTTTCTTGGCTTTCACTACAGATTGGCTGCTACTGCAACTCAGTCGAATTGTGTTTCCCTGGTATCACGCTGACAAGTAAGGATGCGGTTTGAACACATTCATTGAACTAAAGAAGATCTCGAAACAATACGGCGAAAACGTAGTACTTGAAAACCTTTCTGCGAAAGTGTCAGCCGGTGAGTTTGTCACGCTCGTGGGCGCCTCGGGCTGCGGCAAGAGCACCTTCTTGAAATTGTTGCTCGGCACAGAAAGCGCATCGTCGGGAGAGTTATTGCTTGCAGGAAAAGCCATCGAGCAGGAACCGAGTCCCGAACGCGGTATCGTGTTTCAAAAATATTCAGTTTTCCCTCATCTCAGTGTTCGCGAGAACGTTGCACTCGGACTGGAGTTTGAACAAAGCACCTGGCTGGGCCGCCTATTTGGAGCGAAGCGAAAAGCAGCATTGGAACAGGCAGATGAATGGCTCGAGGCGGTCGGGCTCGATCAGGCCCTCGATCAGTATCCACACGAGCTATCGGGGGGCATGCAGCAGCGACTCGCGCTAGCACAGGCCTTGATCAAGAAACCAAAAGTTCTCTTGCTCGATGAACCGTTCGGCGCACTGGACCCGGGCATTCGCAAAGACATGCACGAACTTGTGCTCGGGCTTTGGAAGAAATACCAGCTCACCGTATTCATGGTCACTCATGATCTGCGGGAGGGGTTTCATCTAGGTAGCCGGCTATGGGTTTTCGACAAGGTGCGCCATGACCCTCATGCCGCAAACCGGTTTGGAAGCACCATCACTTTCGATCTGCCGCTTCGCTCGGCGGGCGCGGCACTAGATGCAGAGGAACTGGGCGCAATCGCAACTAAACTATCCACCACTGCGACAATGCAGACTACTTTGGAATAAGACAGAGATGAGTACCGAGGCACTATTTCCCCCCGACTACACAACACTTCTTCCCTCCGGCTCCCATTGGTCGTTGGTCGTGCGCAGAGGGATGCAGATGAAACTAACCGACCTCGAAGGCGGAGCCAATGTCGGGATGCTCTTCTATAACCCGCACTTACTCAGCGAAAAATACAACGCTCCCGACACGCTAAAATGCCAGCATACGTTCAAGCTAACGCGCGGACACTGCCTGTACTCGGACATGGGTCGAATCTTCGCCTCCATCATCGATGACTCCTTCGGATGGCACGATACTCTCTGTGGCAACTCTCACCCTTCTCACATTGCAAGCCAGTGGGGCGAGAGAAACTATCAAACGCAAAGCAACAAGTGGCTACAGAACGGTTTCGATGCATTCCTGGTAGAACTCACAAAGTATCGCCTGAAGAAGCAAGACCTGGCAGCGAATCTCAATCTTTTTTCAGAAGTATCGGTCGATGAGAAGGGTCAACTTAGCCTGTCTCGGCAAAGCAAAGCGAGCGATACCATTACGCTGCGATTCGAGATGGATACCTTGGTAGTCATGCACACCTGCCCTCATCCACTGAATACTGCGCAGGACTATCCACGAAAACCGGTTCAGGTTTATCTGGGTAAAGCCAAGCCCGTGTCGACGGATGACTATTGCCTAAACCTGTGCGATGAGAACCGTCGCGGATTTCACAACAATGCTCTGTATCACCTGGGGGCGTGAGATATAACTATGATTAGAGAAAGCTCATTCGATCTGGCCGATGCCAGCAGTCGTGACAAGATCAATGCCGGAGACTATTTCATCCGCACTATCGCCGTCGGTGAGACGATTCGCATCATCGACCTGGAAGGCAATCAGGCGGCTGACACCCTTTTCTATAACGCGCAGGATCCCAGCGAGCGTTATAGCGCGTGCGATACGGTACGCGAACAGGCTGCACTGTATCTCACCACCGGGTCTATATTGAAAACCAATCTGAATCGCGACCTGCTTGAGATCGTTGCCGATACCTGTGGCCGACACGATACCGTTGGCGGCGCGTGTTCGACGGAATCGAACACGGTCCGCTATGACTTGGAGAAACGCTGTATGCACGCGTGCCGAGATAGCTGGATGCTAGCGATCGCCGAACACGAGGAGTATGGCCTGGCCAAAGAAGACATCGGGCACAACATCAATTTTTTCATGAACGTTCCAGTCACGCCTGATGGCAAGCTTCAATTTGCAGATGGGCTCTCCGCACCCGGCAAGTATGTAGAGCTCACCGCAAGAATGGACACGATCGTGTTGATATCGAACTGTCCACAACTGAACAACCCTTGTAATGCTTACAACCCAACTCCGATTGAAGTTGCCATATGGGCAGCGGCTTAGAGCAATACGACAATAACCCGCAGGACGACCTGTCGGCGTTTTCAGAAACCCTGGGACGACCCGCGTCAGACAGAGACTGATTATGTTCAAACGTGTACTAATTGCGAATCGAGGGGCAATTGCCGCTCGCATCATTCGAACCCTCAAGCAACTCGATATCGAATCTGTAGTCGTCTACCACGACAAAGATCAAGGTAGCTTGCATGTGCAACTTGCCGACACGGCTGTGTGCCTTGGATCCGGCCCCGTGGCAGACACTTATCTGAATCAGGATAAGATCATTCAGATCGCTATCGAGACAAAGGCCGACGCTGTACATCCCGGCTATGGCTTCCTAAGTGAGAACCCCACTTTCGTCGAGAGATGTGAGTCTCATGGGCTGAAATTCATCGGTCCAACACCTCATCAGATGACGGTATTCGGCTTGAAGCACTTGGCGCGACAGGCCGCCGAACAGGCGAAAACTCCCCTTCTTCCGGGTTCACCCGTACTAGAGGATGTGGAATCTGCCGTGAGTTGGGCCGAGCAGATTGGGTTCCCGGTCATGCTGAAGAGCAGCGCCGGCGGTGGCGGTATCGGAATGCAGGTATGTCGGGAAGTCGATGCGCTAAGAGAGGCCTGGGACAGCGTGAAGCGGCTTAGCGCAAATTACTTTTCCGATGATAGAGTCTTCCTCGAGAAATTCATCGACAAAGCGCGACATATCGAAGTTCAAGTCTTCGGTGATGGCAACGGTGATGCTATTGCACTGGGTGAGCGCGATTGCTCAGCTCAGCGCAGAAATCAAAAAGTCATTGAAGAATCACCGGCACCCAACCTGAGCCAGAAACTGCGCGATGACATGCACAGCACTGCCGAGGAGTTAATGGCGTCGGTTCAATACCGAAATGCGGGCACCGTTGAATTCATCTTTGATGTCGATCAGCAAGCGTTCTACTTTCTAGAAGTGAACACGCGCCTGCAGGTGGAACACGGCGTTACCGAAGAAGTGTTTAATGTCGATCTTGTCGAATGGATGATCAAACTGGCCGCGGGAGAGATGCAGAGCCTTGAATCGATTCGACCTAGCCTGAAACCCTCGGGCCATTCGATCCAGATGCGACTGTACGCCGAGGACACGCAGCAGAACTTTCAACCAAGTGCCGGATTATTATCGGAAGTGTTTTTCCCGAAGGTAGATGGTTTACGCGTCGATACCTGGATAGAAGCAGGCGTGGACGTGCCAGCGCTTTTCGATCCAATGCTAGCGAAGCTAATCGTATCAAGAAATTCTCGCGAGGAAGCGCTGGCGACACTGAGCCAGGTTCTGCAAGATTCTCGCGTGTATGGCATCGAAACCAACCTGGCCTATGTTGCATCGGTCCTGGCAACTGATGAGGCGCAGTCTGGAAAACTGCTCACAAAGACCTTGGAATCCCACAGCTTTCGCAGCCCCTCTTTCCGAGTGCTTAGCGCCGGCACGCAAACAACTGTGCAAGACTATCCCGGTCGTCAGGGCTACTGGCATGTCGGCGTTCCACCTTCGGGACCCATGGATTCGTTGTCGTTTCGTCTGGCGAATCAACTCCTTAACAATCCCCCAGAGGCAGCCGCTCTGGAAATGACGCTGAGTGGTCCGACACTGCAATTCGAAACCGACACCGTGATCGCCTTGACTGGTGCCGCTATGCAAGCCGAGCTAGATGGCAGCCCAATCCCTCGCTACCAAACTGTGAGGGTTGCTGGCGGACAGGTTCTAACTCTCGGGAAAGTCACGGGCTGTGGTGCACGTGCCTATCTAGCGATATCTGGTGGTATTCAGTGCCCTATGTACCTTGGGTCAGCAGCGACCTTTACTCTTGGTCAATTTGGCGGACATGCAGGCCGCGCCTTGCGGACGGGCGATGTTTTACACCTCACTGAAGCGGCTGACGTTAAGCCTCAAACCATGGCAATCCCTGAACTTCCGGAAGTCACTGAGATTCGAGTTCTCTATGGACCCCACGGAGCCCCAGATTTCTTCACCGACGAAGACATTGCCGAGTTCTTTACCAGCGAATGGCAGGTGCATTACAACTCAAGTCGCACGGGCGTTAGACTAATCGGGCCGAAGCCAAAGTGGGCCCGATCTTCGGGCGGCGAAGCCGGCATGCATCCCTCGAATATTCATGACAACGCCTATGCGTTTGGCGCGATTGATTTCACAGGAGACATGCCGGTCATGCTCGGCCCCGATGGACCGTCTCTGGGTGGCTTCGTGTGTCCTGCAACCATAATCACAGCCGACCTATGGAAGCTCGGCCAACTCGCTTCGGGGCAAGCCGTGCGCTTTATTCCTGTTAAGTACGACACCGCAATGGCGGCAGAGGCGGCGCTGATTAAGTCTATTGCAAGACTGGAGTTACCCGAAGCAGCCGAAGCGCCTGCCCTCAAAGAATTACCGCAGCCTATAGTCAAACGTATGCGCTGGGAAGGCGATGACATCATCTGCCGCGTAGCCGGCGATCACTTTCTGCTAATCGAATTCGGGCCACTGGTGCTGGACATTCCGCGACGTTTCAAGGTACACGCTCTCATGCTCGAGCTTGAACGCCGAGGTATTGTGGGCGTGAGAGAACTCACACCGGGCATTCGGTCGCTGCAGATCCATTATGACAGCCAGGCTATTCGATTGACCGACTTACTCGCGATCCTCGAGAAGACTGTTGTGTCCCTAAGTACCGGCGAGTTGACAGTGCCAGGCCGCGTGGTCTACTTACCCCTAAGCTGGGATGACGAGGCCTGCAAGCTCGCGATCGAGAAGTACATGCAATCGGTTCGCCCCAATGCTCCGTGGTGCCCAAGTAATCTGGAATTCATCAGGCGCATGAACGGGCTGAACTCGATCGACGCTGTGAAGAAGATCGTCTTCGATGCCTCCTATCTGGTAATGGGTCTGGGTGATGTCTATCTGGGAGCGCCTGTGGCGACGCCCATAGATCCAAGGCATCGATTGATCACCACGAAATACAATCCCGCTCGAACCTGGACAGCAGAGAACTCAGTAGGAATTGGCGGCGCCTACATGTGCGTCTACGGCATGGAGGGGCCAGGAGGCTACCAGTTTGTTGGGCGTACCTCACAAATGTGGAATCGCTACAAACAGACGTCTGAGTTTTCTATGCCGTGGCTATTGCGCTTCTTCGATCAGATTCGTTTCTTTGAGGTGAGCGCCGATGAATTGACTGAGTTCAGGCGCGAGTTTCCGAAGGGCCAGGCCTCCCTGCGCATCGAATCAACCGAATTCTCCCTGCCTGATTATCAGAACTGGCTCAGCGAGAATGAGTCAAGCATTGCCGAGTTTACCGCAACGAGGGAACAGGCCTTTGAGGAAGAGCTGCAGCGTTGGCGCGATGATGGCCAGTTAACGTTTGTCGCACCGGAAGCGACTGCTAGCTCTGCGGAAAGTGATGAGATGCCAGAGAGCGTCACATCCATCGACAGTTCCATATCAGGCAATGTATGGAAGATAGAAGTTCAGGAGGGCTCTGCCATTGTCAATGGCCAAACACTTCTGATACTTGAATCAATGAAAATGGAGATCGCGATTCATGCTCAAGAGGCAGGAGTGATCAAAAAAATATGGGTCCACACCGGCCAGGATGTGCAGGCAGGTCAATGCCTGATCTGGCTAGAACAAGAGGATTAAACCGAAAGTGAGTGATATGAACAATTTGACCATCAGCGCAGTCCATAAGGCCTATGCCGAAGGTTTAGAAACTCCAGAATCATTATTCTTCAAACTAAGAGCCCAGGCCATTGCTCAAAGTGATTTCAATGCCTGGGTCTACCTATTGAGCGAAGAACAGCTGCGCGACTATTTCGATTCGCTAAAACTCAAGCCTTTTGAATCCTCGCCTCTCTGGGGTATTCCGTTTGCCATAAAGGACAATATTGACCTGAAGGGAATTCCAACCAGTGCCGGGTGTGAACCCTTCACTTACTTACCGGCTGAGTCTGCGACAGTTGTAGCATTGTTGATCGAAGCCGGCGCGATCCCGCTGGGAAAAACCAATCTAGATCAGTTTGCGACCGGACTAGTTGGCACCCGCTCCCCCTTCGGCGAAGGCAAGAATGTTTTCAATACAGACTACATCAGCGGCGGTAGCAGCGCAGGATCTGCAATCGCAACGGCCCTAGGACAGGTATCTTTCGCTTTGGGCACCGATACCGCGGGTTCGGGTCGAGTGCCAGCCGCGTTCAACAACCTAGTAGGGCATAAGCCAACAAAGGGATTGCTGAGCACAACCGGTGTAGTGCCCGCCTGTAAGTCCCTAGACTGTGTATCTGTCTTTGCTCTAAACACCGAAGATGTGGTGCGAGTCTTGGGCGTTAGCGCGCAGGAAGACGACAGCGACCCTTACTCGAGAAAAAACGTCGCGTTTAACTGGGCAGCGTACTGGCAGGATGAAAAGCCGGCACCCTTTACTTTTGGCCTACCCTCAAGGCTGGACTTCGACGGAGATGCAGAGGCGCAAGCGCTATTCCATCTCAGCTGCGAGCAGCTTAGAGAGCTTGGCGGCCAATCTGTCGAGATTGACATTGAACCCTTTCTAAGTACGGCTAGATTGTTATACGAAGGCCCCTGGGTCGCGGAACGCGCCTGGGCAACACAGGCTGTAGATGCGGCCGACATGCTGCCGGTGATTCAGGACATTCTGGCGACAACGAAGAACTTTACCGTTACCGATACCTACGCGGCACAATACAAACTACAGGCCCTAAAACGCATCTGTGATCGCGAGCTGGACAAAGTAGATTTCGTAGTGACACCCACCGCTCCCACTTGCTATCTAAGATCCCAGATCGAGAGCGAACCAATCGCATTAAACTCGAAACTTGGCACCTACACAAATTTCATGAACCTGCTCGACTACACAGCGACAGCAATTCCCGCAGGCAGATTGAGTTCGAAAGTGAGCTGGGGAGTGACGCTCTTTACCCATGCGTTTTCAGATATACAGCTACTGAGTTTTGCCGGCGCGCTGCAGCGACAGCTCAATCTTCCCCTCGGCGCAACTCCGTATTTGCTCTGCGAGCCGACACAATCCGCTAGAATTGCACCTGCGAAGTCGGTCGACGTAGTCGTGTGCGGCGCGCATCTAATGGGAGAGCCGCTGAATTGGCAATTGCAAGATCGGGGCGCCAGGCTCGAGATGAAAACTCATACCGCCAAGAGCTACGCCTTATACGCTCTACCAGACGGGAAGCGTCCCGCACTGGTACCGAGCGGCGATGGCTCTGCCATCGAAGTAGAAGTTTGGCGCATGCCCATGGCGGAGTTTGGCAGTTTCGTCGCAGGCATCCCCTCTCCTCTTGGAATAGGTAAGGTCACACTGGAATCTGGCAGAATTGTTCCAGGATTTATTTGCGAGGAAGGTGGTATTAGCGGCGCTGAAAACATCTCACACTTCGGCGGATGGCGAGCATACTTAGCCAACAGAAAAGGCTAAACACTTCTGGGGCGGCCCTGTGCGCCACTTTATAGTCGATCTAATCTGAAACAAGCAGGCTCACAAATTCATGCTTTTTGCACAGTTTTGGAGCCTTGAATGTCCCATATGTGGGCTATTTATCCGTTTTACTCGAGACTATCTCGTCACATTGCGCATTCCTTTCCTAAGAATGCTTCAGAGCGTTGCCGCACCACATTCTTAACTAATTGATATATAGGTGATATGTTTGGATTTCGCATTTCCATCTCCAGCACGCTTAGGGCTGAACAAGGCAAACCCATTTACATAAAAACTGGCGAAGATATTGCAGGTAGATTTAGATGAATGCTTTTCAACATGGCCAATGCAGGCCACTGGAACTACTTAAATGAGCGACATGGCACAAGGAACAGATGATGGGTTGATCGCGGATGCATCTACCTCTGCCGAACAATCTTCCACTAATGAGTTAGTCTGGACTTGGGTGCAACCCATCCTCGTTCTAGGGTCTATGATCCTCGTGGCCCTCATGGTCAGCAGCGACTGGATCTATCAGGAGCTGTTCTCCGCAATCATGATTGTACTGCCGATACCGCTGTGCATTTTCGCAGAGCGGATCTGGGCCAAGCGCAAAGACTGGTTGCTGGAGCCTAAGGAGATGGCCGAAGATGCGTTCTGGCTGGCATTCGCCGGCTTCCTCTGGGTTCCGCTGTACAGCAATTTTTACGAGACTCCGATCTCGTCAGGATTCAAAGCGGTTCGCGATCTTGCACCACTGCAAATTTCTCTAGACCCTTCTTCGATGGCTGGAATCCTCGGCTCTGCGCTGATGATCATGCTGGTATCGAGCTTTATCTACTACTGGCTACATCGCGTTCAACACGAATCGCTTTTTTGGTGGCGCATGCATGCGACTCACCATCACATTACTAAGATGGGCTGCATGCGCGGTGATCGTACACATCCTCTCGAATGGCTCACCCTGATGGTGGGCACTCCTGTAGCCTTAGCGCTGCTCGGTGCTAGCGATGGCGTAATGGCAGTAACGGGTGCATTCGGAATATGGAATGGAGTGCTGAATCACTCCAATCTACCAATAAGAACTTTGCCAGTTTACGACTGGGTTTTCGCCACAGCGCCGCAACACCATGCTCATCACGCGCTAGAGCGCAAACAGGCTGACTCAAACTACGGTTGCATGATTATTCTATGGGACCGTCTCTTTGGTACCTACTGTGGTGATTCAGAGGTCGGTCAAATTGGCGCCGGTAAAGCGGTGCCGCTGTCCATCAAGGAACAACTGGCTCTGTCTTTCTATTCGAATGAAAGGCTCAAAAATTTATAGATTATTTAGTGCAGTGCAGGAACACTTCGCGGTTCAAGAGCGACTCCATTGGCTTTCTATTCCAGCGCGAGATTGAAGGAATTGTGAGAGAGCTGCTACAGCTTATCCCAGGCTGACCATTCTATGGCTCGGCCCGGGTAGGCAACCTCAGCAAACGGCCAGCTCTGCTCTATCCACTTCACTGTCCAATCGTATAGCGTTGCATCAAAGCCGGCATCAAAATCTGCCTTAGTGACCCACAATGAAACCTCTGCCTCATATCCAGGCTTGCTGCTAGGCCTAACGTAGACACAGCCCATCTCGCGCTCGCCATCTTTAGTAAGCACTGCATAGGCAAATGACTCACGCCGATTGAAGCGCCCTTCTTCGTTTAACATGTCCTGCATGGCTTCTTCATCGGTGATCTTGTCGTGGGGCCAGCCTGTGCTTCGGGTAAATGTCTCCTGCAGATGCTCTATGGATGACATGTAGGCTGCAAAGTCCACATCGACGAGCTCTGGACCAAGTGGCAGCAGCTTAAAGCTATCAGCTTCTACCAGCACTGGTGGCTCGAAGTCATCTGGAATAAAGGCAGAATCTGCTTCGGCTTTCCTTGCCTCCATAAACTGCCTATAGCCGTCTGTCATCGCTCTGGCGCAGTCACCTGGTGTCTCACGCACGCCATCGGTACGCTTGCAGGGGCCTTCTATTACCTCAGGCAGGTTAGCCTCCACCCATTCTCTAGCCTCGTAGTAGATAGGCTGGTCGTTGGAGCTTGTGTCCACGCCGGTGATGATTCCCTCTTCGAAAGTCACGTGAAAGGTGTCTGTGACGTTGAATCCGGTTTCCAGCGCCACCACGGGATCATCCTGTACCGTTATCGCACAGGCGATGGTGTCCTCGGATTCGGGAACACAGGCAGCGCGTTCCATGACTATGTAGTTCCCGCCTTCGGCCCAGGCCTGATAGCCAAGAATTCCCGCCTCCGCCTCGCCAGCCTCGCTGAGGAAGGGCTGTAGACGACTCGGATCGAAGGAATAGAACGCATCGATCATGTCCTCGGCTGTTTCAAGGTTGGTTGCTAGTTCTGCAGCAGTATCCGTTTCACCCGAACACGCTGACAAGGCAAGAGCACATAGCACACAGCTTGCAGTTCGATTTTTAAGGGACTTATACATAGGAAATTCTCCGAGTTTTAGTAGACCGATTGCGGTGCCATCTTGGCTCCCGCAATAGACACGGTCAGAGTAAAACAATAAAAGTGGTTAGAGTAGTGGGGGAAGGTGAGAATATAGAGATCGTGCATTATCCGGACTCAAAGGATTGATACCGAACTCTGTTCTTGCTCAATCCGATGCAACTGCTACCGCACCGAATTGAGCAAAACCAGATTGTTAGCCCTAGAAGCGGTAGTTCACACCCAGGAAGTAAGAACGCCCGATAACACTAACAGGGTAGCCTCGTTCAGTAAGATACGGGTCTTCATCAGTCAGATTAGTCACACCGCCATACAGTACGAAATTGTCATCGAAAATATACTGACCAGTGAGATTGTGCGTGAAGAATTCATCAGTGTATGCGGAAGGTCCGTAGTTCTGATCAACCGTTTCTATCTCTACACCGCCTTCGTAGTTAAGCGTCTGTTTACTTAAGTATGAAGTGTTCAGCGCGATAGTTAAATCACCAGCAGATACTGAAGCGCTCAACTGTCCCGCCCATTCAGGACGACGCATCTCGCCAAGCTCATTATCGATGATCGCCGCTTCGCCGGGAGCTGCCGGTTGAATGAATTCAAGTCGACGCTGTCTCGTTGCAGCAGCACCAAGGTTAAACTGCATGTCTGCAAGATCAAACTCGTAGCCAACCGAATAGTCAACACCGGTAGCTTGAGCGGCACCGAAATTGAGCAGTGTCTGGCGAAGGAAAGTAAAACCACCGGACTGCGCTGAAGTTGACTCAGGGTTACGAGATAACAGGTCGCAGAATGGATTGTTTATAGAGGCTGCGTCATAACAGCTATTCACAATATTCTGATCTGAGATTTCCGAGATCGCACCATCAATGGTGATATCCCAGTAATCCATGCTCACTGTCAAACCTTCAATGTAGGAAGGCTGCCAAACGAAGCCGTAGGTCTCGGTTGCCGCTTCTTCTGGTTGCAGATTGGAGTTACCGCCTATCACACCAGGAAAACCAGCCGATAGTGGATCTACGAAGATGTAGTTACCGTTAGCGTCGAAGATGTTTTCCGCTGGCACGTTGTAGCCTTGCAGTGAAGCCACGCAGTTTGACTGTCGCTGTGCCGGGTCGCCAGCACTGGCGATCTGGGAAACATCACAGGGGTCTGCAGGTCGAAATGCCTGGCCCTGCTCAGGAGAGAACAATTCAAACAGGTTGGGCACACGCACCGCTTCGCTGTAGTTGACTCGGAAACGTAGATCCTGAATTGGTGCCCAAACACCACCGACTTTATAGGTGGTATTCTCACCGAATGTGGAGTAGTCGGCGCGTCTAACTGCCGCGCTAACAGTAAGCTCTTCCATGAGTCCTACACCTGAAACTAGCGGCACTTCAACTTCAGCGAAAACATCCCATACATCGTAATCTGAAGCACCACTTAGCAGTCGCTGTGACGGCGTGCTACCAGTACTTGATGCATTACTGACATCACCGATGTAATCGCCTGCAGAAAAAGCCACACCTTCAGAGGTTACTCCGCTCACCGGCAGAATTCCCTGATCGAAGGAATCAAATTGCTGAGAAGTGACTTCTTCGCGCCACTCGCCGCCGACAACAAAGCTTATAGGTCCAGCAGGAAGCTCAAACCACTGACTTGAGTCTCCGCTAACAAAGCCGCTAAAGACTGTCTGTTCGATCTCTTCCTCTATCGTTCGAGTATAGGTCACGAAATCGATAGATTCCTGAGACATAGCTCCTCGGCCACCCCAGATATTCATTGGCTTACACTGACCGTCCCCCGGTGTAAAAGTGAAGAAGGAAGAATTAACGCCACCACCGACAAAGGAGAAAATATCAAAGGGTGTTGTTGGAGGATAAGCGGTTGCGTCCAGATCAGAACGACACACTGGCTGACCACTTGCCGGGTCTGTAACAGCATCGATAGAGGCGAAGAAGCGGTCCGCGATCATTTCTTCCCGATCAATAAGCTTTCGCTCAAACTTACCGTAGTTGGCAGAAACCTCGTAGTCGAGATCTAGACTGTCAATTGTACCTCTTAAGCCCGCGACGAATCGTGTGGTAGTCCTCTCGTTGGTAGAGATATTGCTTCCCCAGTCATCTGAGTCACGGGAAATTCGCAGGCCACCTGCGCCAACGAACCCTACTCCGTTATTGTTCGCAAGGGGTTGAAGCGCGACGGGCAGGTAAGGATTGTCAGGCGCCCCAAGCAACAAGTCTGTGAAGTTGTGGCCACCGCCTCCAAACTCAACTTCCTGGTATACATATTTGGTTTCAAAGAACGCCTGAACGCTATCGTTCAGGTCGTAATTACCATTCAGGTTGATGGCGTATTTCTCGTCCCCTGGTATCGTATACGGTCTATTCGGAGCGATAAAACTCTGTGCAGCGCCAAACTGATTGAAGTTACCTGTCACCAGACCATCTTGATAAGGCCCAACAGCACCATTCTGGTCGATCACCCAACAACCGCCGGCAGCGCCGAATGAGGAAGCGCCACCTAGGCTGGAGTTGTATCCGGTAAAACTATCCAGACAGTCAGGAGTACCATTTCCGTCCAGATCTGGCTCGGAACCGAGCGCTGTCTGCAAACCAAAGTCGCCGGCGGCGACAACGCCATAGGGTGATGTGATGTTAAAGGTTCTACCCGGAAACAAGGCACGAGGGAAAGCAGTCGAAGCCTGATTGATTAACGCCATCTCACCGGCAGTGAGAGTCGGGGCTGTGCCAAATTCTGCCGTGTAGTCGGCGATGAAGTTTTCTGCAGAGGGTATGCGAGCGCCTACTGGAAAACGACCCGTGTTATCGAAGTTGTAGTACTGTGCGAAATTTGGCGTCGAAGAACTGGATATGTTCCCCGACTGAAACCGTAGCGCTGGATTCACATCATCATCATACAAGCCATCGTTTGCGGTATGTGAGCGATCCCCTTGTCTCACTCCTTCGCTTTGATTGTATTGCAGGGCTACCGTTATATTGCCGCGGTTCTCATTAAAGTTTCGGCCGAATATTACGTCGATGTTTGACGTCTCGCCGTCTCTTTCCTCAGACATGGCTGTTCGAGCATCGATTTCAAAACCCTCGTAGTCGTCTTTCAGTACGAAGTTGACCACGCCGGTCACAGCGTCTGCACCATAGACGGCGGATGCCCCGCCTGTCAGCACTTCCACGCGGTCGATTAAGGACGCAGGTATCGTTGAAACGTCAACCGCACTGGTGCCTTCAATCCCGGCTACGTGTCGGCGACCATTGACTAGTGTTAGTGTTCTCTCGAAGCCCAGACCGCGAAGGTCAAGACTGGAACCGCCCACATTGTCAGCATTGGTGTTATTACTAGCACCGTTATCGATAGAGTTTGAGCCAGACACAGAGGATAGCAACGCAGGGTTGTCGTTCAGGATTTCAGCAATATCGGTGGTACTGGTTTGGGTAAGATCTACGGCACTAATAGTAGAGATCGGTTGCGATGACGTCGCATTACTGTTCTGTCGAAGTCGACTGCCGGTAACAATGACTTCCTCGATAAGTTCATCCTGCGCTGAAACCAGCGGCGGCAAGGCTGTCATGCTCGCCGTGCCAGCGCACAGGGCGACAAAGAATCTAAGCCCTTTCTTGCGGGCAAAATTTGGTGTGTGGGTCTTCATTAGTGCGCTCCTAAGTTAATATCGCTGCAACGTTTACAGGCATCGTTGTGTACTAGATCTCATTAATAGATACGGGATAGAACGTTTCTCATCAGTGCCGAGTACGTTGTTAAAGCCGTACCGACCGAGATCAAATCCATTCGTTGTAAGCGGCCTTCCGTGCCACTCAACAATTGCGTAACGCACCATCTTGGAAATACGAGATGACATTCTCGTTAGCAATTGCCTAATCAATTAAGTACACATACGACAAAGCAAAACGTGTGCCATACCCATCAACGCCAGAGAATTCGTAGAATCTCCGCCATAGGAGAAGGAGTTACCTAACAAATAGGCACTAAAACGGATCCTTTTTAGATCGGCGCACCAAAATCGTGAATAATTTTGGTGCCATGCCTCACACTTTTACATAGCCTGAGAGAGTGCCTCATTTCGGAGCGTGCCTAAGATCAGAGCAGGAAGTACCCGCGAAATCGGCACAGGCTAGAAAGGAAAGACGACAAGTGCAACAGCGAGTAGGCTGTAAAGCGCGGAGAGGAATTGCCAGGATTTTTGGCAGAGAAAGGAGGGAGGTTGCGGCGTTTGTCACGGAGCACAGTGCGAGGTTAGTTCAAAATCCCTGCACCACTATTTGGCATGTACCGAGATTCGAACGCGCTACTTTAGGCCTCGAAATTAGCCCCGACCTTTTGGCCGGGGCTTTGAATCGATACCGCGATCGAGTCAGACTAGAATGCGGCTAAACAGCCACTCCCGCCTCTTCGGATCGATAGTTCAGATCGAAATTCTTCAGCGGCAACTGACGAACACGAAGGCCAGTTGCATCGAACACGGCATTCGCAAGAGCGGGCGCAATACCAGGTGTGCCCGGCTCACCTGCTCCACCGATATCGTGGCCGCTGTTGATAACGTGCGTCTCTATCAGCGGCGCCTCGTTCATTCTGACCGCTTCGTAGTCGTGAAAATTACTCTGCACAACTGCCCCATTTTCGATCGTGATTTCACCATGTAGTGCCGCGGTAAGACCGTAGATAATGCCAGATTCTAGTTGCGCGGCAATGCCATCGGGCGCGACGGCGATACCCGCATCTATAACGGCAACGACGCGATCGACAGACACCTCGCCATCGACGACGGTCACCTCAACCACTTGTGCGACGATGGAGCCAAAAGATTCCTGTAGAGATATTCCCCGACCGCTACCAACTGGCAGTTCCCTGCCCCACTGCGCCTCTTCGGCGACTCTGTTCAATACCGCCAGATGTCTCGGGCTGTCCTTGAGTAGATCTGCACGGAACTCATAGGGGTCCTTACCGGCCGCGTTAGCCGCTTCGTCAATGAAAGACTCGGTAAAGAAGCCATGCTGCGAATGATCCACGCTGCGCCAAGCACCGAATGGTATATGCGTAGGACTGCTCACATAGCCAATGTCTTGGGCTGGTACGGCATAGGGAATCAGCGGCGCTTCGATGGGCTCATTCTTGTTGGTATAGGTGTTCTCCCAAGCGAGCAGATTGTTATCTGCATCGAATGCGGCGCGGAAACGACTCTGCACGGCTGGGCGATAGAAGTCCTGGCGGACATCTTCCTCGCGGGACCAGATGAGTTGTACAGGCTTACCAACCTCTCTGGCGAGGTAGGCCACTTGCATTGCCCAATCCGGTCTTGCCTTGCGGCCGAAACCGCCACCCATGCTGTGATTGTGCAAGGTGACATTCTCAGGATCCATTCCTAGAACGGTTGCTATGTCTCGTCGAAAGCCTAGCGGATTCTGGCAACCCACCCAGATTTCTGCACGGCCATCTCGGACATCAGCGGTTGCGTTCAATGGTTCCATACAAGTATGGGCGAGAAAAGGGACATGGTAGTCGGCGTCGATAACTTTCGCGGCGGTTGAGAATATAGGGGCCGCTTCTCCCTGTAGCCGGTCTGTCACACGCTCGGCGCCGGCGGTAATATCGCGGTCGAATTGAGCATAGATAGCGTCGCTAGAAACAGACTCGAAGCCGGTCTCGCTCCACTGCAGCTTGAGCTCCTTGATAGCCTTGTTCGCTGACCAATAACTGTCGGCAACCACCGCTACTGACTCTGTCGATTCGGTTTCACCAAGCATATTGGTAACGGCGGCTGATGGAATCACTACAACATCTACCACGCCTGCTACTGCACGTGCAGCACTGTCATCTACTTCTACGAGGCTGCCACCCGGAACGGGCGAGCGGACAACCGACGCATAGAGCATGCCGGGCAGTCGCACGTCCAGAGAGAACTTTAGGGAGCCATCTACCTTGGCGGGGATATCGCGCCTTGGCTTGTGCGTGCCGACGATCTTGTAGTCAGCTGGCTCTTTGAATGTTGGCGTCTGAGTGGGCGTCATCTCCGCTACCTGCGTAGCGAAGTTAGCGTAGGGCTCTCTGCGATTGCTCGCGGCATGCACGAGATGGCTGTTTTCGGTTAGCACTTCTTCTAAAGGAACTCCCCAAGCTTCCGCCGCGGCTAGTTGTAACATTTCTCTAGTCGCCGCACCGGCAATGCGCATAGCCAAGATGCCCGTCGTTCGCACACTCATGCTGCCGCCGGTGATCTGAAGATTCAGGGAGTCCGCTACCCGCATCATCGCGCCATCGACGGTCGGTATCGCGAAGTTCGGGAAGTCAATTCCAGCGAGTAGATAGCGTCGTCCTGCCGAATAGGACGCATACTCTCCGATGGCAGGCGCCTCTTCCAATCTAAGCTGATCCCAATCAGCATCGAGCTCTTCAGCGAGCATCTGTCCGAGTGCGGTGTGAACGCCTTGCCCCATTTCTGCATGAGGAATGATGGCAGTAATCACGTTGTCGCTATCGATCCTGACGTAGGTGTGCACGAGCTTGCCACCTTCGTCTCCCATCTTCCCGGCGAGGTATTTCACTTGATTTCCAGGGCGCATCGCGATGCCTACTACCAGACCACCACCTGCGACTAACCCTGTTGTTATGAATGCTCTTCGAGTCAGTTTAGACATTGTCCACCCCCGCTACGTTGTAGAACAGTTTGTCTTCGGCAGCCGCAATGTCGACTGACTTGATTGCGCTACGGATACGTCCGTACATGCCGCAGCGACAGACATTGCCCTGCATCGCGGCATCAATCTGTGCATCGCTAGGACTGGGATTACTCGCGAGCAAGGCAGACGCTGACATCAACTGACCGGATTGGCAGTAGCCGCACTGCGGCACCTGATGCTCGATCCATGCCTGCTGCAGAGGATGCAGTTCACCCGAGGCTGAGGCGAGTCCTTCTATAGTAGTCACCTGCTTGCCTTCGACGGCGGATAGTGGCGTAACGCAGGAGCGCAGCGCCTGGCCATCGATATGCACGGTGCAGGCACCGCACTGAGCGATGCCACAGCCAAATTTAGTGCCGGTAAGCGCGAGCTGTTCACGCAAGACCCAAAGCAATGGCTTGGACGGATCAACATCCACCGATTGCCGCACGCCATTCACCCAAAATGAAGTACTCATTGTTTCCCCCTGAATCCTAGAGATCGTAAAAAATTAGCTAGGTTGATTCGACCAACCTTCCAATTGCAGTTTCCTATTTTCTGACATATTAGGTATCAAATGTCAGAATGTAATGGCATAATACTACCCTAATAATTTCCACTGTGCACCCAGCGGCACTTCAAAAAATGAAAAAAGTTGCAGAATGAGTAAATCGAAAAAAACCTCGGCGCGCGCGAACGCCAAGAAAGAAGCAGTCTATGAAGCCGCTGCAGAAGTCTTCGCGCAGTATGGCTTCAGGCGCACGACCATGAACGACATTGCTCAGGCAGGGGGCATCTCACGCCCCGCTCTCTATCTGATGTTTGATAACAAGGAGAACCTATTCTGCGATCTGGCGGCCTACCGGCTTAACCAGGCCGTCGATAGAGCCATCTCAACTCTAGCTAGCGAAGGTAGTCTGAATACGCGGTTTGTGGATGCGCTACTGATCTTCGAGAAAGTTTATTACGAGCCAATCTCGGACTCGCCCCACGGCGCAGAACTGATGGACACCAATCAGAAGCTGGCGACAGAGGAGATGATGAAGGGATTCGCGAAACTCGTGAACGCTTTTGCTAACGTCTTGAAAGACGCCGAGCAGGCAGGAGAGGCCAGCTTTCAGAGCTCGGCGCTCACCCCGAAGGCATTCGTCGAACTGCTATTCACGGCTCTAGGCGGCATAAAGAAGAAGGCGAAATCGACGGCGGAGTTTAGACGGAATACCGAGCAGCTCACGTTGATCTTCCTAAAGACAATCGCTGTCTAGTCCTACCTCATCAGCTCCAAATCCCACTCGCTTCTATACCGAAGGGAAAATGGCGGCAGACTCCCACCCAACCCCTATGCAATCAAACTACTCCGACGAGCAGCAAACCCCCGCATCAGTAATTCCGCCCACTCGGAGATTCTTCTCAGATACAAATCTTCTCAAATAAGTATCGCAATAAAACAAAGACTCGCCAGAGCAAATCGCCTATGATCCCAGCTACTCAGATTCTGCGGAGACGATCGCGTGAAAATTCTTAAGATCCTGCTACAGGCAGTTGGTTTCGTGGTACTCATCGCTGCTGTGGCTATCGGTACGCTGCGCATACAACGCAGCAGCGCCGATGGCGCAACGGTGGTATTTCCCGGAGGCGAGATGATCGCCGGGGAATTACATACTGGACCCGAGCCGGACTGGAGCTTCACGGATGATATTTTCACCATCGAGCTACAGCTCAATGATCCTATGGCTACGCGACGTATATTTATTCTGGAGAGCGAAGGGAAGATCTACGTCGTATCGGGTTACATGAAATCCTTTCTTGGACAGATCTGGAAGGAGTGGGCGTTCGACGCCGACGAAGGAAACGATCAGGGCGTGTTGCGAGTTAACAATGTGCGCTATCCGCGACAGCTAATTCGCGTCAAGGAAGGCGATGTATTGAATGGTGTTGCCGCGAAATTGCTGGCCAAGTATAGCGGCGTGCCTACACCTGTTTCCGCTGAAGCCATTGCCGAAGCACGGGCGAACATCGAAGACGGCAATAGCTGGATATTCGAGCTAGCCCCTCGCTAAACCTCTAAGGAATCTAACCATGACACTACGCAACTACCTCATCCTTTGCGCCGCCGGCACATTACTCACTATAGTCACACTATTACTCGTGCCCAGCATCGGCGAAGCCATCGAAGGCTTCCTGATTGCGTTTCTCTCTAGCAACGCGAACTGATCCTCAATTAGCGCAATAGCGCCGAATGAGTACATCAGGCGCCGGCTCATGCACTTCATGAACGCCAGAGAAGTTGCTCCGCTCTCTATACTTGGCGTTATAACCCCTATCTAGCGGCCCTTTGCAGCACCGCGATTGACGTATTCCGAACAAATCCCTATAGTACGGCCCCTCAAATCATTCCCAATAGAATACGCATCTACATCTTCACTACCCATTAGGACATTCCTTTGATCTCTACTGCCAACATCACCATGCAATTTGGTGCGAAGCCTCTCTTCGAGAATATTTCGGTGAAATTCAGTGATGGCAATCGCTATGGATTGATCGGCGCGAATGGATGCGGCAAGTCCACGTTCATGAAGATCCTGGACGGCAGTCTGGCACCCACATCGGGCAACGTTTCGATTACACCCAACGAGCGCCTAGGAACCTTGAGTCAGGATCAGTTCGCGTTCGAGGCATACAACGTGATCGACACCGTCATCATGGGCCATGCCGAACTGTGGGAGGTGAAGAAAGAACGAGATCGCATCTACGCACTTCCTGA
Source organism: uncultured Pseudohongiella sp. (assembly GCA_964352295.1). Classification (GTDB taxonomy): domain Bacteria; phylum Pseudomonadota; class Gammaproteobacteria; order Pseudomonadales; family Pseudohongiellaceae; genus UBA9145. The sequence goes on along the minus strand of CAYGRR010000008.1, from coordinate 33,552 downwards.
GATGACCGAAGAAGACGGCATGCAGGTCGCGGAATTGGAGATACAGTTCGCAGAGATGGATGGTTATACCGCCGAAAGTCGCGCTGGAGAATTGCTGATGGGTGCGGGTATCGATCAGGAGCTTCATGCCGGCCCGATGAAGGAAGTTGCCCCAGGTTGGAAACTTCGAGTGCTGTTGGCCCAGGCCCTATTCGCAGACCCGGACATCCTGCTACTGGACGAGCCAACCAACAACCTCGATATCAATGCCATCCGCTGGCTAGAGGGCGTGTTGGCTGATCGCAAGTGCACCATGGTGATTATCTCTCACGACCGGCACTTCCTTAACTCCGTGTGCACACACATGGCAGACATCGACTACGGCGAACTGCGCGTGTACCCAGGCAACTACGATGACTTCATGATCGCCTCTACCGCCGCCCGCGAGCGCCTGCAGTCGATCAACGCGAAGAAGTCGGCTCAGATCAGCGACCTGAAGCAATTCGTCAGCCGCTTCTCCGCGAATGCCTCTAAAGCCAAGCAGGCAACTTCAAGGGCGAAGCAGATCGAGAAAATTGAGCTGGAAGACATCAAGCCCTCTAGTCGAGTCAGTCCCTACATTCGCTTTACCCAGGAGAAGAAACTCCACCGCCAGGCGCTTATCCTCGAGAAGATGGGCCATGGTTTCGACGACGAGCCGCTTTTTAGCAACGGCAACATGATCATGGAGGCCGGAACGCGACTTGCGGTGATAGGCGAGAACGGCGCTGGCAAGACGACCTTTCTTCGCTGTCTGGTCAATGAACTCGAAGTAAAACAAGGGAAAGTTAAGTGGGCGGAGAGCGCCACCCTTGGTTATTGTCCCCAGGACAGCAACGATGACTTCGACAACGAACTGAACTTGTTCGACTGGATGAGTCAGTGGCGCAAACCCAGCCACGGTGATCAGATCGTGCGCGCCACGCTGGGAAGGTTGCTGTTCTCCTCGGAAGATTTTGAGAAGTCGGTAAAGGTGTGTTCCGGCGGCGAGAAGAATCGTCTGCTTTTCGGCAGGCTGATGATGCAGGATCCTAACGTCTTGATTCTGGATGAGCCGACCAATCACCTGGACATGGAGTCTATCGAATCACTAAACCTGGCACTTGAGCACTACGAAGGCACGCTGATATTCGTGAGCCACGATCGAGAGTTTGTTTCCTCATTGGCCACCAGAATAATGGAGATCAAGGATCAGAAGCTCAACGATTTTCAGGGCAACTACGAAGAGTTTCTAGCGAGCCAACAGGAAGCGGCGAGCCTGGCAGGCGCCAGGTAGCAGCACGCCAGCGGCAATCGCGCTCTCTCCCCTGCGCTTCCTAAAGCAGCAGACTGCTACTATTGCAGCGTGTCTTTAGAATCGACGACTCTTACCGAGGTGATGTTCAAAGGGAACTCGGCAACCAGCGCATCTTCCTCCTGCAAGGCTTCACTCAAACCCTCCCGCACCACATCCGAATAGCTCATCGGCGAACTCAGATTGTTCAGCAAGCTTTCCGCTAGCGGCTGAGCCTCGCTAACGTCTGTGATGATCGTTACAAACATATTCTCGGTCTGCCAATACTTTCTGATCGCCTCGTTAACATCCTCCAAGGTCAACGCCGCTAACAGCGCATCGAGTTCTAACAGGTAATCCTCCCGGCCGTAGAACTGCGAATCCATTAGGTAGCCCAGTCGCGATGCCGGTGTCTGAGCATACAGCTTGGTATAACTCAGCAAGAAGTCTCTGGTCGCCTCGAAGTCTTCGACACTCAGGCCGTTCTCAACCAGTACCGCCAACTCTTTCACGATCATGCGCAGTGCAAAGTGGGCATGACCGATCTCGATGCCAGCAAGCTCAGGGTACTGCAGTTGCAGCTGCGCTGCGATCTGTACCGGCCGCACCCACATGGAGAAGTAATTGGATGAGCGTGGCACGCCAGATGGCGGCAACATGTTCCTCCCTCCATTCTCATACCACTCAATATAGGAGTAGTCGCCGTAGTTCATCGAGCGCTGTTCACGAATCTTCTCGTACAGGCGCGAATACGACTTTCGGTGCTCGCCCAGATAGGAGTTCGCCACCATTAATGCCGCGAAATCGTCATCGGCACGCGTTAGATCCAACGGAAAGCCGGTGAAGATAACCGATCCGAACGCCCCTTCCTTCGCCACGATCTCTACCTCGATACCGTTCGGCGATCTCGCCTTACCCGGCTCGGGTATTTCCGGCAACGAATCCGGGAGTGCTGTCATGTCTTGTACTAGTTGTTGCAGGAATCCATCGCTGTAGTTACCCGCAATGCCTATAGTGAGGTTGTTGCGCGTGAACAGGTTTTGGTAGTGAGCCCGCACGTCGGCTAGAGTGATACTAGCTACACCGTCTGATGTGCCCTGTTTCATGTGCTGATAATTGGTACCTCTGAACAGGAGGTCTTCCAATGCCACCTTGCTATAGTCCTCATCCGAAGAGGCGCGAATTACCTGATCGACATAGTTCTGCTGATTCACCATCACCCGACTAAAGTCTTCCTCGGCGAAACGCGGAGTCAGAATTAGCCCCTTCAATATGGGATAGAACTCGTCCAGATAGTCCTGATGCACCTCGAAGGAGAACACAGTGACCTCCTTATCGGAGCTGACTCCATAGCGCGCGGCCATCGGGTAGATGCGATCCTGTATCTCACTGTAGCTAAGCTCTCGGGTCCCACCCTGCACGACCAGCTCAGACACCGCCTGATTGATACCCTCCTTGCCACTCTCGTCACTGATGGAGCCGTTTCGAAACATCAGCTTGATAACCACTTTGTTTGAATTTGGCAGCTTAAGCTCGACGATATCCTGTGCGAATGCAGGCAGCGAACAAACAGAATAGGCTATAACAACAAAAACTGCGGCGGCGCTTTTCCAAATCCTCATCAACGCATTCATTAGAGCACTCCCCCCGCTTCGTCTGCGCTGATTGTGGCAATCGTGAGGCCAGTCTCAACGAAGTATCTTGCCGCCACCTGCTTCAGATCATCGACAGTTACCCTGTCGTACTGGGCATAGAGCCTGTTGATCGATTCTGGGTCACCGGTCAACATGATGTAGTGCGCCAGTGAATTCGCAATAGTTTCCGGATTGTCTATGCTCATGGCGAAGCTGTATTTCAGATTCGACTTCACATTGCCAAGCGTTACGGGATCGACGCCGTCTGTCTTAACCGCATCGATCGCTTTGACAATCTCATCCTTCACATACTGCATGTCAGCCTTGTCGATTAGAGATGCATCGATGCCAAACAGACTAGGGTCCCGGGAATCACCCGCACCACCGCCAATGAACCGCACCTTCTGCTCCTCTAATACTAGTTTCCTGTAGAGAGACGATGTGTTCGCAAACAGAATCTGCGAGAGCACATCCAGCGCCGGCATATCGATCTCGCTATCATCGAATGCTGGCCCTTTATAATTCAGGCTGATGTGTGGCGGTATTGCAGCATTCTGCAGATGTACGCGACGAATCTCAGTCTGGGTAGGCTCTACCGGCACATCCGATACATAGCTGCCGCTCTGCCAATCGCCGTAGTAGCTTTCTGCAAGATCATTGACACGCTCGGGCGTCACATCACCCACCACCACCAGAGTTGTATATTCCGGTCGGTAGAATCGATCAAAGAATTGTAGGGAGTACTCGTACTGATTTGGCATATCAACGATGTCGTCGAAGAAGCCCATCGTGGTGTGCTTGTAAGTATGGATGTCGAATGCCGTATCTCGCGTCAGCTCGTTCAACTGTTGATAGGGACTGGCAAAATTCTTGGTGTATTCACCCTTTACCGCACCGGCCTCGGTTCTGAAGTCGTGCTCCGAATAGTTCAGATTCATCATGCGATCAGACTCCAACTCGAACATCAGGTCCAGGCGCTCGACGTTGCCGGTCATGTGGTAGACGGTGCGATCGTTTGAGGTGTTGGCATTCGCCGAGGCGCCAACGGACTTTAATGCATCCGAGTAAGCCTCGGTTGGGTATTTGTCTGTGCCGCGGAACATCATGTGCTCGAAAAAGTGCGCAAAGCCGGTAACGCCCTCTTCCACTTCGTCTCTTGCGCCGACCCTAACCACCGCATAGAACGCGACTGTACCCGGACTATCGAACGGCACAGTAACAACATTCAGGCCATTGTCGAGCCGGTGTTGGTAGATTGGATTTGGCAGGATTTTGCTAGCTGAGCTTTCCTCAGCCGCTGCGTTCTGGGCCGGGTCTGACTGAGTGGCCGGGTTGCTGGCTTGCTCGCTGGAGCCATTATCGCTGCAGGCAACGAGCAGAGAAAGGGCAAAAAAGAAGCTGATTCTTGCAATATTGGGCAACATATCTTACTCCGATTCAGTAACTGGAGGCAGTCACTAGGATAAAAGCTACTCCTTCTTAAGTCTATGGGTTCTTTGTTAGCGCACGGTCCAGGGAAGAGGCCTACTCCAAGTAGCGATACGTCCCTAGGTAAGGTAATCTCTGGTTTCAGATCCAGTCCCCGACATAAAAAGCAGAACACGAGGAAAAAGCAATATGAAAACCAAGACTCTCAAGATATTAGTCGGCGCGACAGTGCTGTGCATACTATCCCCCAACCTCTTCGCGCAACGACCCACCACGGCGACTCATATTTCGCGCGATGAAATCATGACGGTGTTCGAGCACATGGGCGAGACCATCGACCAGCAGATCAAGGTGGTCGATATCGATGGAGAGGTGAACGTCGGCGTCGGCATCCTGCAGCGCAAGGGCAATCGTACAGAAGGCGATGTCGTGAATACGATCGTGCATCACCTCGTCACCGAGATCTATTACGTTCTCTCCGGGTCTGGCACTCTCGTAACCGGAGGAAACATTAGCGGTGATGTAGAATTTCCAGCCAACAATATCTCGGTGCGAGAGCTAATCGGTCCAAGTGGCAGCCGCACCGTAACCAACGGCCAGACCAAGACAATCTCGGCGGGCGATATGGTAATCATTCCAGCTGGAGTACCCCACGGCTTCAGGAATATACAAGATCAGATTACCTATATAAGTGTGCGTGTAGATCCAGATCAGGTGCTGCCGACAGGCTATGAGCATCCTTCGATTCAGGACTAGCGATCTGTAGAAGATTACGCAAAGAAAAATGCAGAAGATTAGCTGCGCGAAAGAATCCCGAGCTTTCGCGCAGCTGAGCGTTAAGTATTTACTCCACCTCTAGCTAAGTCCCCAGAAACCGAATCAACTCCGCGCTTACTACATCAGGCGCTTCCTCGTGGGGATTGTGTCCAACGCCTGGAATAAGAAAGACCTCACCATTCGGGAAAGCCTTCGCAGCTTGTCGCGCTTCCTCCGCAAAAGATGGGTAGTCGTCTTCGCCGCCAAGAACCAAGGTCTTGGTCTGGATATACTGCCTATCGTGTATCACCGTATCCATAGCACGCATGTGGTTAGTCAACTGACTTACACGAGCCATACGCGGCCAGTCACCACTGAGGCGCTGCCCATAACGGATGCGCATATGGTCGATGAACTTCGGCTGCCACGTGGTGTAGTTATCATCCGCCCATCTCAGGAGACCTGTGTACACCTCGTCCATGTTCGGGTTAGCGTCTACCTCGCCAGTCAACGGCCTGAAGCCTCTGCCTGCGCGGTTGTCTGCCAGGCCAACCTGATTAACCGTGACCAGATGCGTTATCCGCTCAGGATACAGAAAAGCAAAGCGCGTCACCATCTGCCCGCCGATGGAATGTCCCACGATAGCGGCCTGATCGATGTTCAGATGATCCATTAATTTGGCTGTATTGGAAGCCCAAAGGCTGATGCTATAGGGAATAATCGGCTTGGAAGATTTACCCCAGCCGAGGCGATCTTTCGCGATGACGCGGTAGCCTTCCTGCGCCAGGGCCTTGATCTGTTCGCTCCAATACCAGCCGTAGTAAAGGCCACCGTGATGGAAGATTACTGTCCTGCCATTCGCAGGCCCGGTAGGTGCGACATCCATGTAGGCAATCCGCACGTCCTCGCCATATACGCTGAGATTCATGTACTCAACCGGATAAGGGTATTCGAATTCCTCCAGGTT
>CAYGRR010000008.1:0-27376 GCA_964352295.1 uncultured Pseudohongiella sp. | reverse complement strand
GCCGGCGAGCTGCGAGCCCTCGTTATCGACTCAGTTGGAGCGGGAGCCCCAGTGTGAAAATAGGCAACTATAGAACCCTGATCGTACTCACCTTTGCGCAATGCTTCGGCCAAACGGCAGCACCGATTCTCGTATTACTAGGCGGCATCGTCGGAGCGCAGATCGCGCCTTCGGCCGATTGGGCAACACTACCCATTGCGATCCAGATCGCCGGCATTGCCTGTGCAACAATTCCCGCTTCCTATCTAATGTCCAGGGTCGGCCGGAAGATCGGCTTTCTTATTGGGACAGCACTCGCCATATTCGCCGCACTCTTCGCCGCATATGGCATCTATCAGGACTCATTCACACTGTTCTGCCTCGCCGCATTTCTGATTGGTAACTACATCGCCTTCCTGCAGCAGTTTCGTTTCGCGGTAGCGGAGTCGGTGCCTAGCGAGCAGATACCCAAGTGTCTTTCGTTCCTGATGTTGGCGGGCATTGTTGCGGCCCTGCTCGGGCCCGAGGTGGGCCGGCGCTTCAGCATCATCGAGGGGCTTCCCGACTATGTGGGCTCGTTCTTGGGAATGGCTGCCATGCTCGGCATATCCTTCCTTATCTTGCTCTTATTCTATAGAAACACCACATTCGAGAGAGCCGATCAAGCCAGAGCAAGCCGACCACTAGGCGAGATATTCACACAACCCGCACTGATTCTTGCAATCGCAGCCGCTGCCATCGGCTATAGCATCATGAGCCTAATCATGACCGCGACTCCCCTCAGCATGCACGGCATGGACCATCACTCACTGGAAGACACGACCCGAGTCATTCAGGGCCATATCCTCGCGATGTATGTCCCCTCTTTCTTTAGCGGCTTTCTAATCTCGTGGTTCGGCGTGAAGCGAATCATCCAGACTGGGTTTGCCCTGATGGCGATCTGCGTAGCCATCGGCTGGGGCCAACCTGAGATCATTCACTATTGGGGAACGCTGGTGTTTCTCGGTATCGGTTGGAATTTTTTATTCCTCGGCGGCACCACGCTGCTGACACAAAGCTATCGCAGCTCTGAGCGCTTTAAGGTGCAGGCCGTTAACGATTTCCTCGTCTTTGGTCTGCAGGCTATGGGCTCGCTAAGCGCGGGAATTCTGCTGGCGAATATCGGCTGGAGCGGAGTCATGGTGTTCGCAGTACCCCTGCTATTACTGCTCGTTCCAGTGTTAATGAAGACACCACGAGCGACCGCCTGAGCTCGTGCTCAAGCAAGCCACCCCATTAGTGCGCCTCCAGCTTATCCAGTAGCGCGAGCACACCCTGCTCCGACAGCACCCGCATGCCTAGGCGCTGGCTCGATACGCCTGCATGCAAAAGATAGTCGAACGTGAGCTCTCCCTCTGCCTCCTCCGCCTCGAAATGGCATTTCACGATTCCCATGGTTGCGGGAAACTCCTCATCTAACTCGATCAGGTGCGACGAGAACAGGAACAAGCAGTTACTCTTGCATTCGAGTCGCTCTATGATCGCGAGCGATGCCTCTAGCGCGTCTTTCACATTCGTTCCCTTGAAGGGCTCGTCCATAATCGCGATCACTCGCAGGCCCTCGGCTACCGCGCTCGCAATAGACTTGATACGCAGCACTTCGGCGAGAAAGTAACTGGTGCCGGTATGTACATTGTCAGTGATGGAGATGGAGCTGAATAATCTATCGATAGGAGTAAATCCGAAGCTGGCCGCTGGCACACCCATACCCAAGTGTCCGAGATATAGTGCCGTGGAGATAGCTCGCAAGTAGGTAGTCTTGCCCGCCATGTTTGGGCCGGTTAAGAATAACAGCCGCCTCTCCTGGTCGAGGTTTAGCTGGTTCGCCACGGCGTTCTCAACCTGCGGATGTATCAGTTCGGTACCGACAATTCGCGTCGGGCCGTCGAGAATCTCTGGTAACGCGTATCCATACTTAATGGTGGCATCGGCCAAGGAACACAGCGCATCGACCTCATAGCTAAGCTGCATCAACTCTTGCACTTGTTCTCTCTCGTAAACACGAAACGACTGATCCAGGCGCAGTATCTTCAAATACTTCCGCCCCTGCAGCTCAAACTCTGGCACCTCTAGAAACCTCGGTCTCTCCAGGATAGAGCTTATCTCCTCGACGAGGCGTACTAATTCACCCGCTGGGGGATGCGCTCGCGCGTGTTCTATAAACTCGCGAAGCGAATTGACCAAGAGGCAGGCGAACTGTACGCCCCTGAATATTCGGTGGTAATGATGACCATCGAATAACTTTAATGTTGTAGCGCCGATCATGAAGGCAGCGCGACTCTGCTGCAGAACAAACATGAGGGGGTCTCTCTGATACCGCTCCACTCTGCCCGTTATCCAGAAGCCCAGTCTTCGAAAAGGTTCCCTATGACGGATGATGTAGGAGATCGATTGCTGGGTCAGACGTATATTCTCGGCATCGGCATAGGGGTGCTCCATACGGTAGTTCAGGATCTGCGCGCCGCCCTGCGTCCTCGTAGAATTGTAGAGATCGAAGAGGCTGCTGCCGGAGCCCTCTGCCTGAAAAACTTCCAGATCTTTAAGCGTATGGGAATCCAGATTCAGCGACCTAGACTCGGCCACTCCCTGACGTACCGCTCGAATTCTATAGCGGGGAACCTCTTGCCCCTTGCGTAGGGTTGAGTCGCGCAGAATAGATGTGATGCTTGGAAAGTAGCCTAGCTTCATTGCCTCAATTTCCTAGCTGCTTCGAAGGGTAGGTGCAGCGACACCACAGAACAAAGCGGGTATCAATCCGGCCTTGGTCAATTCCCTTTTGTGCTGTTTTTTTAGCATGATGCTATTTTTATAGCATATCGGCTAGAGAAGCAACTCTTCATCGCGTATTCTTGGTTACCTTCTATCAATACGTTGACAGCACCCAGGCCCCCAATGCTGTAATGCCCCTGCTAAGAATTATCAATTCGCTTCCCCACTGGTGCCCCTATGACTCGATTCGCCTCCATCACCACCGTCGCTTGCCTCGTCTTGAGCTGGCAACTACCCGCATTCGCACAGCTCGATAGCGTCGAGCTGGCGATGGTCGAATTTCTCGATGCCAGCAACGCCGCCGCCGAAGAGCAGCTCATCGAGAGCGTCAACATTAACAGCGGCACGATGAACTTCGCCGGAGTGCGTGCCGTAGGCGAGCATCTGACGCCACACTTCGACGCTCTTGGATTCGCTACGCGATGGGAGGACGGTGCGGCTTTCGGACGAGCGGGTCATCTGATCGCAGAGATGCGCGGTGCAGGTGGAGGCCCCAAACTCCTATTGATAGGACACCTAGACACCGTGTTCGAACCCGCCAGCCCATTCCAGAGTTATCAGCGCATAGATGCGGAACACGCGTCAGGACCGGGAATCACCGACATGAAGGGCGGCAATATGATTATGCTGCAAGCCCTGCGAGCGCTCGATGAGGTAGGCGTATTGCAAGACATGGACATCACGGTCGTGATAACCGGCGACGAAGAACTGAGTGGCGACCCGCTCGCGTTGAGCAAGAAGGCGATCATCGATGCCGCGGACTATGCGGACATCGCGATCGGCTTCGAGGATGGTGATGGCAATCCAGCTACGGCGAATATCTCTCGGCGCGGATCGTCGGGCTGGACGCTGAACGTTAAGGGTACGCCAGCACATTCTTCGCAGGTGTTTCGCGAAGACATCGGCCCAGGCGCAATCTACGAGACGGCTAGAATACTCTTGCTGTTCATGGAAAACCTGCAGCAGGAAGAAAACCTGACCTTCAATCCTGGCAGGATTCTTGGCGGCAGCGAGATCACTCACGACACTGAATCGAGTAGCGGCACAGCGTTCGGCAAGGACAATGTCGTTGCAGAGAGCGCACTTGTAACAGGCGATCTACGAGCAGTTTCGCTGGAGCAGCTGGAGAGAGCGCGCAGCACTATGCGCGAGATCGTCGCCGCAAATTTTCCCCATACCAGTGCCGAGATAGTCTTCGACGATGGCTATCCACCCTTAGCGCCTACCGAGGGCAATGCTGAATTACTAAGCGTTTACAGCCAGGCCAGTGCCGACCTCGGCTTCGGGAGAGTCGCCGCAGTCAATCCACGGCTGGCCGGTGCAGCCGATGTGTCATTTACATCGGGGCTCGTCGACATGGCGATTGATGGATTAGGGCTGAGTGGCTCGGGCGGTCACACCGTGGACGAGACCGCGCTGATGACGGCGCTACCGAGTCAGAGTAAACGCGCCGCGTTGTTAATGTATCGCCTGCAGCGAGAATAGGTGGAACGTACAGCGTTCGAGCTCGCCTAACGCAATCGTCGGACTCTGAATTTCCTGCCTTTTATTTTCCCGTCGCCGAGAATAGTCAGCGCTAGTTTCGCGACGCCCTGCTCTACGGCGATATAGGCCACTTTGTCGAACAGCGTTATCTTGCCAATCTGAGAACCAGCAATCTCACCGCTCGCCGTCAGCGCGCCAAGCAGATCCCCCGCCCTGACTTTCTCCTTTCGTCCGCCATTCACGAACAGGGTCACCATCGGCGGATAGAGTTTGAAGCTACCTGGTTCGGGTAGCGTCGCCGCTGCGACTATGCTCGCTGCTGAGCCTTGATACTCTTCTATGGCCTCTAAGTACTTTCTCTCCGAATCGGTAAACAGACTGAGGGCGAGCCCTTTGCTGCCCGCCCTTGCAGTACGTCCAATACGATGGATGTGGACTTCGGGGTCGCGACTAAGCTCGAAGTTGATGACAGCAGCTAACTCCTTAACGTCCAGTCCGCGCGCCGCGACGTCCGTAGCGATAAGAATCGAGCTACTCTTGCCGGCAAACTGCGCAAGCACCTGATCGCGCTCGAACTGCTCCAGGTCTCCGTGCAGCGCCAGTGCGTGCAGATCCTGCTTGCACAATTCGGCTGCGAGTTCGTGACACTGCTGCTTCGTATTGCAGAACACGAGCGTCGACTCCGGCTGATACTGCGCGATTACACTGAACAGTGCCTGTACGCGTTCGTTCTTCTCGATCTTGAAAAAGACCTGCTCGATGTCGGGACTGTGATGACTGTCTTCTACACGAATTTCAATCGGGTCTCGCTGCACGCTGGCGCTAATGTCTTTGATACCCTCGGGGTAGGTCGCAGAGAACAACAAGGTCTGCCTCGAGACGGGGGTCTGCTCGATGATGCGCTGAATGTCTTCGAGAAAGCCCATGTCCAACATGCGATCCGCCTCATCCAACACCAGGGTCTGCACCGCTTCGAGCCGCAAGGTTTGTTTCTCCAGATGCTTCAAGATGCGCCCGGGTGTGCCCACCACGATATGCGGATCGCGCCGCAGGGAGGCTAGCTGTGGACCCATCGGCCTGCCGCCGCAGAGTGTAAGCAACTTGGTATTGGGAATAGCACTCGCGAGTCTGCGGATCTCCGCCGCCACCTGTTCGGCTAGCTCTCGAGTAGGACAGAGCACGAGCGCCTGCGTCGCATAGAGCTGCGCATCGAGTTTGTTAAGTACGCCGATTGCAAAGGCCGCCGTTTTACCGCTGCCGGTTTTCGCCTGGGCTAACAGATCTTTCCCGGCCAGAAGCTGCGGCACCGCCTGCGCTTGGACTGGCGTCATCGAGGCGTAGCCGAGCGTGTCGATACTCGCGAGGAGTTCGCCTCGCAGTGAGAGAGTTGAAAAAGAAGTGTTATTCATGTGTGCTGCCTGACAGTTCAGGCAGCGCATCATAGCAGATTATTCATTGCAAGATGACGAAGAAATCCGTATCGCCGAATCTGTATCGCAGACTAGGGGTACACGAGCGCTTCAATCTTCAAGCATATCGCGCTCTTTGGGGCGAGCCTCGATCCTATATTCGAAAGCTAGCCCGATTGGCGGTAGTTTGCATGTATCTAACGCGCAATCACGGGCTATAGCACTTCAGCCAATAACAGAATCGCCAGCTAACATTTGTTAGTCAGACAAACTATAGGCAATAACGTAGCCACCCGGCACGTCGCCAGATTCAACATCGTCGCCCACCGCTGCCTCTAGTCGCAATTCTCCGCCGCCGTCAGCTACTGTAACGATGACATACTGCTTGCCAGTGGCTGGACTCACATAGCTCATCGGTGTCGCCGTCGACGATCCGGGAAGCGCGTCTGTCCACACCTCCTCTCCGGTGAAGACATCGATAGCACGGGCGGTGCTGTCGACTACGCCTGCGTTGAAGATCAGTCCCCCACCAGTAACTATTGAGCCTGCGTTATAGAACATGCCCATCGGTAGCGGCAGTCTGCTGGGAATACCCAGCGGACCCTGTTCCTTCGCGGTGCCTAAGGGCCGTCTCCACAGCAACTCCTGAGAGGCTAGATCTACCACCGCCATCTCGCCGTAAGGCGGCTCAAGGCAAGGCGCGAAGAGTGGTGAGAGAAAGAAGAACGAGAAAACCGCATAGGGCGTGCCGGCCTGCGCTCCCCCGATTCCGAAACCCTGATTTTCCCTAACATCTTCTCTAGGGATCAAGCGCACGACCGAGGGGTTGTTCATGGTGTTGACCACCATTAAATGATTCACCTCATCCACTGCCACACTGCCCCAGTTCATTCCGCCAGCAACGCCCGGATAGTAGAGTGAGCCGTGTCCGGTTGTGGGCGGAGTCAAGGGACCCTCGTAGCGCATGCGCTTAAACTGCAGCCTACAGGCCGCTTGATCGAAAGGCGTGATGCCCCACATATCCGCCTCAGTTAAGAGCTTGTCGGCGAAGGAAGGCATGCCCACGGAGAACGGCTGCGTCGGAACGGTAAAGTCCTCGGGTATATCTGTCTGCGGGGTAGGTAGCTCTGCTACTTCGGCAATCGGCTCACCAGTCTCTCTGTCGAGCAGGAATATTTCCGCACGCTTGGTGGGTACCACAACCGCCTTGCGAGTCACTCCATTCACTGGAATGTCTACCAGCGTAGGTTGTGCCGGTACATCGTAGTCCCAGATATCGTGATGAGTCGTCTGGAAACTCCACCTGACCCTTCCCGTACGCGCATCAAGCGCGATTATGGAACTGGCGTATTTTTCCATGGCCTCACTGCGGTGCCCGCCGAAGTAATCTGGCGTCGCATTGCCAGTCGGCACATAGATGAGCCCAAGCTCTTCGTCGGCACTGGTCAGACTCCACACATTCGGCGTACCACGCGTGTAGTTTTCCCCAGGTGCAGGTAGGCCGCTCCTGTCTTCGCGCCCCATGTCCCAGGCCCAGACCAATTCGCCGGTCACGGGATCGAACCCACGCACTACGCCGGAGGGCTCCTCGGTCATCTGGTTATCCAACACCCAGCCACCCAGAACCAAAACATCGTTCGCGATAGTGGGCGGCGAGGTGACGAAATAGAAGCCCGGCACGACTTCGCCCATGCCGTCTAACAGACTGATCTCGCCATTTACGCCGAAGCCACTGCAAGGCATTCCGGTTGCTTTATCTACAGCTATTAGCCGCGCATCCGTTGTCGCTGTGAAGATGCGCTCCGCACACTCTGCGCTAGGATCGCTGCTTGGACTATCGTAGTAGGTCACGCCACGGCAGGTATCCCAGAAGCCGATCTTCGGCGACTGCAGATCAGGATCGAAACGCCAACGTTCTACACCGGTGTCTGGATCGAGCGCGAGAATAATGTTCTGGCCGGTACACATATACAGACCATCATCGATCTGGATAGGCGTGCCTTTGAACGCACCCGGCACGCCGGTACGAATCTCCCACGCGCGTTCTAGGGAGCCCACATTCTGCAGATTAATCTGATCGTTCGCCGCGTAGCGCGTGCCGGACTTGGAGGACCCGTAGTTGGACCAGTCTCCCGTCGCATTGTTAACCTGCCCCGTGCCCGGCGCACTCGGTACGCCAACCTCGTAACCGCGACTGACGAACAGCGCTAGAACAAGCAGAACCAGGGCGCCCAATGTTGCCTGAGTCGATCGCTGCTGAAACAGCGGCGCGGGCTCAGCCTGCAGCAGTCCGCGGCGCACTCTCGGCAAGACAAACCAAAGACCCAATACGCTGAACATGGCCACGCGTGGCATTAGCGCCCAGGCATCTAAACCCGATTCGTACAAGGCCCAGAGATAGGTAAACAGCAGGAAGGCGCCGTAGAGCTGCGCGCCGCGCACATCTCCTCGGAATAGAAACACTGCGCAGACGAGGAGGACAATGCCGGCAAATGCATAGTAGAGCGAACCGCCAACTCCTAACAGCAAGACACCCATCCACAGCAGCAGAGCGCCTACGAGGCCGATGACGATAGAGAGAAAACGAGGTTTTGGATAATGCGAGAGACTAGTCAAGGAATTCTCCTAAAGATGAAACTACAGACTTGGACTGAACGAAAAGATTCTTTCCAGCGAATCAGTAAAACAAAAGGAAGCATTATGAAACCCGCGCGGTTTCCCAATACTTCCTTTCCTAATAACAATTGTTAGCTTGCGAATACTGTAAGTTAATCTGGCAATGAGTAGACAACCAACTCAGCCGGATTGCCTGCCCCGCCTATGAACATCGCGATGTATTGCTTGTCCTCATGCGCATAGGTAAACGGCAAGCCAGTCTGCTCAAACGGCAGATCAATCTCGGCTACGATCTCACCGGTAGCCTTATTGATGGCTCGAAAGATCGGGCTAGCCCCGGCGGCACCGGTGCCCTCGGCCTGGAACAGCAGGCTCTTGGTCACGAAGATCCCCGAACGCGTCGGTACGCCCGTGCGCGGCAAGTCTACGCCTTCCAAGAGCGGATGATTCTTTATACGATCTGGCGTGTCGGCATTGGCAATCATCCAGAGATGATCGCCGGAGTTCATGTCGATCGCCGTGATGCGACCATAGGGCGGCTTCACAATTTCCAAGCCTTGGACCCTCGGCACGCGAACACCAAAACCCTGACTCAGATCGATATCAGATTCTTCGTTCTTGGCCAGCGCCAATACCTGCAGCTGCGTTCTCGATGGCACATAGAGAATCCCGGTCTCGGGATCCAGGGCAGAGCCCTCCCAATTTGAGCCGCCGGTTGAAGACGGCAGGCTCAATAATCCACGCGTTCCATCCGGCGCATCGGCTAGCGACGGCGGTGTATAAATGGTTGGACTAAGCCTAAAATCCTGAATAGATTCCAAGGCCAGTGCTCGAAGTTCCGGCGTGAAATCTATCAGGTCGTCCTCGCCGAAACCCTGTCTATCGAAGGGCGCCGGATGAGTCGGGAAAGGCTGCGTGGGAGAATACCACTCGCCGGGAACGTCCCCCGCTGGAACAGGCTGTTCTACGATCGGCCATATTGGCTCGCCGGTAACCCTGTCGAAAGTGTATACCCAAGATTGCTTGGTCACAGACATGACCACTTTACGTCCGTTAGGCAGGTCGGTGATCAGCGGCGCCGAAGGCACATCCCAATCCCAGATATCATGATGGATAAACTGGTAGTGCCATTTACGCTCGCCAGTTCGCACATCGAGTGCGACAAGACCGCTGGAGAACAAGTTAGCGCCAGGTCGATCGCCGCCGTAGTAGTCGCCGGTAGGGTCTTCTACCGGCAGGTAGACGATACCTAACTCCGAGTCGCCGGAAATCGGCGCCCACACACCGGAGTTGCCAGTAAACTCGACGCCTTCATCGAGCCAGGTCTCGAAGCCAACCTCGCCCCGCTCGGGAATAGTGTGGAAGGTCCAGAGCAGTTCGCCTGTGTGTACATCGAAGCCACGAACATCGCCCTTGGTGTTGAACTTAGAACGCGGACGACCACCGGTTCTGTGTGCAGCTCCCACCACGATGACGTCGTTCATCACCAGGGGAGGCGCAGAGAGGCCGATGTCGGGATAGGGGTAACGGGGATCGTCGGCATTGCGTAGACCTTGATATAAATCCACGATGCCATTCTCGCCAAAAGTCGGATCAGGAATGCCCGTTGCGGCATCCAAGGACACTAACTGATAGCCAGGTGTGACATCGATTACTCGAGCCTTGTCGCCGTCGCGCCAATACGCGACTCCGCGGCCGGAACCCTTGCGTGGCGCGTGGTCGAAGCGATCGCCTTCCTGCGATCTCCACAGCCAAAGTACCTGGCCGGTCTTCGCATCTAGCGCCACCACGTTGCGGGTGCTGGCGATATTCGCGTACAGGACGCCGTCTACTTCCAGCGGAGTTGAGGGATTGACGAAATCGGCAGAGGGGCCGAAATTCGCGGTTGAGAAGCGCCAAGCAATTTCAAGGTTGGCGACGTTATCTGCATTGATTTGATCGAGAGGTGAATAGCGAAGGGAGGTCTCACCGCCGTGATAATACGGCCAGTCCCCTTGATCTACGCTGGTGCCGGTCTGCGCGAGGGCTGGTGAAATATAGCCGAGTAGGCTCAGGCTTAGAATGAATGGGGATAGCAGTCGTTTTCTTATTATCATCTAGGACTCTCCAGGTACCATTTTTATCGTATGTAAAATAAACGGGGTAGGAGCAAAAATACAGTAGTTTCCGCGAACTGCCCGATAAAACTTGCGCATCACCGCTCCTGCGCCTCGAATTCACGGCGAGGCGAGGCAACAACGGCTCAAACCTCCACTTCTCCCGACACCGAATCTCCTGTATTTTGACGATGACGCTAACGCATCGATCCTAAAGGAGATGGAGACACTATGCCGCTCACACCCTTTCACCTTGCCATCCAAGTACGCGATATCGACGAGGCCAGAGACTTCTATGGCAGCAAGATGGGATTACCCGAAGGTCGCAGCGCCAAAGAATGGATTGACTTTAATCTGTTTGGGCATCAATTGGTCACTCATCTGAACCCTGCCCTCGGCAAGACCGGCAAGGTTGCTACTATCGCCAATGGCGTAGACGGTCATGGCGTACCGGTGCCCCATTTTGGCGTGGTACTAAACTTTGAGGATTGGGAGGCCTTGGCTGCTACGGTGACGGACTTCATCGACGGCTTCATCATCGAGCCCTATATCCGCTTCAAGGGTGAGCCGGGAGAACAGGGCACTATGTTTTTTACCGACCCATCGGGAAATGCGCTTGAGTTCAAGGCGTTCAGAGACATAGAAACGGAATTATTTGCGAAATAAATTGCCCGTCTCGTGGAATATCAAACTAGAGTGAATCTATTGAGGTGATAGTGGTACTTCAGCAAAGCGGTGTTCTAGTGAGAGGCACCCCAGCGGAAAAGACCTGCAGCCTCGCAGATCTTTCCGGGGTGAATGGCGGCAAGCTGAGACCTCCGCCATTGTTATTCTAGGATCTAGGCGTCCAGAAGAAGACCTTCCATTCGCGCAGTGGTTCTGAACCAGGGTAGGCAGGCTCATCTAGCGTTCTGCCACCTGACTTGGCTGCCCACAACCTCATCATCGCAAGGCGCTCCTCGCCTAAAACTTCGTGCGCTGTCATCTCATAGGTGGCATCGCCTATGCGTAACAGGCCATCGCCGCCGTTCGCTTTGACGCGTCGCTCCCAGTAACCGTTATCCGGACGCGTAGCCGTGATGACGCCATCTGGCATGCCTACCCACGAGAGGTAATTGACGAAGGGTGGGAATCCGTCAAGCTTGAACATCATAGGACCGCGAACGCTGTCGTTAAGCGGCGAGAAGTCCGCAGGAGCTGGCGTGAGTGTCCCCCCTATGAAGATACCTGGCGTGCGGCCTAGCCCCTGATTGCTGAGATAGGGAGCAGTGGATGCCCAACCTACGATAACAACCAGTACCACCAAGCCGGCAACGATACCGGCGATTTTAGGCTTGCTCATTGCGAATTCTCCTTATTATGTGCGCAAAGGAAGCACAGTATATCCAATTGGAAGCGTTGTCCAATGCCACAATGCAACTGATTGTCACTGGCTTTTTGCCTGGAGAATGGCTGAAAACAGCGTGGGTTCGCGCGTTAGGGATCGAAGCGAGACGGCACTCTCACTTCGACGGAGCTGGATCGGTTAATTAGCCGATCCAAACACCTCGATAGTTAGATGCGCCGATTGAAGCGCAGAATCTGATTGTTGCCGTATCCCCCTTCCGCGTCGATATTCTGGATGACAATGGTTAGCACCCTGCTGTCCGGCGAGAGTGTCTTCGCCCCAATCTGAGATGTCCTGCCTGAGGTTCTTATCGTGTATTCCTCTGTTCTGCCGTTGACCTGGAAATAGGAGATGGTCGTTTGCGCGCCGTTGCCGCCAATGGTCGCTATAGAGTTGTTCGCGCCGTCGTAATGATAACTGGCCGAACTACCGCCAATGGAGCCGTCCTGATTGATGGTTACTATCAGATACATATACCCACCGCCGCCTGTTTCTATATAGCTGCGAATCATTGAATTGGGTATAGGTGCATCACCGAAATCTGAGTTTGCAGCATCGAGGTCCCAAGTTCCGATAAAGGGATTCTCCGACTGCGCGACTACAGCGAACGGAAGCAATCCAAGGCACACCAGCAATAACATACTTTTCACGACTGTGTTCATCGATTCTATTCCTTCCTTCTACTTTTACTTAGTCTCTCTGAGAGACTAAAGAGCGAAAATTATCAGCATCACTCAAGTTACTAGGAACAGATGGGAAGTCAATTAAAGGTGTCGCTTCTTAGGGGATAGATAGAGGAACATTGATATGGAACAAATAATTTAATACGGAAAAAATCTGTTCGAATTACTAACGAGAGACTAACGTGCGGCCCTCATTCGAGTGATTCTTTTCCAGCGGAGGCTGGACTCTCACTTTCGGTGCGCGGATCTAACTGCAACACAGCCTGTGCCGATGCTGACGTTGCCAGCTTGAAGTCGCTAGGATGCTGCAACGCCGCCGGCTTGGTTCTGATCATTATGACAACAACAATGGCACCTACAACTAACACGCAAAGGGCAGTAACGAAAAAATAGCTGGGCCCATACCGATACATCAGAAGCGACGTCAACAGCGGACCAAGGACCGACCCCGCTGCATTCGTCATCATCAGTCCTGTGCCTACCTCCATGAAATTTCCGTCTTTGGCGTTGTCGCTGGCAAGGGCCAGACTCAACGCGTAGATCGGCATTACCGAAGCGCCGAACAGAAACATGACCAGGAAGGCCATTGAATGTGGGAGTAGCAGTGCGGTGCATGACACGGCCGCTCCAAAAATCATGCAACCCAGAATCGCCAGACGTCTATCGATGCGATCCGACATTTTCCCCAATGGCAATTGAGCGAGCGCCCCTCCGGCAATCGCCAGCGCCATCATGATGCTGATGCTCGAAACTTCCAATCCGACCTGGCTTCCGTAGATTGCGCCTAAGCCATAGGTGGAGCCCGAGATGAAACCGGCGATCAGCGAGCCTAGCGCTGCCGCCCTAGATGTCTTAATGACCAACAGAGGAGAGAACGATGCCGTAGGTATGGGCCGTGGCTGCGTGGTGCTCGTTAGACACACAGGTACCGCTGCCAACATGATTAGCATGGCCGAGAGTATTAGTAAGGTGTAACCATCCGGAGGTGACACGTTGAGAAGCAGTTGCCCAGTCGCAAGCCCGCTCAGCACGATGATTGTGTAAGTAGCTAAAACGCTGCCACGCACTTCATTCGACACTTCCACGTTGAGCCAACTCTCTATAACAAGATAGAGACCCACGATGGCGAAGCCCGTTACTACCCGAAGCAGCATCCAGAAATAGTAGTTTTCTAATAGCGCCAAACTCAGGATCGAGGCAGCCATCACGGAACTCAGCACGGCGAAGCAGCGTATATGCCCTACTCTGTTTACGATCTTCGGGACAACGAAGCAGCCACAGAGAAAGCCGATAAAATACAGGGAGCTAAGAAATCCGCCCTGCGCACTATTCCAGCCTAGCATCTGAATTCGCAGTGGCATAAACGCGAGCTGCATGCCATGCCCGGTAATGAGGATGGCTACACCAATGAGGATAGTGGAAAGTCTAAATATCGAAGCGATCAATACAACGGCCTTTAGTCTGGGAGCGGGCTTATGATGCTATGCCGCTGAAACACCGCAATTGGCGTTTCTCCTAGAGTTTACGTAGGAGTGGGGCATTAATCTACTCGGGTGGGATGCTGGCCAGCTCGCGCTAAGTAAGGCCACTTCTAGCGCTCTGAATCCCCTCGCCAGCGCCTGTAAAACATTGTCACAACTGAACTGTATCCGCTTCGAAATACCCTGATGTAGATCAATAAAAGCGCCGCCCAGCGAAATACACTAGCTCCAGAAAATACGCAAGAACCCATAGATCCCACGTATCAGTGGAAACAGTAAAAGTACCCTTTGTTTTTAATTGGAGAGGAGCATGAAAAAAACTAAGCTAATCGGGCTGTTCTCAGCCATGGCCATGGCGCCAGCGCTAGCGAGTGCGCAGGAGGCTGCCACTGAGCACCCCACCTACGCAAAAGAAGTCTCTAGAATTATTCAGGACAACTGCCAGATCTGCCACCAACCCGGTCAGATCGGCCCCATGTCTTTCACCAGCTACGAAGAGGTTCGCCCCTGGGCTCCTCTGATTAGATTGAAGGTGGCCGAGCGTGAGATGCCTCCCTATCAGTACGACCATGATATCGGCGTGCAGGAATTGAAAGACGACTGGCGCATGTCCGATGAAGACATCAACACACTGGTAGCCTGGGTCGATGCAGGTTCCCCTCTGGGCAACGTGGAAGACCTGCCAGCAGCTAAAGCGTATCCAGCGGTAGGCGAATGGCGACTGGGCAAAGAGTTAGGCCAGCCCGACCACATCATCCAGTCTACTCCTTGGGATGTTCCAGCGAATGGCCAGGACCTTTGGTGGGAGCCAGAAGTTCCCTCCGGAATTACTGAAGCGCGCTGCATCAAGGCGGTGGAGACTCTTCCATCTGCAGCTGCACATGGCTCGACACACCACGCAAACTCTCACTTCCTAACTCAGGATGAGAACGGCGAATGGCAGACTTACGGACGTCTTTCCGAATACGCCTACGGCAAACTCGGCGAGAAGGTTCCAGACGGAGCCTGCAGAACAGTGCCGCCAAATTCTAAAGTGGGCTGGAGCATTCACTACTACCCCGATGGAAATGCAGTACCCGATGATCAGGTAACTGTTGGTATCTGGTACTACGACGAAGAAGATGAGTTCGATGTAGCGGAAACCTACCCTCAGGATCTACGTCTTTACATGCTGGACGGTGGCGGTGACTACCTGATCCCTCCTCATGGCAAGTTAATGACTCAGGGTTTCCACTCCTTCGACCACCCGGTTCGAATCGACAGCTGGCAGCCGCATCTGCACCTTCGTGGCGTAGCGATGTCCATGGAAGTCTTCGATCCTGAGACTGGTCAGCGAGAAGTTCTAAGCCAGGCCTCTAACTGGAATGCCGGTTGGAACCACAGCCATACTTATGAAGATGGTTATCAGCCGCTTATCCCAGCTGGCGCGACCATCATCCTGACTTCGTGGTTCGATAACACGGCAGCTAATCCGCGCAACCCTGACCCGGATCAATGGGTAGGTGCAGGCCAGAGAACAACTGATGAGATGTCACACGCATGGATCGCAGTTACTCACCTAGACGAGGACGGCTACGAGAAGATGCTCGCCGAACAACAAGAACGTCAGCAGCGAACTGTAGCTGGCTCAGGAGGCGGCAATGACTAGAATTAGGCAGCTTACCACTCGTGTCTTAGCCATAGCGCTCATGGGACTGGTTGCAGCGCCGCTGTACGCTCAGCTTCCAACTCACCTGCGTGACTACCCCCTTGCATCACGCAAGGCGAGCGGAGATTTAGTCGGCCCAATGTTTAACGGCTGGATAAAGAATCCCGACAACTCTGTAACAATGATATTCGGCTTCGTGAATCGAAATCGAGAAGAGCTCGTCGATATTCCTCTAGGCCCAAACAACTACATCGAGCCTGCCATGTTCGATGGAGCTCAGCCTACACACTTCCCAGTGTATCGACGGCCTGGCTTCGTCGGCATACAGGAACGCGGCGCATTTGCCGTAACCCTGCCTCCAGAGATGGCCGATACCGAGGTAGTGTGGACGATCAAGCATCAGGGGTTTAACTACTCCGTGCCGGGTCGCACCTCATCAACAGCCTATGAAATGAGCGCGGGCGAGCAGGCACTTGGCTCACTGAACCCAAGCATTCGCTTCGATATGAAGGGAGATAAGGTCTCTACCGACCGCGAAGGCATCTATGCTGACAGACTGACAGCATCGGTAGGCAAACCAATAACCCTGACTGCTTACGCGCAGGATCGCGGCAATCGCAGCGACTATGAAGAGCTGGACCAACTGATCTTCCCTCTGGGAACCGAGTGGATCCTGCATCAGGGCCCATCGGTACCTGACTTCTCAGTCGAGAAAATCACTGGCAGAGAAAGAGCTGCCGCGGGCGAAGGCATGAGCGACTGGACTACGGTGCAAACCGATGCCACGTTCTGGGAGCCGGGCGAGTATGTTGTTCGACTACGCGTGGACAACTTCGAAGCTCCAGACAGCAAGTTCGACAATCAGTGCTGCTGGTCTAACGCCTACGTACCGGTAACAGTTACACCCTAAGAGGCAAACCTCTCCTCACGCCCTGGGCCAGGAATATTTGGTCTGGGGCGTTTTTATTTGTAAGGATTCGAATTTTCTAAACAGAAGCTAGGGCAGCAAGAATCTCTGCAAAATCAACTTTTCCGAAGCCAACACGAAAGTAATCACCCTCCAACCCGAATAAATCTCCGGGCAAAACAAGCACATCCTTCTCGAACCAAGAATCCAGTAGCGGTTTCAGTGGCTCACTCGAATGCACCAAGCCTAGCAGGCCAGCGGTTGGTCTATGCCAGCTCAGTGAGGCATGACCTCTTACGAAGTCATCAAATAATTCTACATTCGCGCGCACGATCTCATTATTGTTAGAAATAATAGTCTGCGCTTTCTCCATGACGAAATATGCCACCTGCTCATCCAACTGAGACTGGCAGATAGTATTGTAGGTTTTCAAGTCTCGAATCGATTTGGTCAACGCTTCGTTCGGTGTAATTACCCAACCGATGCGAACACCGGGCAAGCCGAAGGTCTTGGAGAGCACATTCGCCAGCACAGCCTTGTTATATTTCAGCACATTCAACTGACAGCCAACACCAGCAAAGTCTGAGAATACGAAAACGTCGTCGGAAATCAGATACAGATCGTGTCGCTCACAGAGGGCGATCAGCTCATTGATAAATGCCTGATCCAACAGCATGCCCGTGGGATTATGTGGAGAATTAATGACTATCGCCTTCGTGCGCGCCGACACCTGAGCGGCGAAATCATCGATAGAAGGCAGCCAGCCCTTGTCGAACTGAAGGCGCACAGGCTTGAACACGCCGCCGAAGCAGGCCGGCAGATCGGAGAGCGAGGGATAACACGGCAACATCCCAATCACCTCATCGCCGGGCTCTAGGATTGATGCCATGATAGAAAAGAGGCCTTCCTCCGTTCCACTCAGCACGGTGATCGGGTCGATACCCAAGTCTGGATAGAGGCCCTGGTACAGCTTCGCAATTCCTGCGCGCAGATCGTCTCTACCCTCTACGCTACCGTAGATCAATGGTACAGACGCCACGGCGGCGATCTCATCCGCCGTCAGAAAATCTTGCAGACTCGCCGTTGCCCCGCAGGCATCACTCAGATTGTAGCGTGCGCGTCGGGGCAGACTCTCGTAGAAATCATGGTGCTTCATCGCACGAAATTGCATACTTTCCTGCCTAGCGCTTTCGCCAAATACTCATCTGAGCCACGCTGTGTTGATACTTGCGAGCAGTCTCGCGTATCACAAAGGGCACGTCCACTGCCTCTTGAAACTCGAAACCGTCAGCGAGCTTCTCCTTCAGCGCATCCAGGGTACTGAAGTTTTCGCCATTGACTTTGATTCCGCCGAGCCAGTTGCTCTTGTCGGTATATTCTTCCAGCCAAGTATAGGGCGAGGTTAATACCAGCAGTCCTCCTGGCAGAATACGCTGCTGAATATCATTCAGAAACATTCCCGGATCATAAAGCCTGTCGATAAGGTTTCCAGCGAAAACGAGATTATAGTCAACGAACTGTGGCTTCAGGTTACACGCGTCTCCTTGCAGGAAGGCGACACGGTCTTTCACTTTCTCGTAGCCCAATTTATCCAGGAGCACCTCGCGGTACTCGACGATGTCACCCTCTACCGGAAGCGTGTAACGCAGACGATTGTGCGCCTGCAGCTTCGCTCCCTGCTGCACAAAACGCGCAGAGAAATCGATAGCATCTACCTGCTGGAAAGTCTTAGCTAACTCGAAAGAAGAACGTCCAACCGCACAGCCAAGGTCGAGCGCCTTATCAAGCGCAACAGCATTTGCCCGAACATGGGGCATTATTGCATCGATGCAGGAGACTGGAAAATTGCTTACCGAGAAATATTCATTGCCGTAGTGAAACTCACAATACTGGGCCACCAACTCATCGGTCTCGTAAACGTTGTCCTGTGTTTGTTCTTGGGGCTCTTGTTCCGATATAACCATTCTGAATCCCGCATGTTGAAAGAAGTGTCGACGAAAGGCGTAACGTGATGAGACTAATGTCGAGTTACCTGAAGATATCCAGGAGCCTCCCTTAATCAGGTTGTGCTTGCCATCGAAGGTCGGCGTCGAAAAATCGTCGTACCAGGGGTGTACATCGAAACCGGGATATCCGTCGATAGGCGATTCCGTCCACTGCCATACGTTACCGGTGACATCATACAGCCTTCCCTGCCGATTCGCCGTTACTGGAGACGAGGAGGCAAACTGCTCAAGATTAATATTGCCTCTGCCCGGCACAGCGCCTAACGCTGACTGACGCAGCGCATACCACTCGGCCTCCACCGGCAGCCTTACAGGCTCGCCGGTTTTCTCCCGCATCCAGTTACAGAAAGCCTTCGCCTCGAGGTAGTTCACCTCCACGGGCCAATTCATTGGCAGGGGCATCTCCGAGAAGAGATTGCGCTGCAGGTATTTGCCGTTGAGTGTAGCTCGCCAGAATCTAGGATGCCTGGCATGGGTATAGTCCAGCCACTGCCTGCCCTCTTCCGTCCAGTATTTCAGCTCTTGGTAGCCACCGGAGCGCACGAAACCAAGAAATTCCTGATTGCTCACCAGAGTAGTGGCCGCCTTGAATTGCTCTATTCTCTGCTCGTCACAGCCGTATTCGTTATCCCAGGCATAGCTGGCATCATCCGCGTCCTTGCCGAGCCTGACCTCCATCGCTGCCATTGGTAACCACTCGATGGCTGGAGCGGGCGCCGACTCAAGGCAGGCGGGCCACGCTGCGGCCGCAACCTTATCGATAAGACTCAGCGGCAACATCCGCATGATCACCGATGAGGTCTCCAGATGGATCCTCTCGTGCTCAATGCCCATGAGCACTAGCCAGGCAGGGCAGGCCTGGGTAATTGGTAGGCTGAGCGGCATAGACTTTATGAATGCGCGGAGCCGCGCCTTTACCTTGTCACGGTATGCCTGGGCGGCCTCTACCGTTGGCCAATTGTAGTGCTCCGAATCCAGATCATCCCATGACATCTCATCGACGCCGATAGCGAACATGGCCTCCAACTCTGGATCGACACGGGCATCTGTGAACTGCGCCAGTATCATCTTGTTTACATAGAACGTGGCTGTATGGCCGAAATAGAAAATCAGCGGATGTCGCAGCGGCTCCGCTCGGTAGGTATATGCCTCAGCCTTCAGAGGTGCGAACAGAGACTCGTATTGCTCCCAGGTAGCAATGAAGTAATCGAGAATTTCTCGGCGCTTCGCCTCGACATCGCTGCCCTCGAGAGAGATCAGGCGGGGCATCGAAGGTGTGACATCGGATACAGCTTTTTTGCTCGATAGGGACAGCAATTTTTCACCTATTTGTCTGAATGATCCTTCTCCTACGACAGATCTAACAGCTCAGACCAGCGTCGCCGCTTTTTTATTTCCAAAGGGCATTCTATCTCTGCGAGAGAACAGCGCTTAGCGGCTTGATTAACAAGCGGCCGGCTAACAGCAAGAATAGGAAGAGTACAGAGAAATATATCGGGAAGCCGCGTAGCGCATCAAGGAAGATAGCATCACGTAGAGCCATGTCAGACAACATTCCCTGCTGCTGCGCCCTAAGCAGAGCCACATAAGCAGTGTAGAGGAGGCTCGCAAATCCCAAGCCTAGATTCAGCGCAAGCCCCTTAAAGCTGAGCACAGTGGCTCGATGCTTCGAATCCACTTCCTTATTGATGTAGTAACTCGATTGAAACTGCACCATACCCATCATCGCGAAGGCACCTACCGCGAATATCACGCCGTAGTAGGGAATCGCGAAACCCAAGCCAATCAGGCCAGCCATCAAGATGAACGAGAGCGTCAGGAAGTTGAAGAGTGGCGAATGGTTCGACACCAAGTAACGAGAGAACACGGCATTCGCCATGCCGACCAACGACATACCTGCTCCTATGAAACCAAACCAACTCACTGGTATATCGATTACACGGTAGTATTCGCTGGCGAGGACCGCGAACTGCCTCCCCACGCTATCAAGCGCGAGTGCGGCCAAGATCACGAACAGCACGAAGCGATGATTTATCGTCCATCTCCCCGCATCAAGTATTTTCCGGAATGGGTCTAACAAGGCTGTTCTCTTGTGGGACTGCGGCTCTTCGTTGTCCTCGGCTTCGACATCAACATCATGAAAGCCCACCGCAGTGCCCAGCACGACGACCGATGTGATGAGTGTCAATATGACCGGCAGGCGAATGATAAGCTCGCCACTCAGCTGCCACTGCGGGTTAAGAGTCGCAAGCAAGCCATTCACCACGGCCGGGTCATAGGCGAAGGCCCCCAGAATCATTGTCACGAAGAATCCGACCGCGACGACCTGAGTCGTGCGCTGCAATATTCTCGACCAGTCATCCTCGCGCCCCAGAGCCTTCAGCGAATCATAGGCCAATGCCTCATCTGCCCCGCTCGCCGCCGCCTCCGACAAGCCGGAGCAGACTCTGTTGGCGAGAAATAGCAGAAACAACAACGGCGAGGCTCCGATGGGCGCAAACACGATGAGCGCCATCTCGATAACCATCATGCCTGCCGCAAATACCACCAGTCGCTTGCGACCGACGATATCTGCGAGAGCCCCCGAGGGCACTTCGGCAAGCACGATAGTCAGCGCCCAGACTATATTGAGAATGGCAAACTGCTCGAGTGTCAGGCCATAGTCGAGAAACAGCACGGTAAACACGGGATAGTAGAAACGCGCAGAATAAAACAGCCGAAACAGAATGAAGCGTCGCAGATTGCCTTCTAGCTGTTCGGTACTGAGTATAGTTCGGGGCATGGCACAGCTACATGTCGGTTATGCATCAAGGGCAAGCCAATCGCTAGTCCAGGGGATCTATATTAAGAGTAACAACGTAGTGCTACTAACACTTCATATCCCGCGCGAAGTTACGGGACTAAAGGTAAAGAGTATGTCACAGATTTCCTCAACTCAGCAGCGCGCCGCGGACTCATTGAGGTCGATGTTCGTTGGAGACTCCTTGGCCATGCCTGTTCATTGGTATTACAACCCGATGGACATATTCAGGCAATTCCCCGGCGGCATCACAAAACTCGAGGCGGCGCCCGCCTACCATCCGTCCTCCATCATGGCGCTGCATTCGACGAAGCGCGGAGGCCGGGATTCCAGGCAATCGGGCAAGCCACAGCAAGAGATCGTCGGCGATGTGATTCTTAAGGGCAAGCGCCAGTACTGGAATCAATCTAATGGACACTACCATCAGGGCATGCGTGCCGGCGAGAACACACTGAATGCCCATTGTGCGAGGGCGACCATGCGCGCGCTCTCCGGCAACGGCGGCCACTACGATGAAGCATTATTCCTGCATGTCTATATCGAATTGTTGACTGCAGATTCGCCGCGCCACCCGGACACCTATGCCGAATCCTATCACCGCGGATTCTTCGCGAACCTTGCCGCAGGCAAGCCCGCTAACAAGTGTGGCGCCGTCACTCACGACACCGCCTCCATAGGGGGCCTGGTAACGATCAGCCCCATAGTGATCGCCGAGCGGCTGCGAGGCACCTCGTTGGCGTCGACTCGAAGCATCTGTCGCAAGCACCTACAGCTTACGCACCCCGATGAGTATCTGAGCAAGGTCTGCGATGACTACGTCGCCCTGATAGACGAATTGTTGTTTCGAGAGGAGGCTAACTCGGCACAGGAGATCATAGCGGCGTGGGCAAAGCGCAGCATCGGTATGGCCATGCCCGAACTGCTTGAGAAGGTGTATTCCGACAACGACGTAGTTGGCCGCCTGTTTTCATCGGCCTGCTACATCAGCGACTCCTGGCCCTGCGTGCTGTATCTCGCCTACAAATACACTGAGCAGCCGCTAGCTGGCTTGCTGGCCAACACGAATCTCGGCGGCGACAACGTGCATCGAGGCACGGTTCTGGGCGCCCTTCTCGGCCTGTGTAATCACCAGTCTCTCAATGAGCTATTCGATGAACTGCGGGATAGAGACGCGCTAGAGCAAGAGATTAGTTCAATCGTCGGCTGAGGATGCGGCGCGCCTATGCCTGCTTCGCCTCGCGTTTCGCCTCTCTCGCTTGCTCCTGAGCGATCATCTCTTCCGCCGTGCCCGAACCGCCTACCCATTTCTCCATGAGGGCGCAGGTCACCAGATCGCCAGTCACATTGATCGCGGTTCGACTCATGTCCAGAATTCGATCCACACCCATGATCAAGGCTATCCCCGAGGGAGGAATGCCTACCGTACCTAGAACCATTGATAGGATAACGATACCTACACCCGGCGTGGCCGGGGATCCGATGGAGGCACCAACCGCCATAGCCACTATCAGCGCCATGCTTCCCATGCCCAGCTCTATGCCGTAGACCTGAGCGAGGAACATCGTCGCAACGCTTTGGTAGAGTGCGGTGCCGTTCATGTTGATGGTCGCTCCGAGAGGGATAACGAACTGCGAGATAGAAGGTCGCACGTTGAACTCTTTCTCGGCGGTCTTGATCGACAGAGGCATCACCGTTGCCGAGCTAGATGTGGAGAACGCTAGCAGAAGCACATCCCTACTGCCGCGTAAGAAGTCCAATGGCTTCTTCCCAACGACGAATCGCAGCAAGATCATGTACACGCATAGCATAACTAGCAAACCTAACACGACCGTAAATACGTAATATGCCATGCCCAGCAATGCGGAGAGACCGATCTTCGTTGTTAGTTGTGCCATGAGGCCAAACACGGCTATTGGCGCCAGACGCATCGCCCAGCGCACGATAGTCATGCAGATCTCCTGCAGCGAGCCCAGCAGTTCCAGCATCGGTTTCGACTGAGTCGGCGCCATCGACACTAATGCGATACCGAAGATCACGGAGAAGATTACTATCTGTAGCATCTCGCCCTGCACCATGGCGTCCAATGGATTGCCTGGAAGCAGACCGAGCAGAGTATCGGGCAGCTCCACAATGCTAGGCCGCGAAGCCGCCGCATCGTTTAAGGCCGCAGGATCTACCTCGGCCTGCATACTGGGCATAGATCGACCCGGCTGCAACACGCTGCCTATTCACAAGCCGATGGCAGCCGCGAGGGCCGTAGTCGCAGTGAAGAAAAGCGTTACTCTCACACCTAGCTTCTTTAGCTGCTCTATATTCTCGCTCGCAGCCAGCCCGCGAATAACCGATGCCACAACGAGCGGGATAACGATCATCTGAATTGTTGCCAAGAAGAGTCGGCCAGGAAATGCCAACCAGTTACCAACGCTCACTCCCGTTGCAGGATCGATCAATCCCACCGACGGACCTAGCACAACTCCAACCAGCAGACCGGCGGCCATACCGATGATCACCTGCAGCCAAAGCCGCCCGTGCACCAGTCCAGTCAGATAATCGCTGAGATGCCCCAGCGATCTAGGGTGCAGGTACTCCAGTGCCGCCAGGGGCTTGCTCTTCTTTGACACTACAACTTCTCCTCTGCGCATTTCGACCGAAACGCCGCTTCGAATCTGATTTTTGAATTTACGTACAGCCTCGCCCCTGCGCTATCCCTGCTGAGGCTTTACTATCAAAACATCGGTTCCAAGGAAATCGAGGACCTTCTCAGCCGTGCTGCCGACGAGCATCTCCGAAAGGCGCGAGCGGGAGAGTGCACCCATTATCATTATGTCTGTCTTCAACTCATAGGTTACCTTCTGCAGCGCGGCGATCGCGGTTTCATCCAGAAAGTGTAGCCGCTCGGGCTGTATTTCGTAGCCGGCGAGCAGTTCATCCAAGGCCGCGCGATGCTCCGCCTCCAACACACCCGCCGGCGCGAAGGGCCGAGCCGCCTCCGCATAACCGTGAACCACGTGCAGATCGCCCGCGGTTCGATCCTGCAGGACACGCGCGGCGTCCAAGATTCGATTATCCAAGGCCAGTGGCTTGTGATGGCTATGGACTGGGTCTACGGCCGCAAGCAGACTCGGCTTATCCTGCCAGGGCTCATTCTTGACCAGCAGCAGGGGCAGCGGACTGTGCTTCACCATCTGCCAGCTATCATTGGTCAGGTGATTAAACTCCAGCTTCCCGTAGCTGCGCGTGTGCTGAACAACCAAGTCGGCACCCTTCTCCTTGGCCTTTGCAATGACTGCCTCATACCGAGGATAGGCCCAAACGACATCGCTGGTCACAACGTAGCCTGCTGCCTCTAATTTGGTCGCCAGCTGCGTCAGATTCGCGGCCAATGAGTCACAATAGTCTTTGCGCCGCTCAGCCTGATCGAAGTCCCAACTCAATGAGTCGTGATGAAGGTGCTTCTGATAGGCGGCACTGAATAGATGCAGCTCCGTAGCCGACTTCTCCTTAACCAGACGCAAGGCTTTATCCAGCTCTACGGGAAATTCACTGCCCTCGAGCGAATAATTATCCTCGCCATCAATCACCACCAATATTTTCTGAATCTTATTCATAAGCAACCTCCGAATTAGGGTCCTGCAAAATGTAATGAACAGCTGCATGGACGCATGGAACGTATACTTTTATGGTGTGATTAATTCGCTTGGCTGATGGTGATCTACATCAAGCTAGGTTCCGATCATTGCCGATAGGACAGTCCAGCTCTGCAGCAGTAACAGCAGCGCACAACTGATGAAACCGGCCAGAGGAACAGACAGAGGCACGGTAAAAGTACTCAGCTCTCGATGGTCACGTCGCTTTATTCTAAGCAGAGCCAGATTCACCATGCAGAACAGTAGCAGCAGCAAGTACGATGTAGTGCGCGCCAGGGTTTCTATTGGCAGCCAGAGGGCCGCAACCACCATAATCCCCGTGATGATAGATGTAGCAACAATCGGTGTCTGAGTGCGTGGATGAACGCCAGCAAGCGCTGGGGCAATCAACCCCTGCTTCGCCAATCCATAGGCGACTCTAGAGCCCATGATGATTTGGATTAGCGCACCGTTGATTACTGCACAGAGGCCGATGATGGAGATAAACCAGGGGTTCTGATTGGTCGCCACCCTATAGATATCTGCCAGAGGCGAATCCGATTGGTACAGCTGCGCTGGCGTTAGCAGCAACACCGAGTTGAGCGCCACTAGCACGTAGATCGCGGTTGCGATTGTCAGCGACAGCAAAATGGCGATCGGCAAATTTCGTTGCGAGTCCTTTACTTCCTCTGCAAGATTGACCATGTCCTCAAATCCGATGTAGGCATAGAATGCTAGAAATGCACCCCCGAACACACCGGTCCACGGCGCAAGCTCCATCGTGGGCAGGAAATCATCTCTCCTTGCCGGCAGCTGCTCCAGGGCAGGCATAGTCACGGACAAAACCAATAGCAGGCCCCCAACTTCCAACACCGTGAAGATGGCCGCGACAGTCACCGATTCGGCGATTCCCCAGATAGCGAGCGTGCCTAGCAGTACCAACAAGCTGATGATTACAAACTCCGGTGGCAATTCGATGAATAGGTCCAAATAACCCACGAAGCCCTTGGTCATGGTTGCAGCAGAAACCACACCGGTAAGAATCAGCAGCAGGCCGACGGCTAGAGAAAGTTGAGGAATCCCGAACCCCTCTTTGACATAGACAGCCGCCCCAGCGCTCACGGGAAATCGGGCCGACAACTCTGAGAAAGAGAACGCGGTGATTCCGGCGACTACCGATGCCACAAGGAACGAGTAAGGGACCAAGTAGCCTGCCTGTCCGGCCACCTTGCCGATCAATACATAGATTCCTGCACCTAGAATATTTCCAAGGCCATACAGGATAACCAATGGGAGCGTGAGGCTCCGGCGCAGAGTTGCGGAGTCACTCACGGTGCAGCGGCTCGTGGTCGAACGAGAGAATATTCATAGGACGATTAGCGTAGCAGTGCAACTCAAGAGTACCTTGATCCTGATCAAGCGCTTGCCTGCGTCAGTTGTGACGCCTGCTCTGATCCGATCGCCGTAAATAGATTTTGACATTCCTCTTTATGTCGACTAGTCTGGACATATGGATATAGAAGAAGCAAGCATTTTATTCGATGCACTGTCTCAGGAAACGCGACTTGGAGCCTTCAGGCTTCTCGTACAAGCCGGGCCTGGCGGACTTGCGGCCGGGGTTCTGAGCGCATCACTAGGCACACCACACAACACCATGTCCTTTCACCTGAACCACCTGTCGAATGCGGGCATCATCTCCTCGCGCAAAGACGGGCGCTCGATTATCTACTCCGCCAATTTCGATGTGACTCGCGATCTTATTGGCTTCATGGTCAAGGATTGTTGCAGCGGCGAGTTTGCCAACATCAGCGAGAACAAGCGAACCGGCTGCTCGACGATAAAATTAGAGAACATCTGCTAAGGCCTAATACTGAAAAAACAATTGGAGTAAACAACTATGAGACGTATGCATATAAACGTAGGCGTTGAGAACATCGAGCAGAGCATCAAATTCTACAACGTGCTTTTCGGTGCCGAGCCAACCAAGACAAAAGACGATTACGCAAAATGGATGCTTGATGACCCACGCATCAACTTCGCGATCTCGACTCGCACGGGCAGCAATGGCGTCGATCATCTTGGCCTGCAGGTCGATGACGACAGCGAGTTAGAAGAGCTACGCGAGAGGCTCAGAGGTGCCGAAATGTCCATGTTCGACGAGGGAGAAACGGTTTGCTGTTACGCGCACTCCGAGAAATCTTGGATCAAAGATCCATCCGGTGTCGCCTGGGAGGCATTTAGGACAATGGATGACGTACAACTCTACTCCGAAGCTGAAGCAACTAAGAGTGACGGCTGCTGCGCGGCTGACTCAGGACCGAAATCCAATTGCTGTGCACCGGCTGCCTAAGTGAGCGGGCGCTAGCACACAATGAGAAACGTTCTCGTACTCTGCACCGGCAATTCCTGCCGTTCCATAATGGCCGAGAGCCTGATCAATCAACT
>CAYGRR010000007.1:8350-78352 GCA_964352295.1 uncultured Pseudohongiella sp. | reverse complement strand
GTCTAGCGAAATTCGCGCAATCGAAGATTCGGTAATCAAGATCTACACGACCCAATCTGCCCCCGACTACTTCACTCCCTGGCGCCTGCTCACGCCACAACAGAGCAGCGGCTCGGGCTCGGTAATCTCCGGCAATCAAATTCTAACGAACGCCCATGTCGTGGCGAACGCGAGTTATGTGCAAGCGCAGAAACACAATGACCCTCAGCGCTATCTTGCTCGTGTCACCTTTATTTCCCATGAGGCTGACCTCGCACTGATTACCGTAGATGAACCCGGATTCTTCAGCGATCTGAAAGCGCTCAGCATTGGCGACCTGCCAGCCCCGCTACAAGAAGTGTCTGTGTATGGCTACCCTATTGGCGGCAAGTCTCTCAGCATCACTAAAGGCATTCTGTCGCGCGTCGAACAACAGGTCTATGCCCATGCCGGCTCCTACCTGCTTGCGGGCCAAATCGATGCTGCCATCAACCCGGGCAACAGCGGCGGCCCGGTCATAGTGAATCAACAGATCGTCGGCGTCGTCATGCAGGCTAATAGTGGCGGGCGCGCCGAAAACCTCGGCTACTTTGTACCACCCAGCATGATCCGCCATGTTCTAGCCGACAGCGAGGATGGCGTGCACGACGGCTTTCCCGATCTGGGGTTTCGTACGCAGACCCTAGACAGTCCCTCCGCAAAGCGAGCCTACGGCCTCCGTGAAGATCAGAACGGTGTAATGGTCATCAAAGTCTTCGACGAGGCACCCGCTCAGGGTGTGTTGCAGGAGAATGACGTCATCCTGCAGATTGACGAGTTCGATATTGCCGAGGATGGCAGCATTCGTCTCTCCGACGATGTGCTGACGGACTACAAGCACGCGATAGATTTACACCACGTGGGTGACTCTGTGGAGATTACCTACGTACGCCAGGGCGAGGTCCGAACTACCAGCCTCACAGCGCGCGAGGCCCTGGATAGTTACAGCCTAGTTACCGGCGAGCAGTTCGATAAGATCCCTGAGTACTATATCTACGGCGGCATCTTATTCGTGCCGCTGAACATGAATCTGATCAAGCGCTGGGGCAACGACTGGAGTCGCACCGCACCGGTCAGCCTTCTGCAGGCGCGCAACGAATGGAGCTCTCCCGATCGAAGACAACTCGTGGTGGCGCTACAAGTGATGGCTGCCGATGTGAACCTCGGCTATCACAATTGGCGAAACTGGATCGTCGAATTCGTCAACGGCGAGCCCGTGAGAGACTTCGAGCACTTCTCTACTCTGATACGAAATAATCAAAACGACAACGTTGTGATGGAGAACAAGAACGGTTACCAGCTGGTGATAAATCACGAGGAGGCTCTCGCCAGCGAGGCCGACATTCTGGATCGTTACAGAATACCCGCCGCCTACTCAACTGGCCTCTTTGGGGACGAGTAGCCGCGGCTGTTCAGCACCAGCGAGCATGCTAGAATTCGCTAACTCGAAATCATCAAGCTCCAGCGGTTATAGCAGATAGCCGCCTAGCGCAATCCTCGGAGAAGCCTCGCTTCGTGACAAACTACCTCAGTCTCATTGTCGCCGCAGCCCTAGTCAATAATTTGCTATTGATCCAGCTCGTTGGTGCGTCCTCTTTATTTTACTCAACCAGACGCCTACCGCAGGCGATAGAATTCGCGCTTTTCAATTTCATCATTCTGCTTCTCTCATCAGTTATCAATTTTCTAATCTATCGCTTTGTACTGGTACCGCTACACTTGGAATTCTTCCGCTTAGTGATCTTCGTTGCTACTAGCGGGTGCTTGACTACACTACTGCTACATCTGCTCAGCAAAAAATTACCCTTGTTGATGAGGCAGCAGGGCCTGCTGCTTTTTCTTACTGGCGGCAACAGCGCAGTACTTGGCTTAGCTCTGTTGAGCAGCAATAGTGTCCTCACAGCGGGCGAAGGCATCGCGTATTGCTTTGGCGCTGCGCTCGGCTACTCGCTATTGATAGTTGCCTTCGCGGCACTACGACTGCGCCTGGAATCGGCCGACATACCGGCACCGTTTCGCGGTAGTGCGATTCAGCTTATCAGCGCTGGCCTAGTTGCGATG
The DNA here is from genome assembly GCA_964352295.1 of uncultured Pseudohongiella sp. Classification (GTDB taxonomy): domain Bacteria; phylum Pseudomonadota; class Gammaproteobacteria; order Pseudomonadales; family Pseudohongiellaceae; genus UBA9145. The sequence goes on along the minus strand of CAYGRR010000007.1, from coordinate 76,273 downwards.
AGCCTGCTTGGCTTTGCCGGCCTAACTTAGAACCATGCTGCCTCTAATCTCACACTGGTCACTGCAGCTCTTGATAGGCTTTAGCCTGTTCCTGCTCGCCCTCTCTACATTACTCAAGATATCGCACTATCTGCGCGAGCAACTCTCAGCACAGAAATCCCTCGTGACAAGGATCAATCGAGCATTGCCACAGACCCAGTGCGGCCAATGCGGGCACCCCGGCTGCCTGCCCTACGCACGCGCCATTAGCTTAGGCGAGGCTAGCAATAAGTGTCCTCCAGGCGGCCGCGAAACCATCGCAGAGCTGGCCGCACTACTCAACGAACCCGTGGGAGCACTCGATCCCGCACATGGCAGCTTCAGAGACTCTGCAGTAGCGGTCATCAGAGAGGATGAATGTATCGGGTGCACGAAGTGCATCCAGGCCTGTCCAGTCGACGCAATACTGGGCGGGCCCAAGCTTATGCATACCGTGATCGAATCGGAATGCACCGGCTGCGACCTCTGCGTAGAACCCTGTCCCGTCGATTGCATCGATATGCTCAGCAGCGTGACTCCCAGCCTGCCTTTAAGGATAGCGCAGCCAATCGCGACGAGCAGATCGGGAGCCGCGCTGTGATCCTTGTAAAGCAACTGGCAGCTAGATTCTTCGGCGGCGACCCAGTCTATGCCAGGCGAACCTTTGGCGGAGTCCATCCTCCCCTTCGGAAAGAGCATTCGCTGCGCTCACGAATTATGTCTACTCCCATTCCTCCACAGCTAACAATTCCCATAGGGAGCGAGACAGAAGGTAGCGCTTCCCTTCAGGTGAACGTCGGCGACTATGTTCGCAAGTATCAGCAGTTGGCGGTATTTCAGCGCTTTGCGCGAGGCTGTTCAGGCGTTCCCAGCCACGCGCCGAGTTCTGGCGTAGTAACGGCTATTGGGAATTCCAGCACCGCCGACCATGGCGATCAGCAACAGCTTTGCATAGTGCTGACGACCGACGGACACGATGAGCCCCAGACGCTTACCCCGCATCACGATTACGCCTCCTTGCCTGGCACTGTCATCGAGTCCCTCATTCGCGACGCCGGAATAATAGGCATGGGAGGCGCAGGCTATCCGACTGCCGACAAGATCGGCAGCCGTGGGGCAGTGCCGGTCGACTACCTGATCATAAACGCAGCAGAGTGCGAGCCCTACATCACTGCCGATGAAGCACTGCTGCGGGAACGCGCGAGCAAAGTAGTAACTGGCGCCGCGATACTAAAGCAGGCGAGCAAGGCTAGCCGCTGCCTAATCGCAATAGAGGATTCGAAGAAGGAAGCGCTTGCTGCTCTCAGAAAAGTCATAGCAGACGAGCCTACTTGCGAGTTGGTCGTCGTGCCAAGTAAATACCCGGCAGGCTCCGAGAGACAGCTCATACAGTGCGTCACGGGCAAAGAGCTAGCTGCCGATCAACACCCCACGCATCACGGCATAGTGATGCACAACGCCGGCACAGCCTTTGCCAGCTTCGAGGCAATAGTCGAAGGCAAGCCTTGCATAAGCCGTATTACTACTCTTTGCGGCGAGGCCCTGCAGACCCCTAAAAATTTCGATACCCTTATCGGCACTCCAGTAGACTACCTCTTTGCGCTTTGCGGAATTCAACGAGACACGCCGCGGCGTAGCATCATCGGCGGAGCGCTTATGGGAAGCGAGCTGGCCAGCAGTAGCGCGGCAGTTTGCAAAACCACAAACTGCATCATCGCCCCTGGAGCAGATGAGCTACAGGTTCAAGCCCTAGAGCAGGCCTGTATTCGCTGTGGATTCTGTGCCGATGTCTGCCCGGTCAAACTTCTCCCTCAGCAACTGCTGGCCTACAGCAAGACGCAAAATACTCCGCAGCTGCTGGATCATGGCTTGCTTGACTGCATCGAGTGCGGGGCCTGTGACTATGCCTGTCCAAGCAATATCCCACTCGTGAGTATTTATAAGGAAAGCAAAAAGTCTGTGCAGACGCGCGCACAGAATCTAGAGCGCAGCGAATACTGGCAACAAAGATTCCAGTTTCGCCAATACCGTATAAAGAAGGAAAAAGATGAGGCCCCATCGAGAAAAGCTAAGGCAGCCCCGCAAGCTGAACAGGCAGCAATAAGTGAGCAGAAAACACCAGACATTATCTCGAAGGAACAGGCGAGCCTGGATATTGCCGCCGCGGTAGCAAGGGTTAAGGCCCGAAGAGAAGAGCAGAATAAATGAGCGACTCGCCGATCAGCGCGCCATTTCAGCATAGCGGCAGAAGCATCTCCCGTCTCATGCAGACGCTACTCTACGCATTGCTCCCCGGCATTTGCGCCTCACTGTGGTTCTTTGGCTTCGGCATACTAATCAACATCATCCTTTCCATTGTGTTCGCGCTCCTGGCCGAGGCAGCTGTCTTAACCCTACGCGGACGAGAACTACGCGCCAATCTGTCTGATCGAAGCGCCCTTGTAACCGCCCTGCTCTTCGCCATCGCCATACCGCCAGGATCCCCATGGTGGTTAGTAGCGCTCGGCATCGTGTTTGCGATCGTAGTCGCGAAGCATCTCTACGGAGGCCTGGGACAGAATCCATTCAACCCGGCGATGTGTGGCTATGCCATGCTGCTATTGGCCTTCCCGCTAGAGATGACAGGCTGGCATATCCCAAGCGAAGTAGCGATAGGCCCGCTCACTGTCGACACTCTGGGCGTGCCGAATGCTAGCGAGGCAAGCGAGATTCTAAGCCCTCTGAGTCTGCATGGCTTACAGCAGGCATTGCTGCTCGCCTTCCCGTTCATGGCCTCAAACGCTCTCGACATAAAGGAGTTTGTCGATGGCCTCGCGATGGCCACGCCATTGATCGAATTCAAGATGGCGGGCAATAGCGCGTTGGCTGCAGCGCAGAATTCCGGCGCCGCCCTATTCGCAAGAGGCTCAGACACTGGCTGGGAAATCGTTAACATAGGCTATCTTCTGGGCGGCCTGCTCCTGCTCTACAAAAGGATAATTACCTGGCATATACCGGCGTCTATCATCGCGACCGTGGGCGTCGTCTCCGTTCTATTCTATGCCCCCGGCAGCGTCGCCATCTACGGCACGCCCTATCTCCATCTCTTCGGGAGTGCGACTATGCTGGGTGCCTTCTTTATCGCAACCGATCCGGTCAGCGCCGCCACTACGCGCTCGGGAAAGCTGATCTACGGGACTGTCATCGGCCTCGCGATCTACTCGATACGCGTTTGGGGTAGCTATCTCGATTCAATCGCCTTCGCCGTACTATTCGGAAATTTCTGTGCCCCGCTTCTGGATCAGTACTGCAGGCCTAGAATCTTCGGGCACGCAGCTAGGAATACACTGAGAGCAAGAAACGCCATGACGAGGCAGCCAGAACCGTGAATAATTTTGGCACGCAGACAGAGGCGCGCGGATTGATATGGCAGAACAATCCAGTGCTGGTGCAGCTACTTGGACTCAGCCCCGTTCTGGCTGTTTCCAACTCTCTGACCTATGGCGTCGGCCTCGGTGTCGCGACACTTCTCGTCTGCGTGTTCTCCTGTCTTACTGCCTCACTGTTAAAGAATTACGTCGGGCACAAGTGGCGCCTAGTTTGGTATATGTTAATACTCGCTAGTTACACCACACTTGCAGAAACGCTCTGTCAAATTTACTACTACCCACTCTCCCTGAAACTAGGCATCTATCTCCCCCTTATCTGCTGTAACGTCGCGATACTCATTCGCATGGAGAACGTCTCCACAAGATCCAATTGGGTCACAGCCACATTGGATGCGACAAAGACTGGGCTGGGGTTTCTTCTTGCAATACTCCTCGTCGCCAGCCTGAGGGAATTGTTGATAGGCGGGACTGTGCTTGCAAACTGGCAGCTATTGCTCCCCTCGAGCAGCACACTTGCCGCGGCAATAACTCCCACAGACAGCAAAAGCTTCTTTCAATTTGCTAACACTCAGTCAGGCGTACTTTTGCTTTTAGGCATGCTAATAGCCGCATTAAACTTCCTCTCGCAGCTTTGGCACAGCGATGCAATCGCCGAAGAAGTTACTCCCGCCAAGCGCGCGAGGGTCACGGGAAGGCTTAGCAAAGAATGAACAAACAGAAGAGAACAGAGATATTTTCGCGGCTTAGACGTGAGAACCCAGAACCGAAGACCGAGCTGAGATACAACAGTACCTTCGAACTCTTAATCTCTGTGATTCTTTCTGCGCAGGCAACAGATATTAGCGTCAACAAGGCGACAGAGAAGCTCTACGCGATAGCGAATACACCCGAGCAGATATTCGCGCTCGGTGTAAGCGGCTTGAAAAAATACATTAAGACAATCGGGCTGTTCAACACCAAAGCAGTCAATGTGATAAAGACCTGTGAGATACTAGCGAGAGACTATGGATCAGTAGTACCCGACAATCGGGAAGCGCTGGAGGCGCTGCCAGGTGTTGGCAGAAAGACGGCCAATGTAGTGCTAAACACGGCGTTTCGCCAGATCGCTATGGCGGTCGATACACACATATTCAGAGTATCGAATCGCACTGGCATAGCGCCGGGTAAGAATGTTTTGGAAGTGGAGAAGCGGCTAATACGGCTAGTACCGGAAGAATTCCTGCTCGATGCCCATCACTGGCTAATACTGCATGGCCGCTATGTCTGCCTGGCACGCAAGCCCCGCTGTGGAGCCTGCGTGATCGAAGACCTCTGCGAGTTTCGCAAGAAGGTCTACGCCGAGTAGATCGGTTCCTGAGCAGCCTAACGCTACCTACAACCTGCCCTTCTGTGCGGCGATTCGAAGGCGCAGTGCGTTCAACTTGATGAAGCCCTCTGCATCGCCCTGATGGTAGGCACCGGCATCGTCTTCGAAGGTCGCGATATTTTCATCGAACAACGAATCCGAAGACTCTCTGCCCACGACAATCACATTACCTTTGTAGAGCTTGAGCCTGACGGTTCCGTTCACGAATTTCTGCGACTCATCGATGAGAGTCTGCAGAGCAATTCGCTCCGGAGAGAACCAATAGCCGTTGTAGACTAGAGAGGCATAGCGCGGCATCAGATCATCTTTCAGATGCGCAAGCTCACGATCCAGAGTCAGCGACTCGATCGCGCGATGACCCTTGAGCATGATGGTGCCGCCAGGCGTCTCGTAGCAGCCTCGAGACTTCATACCGACGTAGCGGTTCTCAACGATATCTGCTCGGCCAATGCCGTTTGCGCCGCCGACACGATTGAGTTGCGCCAACACCGACGCCGGCGACTTCCTCTCGCCGTCTATTCCCACGATATCGCCACGTTCGTATTCCAACTCGATATAGGTTGGCGCGTCTGGGGCAGCTTCCGGGGAAACCGACCAGAGCCACATATCTTCTTCCGGCTCAGCGCCTGGGTCTTCCAGAACGTCACCCTCATAGGAGATATGCAGCAGATTCGCATCCATGGAATACGGCGACTTCGTTCCGCGCTTCTTCTCGACGGAGATGTTGTTCTGGGCACAATAGGTCAGCAATTTATCGCGCGATGTCAGGTCCCACTCGCGCCACGGGGCGATAACCTTTATGCCCGGGCTAAGCGCATAGGCGCCGAGTTCGAATCGAACCTGATCATTTCCCTTGCCAGTCGCGCCATGAGAGATGGCATCGGCGCCTGTCTCAGCGGCGATCTCCACAAGCCGTTTCGCTATCAGTGGGCGAGCGATGGATGTGCCCAACAGATACTCGCCCTCGTACACCGCGTTCGCTCGAAACATAGGATTCACATAGTCACGCACGAACTCTTCACGGAGATCCTCGATATAGATTTCCTTAATACCCATTGCCTGCGCTTTCGCACGCGCGGGCTCGACCTCTTCCCCCTGACCGATGTCAGCCGTAAATGTCACGACCTCGCAGTCGTAGGTCTGCTGCAACCATTTCGCGATAACCGAGGTATCTAGACCTCCGGAATAAGCTAAAACCACTTTGTTTATATCTGACATAACGTAACTCCAAACCTCTCTAATCTCTGGCTAGTAACCAGAACAAACTAACTGTGAAAGCACCCCTAGATAGCCTGCACGTCACTACTGGGATCAAAAACAGTTTGCAGACACACCGTGGCTGGACAATTCGAGCCCTGACACGAAAAAGACGCGTATTCTAGCACCAACCACTAGCCCCTATCACTAGCAACGCGTCAATTCTAAAATAATGCCAGCGCTTATTCGCAAGCAAGGCAAATAGGCAATTCAGCTGCCTGCCTAATTCCGTTACAATAGCGCAGCAATATCGCCAGCGCAGACACAGAAGCACGTATTAATGAACCCCACGACCCTCCAAATTACCCAGCCCGATGACTGGCATTTACATCTGCGAGACGGCGAAGCTCTCAAGACCACAGTCGCCCATACCGCGAGGGTCTTCGCCCGAGCAATCGTCATGCCCAACCTCAAGCCTCCGGTACGCACGGTTGCACAGGCGCTTGAGTATCGGCAGCGAATCCTTTCCTGTGTGCCCGAAGGCCGCAGTTTCGAACCGCTTATGACCCTCTACCTCACCGATCAGCTAGATGCAGCACAAGTGCAGCAAGCGGAGGATGACGACTGTGTTCATGGAATTAAGTTCTACCCCGCGGGTGCAACTACCAACTCCGAGAGCGGCGTCGCCGAACTAGAATGTGTCTATCCGGCCATCGAGAAGATGGCAGAGGTCGGCCTCCCGTTGCTTGTCCATGGCGAGGTGACCAACAGCGGAGTCGATATTTTCGACAGGGAGCGCGTCTTTATCGATACCGTGCTCGACCCATTGCTGCAAAAATTCCCTGAGCTCAGAGTTGTCCTCGAACACATCACGACGAGAGACGCGGTACAGTATGTAGGTGAGCAAGGCGCTAACGTGGCCGCTACGATCACGCCGCATCATCTATTGCTGAATCGCAACGCGCTGCTAGCAGGGGGAGTCAGGCCACATTTTTATTGTCTTCCCATTCTAAAGAGAGAGAGCCATCAACGCGCCCTGATCGATGCGGCGACGAGTGGAAGCCCCAAGTTTTTCCTAGGCACGGACTCCGCACCGCACTCGATAGAAACCAAGGAAACCTCCTGCGGCTGCGCTGGCATCTACTCCGCACACGCGGCGCTGGAACTCTATGCCGAGGTATTCGAAGCGGAGAATGCCCTCGACAAGCTCGAGGGATTCGCCAGCTTCTTTGGCGCCGATTTCTACCGTCTTCCCCGCAACCAGACCCATATTTCGCTCAGAAAAACTTCTAGCACAGTACCATCACAATTCTCATTAGGTAGTGGCAGCGTTGTACCACTTCGCGCAAACGAGCCCATCTCCTGGTCCGCCTCTGAGGTGACACGATGAGCGATGCTGAATCGGATGACGAATCGAGCTATCTACTCGCGAATCGATTTCGCACTTTCCTACCGGTTGTAGTCGACATCGAGACAGGCGGCTTCAACTCCAAGACTGATGCGATACTCGAACTATCCGCCGTGATCCTCGGCATGGATGACAAGGGCTTGCTCGACATAGAACAGACCTACTTCCATCGCATAATCCCCTATGAGGGCTTGAAGCTGGAGGAAGCCGCGCTTAAGTTTACGGGGATAGACCCCTTCCATCCGCTTCGTGTTGCGCGCCCGGAGAGGGAAGTTATGCAGACGATGTTTGGCATGGTTCGCGACGCGCTAAAGGCGAAGCACTGCAAGCGAGCTATATTGGTTGGTCACAACGCACACTTCGATCTCGGATTCATCAATGCGGCCAGCGAGAGACATAACCTGAAGCGAAATCCGTTTCATCCGTTCTCTTGTTTCGACACGGCCACACTGAGCGGACTAGCCTACGGTCAGACTGTGCTGGCGCGAGCCTGCGAGACGGCGGGAATTGAATTTGACAACGACGAGGCACACTCGGCCCGTTACGACGCCCAGAAGACTGCGGAGCTTTACTGTCAGATCGTGAATAGATGGCAGGAACTCGGCGGCTGGCCCCTTCGCTAGAAGAATGCTGCTTGATAAGCAAGCAGCAGGGCCAGCGCGAGCTGTTGTGAAATTCGCCGCTAGAAATTCGACGCGTGGAAACTAGGCGTCGTCTTCCACGGTATTGACTAGCGCCTGTAGCTCACCCTTCTCGTGCATCTCTGTAATGATGTCACATCCACCCACGAGCTCGCCCTTTACGAACAGCTGAGGAAAGGTTGGCCAGTTCGAGATGGACGGCAGCGTAGCTCGCACATCGGGATTAGCTAGAATATCTACGTAAGCGAAGCGCTTTCCGCATGACATCAACAATTGAGTTGCCTGAGAGGAGAAACCACACTGCGGCTGCTCGGGGTTACCCTTCATGTAAAGCAGAATGCTGTTGGAACTGATCTGCTCCTTGATGGTTTCTTCAATGCTCATTAGTTCTGCCTCATGTATCTCTGTTAAGTAGTTGCCCAGCGCTTAGCCCTAGGAGCGCTTGCGAGCGCGAGAGTTTACCGCGGCTACAGCATTTTGTCAGTATCGCTATCCGGCTAACGGTCTATTCCCCTGGCTTACTGTCTGCCTGGAGAAGAAGATGGCGACCCGTTGCGAGATTTCAAGCCACTGGCTTTCCCCAGCCGCCGCCACCTGGCGTTTCTATCAATAATCTGTCGCCCCTCTTAACCCGAAGGGAGCACTTCCCCGGCAGCGCCTCGCCATTCAGCGAATTCTTGCCGCGAAGTCCCTCGCCTCCCTCGTTCAGCCCCCAGGGGGAAACCGAGCGCCTCTCCGTGAGCAGGCTTAGCTGCGCCTCCTCGAGGAACTCGTACTCGCGAACTATACCCGCGCCACCGCCATGCCTACCTTCACCGCCGCTGCCGGCGCGCACTGCATAGCGATGCACACGCAGCGGATAATGCATTTCCAAACTCTCGATCGGTGTGTTCAGGGTATTTGTCATATGACTGTGTACGGCATCGCGACCTGCTGTCTTTGGCCCTGCACCGCTGCCGCCTGCAAGCGTCTCGTAATAGTCCCAACGCGCACCCGTCGCACTGTCGATACGCCCCATCGCCACGTTGTTCATAGTTCCCTGGCTCGCGGCTGGCACTCTCTCGGGCAGCGCCTTCGCCAGGGCACCGAAGACTAGGTCCACGAGACGGCTGGATGTCTCGACGTTGCCGGCGGCTACAGCGGCAGGTCGATTCGCATTGAGAATTGAACCCTTTCTTGTCTTCAATAGGATGCGTCGAAACAAGCCTTCGCAGGCCGGCGGGTCTCCCGGCAAGAGGCAGCGAATGCAATAGAACGCCGCCGCCGCGACTACCGACTCGGGGCAATTCAGGTTGCCCGCAACCTGCGCTGCGCTCTCGCGGAAATCCAATAGCAGATGATCTGGCCTAATACTCAGCGTCAGGGCCAACTTGATATTGGACTGCCCACAGCCGTCATCGTCCAGATAGTCGACAAAGCTGTATTCGCCGGTTTTCAGCTCCGCGATGGCGCTGGCGGTAATGCGATCGGCATAGTCGTTCAACTCCTCCATGCCCTGCTCGTATTCTGCACAGCTCATGGTCTCCAGTAGAGCTTGTAGCCGCTGAACGCCCAGCCAATTCGCACCAGCCTGCGCGGCGAAGTCCCCCGCTAGCGATTCCCCCGCCATCTGCAATAGCTTGAGCGTCGTGCGCTGCAGTTCTCCCGATGCAAATAGCAGGGTTGGAGGAATCAGCAAGCCTTCTTCCTCCAGGCTTGATGAGATCGGCATCGAGCCCGGCGTGTCGCAGCCAATGTTTGCGTGGTGCGCCCGGTTTGCCACAAAGCCTATTAGACGCTCACCGCGTTCGATAAAAACCGGCGAGACCAGGGTGACATCCGGCAGGTGGGTGCCACCTAGATAGGGATCGTTGAGCACCAGCATATCGCCGTCGCGCCAGGGTCTATTCTCCGTAATCGACGCCATAGCAAATGCCATGCTTCCCAGATGCACAGGAATATGGGCCGCCTGCGCGAAGAGCTTGCCTTCGGCGGAGAACAGGGCACAGGAGAAATCCAGGCGATCCTTAATATTGGGCGAGAAGGCTGTGCGCCGCAGTACAGTGCCCATCTCGTCGCAGATCGATGACACACGGCTGGAGAAGAGCTTGAGCTCGACCGGGTTCATCGCTTGTTTTCTCTAGCGCTTCGATTATCCAAACCTGGCTCCAAGGGTAATTGCTCCGCCGCGCAGTTGTGGTTAAAATGCGACCATTCAACGGGTGGCGAAAGCTGCCTTTTTTAGTTTATGGCTCTGCGAATTCAATGCCCCAAGGGGTTTTGCGACCAGTATCTGAATCCAGAGGCCTCAATCACGTTACTGAGCAGAATCTATCGATGAGTGTAAAACATTTTTTAACCCTGCAGGACCTGAGCAGCGATGAATTGAATCATATCATTCGGCGTGCTGGCGAGCTGAAGAAGAATCCCGAGCTGGGGATCGCGCAGTCACGCAAGACACTCGCGCTGATATTCGAGAAAGCGTCGACACGAACCCGCCTCGCCTTCGAAGTTGCTATGAATCAGTTAGACGGCTCAACCGTGTTCCTAGCCAATGCAGATTCTCAGCTAGGCAGAGGCGAGCCCATTGAAGATAGCGCGCGCGTGCTGGCCGGCATGGTCGATTGTGTAGCCATTCGCACCTTCGAGCACGAGAAGCTCGTGCGCTTCGCTGAATACTCGGCCGTGCCTGTGATCAATGCGCTGACCGATGACTTCCACCCCTGCCAGCTGCTCGCCGATGTACAGACCTATGTTGAACACCGAGGCAGCATAGCCGGCAAGACGGTCGCCTGGATAGGCGATGGCAATAATATGTGCAACTCCTACATCAACGCCGCAGACAAGTTCGATTTTCAGCTCAACATCGCCAGCCCCGAAGGCTTCGCGCCCAAAGCCGAGTTAGTCAGCAAGCACAGTAAGCGTATTCAGTTAGGGAGCGACCCGAAGCTAGCCGCACAGGGTGCCGATCTCGTCGTGACCGATGTATGGGCCTCGATGGGCCAGGAAGAAGAGCAGAATCAACGTGTTGCGCGTTTCGCCGGCTATCAGGTAGACGAGCAGCTTATGGCGCTTGCCAATCGCGATGCCCTGTTCATGCATTGCCTACCGGCGCATCGGGGAGAAGAAGTCAGCGCGTCGATACTCGATGCACCGGACAGCGTGGTCTGGGACGAGGCGGAGAATCGCATGCATTCCCAAAAAGCGCTCATCGAGTTTCTGCTAACTCACTAAATTTGTGGTTTTTTGTGCTTTTTGTGCACCACTATATGTAGTGGTGCACAACATTGGGACAATCGACTGATTTGGCACGTATTCCTAGCTATTTACCGCTCCAAACTGGCGCTGACATTCCGCCCATTTCTGGTCACGCTCGCCGTCAGCTTTTTCCTAGTAACAACAACAGCCTACTCACAATTTACCCACATATTACTCACAGCGAAATCTCTTGCATTCAGGCTGCAAGCGCATTATCTTGTGCCTTCGATTTATAGCTTGTCTATATATTGTATTAGTTAAGCGTAAATCAAGGGCTTGAATCTCTAAGAGATACTACTAAAAATTATTGCACTGCTGGGCGGTAAGCGATGTTTTACTTCCCAATAATAATAAAAGCGCTTGATCACAAAGGACTTTTCGGTCCTGTACTCGGACTAATTTTTTGAGTTCCCAAAGAAAATCAAAAAACTACTAAAGTCCAGCCGCAAAAACACAATATATAGTATATGGCTTAGCAATTTTCGGCCACGAGATCAGTTTGTAACGATTTCGCTGCCAAATCTGGCCAGACGGGATTCTTTTCCCCTTGATTGGTAGGCGGCAGGACTTAAAGCAGCAAACTTTTTAAAGGCGCTTAGCGAGTTTGAGCCAATTACAACAATAATGCGGCTGCTCAAGAATACTTAGCAGTAGACACAAATTTCGGAGCTAACAATGCAAACAGATGTCCAGACAGCAGCTAAACCTGCCTCCCCCGCCACCAAAGCCAGCAACGAACCGACTTCCCTCTCAGCTACAGCGCCAGGCCAGTTACGCGTTATCAAGCGCAACGGCGCCGTTGTTAGTTACAACGAATCCAAGATCTCGGTCGCCATTACCAAGGCTTATCTAGCCGTCGAGGGCGGTAACGCGGCTGCCTCTTCACGCATCCACGAATCGGTGCAGCAGCTAGGCCGCCAGATAACCGAAATTTTCCGTCGCCGCATGCCATCTGGCGGCACGATTCACATCGAAGACATTCAGGATCAGGTTGAACTCGCATTAATGCGCAGCGGAGAGCACAAGATAGCTAGAAGCTATGTTATTTACCGTGCCGAACACGCTCGCATGCGCGAACAAAAGATCGAAGAGGCAAAACCAAGCCAAGACGCGATCATCGTTACTCTAGATAGTGGTGAAAAAGGCCCTCTAGATACACAGCGCCTGCGCACTGTCATCAATGAAGCCTGCGAGGGGCTGGAAGATGTCTCAGCCGAGGCCATCTACTCAGAAACACTAAAGAACTTATACCCTGGCGTAAAAATGGAAGACGTTCGCACCTCGCTGGTGATGACCGCTCGCACTATGGTTGAGAAGGACCCTAACTACTCCTACGTTACCGCACGCCTGCTCATGGATACGATTCGTGCAGAGGCTCTCGGCTTTCTTGGAATCGCAGAAGCCGCCACACAGTCGGAGATGCATTACCGCTACGCTGCCACTTTAAAGCCCTATATAGAAAAAGGCGTAGAGCTAGGTCTGATCTCTCCTCACCTGCTCGAGTACGACTTGGAAATTCTTGGCGAGGCTCTGCAGGCAGATCGCGACATGCAGTTTACCTACCTCGGCCTGCAAACGCTCTACGACCGCTACTTCATCCACAGCAATGACACGCGTTTCGAGTTGCCGCAGGTATTTTTCATGCGCGTGGCAATGGGGCTAGCGACCAACGAAGAGAATCGAGAAGAGCGAGCGATCGAATTCTATAATCTGATTTCTAGCTTCGATTACATGGTGTCGACTCCACAGCTATTTAATTCCGGCACACTGCGTCCTCAACTCTCGTCTTGCTTCCTCACTACAGTGCCAGACGATCTGCACGGCATCTACTCGGCTATACGAGACAACGCCATGCTCTCTAAATGGGCTGGCGGACTCGGCAACGATTGGACTCCAGTACGTGCATTAGGCGCGCACATCAAGGGAACCAATGGCAAATCTCAGGGCATCGTTCCATTCCTTAAGGTTGTGAACGATACCGCAGTAGCAGTAAACCAAGGCGGCAAACGCAAGGGAGCCGTCTGCTCCTATCTGGAGACTTGGCACCTTGATATCGAGGAATTCCTCGAGCTGCGCAAGAACACCGGTGACGAGCGGCGACGTGCCCACGACATGAACACTGCAAATTGGATACCCGACCTCTTCATGAAGCGTGTGTTTAACGAGCAGAGCTGGACGCTGTTCTCTCCGAACAATGTTCCCGACTTGCACGACCTGCACGGCAGAGCCTTCGAAGAGGCCTATGTCGAATATGAGCGCAAGGCGATGGCTGGTGAGATTGAAGTCTACAAGACTATCAAGGCTGGCGATTTGTGGCGCAAGATGATTTCGATGTTGTTCGAAACTGGACACCCTTGGATCACCTTCAAAGACACCTGCAACGTGCGCTCTCCGCAGCAACACGTCGGCACGATACATTCTTCGAATCTCTGCACAGAGATTACGCTGAATACGAATAAAGACGAAATCGCTGTCTGCAACCTCGGCTCAGTGAATCTGATGAACCACGTGTCGGAGTCTGGCCTGGATCAGGAGAAGCTGAAGTCAACGATCAAGACAGCCGTGCGCATGCTCGATAACGTCATCGACATCAATTACTACTCCGTGCCCCAGGCGAAGAACTCGAATCTTAAGCATCGCCCCATCGGCATGGGCATCATGGGCTTTCAAGATGCACTCTACGTTCAGCGCATCCCCTACTCCTCCGATGAGGCTGTAGAATTTGCCGACGTCTCCATGGAGATGATTAGCTATCACGCTATACAGGCCTCTACCGATCTCGCCGAAGAGCGTGGCCGCTATGAATCGTTCGAAGGCTCTTTGTGGGATCAGGGCAAGCTGCCGATCGATTCGCTTAAGCTGCTTCAGGAAGAGCGCGGCGAAGACTACCTAGACGTCAACATGGATCAGCGTCTCGACTGGGACAGCCTGCGAGCACGCATTCAGCAAACCGGCATGCGTAACTCGAACGTATTGGCCATCGCGCCGACCGCTACTATCGCTAACATCAGCGGAGTATCGCAATCTATCGAGCCGACCTATCAAAACTTGTATGTGAAATCGAACCTGTCTGGTGAATTCACTGTTGTAAACCCCTTCCTCGTTCGCGATTTGAAGGCGGCGAATCTTTGGGACAGCGTGATGGTTAACGATCTCAAATACTACGAAGGCAGCGTGCAGAAAATCGATAGAGTGCCCGATGATATCAAGCACATCTATGCCACAGCCTTCGAGGTGGAACCACGCTGGTTGGTCGATGCCGCGAGCCGTCGCCAGAAGTGGATCGATCAGGCACAGTCTCTCAATCTCTATGTGGCTGGCGCGAGCGGCAAGAAACTCGATGTCACCTACCGCATGGCTTGGCTACGCGGCTTGAAGACTACCTATTATTTACGCGCACTAGCGGCAACCACGACCGAGAAGTCTACGGTGTCAGACAACAGCCTGAACAAAGTCTCTAGCGGTGGAGCGGCCCCGGTACCTATGGCCTGCTCGCTTGACGACCCTGATTGCGAGGCGTGTCAGTAAGATAGCGTGCGCGGGCCCGGCCCGCGCCAAGCATCGTGTTGGCGGACTCGCGAGCACGTACTACCAGATAAAGTAAGATAATAAGATTGAGGAATAATTATGCTGTCATGGGATGAATTCGAGCAGGAGGACGGCGCGGCGCCACTCGTCAAAGCCGCCGCTGCGCCTGCGAAAACCGAAAAAGTTAACCGAGCGCCGGCCATCGAGGTCCCAGCACCTGCCATGAGTCCGCGAGAGCAAGTCGCAAACTTCCAGTCGAATCTCGACGCTGCCGAAGAGCAGCAGAACGCAGAGACTCTGCAACAGGCTATCGAGGAGTTGGAAGAACTCAATGTCGAAGTGGGGCTGGATGAACTCGAAGGTTCCGCTAACCGCGTTGCGGTAGATGACAAGCGCATGATTAATTGCCGCGCCGACCTGAATCAATTGGTTCCCTTTAAATACGACTGGGCCTGGCAGAAATACCTTGATGGTTGTGCAAACCACTGGATGCCGCAAGAAATAAATATGACGGCTGACATCGGCCTGTGGAAGACGCCAAATGGATTGACCGATGACGAACGCCTGATCGTCAAGCGTAACCTCGGTTTCTTCTCTACAGCCGACTCCCTGGTCGCCAACAACCTCGTGTTAGCAGTCTATCGTCTGATTACCAATCCAGAGTGTCGTCAATACATTCTGCGCCAGGCGTTCGAAGAGGCCATCCATACCCACGCCTATCAATACTGCATCGAGTCCCTCTCCATGGACGAGGGCGAAATATTCAATATGTATCACGAGGTTCCCTCGGTAGCGAAGAAGGCTTCTTGGGGTCTTAAGTACACCCAGGAGCTAAGTGATCCGCAATTCAATACGGGAACTACTGAGAACGATCAGGCCCTGCTTAAGAATCTGATCGCGTTCTACTGCTGCCTAGAGGGAATATTCTTCTACTGCGGTTTCACCCAGATACTCTCCATGGGCCGACGCAATAAGATGACAGGAACCTCAGAGCAGTTCCAATACATCCTTCGTGACGAATCGATGCATCTCAACTTCGGCATCGACATGATCAACCAGATCAAATTGGAGAATCCTCATCTGTGGACGGATGAGATGAAAGAGCAATCTACCCAGATGATTCTGCAGGCCACAGCCTTGGAGATCGAATACGCGAGAGACACGATGCCACGCGGCGTACTCGGCATGAACGCAGCGATGATGGAAGAGTATCTACAGTTCATCGCGAATCGAAGACTCATTCAGATAGGCCTGCCGGAGCAATTTGCTGGCGTGCAGAATCCATTCCCTTGGATGTCGGAGATAATGGATCTGCGCAAGGAGAAGAACTTCTTCGAAACCCGCGTCATCGAGTACCAAACTGGCGGTGCGTTGTCCTGGGATTAAGGTCTAAGCATTAGGGTTTAGCGCACGCTCGTTGAGCCGGCGCCAAATGGAGCACACATGAGCGATAAAAAGTACGCCGACGATGACCCGGAACGCACTCTGGTCACACTGGACCAGCTTAGTCAGACCATCGAGGTAATGACCAGCGTGGTTAATAGACTGCGCCGTCATCTAAGCGATCAGATTAAGGCGCAGATAGAGTCTCGAAACGAGGCCCAGGAAGAGCTAGAAGCACTTGCCGCCGCGCATATAGAAACGCCGGAACAGATCGCCAAGAGCGAGCTTAGGGCAGCGACCAGCGCAGTCGAATCTCAACTGGCCCAGCAGGACAGAGAAAGCTTCGTGGTCGAAATAAGCCAGCATGAGATCGATCCCATCCGCAAGTCCACGAAGACGCTTCACTAAACCTCCGAACTTGCGAATGTACGCGGCAGCTTCGCAGCAGATATGACCAAGCCCATAGGCGCCATCGTTTTAGCGGCGGGTTACAGCAGCCGCTTCGGCGGCAGCAAGCTGCTCGCCGAATTGGCTAATGGCAAAACGGTTTTTCAACAGACTGTAGAGCGAATTGGCGAGGGACTCGGCGAGCTGCTAATCATTACTCGCCCAGAACTGGCACCGCAACTTCAAGCGCTAGCACCAGACACCACGATATTGAGTTTTCAACATGCCGATCTCGGTATGGGTGCGACTCTGGCCTATGCCTCCCAAACTATTCCCCAATGGGCTGGCTGCTTGGTCTGCCTAGCCGATATGCCGTTTATCGAGGCGGCCACCTACAGGCAGATCTCCCAACAGCTCACCCAGGAGACTATCGTTACCCCCATCTTCGAATCCAGAGTAGGCAATCCCGTCGCGTTCGGCAGCAGTTTCTTCGCCGAACTCGCGGCGCTACAGGGCGATAGCGGAGGCAGAAAGCTCACTCGCATGCATCCTGAGGCAGTGAGAGAGCTGCACGTCACGGACCCGGGCATACTGCAAGATATCGACACGCCGGATGAGCTAGCCCGCTATCAACAACCTTAGCGATCTGCCCTACTTAATCTACCTGCGCCCTGCTCGGGTCGCATTACCCAGCCGTATTGCATGCACGGTCGCTTTCGCCCTACAATCTTTGCATCGATTGGGATAGCAAGCCATGAAGAAAATCAAGAACGAGAGCGAGTTGCTGAAAGAAGCTATAAGGGTAGGCTCGCGCTATTTCGAAGCACGCGGCGCTGGAAAGTTCGAAAGCATGGATCACGCCGATATAAAGGTGCGAGCGATCTATCTGTTACTCGTCAAAGATGCCGTCATCCAACCCCTCGCTACGTCGGATGAGAATGTACTCAATATGCGCCACAAACTAGCGATCTGGATTTCAAAAAACCTTCCTGCCGATCATCATCTGTTACAGTAGTCTGCCATGCCTCGAATCCCTCTCCCTAAGCTACTCGTATTCATCCTGATTCTGTTTGCGCCTGCGTATTCTGCACTCGCCGACACGACCACGGCGCTGCTAGCCATGGAAAACCCGCAGAACCCGCTAATTCGAGTTAGTACCTCCCAGGGCGAGATCTATCTGGAACTCTTCCCGCTGGAGGCGCCACGAAACGTAGCGAATTTTATTGCCTTGGCTGAAGGCGAGAAGGAATTTACGCAGCAGGAAACAGGCGAGCCTATTCAAGTGCGGTATTACAACGGCATGCGCTTTCACCGCGTGGTGCCGGGTTTCGTTATTCAGGCCGGCAGCCCTGCCTATAATCCCCTCGGACTGCAGCTGAGTCTTCTCGATGACGAGATCAACGCCAATTCTCTCGGCCTCGATCGAATCGCCGCGCTAAACCCCGATGGCAGCTTTGCCGATGCACTCAACATCGAGTCGAAAGCCGATCTACATGAAGAAATCCTGACTCCGCTTTACCGGCGACGAAACATCACGACGATAGATGCCGCGTTAAGCAATCAGTATCAGATTCTGGATAATCTGAAGAGCCTCAGCGTAAAGGCTGTCTATGAGAATCAGGGCTATCGTTACGATGAGTCTCTGCAGAGCCGCGCCATAGTGCGTGGCACGGTCGCTCTGGCGAATTCGGGCCCGGATAGCAATGGTCCGGAATTTTTCATCAGCCTAACGAGCGCCCCATGGCTTACCGGCAAATACACCGTAATAGGCAATGTCGTCGAGGGTCAGGAGGTGATGGATCGTATCGGCAACACGGCTGTCAGCCCGGAACAGTTCAGCAGTCGCAGCACCTTAATCTATTCCGTGAGTCGAGCAAACTAACAGGCAAATCAGCGAAACCTGGAGCTGCCATGTCAAAGAAAAAAGCCAAAAAAATCGCAGAGCGAGGGACTTACGCCCTCTGTATAACTACGGGCCTCATCGTGATCGGGCTGGGCCTTGGGCCATTACTCGACAATGTGCTCGCCTCCAGCGTCGTCGGTATAGTGCTGGGCGGCATCTCGGGATACATAATCAACAACCGTAAATAAGGTCTGCAAGAAGATCGCTGCGTGTCTAGCATTCCCCGCTGCCCGTCGCGGGCTAGTCGCTCCCCTGCTCCAGGAATATTTCGCGCCTGTAGGGCGGCATGGAATCCAAAATCGTCTTTCCGTAACGCTTACTCACAATGCGCTCATCGAAGAGCGTAATCTTTCCCGTATCCGATTCACTGCGTAACAACCTTCCGCTTGCCTGAACGAGCCTGAATGCCGCATCGGGTACTGCCAGGGTCATGAAGGAGTTGAGGCCCTGTTGTTCGATCCACTCCGAGAGCGTCATCTCGATAGGGTCATTCGGTACCGCAAAAGGGATCTTGGCGATCAATACGTGCGTGCAGTACTTTCCAGGCAGGTCGACGCCCTCGGCGAAACTAGACAGGCCGAAGATCAGACTTCCCTCACCCTTATCCACTCTTTGCTTATGAAACTTTATCAACTGAGATTTCTGGAAATCATCCTGACACAGGATAAGGTCGCGCCACTCAGGGGGCAGGAGCTGCATAACATCCTGCATTTGTCTGCGACTCGAAAATAGCATTAGCGAAGCACCGTACCTATCCACTACTTCAGGAATTGCCTTCACGATGTAATCCGTGTGCTTTTGGGAGTCTGATGGCTCGCAGTGCATCTTCGGAATGACCAGACTGGCAGAATTCGCGAAGTCGAAGGGGCTTAGAATACTTAGGTAGTGAGTATGATCGGGCAAGCCTGCGCGCATCCGCAGCATATCGAAATTACCTAGCGACGAGAGGGTAGCAGACGTGAGCACGGCGCCGGCACAGTTTGCCCAGAGTCGCTGCTGCAGATTGTCCGCAGCGAGCACCGGGCTCGATGACAGACCGATGTCCACGAAATTTTCATTGCTGTTGTAGCTAAGCCATCTCGCTATCGGCGCCTTTCCGCTCGGGTCTATCGCCGCGTAGCTTAACCACAGACCCAGATTCGATTCGGCGCGTTTCTGCTGCGAACCAATAAGCGGAAACCATTGCTCGGCTAGCTGCCTGCGTTTTACGTCAGCCCCATCTTCCATCGCCTCCTTCAAGTCATCGCTAATACTCTGAAAAGAAGAAGCTAGTCGCGCGAAAAGATTCGCAAGATTAACGGCAAGGCTTTGCACCTCCTCGGGCACGACTCCCATGGCGAAAGCATGCTGAATTCTATTGTCGTAGCTGTCCGCCTGATCTATCGACTCGAGGATCTGTTCCAACATCAACCAGGCATGATCGAGCTGTTCGCGTGTGTCGACGAACAATCGTTTCAGTGACTTCTGCGTAGTCTCATCGATGAACTCGTCTTTCTGCAAGCGTAGTGTCAATGTATCGGCGCGCTCTAACCAGGTAGTAGTCGCCTTGATTCGGGTAGTCGCAGAAAAATGATTATTACTCTTAAGGGGCAGGTGATGTGCCTCATCGAATATATAGATGCACTTCTCCGGCTCTGGCAGGATGACCCCGCCGCCTAACGCCAAATCGGACAGGACCAGATCGTGGTTGCTAACAATACAGTCAGCCTTGTCCATGGAATCCCTAGCCTGATAGAAGCAACAGTTTCGAAAATGACTACACTTGGGCCCCATGCATTGAGCATTGTCTACAGTAACCGGCTTCCAGTCGGTGTCGCTTAGAGCGCTTTCCCAATCGTCTCGATCACCCTTCCAATTACCCGTACTGAGCTGCTCCAGCATTTTCTCGTAGAGTGCATGATCCCCATCTGCCGGGTCATCCAACTCTTCGCCGTACAGGTCCATCATCGCCTGCATGCTGTCATTGCCTCTAAGCAGCATATCCAGCTTTGCGAGACACAGATAGCGCCCCCTACCCTTCGCCAAGGAAAAACTAAATCGAAGATCGGAGCCCTCTAGAATCTCGGGCAGGTCCTTGAGCACAACCTGCTCCTGCAAGGCAACAGTGGCGGTGGCTATCACTACTTTATAGTCGAGCGCCATGGCGAGCGGCAGCACCGCCAGCACATAGGCCATGGTCTTACCGGTACCGGTGCCGGCCTCCACGACACAGATCGGTGGCTCAGCGTCATCGTCGTCGATGGTAGCGAGGGCCTTTGCGATCTCGGCGATCATTAGCCGCTGGCCATAACGCGGCGTGAGGTCTCGAGACTCTAACAGTTGGCGATAGGTGGACTGAATATCCTTCTTTATATCGTCCGCCAACATCGAGCACAGTCCTTGAAATTCTATGGGGTATCGCTAGTTAATCTGCGAATTATAGCAGTTGTGGCGCAGTATCCAGCGATTTTATCGGAAATAGCCTGCATTAGAATTCTTTTCTGTTTTGATTGAAACAACATCTGCTACACTTGTGTCAAAATCAGTTTGCGCATTCACTTTGCTGTTAATTGAACTCAATAATCTAGTAAAAACTTCGGTTCGTAGTACATGACAACTGCCCCAACCCCAACATCCCCCCTCATAGATAATACCTGGCTAAATCAAGATTCTGCTCAGCGGCTCATTACCATCGAGAAACTGGCAATCAAAGAGCCCGGAGTTGAAGCATTCCTCTTTAAGGTGGCGCAGGAAGACGAACACGAAGCAGTTCGCTGCGCCGCCATAGCGCGCATCGTTGATTTGACCACACTCGATCAACTAAAAGGTATTGGTGGAAAGCCTGAAGAAAGTGTTCAGCTGCAGATCTGTCGACTCGTAGCTGGCACACTGGAAAGCAATCAGAGCGAGGGCGAGCGAATCGAGAAACTCAAGGCGCTATCCGCGTCTGGGGTTAAGCAGGTAGCCCTGCTAAGCAAACTAAAAACAATCGGAACTCTCGCTGTAGAGGCGATATCCCAGAATGAAGACCTCGTCGATCTCTGCCTGTTCGCTAGCAGCGTGCACGTGCGAAAATCTGCCGCAGTCAAAATAGACGACACGCATCTCCTGAAAGAGATTTTGGGCAAAGTGGCCGGCAAAGATAAAACCGTTAGTAAGATAATCACCGAGCGTCTGGAAGAAAAATCCATCGTAGCCAGTCCCACTAGCAGTTCTGATACAAAGAAGGCAGAAGCCGTCTCTGAGAAGACAGCAAAATCCAAGCCGAACAAGACCGAACAAGCTGAGAAAAGTGCAGCCCCTGCATTGGATCCTAAAGAAGAATTCGCTACTGCTGAAACTGAAGCGGCCAAACTTAGTTTCAAGAATACCGAGCGTCTATTTGCACTCCGTTCGCAGCTTCGGAAACTGCACAGCCGACTTGCCGATTCTGACACCCAGTTGCGCACTCAGATCGACGACGTGCAAAAAGCTATCTCTGAGAAGATAGCAAAGAATACCGAATTCCAGGAACAGCTAAAAACCAAGACCGAGGCATTACTCAGCACTCTTGCCGAGGCGCTGGAATCCGGAAACTCAGAGATCGCGACTCAATCCTGGGACAAGATCCAGGGCAACATTAGCAACACTGCCAATCAGGTGCGCGCAGAGCTGGTTAAGCAGTCAAACGTGTACAAAGAAAAGATCATTGAGCTTCGCGACTGGAAGATCTTCGCCGCCACCGAGAAGAAGAAAGAATTAATAGTGCAGATGCAACATCTCGTAGAATCGAAGATGCATGCCTCCGATCGATCAAAAAGTATCAGCAACATGCACAAGGAGTGGAAAAACCTCGGCCGCTCAAGTCAGAACGAACAATTGTGGAAGGAGTTTAAACAGCACTCCGACCTGGCCTACGAGCCTTGCAAGGAGTATTTCAAAGGTCGCAAGCAGTTGATGGCCGACAACCTCCAGAAACGCCGCGAATTGTGCGACACCCTCGAAGCTGAGTGCAAGCTATTGCAGGAGGCCGATAACGAGCCCGATCTGGTTGCACTGAATAAATTGCTCAGCGAGTCAGACAATAGCTGGAAGCAGTACGCCCCAATAGAGCAGAGCAAGATTAAAAGCCTGCAGAAACGCTACTATGCCACCGTCAATCAGTTGCGTAAGTTGCGAAAGAGCAAGCTATCGGTCAGCGCGAAGCAGAAGCAGGAGTTGGTTAGTCAGGCGCAGGAATTAGCAAAGAACGAAGACAATAAACTAGCCATGAATGAGGCGAAACGCCTGCAACAGGAATGGAAGGGCATAGGCCCAACCTCCTATCGGGAAGATCAGAAGTATTGGCAAGACTTTCGCGCAGCCTGCGACGTCATATTCAACAAGCGCAATAACGTCGCCGGCGAGCAGAATGAAGAGCTGAAGAAGATAGAGACACGCCTCAACGAGATCCTAGCCACCCTGGATGCCATCGCCACCAAGGACGATTCTGAGTTTCGAGAATCTCGAGCTAGCTATCAAGATCTGGCGCAGGAATTTTCAAACTCGCTTGACCCCCGCATAAAGTCGAAGCGCAAGCGGCTGTTAGAGCGCTTTAACTCGACGAAGCGTCAGATCGATGCAAGGTTCCGCGCCCTGCCCGACAAACGCCAGCAGCAGCTCATCGAGAATGTAGTGCACCAATCTTCCCTGCTGGCTAGCCTCGAGAAGGCATTGCTAGTTGTGGACGCTCCCAGCGATTATGCCAAAGCAATAGAGGCCTTCGACCTCGATGCCTGGAGGCAAGGCGATAACACTGGCAACTCTGAGGCAGACGATCTGCTGAAGCAGAGGCAACGCACCGTGTTCTCGAGCAAGTCCACAGCAGAGCTTGCGCAACACTGCCAGCAATGCGAAGAGAAATTTAGACAACTGTGCGTAGAGGCAGAGATCCGAGCTAACGCCGATTCTCCTGCCGAGGACAAGGCGCTAAGAATGAAGATCCAGCTGGAGCAGCTACAGAGCGGCTTCGGTCAGGCCAAGCCCGACCCGAAACAGAATCTGAAATACGCGATGGATGCGGAGCTTTATGCAATCGCACTTGGACCACTGGCCGATACCACAAGGGAGGTTTTCACTACTCGCTTACATGGAGTGTTACAGAAGCTACGCTGATTGCAGAATGCGGTACCGACTAATAACCGGGTTTGCGTAGCTTAGCAGATAGTGGCGATGCAATTTCACATCGACCTGCTGCAGTCTCTTCGCGAATGTCTCTCGAGACTCGAGTAGCAACTCTGGAATGTCGACCACCAAGCCACTCGCCCTATCGGGAAGCAATCCCTTCTCCCTTAACATCTCGTAAGCGATATAGTTGCTGTCCCGCAGTTTGTAGTTCATCAGTATCTGTGAGTCTATACTCGCAGCGATGCTATCGGGATCGTCGCTTTCATACTGCAGCTCCCTGCCGAAGGAAACATGCACCGCGCCTTTGAAGCCAATCATTCCAGCAACAATACTCTGAATATCGCTTTTCTCATTCTTGGTGAATGAGCCAGTGGATTCGATCGCGAACAACTCCTCGGCCTTCAGAACGTCGCAAGCATCATATTCATAGGAGATTGCTACCGGCACAATGTGCAGTTTCTTCAAGCTCTCGCTGAGAGCTTGCTTGCGTTGGTACATGGCCAACATTTTCAGTAGCGCCGCCTCCGTCTTGTCGATGCCGTTCTTCGCGCGACCTTCTCGCTGCGCAATCCATACATGACTGCCCTGCTCAATGCAGTGATGCATGTACTCGGAAAGCAATGTCAAACCCTGCAGCAGCTCCCGCCCCTTCAATGAGCGTTGCACTATAAAACTCTTATTCAGGCGCATTAAATCTGAAACGAACGGTTTTTTAAGAAGATTGTCGCCAGTGGCAATCTGCACCGTCCGGTTGCCCGCGTGATACAACATATAGTTCACGAAGGCGGGGTCCATCGTAATGTCACGATGATTACTCACGAAGAGGTAGCTGCGCTTATCGTCTAGATGCTCAAGGCCAGAGTGCGTCAGGCTCGTCGTCGTATCTTCGATCATCTTGTACATATACACGGCGATGATGTCTTGCATGCTAGCCACATCGTGCACCGAGGCAACCTGTCCCTTCAATTTTTCACGGGCTATCCGTCGCATCACACCCGGAAAAAGGCGCGACAACTTCGGCGAATAGAAACTGGCGATACTCGAGAGAAATTCTGGGTTGGTAATCAGGCGATCTACGACTGGTCGAATCTCATGATCGTGATAGGGCCGTATATCTTTGAATTTGTCCATTTATGCTTTTAATATCAATAGGTTAAAATCTGGAGGGACGAATGCTGTGCTGCCCTGCTGTTGCGGTCGGATTCTATCTGCTTTGAGTGCATTATTGTAGCGCCGGCTACGCAGAGGCCCCGTCAAAAGAGGTAATCGCACGGACATACTCATCGAGACTGTCGAACAATTCCTTACGCGAGTCCCCTGCCTTTGTTTTTGCCTCCTCGTAACTCTCTTCATAGGCCATGCGCGCCTCAGGAGAAGCCAAGCGCTCACGCCTGAATAGATTCCATTCTGCTAACTCCTCTGCGCTCAAAGACTCTTTGTAATTGCGCGCCCGATAGCGCTGAAGCATCGTCCCTAGCCTGGGGTCTCGGAAAGGCAAGTCAAGGCGGGCTAGATCTGCCGGAGAAGTCGAACGAATCATCGCCATCAGACTCTTATCCGTGTCTGCAAAGAACCCGCCGCTGTAGATCATGAAATCGGGGTCGCTCTCCTTTAATTCCGGCTCCACGGAGAACACATCGGCAACTTTCGCCGCGATGGTCCTGTCTGCCTGCAGGGTATTCCAATGATTCTTACTCTTAGCACTATCAACACCGTACTGCGCCGCCCGTTCGCTGGATAAGACCGCCGGCGAAGTAACGACCGGACATTTATTGATGTGGATCGTTTTCAGGCCTACGCGCTCAACACCTTCCTCCAACTCATCCCGCGGCGTGAATAGTCTGGCGCGAATTTCCTCTACGGGTAGTGACAACCAAGATCGCGGGTCTTCACGCAGGTCATAGACGATTATTCCGTTACTGTTGGTTGGGTGTGGACACACCGGCATGACCAGCGCCAAACAGCCCTGAATGGCAGGATACATCATAGAGACATGCAGCAGCGGCTTGCGCGTTACCATGTCTATCTCGGACTGCACCGCTCGCTTGTTCCGCAGCTTATACACATACTCATACAGTTTCGGCTGTTTCTGCCGGATTAGCTTCGCGAATTCTATGGTCGCGATGACATCGGACAACGCATCGTGGGCCGCCGCATGCTCAATGCCGTTCTCCGCAGTCAGCTGCTCCAGCCTAAAGCTGGTGCTGCCGTCTTCGCGCTGTGGCCAGTTGATACCCTCGGGCCGCGTAGCCGCACACAGCCGTGCCATATCGATGATGTCCCAACGCGAATTGCCGTTCTTCCATTCCCGCTCATAGGGGTCATAGAAATTTCGATAGAGCAGCTGTCGGGTTAGCTCGTCGTCGAAGCGGATGCTGTTATAGCCGGCGACGCAGGTGCCGGGCTGCGAGAACTCCTCATGAATGCGCTTGATAAATTCCGCCTCACAGACACCGTCACTCAATGCCTTCTGTGGCGAGATGCCAGTAATCAGGCAGGCCATAGGATCGGGCAAGAAGTCGTCTGCCGGCGCACAATAGAACACCAGGGGTTCGGAGATGATATTCAGGTCTTCATCCGTGCGTATGCCGGCGAACTGAGAGGCCCTATTTCGTCGAGGATCTCTGCCGAATGTTTCGAAGTCGTACCAATAAATTGATCTATCAGACATCTGCCTACTCTCTGCTTATCGACGCTCGAATGCCGAATCCCGCCGGCAAGTCCAGTGAATGAGCGATTATAGCGACTTCTAGCGTCCGCGTACGGCGAGATTTCTTCTCGGTCGGTCACGCCAGGCACTTAGCAATTCCTTCTAATCGCCCATATGTAGTAGTATTCCTCTGGTTTGATCGCACCTGGCACAACGCCTAGCCGATTCATGCCACCAGATTGAGACAGCACGTTCTCGCTAGAGCACACACTCACAACGAGAGCCTGTAAGTACATAGACTCCTAACCTAGGAAGAGCATTAAAAACATGGAATTTCGCGGCTCCCATATTCTCAGCGTGAAACAGTTTGAAAGATCGGACGTAGATAGAGTCTTCGAAGTCGCTGACAAGATGGCTCCTTATGCACGCAGAGAGCGAATGACACGCGTATTGGAGGGAGCGATCCTCGGCAATATGTTCTTCGAGCCCAGCACTCGAACTAGGGTTAGCTTCGGATGCGCCTTCAACCTCCTGGGCGGACAGGTACGCGAAACGTCCGATGTGAAAACGTCCTCCATCTCCAAAGGCGAATCCCTCTATGACACGGCGCGAGTCATCAGTGGATACAGCGACATCATCGTCATGCGACACCCACAGGTAGACTCGGTTAGTGAGTTCGCCAAAGCCAGTCGGGTGCCTGTCATCAATGGTGGCGACGGTCCCAATGAACATCCCTCACAGGCGCTACTCGACCTCTATACCATCAAGAAGGAGTTGCGCTCTAACGATCGCCACATAGATGGCATGAAGATAGCCATGATAGGCGATCTCAAGCATGGCCGAACCGTGCACTCGCTCTCACAGTTGCTGCTTCTGTATAACAACATAACCTTCAAGCTCATCTCGCCTGCTGAACTCCAGATGCCCGAGGAAATCGTCGCCGAGTTAAAAGCCGCTGGGCACAAAGTGGTCGAGACAGAAGACATGGAAGCCGGCCTGAATGACAACGACACTGTGTATCTTACCCGTATACAGGAAGAGCGCTTTACCACGAAACTAGAAGCAGACATTTATCGCGGTCGCTTTCGACTCAATCAGTCAATATATACCCGCTACTGCCAACCGAATACGGTTATCATGCACCCTCTGCCACGCGACTCGCGCGAAGAGGCGAATGAGTTAGACAACGATCTGAATTTACATCCTAGTCTCGCGATTTTCCGACAGACCGACAATGGTGTCGTGGTACGCATGGCTCTATTCGCGCTAGTCCTCGACGTAGTAGACAAGATCGACAACTCCGCGAGAGAGGTTAGCTGGTATACAGAGGGCAGGTTCTAGCGCCAGGCTCTCTGAAAGAATAATTCGCATCAATAGCTCGCAGGAAGAAGACTATGGGTTTTAACGACTTACTAAGAATGATGATCGAGAAGGAAGGCTCCGACCTGTTTCTGACGACCGGCGCACCTCCGAGCATGAAGGCCTTCGGAAAACTCACTCCTCTCGTTGATAAAAAATTGCCCGAAGGCATGGTCAAGAAGATTGCCTATCAGATTATGAACGCGGAACAGATTAAGGACTTTGAGAAGAGCCCAGAAATGAATCTGGCGATCGCCGACCCTGACATCGGCCGTTTCCGGGTAAATATTTTCAAGCAGCGGGGCGAGGTTGCGATCGTCGCCCGTAACATCAAGACAGAGATTCCCAGCGCTGCATCACTAGGGCTGCCCCCGATTCTGAATGATCTAATCATGCAGAAGAACGGCATCATTCTATTTGTAGGCGGCACCGGTTCAGGCAAATCCACCTCTCTCGCCGCGCTGATCGACCATCGCAACAAGAACAGCGACGGCCACATTATTACCATCGAGGACCCGGTGGAATTCGTCCATCCACATCAGAAATCCATCATCAACCAACGCGAGGTTGGGGTAGACACAAACAGCTACGAAGAGGCCCTGCAAAACACGCTTCGACAAGCGCCAGACGTAATTCTTATCGGCGAGATACGCAGCCAAGAGACCATGGAACATGCGCTCGCGTTTGCGGAGACTGGACACCTCTGTTTGTCCACCCTGCACGCGAACAACGCCAATCAGGCACTCGATCGCATCATTAACTTCTTTCCAGAAGAGCGGCACAAGCAGCTCTTCCTGGATCTATCCCTGAACTTACAGGGTTTCGTCTCGCAACGACTGATTCCGACTGTTGATGGAAAGCGTGCAGCAGCCATTGAAATATTGTTAGGCACGCCGCGAGTCTGTGACCTCATCAAGCAGGGCAAGGTCATGGAGATCAAAGAAGTCATGGAGAAAGGTGAGCAGCAAGGCATGAAGACGTTCGACTCTGCTCTCTACGACCTTTTCAAGAGCGGCAAAATTAGTTACGAAGAAGCGCTCAAGAATGCTGACTCCAAAAATAATCTACGTCTGCGAATTCAACTCTCCGAAGGCAAAGGCGCTGACGAGACAGATATCGCCGACGAGGAAGACACGGGCGGACTATCACTCGTTCAGTCCGATGACGATGACGATAAAATCTTTTAGGCTGCCTACCCTCGCCGACCATGCTGAAATATTCAGATTACGCAAAACTTGATGGCATAGCCGCAGCCGAAGGAATTCGCAAGAAGGAATTCACGAGCGCCGAGTTAACCACTTGCGCAATCGATCGCGCGCGGGAAGTTAATCCCCTCATCAACGCGATAGTGCACGAGAGCTTCGCGGGCGGTTTATCAGCTGCAGAGCAGATAGACAACGAGCCCGAACTTCAACATCGCAGCCGAGTAGCCGGGATTCCCTTCCTGATTAAAGACCTCGCCGAGGTGAAAGGACTTGCGACTACATTTGGTAGCGCACTGTATAAGGACAACGTCTCGCGCACGAACTCCAATATCGTCAATGACTATATCCAGGCCGGTCTTCCCATACTCG
This sequence comes from uncultured Pseudohongiella sp., assembly GCA_964352295.1. Lineage (GTDB taxonomy): Bacteria > Pseudomonadota > Gammaproteobacteria > Pseudomonadales > Pseudohongiellaceae > UBA9145. The sequence continues at coordinate 47,130 of CAYGRR010000007.1, read as the reverse complement.
GCAAAACCAATACGCCCGAGTTCGGACTCACGCTTACCACAGAGGCCCGGGCCTGCGGCCCCTGCCGCAATCCCTGGAATCTGGACTACTCTACCGGTGGCTCAAGTGGCGGTGCCGCTGCCGCAGTTGCCGCAGGCATAGTGCCAGTCGCTCATGCCAGCGACGGTGGAGGGTCTATACGCATCCCCGCCTCCTGCTGTGGTCTATTTGGGCTGAAGCCCAGCCGTGGGCTAACGACTGTTGGGGACACGCTTAACGAGTCATGGTCGGGGATGAGTGTTGGCCATGTGCTGAGTCGCAGCGTCCGCGACAGCGCCGCATTCCTGGACGTGATTCGAGTAACCGGACCGCAGCTCTACCCGCTTCCCGCCAGCCCGGACTCTTTCTACGATGCACTGACTGAGACGGGCAAGCCCAGCACGAAGCTGCGCATCGCCGTGCAATTCGATCACCCCTTGGGTGAAGCCGTCGATGAAGACTGCGTATTGGCAGTACGAAAGGCGGTGGAGCTGTGTGAATCATTAGGTCACGACGTGGAAGAAGCTACCCACCCCGCCGACCACAGCCTCGCCAGCAGGGCCATGTCGCGCATGATCAATACCTTCACCTACCAGTCAGTCAGCAGTAGAGCCGATGCGCTGCAATTAGAGCTGGATGAATGCCCTGTAGAGGCTTCTACCCTGTCCATGGCCAAGCGTGGCCAGAGTGTCAGTGCCAACGCCTATCTCGAGGCTAGGAACAGCCTCATCGCTCTAGAGCAGCAGATGCGGGGTTTCTATCAGCGCTACGACATGATCATTCAGCCGGTGCTGAGCAAAGTGCCCGCGAAATTGGGCTGGCTGGACATGAACAGTGCAGACCTGAAGGAGTACGGAAGCCGATTCATGGCATACAGCGGATTTACCGCGTTCGCCAACGGGACCGGCCTGCCTTCTATGTCTGTGCCGATCCACCGGACCGCGCTGAATCTGCCGGTTGGCGTGCTATTCACGGCCGCCTGGGGCGGGGATGCGTTGCTGCTGCAGCTCGCCTCGCAGCTGGAGGCCGCGGCGCCCTGGCAGCGCTTGGCGGACGGGCTGTAGGCCTAAGTTGCTACAAGAATTCCGTCTGCCACAGGGCGACGTTTGACCAACAAGGATTTGTCACAATTCATGACTCAGCTTTGCAGGAAGCTGATCTATAATTAGGACCAAGCACTTTAGAAAGAAAGCAGTAATTTATTAAATATCAGTAATTTAAACAATTTATATAAGAATTTACCTTTATTTGGAGACACGGCATGAAACTGCAGCTTTCGATATTATCAGCCGCCATAGCGCTTTCCCTATCAGGCGCGAGCCTAGCTCAGGAGTTCCAAACTCCGTACACCGAATGGGGCGTCCCAGATCTGCAGGGAAACTGGAAGAACGCCACGGTGATGCCCTTCGAGCGACCGCAGGAACTAGGCACGAAGCAAGCTTATACTGAAGAAGAGGCCCAGCAACTCGAAAGAAGCGCGCAACAGGCCGTTGAAGAAGACAACCAGCCCCTAGATCCCAACCGTCCGGCACCCGCGCTTGAGGCCCTCCCACCCGTGGGTAACTATGATCTGTTCTGGACCGATCGCGGCATGTTCCTGCCTACCATAGACGGCGAATTTCGCACCTCTGCAGTCTTCGATCCGCCCAACGGTCGAGTCCCGGAGAGAGTTGCCGGATTTCGTGAGCGAATGGCGGAACTGCGAGCCAACCGTCCGGATAGCAACGACGGCCCCGAGGGCCGAGGCTTGGGCGAGCGCTGCCTTGTTGCGTTTGGCAACTCGTCCGGCCCTGTCATGACACCGGTCATGTACAACAGCCACATGCAGATCGTGCAGTCGCCGGGCTATGTCAACATTATCGTCGAGATGGCGCACGACTCGAGAATAATCAAGATTACCGACGAGCGAAACCCAGTCGGTGAAGTGCACAAGAAATGGATGGGCGACTCGATAGGTCGCTGGGAGGGCGATACTTTAGTCGTGGAGACGAAACACTATAACCCTTGGATTACCTACCGCGGCGCTCCCAGTGAGAACCTAACGGTCATCGAAACCTTCAAGCGCGAAGCGAACAACAAAATCATCTATGGCTTCACGGTGGATGATCCGAGTGTCTATAGCGCACAGTGGTCGGGAGCCTATCCCCTGTCACGCATGGATGAGCCCGTCTACGAATATGCCTGTCACGAGGGCAATTACGGCATCATCGGAATTCTCGCTGGTGCGAGGAGACTCGAGGCGATGGAAAGAGAGGGAATCGAGCGCGCAATCGAGCAATAACTCTTCCTGCAGCAAATAGAAAAGGTAGCCTCGGCTACCTTTTTTTTTGAACTTCACAGTTCGGCAATCAGAGCTGCTGGTACCTAACAGATGTTACCTCTGCCATTACTGCTATAGCGATCTCTGCGGGGGTCTTGCTATTAATCTGAAAACCAATCGGAGCGTGCAGGCGATCTATCTCTGCAGCACTTAGCCCCAGCTCCGGCAGCCTTTCTCTTCTAGCCGCCGAGGTCCTGATTGAGCCCATCGCACCGATGTAGAACGCATTGGTCTTCAACGCCTCCATCAATGCCATGTCATCAACTCTTGGGTCATGAGCGAGCGCGATGATGCCACTATACGGATTGCTAAAGCGCTCGCGCACAACATCGTCAGGCAGCTGCGCCGTTGTCTCAACGCCGGGCACGTGCCAGTTATCCAGATAGTTCGGACGCGGATCACACAGCGTAACGTCGTACTCCAGCGCGATCGCCATCTCGGCAACGAATTTGGCCACATCTCCCGCTCCCAATATCAACAATCGATACATGGGACTAAGACTGTGTGTCATCTGCGTGCCATCAATGACCACGGCCTCGTCGCTGCACTCCGCTCTTGCGGAGATTAGCCCGTTAGTTAAGTCGACAATGCGACTGACCTTAGTGTGTTTCTCCAGATCGTCAGCCAGGCGTTGAAAAACCTCGCAGTTCTTCGCAGTGCATTCTATATACTCTAATAGGACGTGGAGTTGGCCGCCGCAGGGCAGCTTGAGTCGAGCCTGTTCTTCGGCGGTAACTCCGTACTTTACGAGGAAGGGCTTGGATTCCTTGTCGTACTGAGCCTTGAGACTGCCATCACGCAGCTGCTCCAAGAAATCTTCTTCGATACAGCCGCCGGAAATCGAGCCCACTAATTCGCCATCCATCGTGCAGGCCATCATCGCACCTATGGGACGCGGCGAAGAGCCCCAAGTTTTCAATATCGTGCATAGCCAAACCGGACGCTGGCTAATTAGCCACGACTCAACATGGGAAATTATTTGTTGCTGACTACTTTGCATAAACTCTTCACCGAATAACTGCACAGGATCGAATCGCAGCTTACTATCGACGACTCTAATAAAACACCGTTAAACGACCCTGTCCTTCCATTTCCCGCGCCGGAAAACGAGGTAGCCTACTATACCAGTGAGGATATCCGAGGCAAACACCGCCCAGAAGACACCCACAGGGCCGAAGCCCATACCGAGAGCGAGAAAGTAGGCGAGCGGCACCTGAACTATCCAGAAGCAGAGCACGTTGATCCAGGTTGGCGTCATCGTATCACCTGCCCCATTAAAGGCCTGAATGAGCGCCATGCCCGCACCCCAGGCTACGAATGCAAAGGCAAAGATCGTTAGGCACTGCACCGCATAGTCGACTACGACCTGCTCATCGGTAAACAATCCCACTATGGAGCGAGTAAAAAGCAGCATTATTAGCGAGGCGAAACCCATATACATCGAGTTGTATTTCACAATGTGCCAAACCGACGCCTCTGCCCGCTCCGGCTGCCCCGCCCCTAGGTTCTGACCAACCAATGTTGCCGCCGCATTGCTTAGTCCCCACGCAGGCAAGATGCTAAACATTACGATACGTACGGCAATCGTGTAGCCTGCTATAGCTGCGCTGCCGAAACCGGATACGATCTGCATCAGGAAGACCCAACTCGCCGTAGCCACGAGAAACTGTGAGACACCCCCTATCGATATTCTTAGCAGCGCCGTGATGACGGAAAGCTGCAGCACGAGGTTCGCTAGGCGCAGCTGAATTCGGCCGCCACCACCACACAGATAATACAGCCCGTACAGAACCCCCACGCCACGTCCTATATTAGTCGCTATAGCGGCACCCTTCAGGCCTAGCTCCGGGAATGGCCCATAACCGTAAATAAGGCAAGGATCTAGTACGATGTTGATACAGTTCGCGAGCGTTAGGGCGCGCATCGCCAGACTCGCATCGCCCGCGCCCCTGAAGATCGCATTGATCAAGAACAGGAAGACGATAGTGAAGCAGCTACCGAACATTATTTGTGTGTAGGTCTCGCCGGTTTGCAGAACGGCCTCATCGGCACCCATTAGCATTAGAATATTTTCTGCGTAGAAAATTCCAATCAGGCCCACCGAAATAGACACCAACACACCAACCCAGACCGCCTGCCCCGCTGCATGAGAAGCAGCCGCCGAGTCTTTCTCTCCGATACGGCGAGCTATCATCGCTGTCGTTCCCATGCTCAGGCCAATCGCCACGGCATAGAGCAGAGTAATCATCGCCTCAGTAAGCCCCACGGTGGCCACGGCCGCTGTGCCCAGCCCAGCGACGAAGAAAATGTCGACCACGGCAAACACCGACTCCATCGCCATCTCTAGAATCATAGGTATCGCGAGCAATAGCGTAACGCGCCCTATGGATCCTCGGGTATAGTCTATTTCGCTGTCGCCAGCCATGGCCTGCTTGAAGAGCTGCCATCCACTTTTTATTTTTTGTAATGTCATTACCATTTCCACGAAATCAATTATTCGGCGCAGTGAAAATTGCTTCACTGCGAAAACAGGGTCGAGCCGAAAGGCTGATCAGGATTTTGCGAACCAGGATTTGCTGTTGCTCTGGCTACACAGCCACTACGGATTGCAACGAGGACAAATCGAGCTGAAAAACGAATCGATTAAGTGCACTACAGCGAAATTGAAAACGGAACCCTAGGGGCAGGGGCACGAAACTGCATTAGCGAGCACGAAATCTGAGGATCAAGCCTTTGCTCTGAAGGGGGTGAGAATTATCATCGAATGAGCTCCCGAAAAAGTGCAGGCATTATATAGGCCTCTCTGCAAAGATTTCTATCTTTTTTTTACTCGAATGAACTCTGCACACAAAGCGGTCCCGAGAAAATCAAAATTTGATTGAGAATCCGAGAGGATTCTCGCTAATGGCAAGGCACCGCGCGAGCTCCGTTGGGGCCATTATGAATTTCTCATAACTTCTGCACCTGTCTCTAAACCGACGATCACTGTGAGTCTCCACTCGTCTATTCTCCAGTAGCACCGATTGTTGCTGAACCCAATTATCGAACATCCTGCTAGCCATGAGCCCGGCCGCGCTCTTATCTACCATTGTGTTCATGTGATCCAACGCGCGTACCGTATTATTCGAGTAGATTTCGATGCCCTGTTCCAATTCTTCCAACACATAGCCCGATAGAGCAGCCGGCAAATTACTGCGGGCGAGTTGTTGCGAAACCAGCCCGCTTTGTCGAGCAAGCGTGGTTACAGTTTCTCTGGATCGGCTAATCTCGATAGCTGGATTGTGGAAGTCATAGACTGGATTTCTCGTTAGAGCCGAATAGTTTCGACTCTCAACGGGTGCGCAATTATTGAACTCGCTCTCTTCCTCTATTTTGTTACAGTCATAGGAATAGAAGCGCGATGCATCGCGAGAGCGCAACTCATTCAACGCACTCTGCACGGATTCCACGCTGGGGATGCCGATCGATTCCTGCCGACTGGGGACCTCAGCGGTCGAAAGTTCAACAGGTGGAGCAAGCGCTAAAGCTTCTTCATTGATCTCTGAGTTCTCAACGGTATCGCCCCCAGCTTGCAGCTGATCGATTGGAGCGGGGTCTGGGTCAGTGGAGTCGAGAGGAAGCGCAGCGGCAGACTCAATCGGAGACTGCGAAAGCGTATCTTCCGCCTGAGTCAGCAGTGGATTGTTAGGCACGAAACCGACGCGGAGTGTTCTGGGAATGCGCTCTTCAGATCGTTCGAAGTCGCGCGCGAAGTAGGCGAATACTATTAGAGCCAGCGTAAAATGCAGAAGCACAGAAATCAGCAAGCTAAACTGCAATCCTGAGATGGCATTCGCCGCCCCACTCTCTCTTTCGGTATGCTCCGCCTCTCTAACTGCAGCTGTAAGCTCGGCCTGGGTGAAATTTCCCAAGGCTATGTCATCGGCAAATTCCATCTACTCGCTCTTAGTCGACCCGCCCCCGCCCAAGGATTCTAATGGCGAGTCTGTGGCGTTGCTTTCTTCGCAATTAGCTAGACCACCGCTTCCATCTAAAGTTCCTCTTAGCGCAGCAGTAAAGAGCCCTATGCGAAATTCAAACCTGGCGCCAGCCGCTCCCTCTCAAGCTCCAGCAGGAACTGCTTGGTCTCGATACCGCCGCCAAATCCGGTGAGTTTTCCAGAGCTGCCTATCACTCGGTGGCAGGGAATGATCACTGGAATTGGATTAAGCCCGTTCGCGGCACCCACTGCCCTTGAGGCCTTGGGCTTGCCGATCTGCGCGGCGAGATCTCCGTAGCTGCAGGTCTCACCATAGGGAATCTGTGTTAGCGCCTGCCAGACGGCCTCTTGAAATGCAGTGCCCTTCGGCATTAGCGCCAAGTCAAAGTGTTGCAACTCTCCAGCGAAGTACGCATCTAACTGTGCACAGGCCTCTCTGAAAGGAGCTGAATCAGACACCCAATCAGTCTCATGTCGTCGCTGCATCTTGCCGCTTGGAAAACCCAACAGAGACAAATGTGCCCCGTCGCCGGCTAACAAGAGCTCACCGATCGCCGTAGTGTGATAGTGATAATACATCGTCATGTTGTAACCTCAGCTTGTTCAATGCGCAGCTCTTCGGCGGCGCTTTATTTATCGCGCACGGATTGTTGATAATGTTTCCATAGCAGAATCACCGCATAGGCCCGCCAGGGCCGCCAACGCTCTGCGAGCTGCAGCAACGCCTTTGGTGTCAGTGTCTCCTGATTATTTGTTGCTGCGCGCCTGAGAATCAGGTCTGAATAGGGAAAGGCATCCGGATCATTCAGCACGCGCAGCGCGATATAGTGAGCGGTCCAATCGCCGATGCCTTTTATCTCGCACACTCGACTGACGAACTCGTCAGTTTCGAGAACGCCATCGAAAACGATCGCCCCCGATGCTATTTGTACGGCAACTTCCTTAATCGCTGTGATGCGCTGTCCCACGATCCCCATTCCATCCAACTCTGCACTTGCTAGTGTTTGGGCCGTAGGAAAGATTCTATTCAGCTTCGCCGAAGCACATGCATAGCTTTCGCCGTAGCGCTCGGCGACCCTGCCCGCCAACGTCGTCGCCGCCTTCACGGTGACCTGCTGACCCAGAATCGCTCGTACGGTGACTTCCAATCCATCCCAGCACCCAGTCACGCGCGTGCCTGGGTTTTTCTTTACAACCGCCTTTAGCAGCGGGTCGTTCCTAAAGAACTTTTCTATCTCTTCGCTATCGGCTCTCAGGTCGAATAACAGACGAACCTTCTCAACGATATGGTAAAGCTGACGCGTGTCGGGGAAATTTATCTGCAGCAGCACGCTGTGCTCCTGTTCAGAGAACTGGACACAGATATCACCCACACTTTCGCCGATCGCGATCGTGCGGTAGTAGGCATTCTGCTCGATATTGATATGTTCCACGCCGGGAATTTTTCGGTACTCGAGATAGGCCAGCATCGACCTCCAATCCAGCGGCGGTCGATACGTCAGCCGCACTCGAATGCCGTCTTCTGTATTGCGCTTCGTGCCCCGCACGCCCTTGCGCAATTCTTTCGGAGATCTTCCATAGGTGGCCTGAAAGACCGCGTTGAATCGCCGCACACTGCCAAATCCGGCCGCAAAACATACCTCAAGGAGTGGCAGGCTCGTCTCATCAAGAAGCTTCTTCGCAAAATGCAGCCTTTGCGTCTGCGCCACTGCGACGGGCGAGGCACCGACATACTGCTGGAAGAGGCGACTGAGCTGCCGCGGACCTATAGACAACTGCTCGGCGAGCTGGTCTACCGAGCTACCGTCGAGATTTCCCCGAGCAATAAGCTGCAGGGCCTTGGATACCTTGTACGGAGCGCCTATCCAGGCCGGAGTGCCTGGCGAAGACTCGGGGCGGCAGCGCAGGCAAGGCCGGAAACCCGCCTCCGCGGCACCCGCGGCGCTGCGATACAGTTGCACGTTCTCCTTCTTTGGGATGCGCACCGGACACACGGGCCTACAGTAGATACCCGTCGTTAGCACGCCGACAAAGAAACGACCGTCGAAACGCGGATCACGGCTTTGCCGTGCGCTCTCGAACTCATCTGTGTTGACCAGGTCTGTCATTTCAACGTCGCCGCTGGCTACGAATACCGCGCCATAAAGTTAAACAATGCCGGCAAGCATACCCCTATTCTCAGAAAATTCTGGCCGTTTTCGGACATCATCTTCGATAAAATTCCGCGACACCAGTTAATGTTTTCTATTTGAAATGGTATTTATCTTATTGTTTTATAACAAAATGCAGACTGTGAGGTTTGTGGTGCGCTGTTGAGCGCTAAACGATTCCACGCTCCCAGGGCCAGAGACAGGGAAGACCAGGCTACTCTCGCCGAGAAGGAGTTCGGCTGGAGCCATGGGCCCCGCAATTGCACCCGTAGTCGCTGAACGCTAACGCAAGCGCCCCCTGCCCTCAAGCTCAATCACGGCAGACCTAGCCCCGCAGCCAAAGGGGAATGCGATGAGCCCGCCGCTGGTGTATATTAGCCGCCTCTCGGGCAATGGCGTCGCGATTCGCTACAACCGAGAGTATTCGCAGCTGCACAGCTAGCATTAACACGGCAACAATTTCTTATTTGGTATATTCATGAATAACAAAGACTTAAGAAAACACTCTAAGAAAGTGGTAGATGGTATAGAACAGTCCGCGAGTCGCGCCATGCTGCGCGCGGTGGGCTTCAACGACGCTGATTTTAAGAAGCCGCAGATCGGCATCGCCTCTACCTGGAGCATGGTGACTCCCTGCAATATGCATATCAATAAGCTCGCCGAGGATGTCAACAAGGGTACGGACAGCGCCGGCGGCAAGGGTGTCATCTACAACTGCATTACTATATCCGATGGAATATCCATGGGAACCGAGGGCATGAAGTACTCCCTCGTCTCTCGCGAAGTAATCGCCGATTCTGTAGAAACTGTCTCCGGCTGTATGGGTCATGACGGCATAATCACGATCGGCGGCTGCGACAAGAACATGCCCGGGCTCTTAATGGGCATGTCTCGCCTGAATCGTCCTTCCATCTTTATCTACGGCGGCACCATTCAGCCCGGCCCCAATCACACCAATATCGTGTCCGTCTTCGAAGCCGTTGGAGAACACGCGGCAGGCAAGGTCTCGGACATCGAACTCAAGAACATCGAAGAGACCGCCATCCCTGGGCCCGGTTCCTGCGGAGGCATGTACACAGCGAACACCATGGCCTCGGCGATTGAGGCCCTAGGCATGAGCCTGCCCAACAGCTCGGCGCAGGACGCGATCTCCCAGGAGAAGGTCGCCGACTGCCTGAACGCGGGCGAAGCGATCATGAACCTGATTGAGAAAGACATAAAGCCATCCGACATCATGACGCGGCCGGCGTTCGAGAATGCCATCAAGGTCGTTATTGCCCTGGGCGGCTCCACCAACGCTGTGTTGCACCTGCTCGCTATGGCCCACACCATGGGCGTTGAACTAGAGCTGGACGACTTCACCCGCATCGGCAAGCAGACACCGATGCTGGCCGACCTGAAGCCTAGCGGAAAGTACCTGATGTCCGAACTCATCAAGATCGGCGGCATCCAGCCACTCATGAAGCGCATGCTAGAGGCCGGTATGCTGGACGGTAGCTGCCTGACTGTAACGGGCAAAACCATGGCCGAAAACCTCGCCTCCGTGCAGCCTTACCCAGAGGGTCAGGACATCATCCGTCCCTTCGACAACCCCATTAAGAAAGACAGCCATCTTGTTATATTAAAAGGAAATTTAGCCCCTACAGGAGCGGTTGCAAAGATCACCGGCAAGGAAGGGCTGAGCTTCACTGGCAATGCGCGAGTCTTCGAGTCCGAGGAAGAGTGCCTGAAGGGCGTTCTCGATGGCACGGTCGTTAAAGACGATGTGATCGTTATCCGCTATGAGGGGCCTAAGGGCGCGCCGGGTATGCGCGAGATGCTAAGCCCAACTGCCGCCATCATGGGCAAGGGACTGGGCGAGGATGTTGCCCTGATTACCGATGGACGCTTCTCCGGTGGCAGTCACGGCTTCGTGGTGGGTCATGTTACCCCCGAAGCGATAGAAGGCGGCCCAATTGCCATCCTGAGAACCGGAGACCGCATCTCCATTGACGCGGAGACGAATGAGGTACGCGTCGAGCTAAGCGACGAGGAGATAGCGGCGAGGCTCGCGAAGTGGCAGAAGCCTCCAGCCCGCTATACTCGGGGCGTACTTGCGAAATTCGCCGCCTCAGTGGCCTCGGCCTCCGAAGGCGCTGTAACGGATAAATACCTTTAGCCGATAAGGTCTTAATAGAAATAATAATTATAAAGGCCATCTATTGCCCGATTTCTTCACTCAACTAGGCACCCTGCTCGACGGCAGCTTCTTGCAATCGGGCGCACTCTGGGCATTGACCACTATCCCCGGGTTTCCGCCAATCATTCAGACGGTGCATATTCTTGGTATTGCGGTCGTCATGGGCAGCGTCGTATTGCTGGATCTGCGCATCCTAGGATTGGCGGTGCCTAGCCAAAAGATCTCCGAGATGACAAGCAGGCTGCTACCCTGGCTGTGGTGGGCTCTTGCGTCGAATTTCATCTCTGGCGCCTTCTTCCTGTTCGGTAGGCCGCTGCGCTACTTCAACAACCCCATTTTTGGCTGGAAGCTAAGCTTCCTGCTTCCAGCAGTAGTACTTACTCTGTTCTTCCATATCATGAGTCGGCGACAGGAAGACTATTGGGAGCTAAACACCCAACGTCTCTGGACCGCGCGAGCAATCGCCCTGCTTTCCCTGTTCCTGTGGATCATGGTTGCGATGGCAGGTCGCTGGATCGCCTACGTGGAATACATTTACTACCCCGCGTAACAGCTTATAGCTTGCGCGCATAGGAGTTAACTCTATGACAGTCACTACCCTCCGTTTCGCAAACTCGCCGCTTATTGCGGCGACACTACTCTTTTTGGGGCTCTTGGCGCTTTCGCCTCAGGCACTCTCTGCAGAACACACGGACAGACTATCCGACTGTCTCGTCGCATCCACGACCGAGGAAGACAAGCTCAGCCTCGTACGCTGGATGTTCACTTCGATGGCCCTGCACCCTGCCGTAGCAGAGCTCGCTGATATATCCCTGTCCTCTCGCGAGCAGGCAAATAGGGAAATGGCGGAGCTTATCGTGGAATTGCTCAGCAGGCGCTGCTATAGCGAGACTCGACTGGCGATCAACAACGAGGGCAGCCTCGCCCTGCAAACAAGTTTTGCCGTTCTCGGACAGGTTGCGGCTACCAATCTCTTCTCTGACCCGAATGTAGCCGCCGGCCTCGCCAGCCTAGAAACCTATATCAGCCCCGAAGATCTAGAGAATCGTCTAGAGATTGGTCAATAAGAAGAAACTACGAGACTGGGCAATGGAATTTCTAAACTCTCCCAAATGGATCGATGTAGAAAACTGGCCAATTTCCTGGGAAATTGGCGGCACCAGCTGGTTTCCATTTCTAGAATCGATTCACGTTATCGCTGCGGCCTTCGTAGTAGGCTCCATCCTGATGGTGGACTTGCGATTATTGGGATTCGCCGCGGTTAAATACCCGATTAGTACGCTATCGAGAGAGCTCGTTCCGTGGACATGGGGCGCATTCGTGATTGCGACGATAACCGGCCTAGGCATGTTTATTACACGCGCTGCCTCGCATGTAGTGAACCCCGCATTCCAGTGGAAGATAGTATTGCTCGCCCTAGCCGGCTTGAATATGGCGTACTTCCACTTCCGCGTTTACAAGCACATCACGAGATGGGACTCCACGGCAGCAACCCCAACTCAATTGAAAGTTATCGGTGGTCTATCGCTTTTCCTCTGGTCAGGAGTCATGCTGGCAGGAAGATGGGTTGGACATATTATCTAACGCGACAGTCACAATAATTATCTATCTAATACAAGAGCGGTTTCGTGAGTAGAAAAGAAAAAAATCCCAAGCTCGACTTCGAGAGAATCAGCGTCCTCTACGCGAATACTAATATTGGCTATTTCGGTATAGCGGCGGGCGTGCTGTTCTTTGGCTACATAATAGATCAGCTCGCCAGCATAGAAATCGCGCTGCCTTGGATGATAGCCGTTGCTGTCGCCTATATCCCCCGGATCACCCTGTCGGCCATTTTCTCGAGGCGAATGAAAGCTCGGGAGATCACATACGAGAATGTAAAACCCTGGGAGAATTACTTTTTCTACAGCAGCATCCTCCCTTTCTTGTGTTTCTCTAGCGCCGTGTTCATTCCCTATGAGCAGAGTGAATTCATCGCCCTGCTCTACTACGCCGTAATCGTCATGACGCTTATCTCAGGCAGCATTCTCTCCTACAGCACGTCGCTGCCAGTCATATTTCTGTTCATGAACGCGAGCATGCTGCCACTTATTGCAAAGACGTTCTGGTTTCAGGAGGCATTGTTTAATGCTCTGGGCCTATTATTGGTTATAGCGTATGTACTGATCTCGGGGCTTATTCCACGCCAGAATAAATTGCTCGTCGAGAACATAGCGCTGCGTATCGAGAATGAGCACCAGTCTCTCACCGACCCGCTTACAAAGCTGGGAAATCGGCGGCGCCTCTATCTGTTCATCGAGACCCTCGTCCCATCGTCCCTGCGACGCAAAGATCCGTTCACTATCATTCTATTGGATATCGATCACTTCAAACTGTTCAATGACAAACACGGCCATAACGCGGGCGATGAACTGCTCGTCAAGGTATCTGAAATACTGGATGACTGCTCTCGCGACCAAGACTTAGTCGTGCGCTACGGAGGGGAAGAGTTCTTACTGGTATTGCCATCGACGAACCTGGTCTCGGCACAGATTCTAGTCGAGCGTATACGTAGCGCCATCAAAGCGGACACGGAAATCACCTTTAGCGCCGGTATTGCCATGCATTCCGTGAATCTGACGTTTGACCAACTCATCGAGAAGGCAGACAAATGCCTCTACGCCGCGAAGACCGAAGGCAGAGACCGCTACAAACTCGCCGACACTGAATAAAGTCTCGGCCACCTGCCGCACCCCGTGAATTACCGTTGCTCCAGCATTCCCCGCGCCGGCAGCCAATAACAGGTTAGTGTCGCGCTGCGCTGCTTTACGATATAGAATTCTACTCTTGCCAGTTCGGCAGCCTCCAAACCAGAGGTCGCCCCCTAAACCACCTATTCAATGAAGACCTCCAAGGACCTTGCAATGACTACCCTCTTTTCAGTCGACAAGCGCACAATCACCAAGCTATTAGCTCTGCTAACGGCCTGCGCCGCCCTCTATTCCTGCAGCGACGACAACCAAACGCAGGCAACGCCGTCCTACGCACCTGAGACAGCTGAGGTGGCTAGCCCCGCCCCGGAGCTTGGGGCACCGCTTATTGAGAATGCATTCGAATACGAAGCGGACCGCTTTGCCGACATCCGCATGCTGCGCTATCAGGTTCCGGGGTTTGAAGACTTAAATGACCAGCAGAAAGAGCTGCTCTATTACCTGTCGCAGGCAGCGCTGTCTGGCCGCGACATCATGTACGACCAAAACTATAAGCACAATCTGCGGATTCGGCGCACTATCGAGGCGGTCCTGAAAAACTATGACGGCGATAGAAGCACAGAAGCGTTCTCAAACTTCACCACCTATGCGAAACAGGTGTGGTTCGCAAACGGTATTCACCATCACTACTCCGGATTGAAGTTTACCCCTAGGTTTGACGCCGCGTATTTTCGCGAGCTGGTAAGCAATAGCGCCGCTCAATCTGAAATGCCGCTGCGGGATGGACAGAGTGTCGATCAGCTTATCGCCGAACTGACGCCGATCCTGTTCGATGCGAGCCTGGATGCCAAGAAAGTGAATACAGCCGACGGCGTGGACAAAGTCGTTACGTCTGCTGTTAATTTCTACGAGGGTGTTACCGAGCAAGAGGTCGTCGACTTCTATGCTGCGAAGTCTGCCAATGATGATTCGACTCCAGTGTCCCATGGGCTCAATTCGAAACTCGTGAAGGTCGATGGCGAAATCGTCGAACGTGTATGGCACGTAGGAGGCATGTACACACAGGCGCTGGAACAGGTGGTCTACTGGTTAGAGCGCGCCGTGACAGTGGCCGAGAACGAGAAGCAGCGAACCGCTCTGGAGCTACTCATCAAATATTACCGCTCCGGCGATCTTGAAGATTTCGATGCCTACAACATTGCCTGGGTCGAGGACACGGACTCCGCGATAGACGTGATCAATGGATTTATCGAGGTCTACAACGACCCCCTCGGATACAGAGGCTCGTTCGAGTCCGTGGTTTCTTTCCGCGACGCCGAGGCGACTCTCAGGATCTCCGCAATCGGCGAAAGAGCGCAGTGGTTCGAAGACAATTCTCCGATACAGGACGATCACAAGAAAGCCGACGTGACCGGAATCGATGGCAAGGTCATTACAGTCGTCATGGAGTCAGGCGATTCCTCTCCTGCGACTCCTATTGGTATCAACCTACCAAACTCCAGCTGGATTCGTGCACAGCATGGATCGAAATCGGTGAGCCTCGGCAATATCGTTAGCGCGTACAATGCCTCGCCGAGTAAGACGCTCGAAGAATTCGCGTACACTGAGGAAGAGATACTGCGCAGCCGAACCCATTCGGAGCAGGCTGGCGATTTGCATACCGACATGCACGAGGTCATCGGGCACGCCTCCGGTAAAATCAACGAGGGCGTTGGCACAACAAGGGAAACTCTGCGCCAGTATGCCAGCACCTTGGAGGAAGGCCGTGCCGACCTAGTAGCCCTGTACTACATCATGGACCCGATGCTCATTGAGATTGGTGTCATGGATAGCCTCGACGTAGGTCGCTCGGAGTACGATGCCTACATCCGAGGTGGCGCGATGCTGCAACTCTACCGCCTACAGCCTGGCGAACTCGTCGAGGAAGCACACATGAGAAACCGTCAGCTAGTCGCGCTCTGGTCCTATGAGCAGGGTCTCGCAGACAACGTCATCGAACGCGTAGTTAGAGATGGCAAGACCTATTTCGTCGTTAACGACTATGAAAAACTGCGCGAAATCTTCGGCAGACTACTCAGCGAGATCCAGCGCATCAAATCCGAGGGCGATTTCGAAGCGGCGAGAAACCTAGTAGAGAACTACGGCACGCAGGTCGATCGCGAGCTGCACGCCGAAGTATTGGAGAGATACGCGGCCTTAGACGTGGCACCCTATTCCGGGTTCGTAAATCCCCGCATCGTGGCCGATGATGTAAATGGCGTGGTCAGCAACGTGCGCGTAGAGTATCCGAGCGACTTCATGGCGCAGATGCTTGAATATGCCGAGAACTATTCCTTCTTGCCAACCGAAAACTAGTTTCCGGGCTAGCTATGAATTTGAAGAAGTTACAACGCGCCGAAGAATTATTCCTGAAACGCTATCCAGGGGGATTCTCTCACCCGGAGATGCTGGCGATAGGCAAGAGGCACAACATGCCCAGGATGACCAGCCTTTGCCATGAAGCGTTCGCGAAGAAAAACTTTAAAGACCCTCCGGAGATCATCGAGAGCATGATCAAAATCATCTCTCGTTCCTCGATGGTTTCAGTCTTCGAGAAACCCAAGTTTCGCGACTTCGCACGCGGATTGGAGCCGAAGCAGAAGAACACTCTAGCCGGCGGATTGAAAGAGCAACTTCACGGCGATAGAGAAAAAGGGTTCGAGAAGGTCCTAGACATTCTGTTAGGTGGAAAAATAGCCAAGTGGTCGCTGATCAGCATCTGCCCCGTTTACTTTCGCCCACAGGAGGAAGTCTTCGTAAAACCAACAACTGCCAAGAAGGCCATCGCCTACTTCGAGATGGAGGACTTACACTATAAGCCCCAGCCGTCCTGGGAATTCTATAGCGACTTTCGCAGCGCCATAGAAGACATGAAGAGCAAGGTAGACCCTTCGCTGTCTCCCAATAGCGCCGCTTTCACAGGCTTCCTGATGATGAGCATGGCCGCGGTGGAATCCGAGGAATTTTAATTTACGCATTAAGACAGAGAACAAAACGTGTTAGAACTTAGACCCAACTGTGAGTATTGCGACAAAGACTTGCCGCCGGAATCCACTCAAGCACATATATGCAGCTATGAATGCACGTTCTGCAGCCACTGCGTTATGAATGTCCTCCAAAATGTCTGCCCGAATTGCGGCGGCGGTTTCACTAGACGCCCAATCAGGCCACGGACCGAAAGAAGACCCGGCGTGAGTCTTGAGCATCATCCAGCATCGACAGAACGGGTGCACAGAAAATTTTCTGAAGAAGAGATAGCTCAATTCGCTGGCGCCACGAAAGCGGTGCGTGCCGAAGACCGTTGAATGACCACACAAGGCTTAGCAACATGAAATTATTGGTTAGAAATTTAGCCCGCCGCACTAGCGAGGCTGAACTCAAAGGGCTGTTCGAGACATTCGGCTCAGTGCAATCCTGCTCCCTTGTACTCGATGCGAAGGCGCAAAGCTCTAAGGGCTTTGCGTTTGTAGAAATGCCGAAACCAGGCGAAGCGAAGGCCGCTGTTAAGAATCTGAATGGCAAGGAGGTCGACGGCAATACGATTAGGGTCAAGAAGGCGGAGAAGCCCAATAAGGCCTAGCTCTGAATTCCAGCGATGACTCTAGTCACTGCCTTTTATAAACTGCCTTACCGAGGCACCACTCGCTATTCCCCCAAGCCAGCCAAACGTGCCGTCTCTGAGCATCTCCAAGCTCGCGCTTTGCACCGGAGCGATAGCGGCAAAGTTTAGAGACCCGCCAAGGCTGATACGATTCGCGCCGTGGGATGTGAACTGAGCAACGCTCGTATCGGGCATGAACGAAGCCAATACATTGAATGGCTTATCTATTGAAGCGGTTACGGTTCGCAGTTGATCGAGTGTCTTTATTCCTGGTGCATAGAGCACATCTGCGCCCGCGGCCTCGAATGCCTGCAGCCGCTTGATCGTCCCGTCGAGGTCATCTCCGTTTCTTAGCAGCTGTTCTACACGGGCCGTGAGAGTGAGTGGCAGGCCAAGTTCCGCGATCGTCTCCACGGCCAAATGAACGCGCTCGACTGCTTCGGCGAATTCGTACAATTCATGACGCTCCCGACTATAGTCCTCTATGGAAAAGCCGGCGACGCCTGTGTCGGAGAGCCGCTTGATGTTCTCCGCGACTCCGGCGAGTTGCTCGGAGTACCCGTCCTCAAAATCCGCGTTGATTGGAATGTTGGTCGCTGCACATAGCCTACTGCAGTGAACTAGCTTCTCTTCCAGGCTCACTTCTCCGTCCGCCCTGCCCAGGGTATAGGCGAATCCTGAACTGGTAGTGGCCAGCGCTTTAAAGCCTTGCCCCTCTAGCAACTTAGCGGAGCCCACATCCCAAGGATTTGGAATAATCCACGCCGATTCGCTGCGATGCAGCTGCATGAAGGCCTCACATTTCTGAATTTGCGTGCTCAAGAAACCTCCACGTAGCTAATCGACTACGGCTTAGGATATACCCTAGCTAGGAGAATATCGCCTTGAAGAGAAAGAAGAAACAGATGGAGATGCCAGCACCGACAGGGAGCGTAACTACCCAGGAGAGGAAAATTCTGCTGACAACGTTCAGATTAAGCGCTCCAATGCCGCGCGCCAGGCCTACTCCTAACACGGCACCTACGAGCGTGTGAGTCGTCGAGATCGGGATTCCGGTACCTGAGGCCACAACTACGGTTGTCGCTGCGGCTAGCTCTGCAGCAAAACCGCGAGATGGAGTGAGCTCGGTAATATTTCTGCCGATTGTAGCGATGACCTTATAGCCCCACATAGCCAGGCCGGCAACGATACCACCGCCGCCAAGGAGCAGAATCCAGAATGGCAGGCCAGACTGTTCTGCAAAAACGCCACCGCTTTGCACTACGCCGTTGATTGCCGCCAAGGGCCCGATCGCGTTAGCCACATCATTCGATCCGTGCGCGAACGCCATCGAACAGGCTGTAAAGATCATCAACACACCGAATACTTTCTCGACGCTACTAAAATGAAATTTTGCATTCTCTTCTGGCACGTCTTTGATCTTGCGCAGCAACAGGATGCCCACGATCATCGCTAGCACCCCCACCCCAACAGAGATCGCAAGGGATTGAGTGAAGCTGAAGTCCAACCCTACATAGCGCAGCCCCTTCACGAGAGTAACCATCGCTATGATGAAGCCCACCAGGAAGATATAGAAAGGAACGTACTTCTTTGCGTTGTTGAAGGGATCGTCTGTATCGAGCACGAGTTTCTGAACACTGCGGAAAATAAAGAAAGCAATGATGCCTGAGCACAGGGGAGACACGACCCAGCTAGCAACGATAGACCAGACCTTGTTCCACACAACCGCATCGACGGAGATACCAACAACCGCGAAACCGACGATAGCTCCTATGATGGAATGAGTCGTAGAAACAGGCCATCCATTATGGGACGCGATCAACAGCCAGGTGCCTGCCGCCAAAAGCGAGGAAAGCATGCCGTATACCAATAACTCGGGCGAATCCGCAAACCCCGCCTTTTCTATGTCGATGATACCGCTGCGTATTGTAGAAGTTACTTCCCCGCCGGCAAAATAGGCTCCCGCAAATTCAAAGATCATGGCGATCAATATCGCCTGTTTAATTGTGATGGCCTTCGCCCCAACCGATGTTCCCATCGCATTGGCTACGTCGTTCGCACCCACACCCCAAGCCATGAAGAAGCCGAACAGGCAGGCCATGATTAGGAATATTGTGCCGTATTGAGAAATAATGTCAGACATGTATCACCTGGCTACTTAAGTTTTTGTTCTTTTATCGCGCAATCAACAGAAGCAGCCGAGCGCCCACGCTTTCTGAATAATCTGCCAGATCACCGATCTGATCTATTATTCTGTAGAGAAATATGACATCCACTGGAGGCAGAGATTCTTCCAGGCCAAACAATTTCGCTCGCAGCTTGACCTGAGTCACATCGTTCTGATGTTCGAGGTCATCCAACTCATTGATCAAGCTCTCTACCAGATCAACCTCTTTGCCTCGAAACCCCGTTTCGAGCAACTCATCCAATTCGTTTATCACCCTAAGCGCTTGGGCCGAGGCGAGCAGGCTCTCCTTGTAATACACGCGCGCGTCTTCGATTAGGCTCTCGGGAAACTCCATCTTGCGGCCGAGCATTAGCCCAGCTATGTCTTTCGCACAATTCGCCAGCTTATCTTGCGTATGTAGCAGCTCTAACAAATCTGTTCTGGACACTGGAAGAAATAAACTCTTAGGCAGATTCGTGCGCACGCTACTCTTCAGATCGTCTGCAGAATGCTCCTGAACACGAATTTCTTCTTGCACACGCGCCGCTTCGTCCCAGTCTTTGGCGAAGCTCGCTTCCAGAAATTGGCCTACGAGCTCGACGCAGTGGTGGGCCATCGCCATGTGTTCTTGGATGGGCCTGATCGGTGAGCGCCCGAATAAAGCGCTTAGAGTTGGAGTCATTGTGCAAACCTGATTATCTTTCGGTCGAGTATAGTTTTACTGCCCTGTGAAGACTACAATTTTGTCACATAATTGTAATAATCCCAGCGGTAATCACTTCGGCTCTTCTTGAATCTCGCTAAGGGATTGGCGAGCAACGCTTGGGACATAAGCAATTGCCTAGAAAAAGCGTGGTGTTACACTAGCGGACCTCACCAGAACTACAATAACGAGGAGTGAGCATGAGCAATCTCTCGACCCTGTTGAAGCGGCTACTGACACTAGCTGTTTGCAGTCTAACTCTCGCATCAAGTGGCGGCCTCGCCGAAGATGCGGGCAACCTCTATAACACCGACTTCGATATCAACGCCGGACTCCGCTATTTCGAGAGGCAATGCTCCCGTTGTCACGGATTCGATGCCAAAGGCAACGATGAGACTGGCGCGCCAGATCTTACTGGCCGACTCTCCAGAGCGAGCACTGAGGCTGGCATATACAACATCATACGTACGGGCATTCCTGGGACCGCTATGCTGCCCGTGGCAGCCGATCTGCCCGATGCTCAGGTCTGGCAATTGGTGGCCTATATAGGCTCGCTAAGCCGCGACCCCGCGAATATCGATCTGGCCGGCTCGGCCTCAGCTGGTGCCCGCCTATTTGCCGGCAAGGGCGAGTGCATGAGCTGCCACATGGTCGATGGACAAGGGGGCAGACTGGGCCCAGATCTAACTAGAGTTGGAGAACGGCGCAGCCCTGAAGAGCTAGTAAGCGATCTACTCTATCCCCATCAAGATGTTGATCCTCGCTGGTGGACGCTGCGCGTTACAGGCAGAGACGGCGTGATTCGCGAAGGACTGCGCATGAACGAAGACAGCTTTTCCTTGCGCATAATGGATGAGAATTCGAATCTCTGGTCCTACCCCAAGAATCGGATCGCCTCCTTCGAGCGCGTCGAAACATCCACAATGCCCAGCTACTTACAGACTATGTCCGACAGCGAAATAGATGACCTCGTGGCCTATTTATTCTCTCTGCGAAAGGAGAACTAAGCATGAACAAATTACTTCTATCACTCACTTCAATTCTCCTCGCGCTGCCACTGCACGCACAGGAAGACCAATTTCAAACCGTCATAACGCCTGCCTTTAGCCCGGTCACCTGGGATCGACTCGTCAATGCGGCGGACGAGCCAGAGAATTGGATGATGTACTCCGGCACTCTGGACAGTCAGCGTTACAGTCGCCTGGATCAGATCAACACGAGCAATGTCACTGAGCTCGAGATGAAATGGTCCTATCAGATACCCGTAATCGATCGCGCGGAGACGGTACCCACAGTCGTGGACGGGATAATGTTCATAACCGAGGCGCCCAGTAATTTAACTGCGGTGGATGCTAGAACGGGCCGAGTTTACTGGCGCTACGATCACGAATTGCCCGATGACCTGCGAATCTGCTGCGGCAGAAACAATCGCGGCGTTGCCATCCTGGGTGAGACTCTTTTCATGAGCACGCTCGATGCACACCTCGTTGCCATCGACGCGCGCACTGGAAACGTGCTGTGGGATGTCGAGGTGGCAGACTATGAGGCGGGCTACAGCAAGACCGCGGCACCACTAATTGTTAAGGACAAGGTCGTTACCGGCATCGCCGGCGGCGAATTCGGCATCAGAGGCTTCATCGATGCTTACGATCCCGTCACCGGCGAGCTTGAGTGGCGCACCTATGCCATTCCGGGGCCGGGCGAGCCGGGCAACGATAGCTGGTCCGGTGACTCCTGGAAGACCGGGGGCGCCGCCACTTGGATCACCGGCTCCTACGATCCTGAACTCAACCTCATCTACTGGGGGACCGGCAATCCCGGCCCCGATTGGAATGGCGATGTGCGCCTCGGCGACAATCTGTATTCTGATTCTGCACTGGCGCTAAACGGCGACACTGGCGAGATCGCCTGGCACTTTCAGTTTACGCCCCACGATGTGCACGACTACGACTCAATACAGGTGCCGATACTCGCCGACATCGAGTATCAGGGCAGCATGCGCAAGGTTATGATGTGGGCGAATCGCAACGCATTCTTCTACACGATCGATCGCGCCACTGGCGAGTTCCTGGAAGGCAAGGCCTATGCGCAGCAGACCTGGGCGCAAGGCTTAGATCCAACCGGCCGCCCCATCCGCGTACCGGGCATGGCGCCTACCTACGAGGGCATCTTAGTCTCCCCGCCTATCGTCGGCGCAACGAATTGGTATTCTCCTGGTTATAGCCAGCAGACAGGCCTGTTCTATGTCACCTCCTTCGATGGCGAACAAGAATTCTTTAAGCGCGATGAGGACTACGAAGAGGGTGAGCGATTCACAGGCGGTGGCGGACGATACAATCAGCCTATGGATGCATTCCATAGCTCTATCCGCGCAATCAACCCGGCCACGGCAGAGATCGAATGGGAATTCCCCATCATGCCGCGCTCCTCTGCCGGCATAACCACTACAGCGGGGGGCATCGTCTTCACCGGTAGCGCAGACGGCTACTTCTTCGCACTAGACGCCGCGAGCGGCGAAGAGCTCTGGCATATTTCGCTGGGAGCTCGAGTCCATGCAGCCCCTATGACATATGCTATAGACGGAGAGCAGTTTGTGACGATCGCATCAGGCAACGTCGTCTACACCTTCGGACTAAGAAACAACTGATTCGAGACGCCCTAGCCTATGCACACTTTTGCAGACCCACTTAAGTACGCCGCCAGAATGGCGCCTACTAAAACGGCAGTGATAGACGGCAGCTCAACGGTAAACTTCGCCGAGTTGCATAGACGCTGTCGCCTACTAGCTGGGGCACTGCATTCATTGGGCCTGCGCAAGGGAGACCGGGTAGCGATCCTAGCGAGCAATGGCCATCGCTACATAGAAACCTATATGGGCGTACCCGCGGCAGGCCTGGTAGTGGTGCCACTCAATACCCGCCACGCCATGGCCGAATTAAAGTACGCGCTCGAAGACTCCGAGTCGAAGGTACTCTTGATCGATCGTGATCCTGGCGAGTTGGCAGATTGCGTAGATCATGTCATTACTATTCCAGATGCCTACGACGCGCTGCTGTCCGCGGCTGAGGAGGTCGAGCTAGGCATCAACGTCGAAGAGACCGACCTCGCCGGTCTCTTTTATACCGGCGGCACGACTGGCAAGTCTAAGGGCGTGATGCTCAGTCATCGCAACCTCATCGCCAACACCTTTCACTACCTAGCATCCGTGCCTCAGAAGGAAACCGACGTCATGCTGGTAATGGCGCCGCTGTTTCATGCGGCAGGGTCACTTGGAGTTATAGGCAACATCTGGACGCTGGGGACTCAGGTTACCCTCGCCGCATTCGACCCGAAGTCGGCACTGGACCTGATTGAACAGCATGGCATAACAGAAAGTCTTGGGGTGCCGACTATGCTAGCCGCAATCGCAGAAGAGCAGCATGTGCGCCCCCGAAAAACCGACACACTGAAGCTGCTTGCTCATGGCGGGTCGCCAATAGCGACTGAGGTGTTACGGCGCACCCACAGCGCCTTCCCGAGTGCCGAGCTCGTCGAGGTGTACGGAGCTACCGAGCTCTCTCCGCTGTGCACAGTACTAAGCAACGAGCAGGAACTGATCGATTCTCCGCTCGCTCGATCCTGCGGACGACCGGCGCTAGGTAACGAAATAGATATACTCGATCCTCAAGGCGGCGTACTCGCCGCAGGAGAGATTGGCGAGGTCGTCGTACGCGGCCCGAATGTCATGCAGGGCTACTGGAACAAGGCCGAGCAGACGTCAGCTGTGATCAAGGACGGTGCCTACTGGACTGGCGATCTCGGCTATATGGATGAGCAGGGCTTTGTGTTTCTGGTCGATCGCAGCAAGGACATGATCGTAAGCGGTGGAGAAAATGTGTACTGCACGGAGGTCGAAGAAGCGCTCTATCAACACCCCGCGGTGCTCGAGGCAGCTGTCTTCGGAGTGCCCGATGATAAGTGGGGCGAGGCCGTCTGGGCGGTAATCGTGCCGCGGGAAGGACAGCATGTCGACTCGATGGAGGTGATCGGCTTCTGCCGCGAGAGAATAGCGGGCTACAAGGTTCCCAAAGGCATAGACGTACAACTCGATCCCCTGCCTAAATCCGGTCCCGGTAAGGTGCTAAAGAGGGAACTAAGAGCGCCACACTGGAAAGACCAGGAACGCTCTGTAAATTAATGCAAGTATGAGCTAAGCGCTGTGAAGCAGCGCCTATACTCGTCGCTCTACCCTCGGCTGTTGAATAGTAAGCGGGCCAGCACTTCGATAAATTCTAGACAGGGTTTAAACGACCCTCACCTGCGCTTTAGATACGGAGCGACCAGCTCCTCACTGACTTGCCACAGCTGCTTCGCCGCCTCATCGGTCGCAAACTTCGCCGTCTTCGCGCGACTGCGCTCAAAGAAGTAATGCCCGCCAGCCTCCCTGCTCTCACGCTCTTCCGAACTCGCCAACCAAATGAAGGTATCTGACCCCTGCTCGATGCTCTTCATGAACGGAGCCAAGACTAGCCCTAGCATACGCGCAAACGCGCCACCCTTTTTCCAAATTGGCGTTCGCACAGCGCCTGGGTGAAAAGAGCTACAGACGACGTTCTTGCCAGCGAGCCGATTCTGCAATTCCCGCGCCGTGAGCAGGTTCATCAACTTCGAGCGGCCATAGGCGCGCAGCGTGCTATAGCCCTCAGTGAGGCCTAGGTCTTCGAAATCCAGTGCACTATTAAAATGACCGTAGGAACTTGTAAACACAACACGCGCGAGGCCGTCATTGGCCGCAAGCAGCAGTGATGGCAATAGTTTCTGCGTTAGCAGGAAGCCACTCAGATGATTGCTGACGAAAGTTGTCTCGAACCCCTCCTCTGTAACCGTCCTGCTACCGTTTGCCGCGCCTGCGTTATTGCAGAGCACGTCGATCTTTGGAAAATCGCGAAGCAGGATATCGGCCATCTGGCTTACGCTTTCCAGCGAACTAAAATCCGCTAAGTAGAGACTGATCTTCTCGTTCCCAGTAGCCGCAACAATCTGCTCCACCGCCTTGCGTCCCTTGTCCTCGTTACGGCAGACCAGGGCGACGCAGGCGCCCATTTCGGCGAAGCGCATAGCAGCACATAAACCTATGCCACTATTCGCTCCTGTCACCACATAATGCTTACCGCCCAGCACACTCTGGCTCATCTCAGTTTCTCGCTATCTACAGACTTTGGATTTTCGAATAGTACACTTGAAATCTCAACCGCCCACCCTATTTAGTGTTTTCGTAGCACTTGATATTCACTTCGGCCTGCGAGCCAATGCTTCACTTGGCTTCAGGCTACCCCTAACTACTTATTAGAGGAGGACGACAAAATGCAGACGCGTATCAAGTACAGACTATTACTCGCATTCAGCTTTCTCTGCCTGATTGGGTTTGCCGTTCAGAGCGTACAGCTATGGAGGCTTAGCGACAGCCTCACTCAGCTAGCTCCAGACACCGATGCCCTGCCCGCGTCGATCGAAGAGCGCCTACTTGCGCAATTGGACAAGAACAGTCAACCGAGGACGCGGTTTACCGGCACACCTTTCGCAGGTTTTAGCCCGCTTCAAGATTATATGGACTCGTTCTTCACGGGTTTCGCTATGCCACCCTTCCCCGTCAACACCCCCCTATCCCGAGGCGGATTTAGCTTCGTGAGCGCCATGCCACAGATCGCCCTAGATGAGACGGAGGAGGACTTTCACATCCTTATTCCTGTGAACCCAAACCAGGAAATTGAGCTAAGCACGAATATTGAAGACAACGCCGTCTCCGTTTCGGGGGTAATAACCGAGAAGTTGCAACAGTCACAGAATAGCTTCACCAGCGCGTTCCACAGCCAGCGCCAATTTGCCAAGACGGTCGAGCTACCGAGCCCCATCGATCAGTTTGGCATGACGACGGAGCAGACCAATGAGGGTATTCGAATTACCATCCCCAAGAAGGCCAGCTAGTGATGGCCATCGCCGAGCTGCCTTACGCAGCTCGGCTTTTTTCCAATAGTCTGCGGCTTCTTGTAGTATGACGCGACAATATCGAAATCCGCTCACTCTAGAGCAATCTCTTCGAGTCGCATGCCATGAATAAGACAGCCATTAGCCGCTTCAAAGTCCCCGAATTCAGTACCCTGCCCGAGGACATTCGTCAGCGCATGCTGTCGGTGCAGGAGAAGGCTGGCTTCATACCCAATATATTCCTCGCCCTCGCGCACCGACCCCACGAGTTTCGTGCCTTCTTCAGCTACCACGATGCACTGATGGAAAAATCTGAGGGTCTGTCAAAGGCGGATCGCGAAATGATCGTCGTAGCAACCTCGGGCCTCAATCAGTGCATCTATTGTGTCGTTGCACACGGAGCCATCCTGCGCATTCGCGAGAAGAATCCTCTCATCGCGGATCAGGTGGCGACGAACTACCGCAAGGCGGATATAACCGACAGACAGAGGCTGATGTTGGATTTCGCCGTCAAGATCTCCCAACGAGCCCATGAAATTCGTGATGATGACGTACAGATTCTTCGAGAGAACGGCTTCGATGATGATGAGATATGGGATATGGGCTCCATAGCTGCCCTATTCGCGCTGTCTAATCGCCTAGCCAATATGGCGGATATCCGACCAAACGCCGAGTTTTACGACATGGGCAGGAGTGAAATCGGCTAGGATTCAGTAGCTAGGTACTGAATCGGCGGACTTCTCCCCGGTTTGTACCCATGTTTTACTTCCCCTGCCACCTTGCAAATTGTAATCTCCGACAGTTAATCGCTGGCAACTCGCTCGTGAAATAATAAATAGAATTCATAGATGGCTATCAAGAATCCAAACATCCCCGCTAGCGCTTACACCGGCCACAGCACCCAAATACAACCCTCAATGGGAAGCCGTCTCTACGAAGACGATTCGGGCACGATCCTATTGGGCCAGCCGCCAGAAGTGCTCAAGGGCCTGCTGCTCCATGGCATAACTCGCTTCGATACCCTCGTCCTTCCAGACGTGAAGGAGAAGAGCGGCTCGCTCACCAATAGCCTCGAGTTTCCTCTCTATTTCTTCTTATTTGTAAGCAAAGGCCTCGAACAGGGCCGCAAGCTCAACCTCGTCGGTGAGCAGGTAGACATCAGCCACGCCTTGCGTCTACTGCGCATCACGCTGTTTGGGCCAACCCGAGACGAACTCGACGGCTGGCAGACAGACTCAGCAACTGCCAACGAATGGCTCGCTGCCAGCGCCGAACTTGCGCTGAAAGACAAATATGGCGAGATCATCCCAGTTCAAGATTTCTTCAATATCCTGCCCTTCAAGGATGGCTGGGTAAAAGTCGGTGATCAGACTATTAGCCACATCGATACCGATGTGTTCGACATAGGTTCCGGTGGCGGCACAGTAAGAATCGATCTGAATGAGGACACTAGCATTCAGCCCCCCTATCAGGTGGAGCCGGACTACGTGCCAGGTGGCTTGGTTAAGATGGGAATCGAAGTGCTCGGCGGCGCTTCGGGCTTTACGCCTACAGAGCCTTGCACCGGCCTAGCGTTCTGCTATAACGGTGAATACCTGCTCATAGACGCTATTCCCTTTTTGGATCAACACCTATTTGCACGGGGCATCTCCAAGAATCAAGTAGCCGCGGTTTTCCTCACCCATCTGCATGACGACCACTCTTCCTTGTTTCCGCTGATGCTAATGCCACACCGCGTCGATCTCATCACGACTCGAGAGATCTTCAACATGGCAATGGAGAAGATTTCCTGCGGCATCGGATGGACCCTAGGCGCCGTCTGTGAGCATTTCAATCTGGTCGAGGTGACACCTGGAGAGCGCTGCAACTATTTCGGTCTAACCATAGAGCCGCATGTGACCGTGCATAGCATCCCAACAATCGGCGCGACGTTCTCAACGGTAAACAAAGGCATAGAGCGTGAAGTCTGCGTGGTTGGCGACAATCATTCGATGAGCGCTGTCAGAGAAATGACCAAGCGCGGCCTAATACGCGAAAGCACAACGAAGAATCTGGAGCGCCTGTACTCCGATAGATTTTCATTGCTGGTTGCCGATGGCGGCGCTGGAGCAATCCATGGCGATCCGGCCGATGCGATTCAATCCGCATCCGATAGAGTTGTCTTCGTGCATGTTGAAGAACTCGCGAATGAATTCAATACCACCTTCTCACTAGCCACCTCCGGCAAACGTTACACTATCCTGGAAGGCGATTCCGCGATTTACACGTCGCAGATAAACCACTACCTCACGGAGTGGCTGGGCAGACCCTTCCCGAACAGATGGATGCGCAGCCTGCTGGCAGAAGAAGAGATTCGCCGCTACAACGCCGACGATGTGATTCTAGTGCAGGATGCCACGACGCGAGGCTATGTCTATCTGATACTGACTGGCTACTGTGATGTGGTACGACACGACGGTTTGCGCCTAATCAAAGACGCCGAACTCCAAGCCGGGGATATACTCGGCGAGATGGCCGTGATTACCGGCAGCGGCACGCGCAACGCTAGCGTTTTAGCGAAGACACCAGTTACCCTTTGTGTCTTCTCCGAAGAGACATTCAAATCTTTTATTGTTGCGGAAGGATTTCAGGACAAATTACTGCAGCAGTGGTCGCTCAGGCCCGCTATCGCCCGGCAGCCTCAATTTGCGAACATGACTTCGACCGTCCTAGAGAAGCTGTGCCATATCGCGGAGTCGCTGGTCATGCACGAAGGCGACAGCTACGAATTGTCGGAATACACCTGGTGTCTATTGGCCGGTGGCGAGGCGGCACTGAATGGCAAGAGCATGTATCGCTATGATGATTACGGCGCAAGGCCATTTGCAGAATCGAATAGCGGGCCTATCGTAACCAAGGAAGGCTGCACACTGATACTGTTTGACGCGAGACGGCTAGACAGACTCCGCATGAGGACACCGCAACTAAATTACTTCTTGCGCAAACTTCGCGGCGAAGAGCTTAAGAACCAAGTCCCTTGGAAACTAGGATTGGTAGACATCAATAACTAAGGCATAGCGCCGATCGAATTCGATTAGCGCTTTAGCTTCAGCAGCAATTGGTCTATCCGGTCTATCGAAAACGGCTTGGAGAAGCATCCAACAACATTCAAGTTCATCTCCCTGCCAATATTCTGCGTCAGCTTTATCTTCTCTTTATCCATACCGCTGATTAGAACTATCATCGCGCGGCTTTCTATACCAGACAAGTAATTGAAGACAGCCAGACCATCGTAGCCTTTCTCGGACATATCCATGTCCTCATCGAGCCCCAAGTCCAAGTCTAGAAAAATAAGATCGGGTTCGAATTTTTTATAGGCGTCTTTAATCTCTCGAAAATCGTGCACCGACAACACATCGTAGCCAGCAACTCTCGCCACCTCTTCAATGATATCCGTAATATCTTTGTTGTCATCAACGACCAATAGCTTTCGAAATTGATGATCTGCTGTATCACTAGCCATGTTGCAACCTTTCTTTACCAGGGCACTCTAAGCAATGCGAGCTTAGCTCATGGATTATATCGTCTGATATTAATCTAACATCAGTTTTCCTGAATGACAGAGAAGAATCGCTTCTCCCGAGAAAAACAGCAGTATAATCGTAGGAATTATCTTAGAGATGATCGATACTCAGCGCAGCAAATAAACTTCCCGGGAGCCCTCGTTTACTAATGCCGCTTATCGATAATTTCAACATTAGAGCGCTGAACGACGCTGAAACATCTGAAAATAGAATTCATAGTGATGAGATAGCAGCAAGATACGGATTCAGCGGCGCACTCGTTAGCGGCGTAAATGTATTCGGGTATCTCACTCAAGCTCTCGCGCGACACGTCGGCGGAGACCTCTTAGAACGCACGACTTTTGATGTGAAATTCCTGAAACCCGCGTATCACGACGAGCAGCTTCGAATCACCACGGAGGAACTGGCTACCGACTCCAGAGGAACACACTTCCTCAGCTGCGCTCTCAATGCGCAGGGAAGTCTCTTAGCAGTATTGGAAACTACACTGTGGAATTCCACTCCCGAGGTTGAATACCCCTACCCACCTGCCAGCGGCGGCACGAAAAACACAAGAAGCGAGATCCATTGGGCGCGCATACATCTGTTAGAGCCAGCGGCCGATTTTCTGTGGACACCCCTAGAGCAAGATAATCTACAAAGAGTTAATGCTCAGCGCGATACGGCTACACTCTATCGCGGCTCAGCGGCTTACATCCATCCTTACTATTTACTCGATGCCTGCAACAAAGCGCTGATGCGCATGTTTATCCTGCCTGCCTGGATACATACCGGCAGCCAGCTCACGATTCGTCGCCCCATTAGAATAGGACAACAGATCACAGTTCGTTCCGTACCCACAGAGAAGTGGGAGCGTAAGGGTCATCAATTTATACGCCTAGCCATAGCGATGATCATAGATGGAGAGCCGGCCGCCACAATTAGCCATACAGCAATCTTTAGAATCGCCACCGAATAGTCATTCTACTCCTAAGCCGATCCTGCTTAGGGCACACACATCGATAGCCTGCTGCATCGCTTCGAAATTGTTATAGAAAAGTGCAATTAGTGATAATCTCCTACGCAGCCAACCAGAGAAGCCCAATATTCATGAATCAATCAAGAAGCACTGTTGCAGTTTTCACCTCGGTCCTGTTGTCCCTAAGCCTACTTTCTACCAGCCTCTTCGCAGACGGTTTGAGTGAGAAAGTTCTTACTCTGCGTGAGCGCGCGACTATCGAGAATAGAATCCTGGAGGAACGTCTGGACAGCCTGATCCCTCAGCTAATGGAGCGCGAAGGAATCGATGCCTGGGTTCTTATCGCCAGAGAATACAACGAAGATCCCGTTCTCAAGACGATGCTACCCGCAACGTGGCTCAATGCCCGCAGAAGAACGGTATTGATGTTCATCAATCATGGCGACTCCCGCGGAGTCGAGCGGCTTGCGGTGGCACGCTATGCCGTAGGAGAGCTGTTCCCCGCCGCGTGGGACCCCGAACAGCAACCGGATCAATACGCACGTATCGCCCAACTTTTGACGGAGTACAATCCGGCCAAGATCGCGCTGAATTTCTCGAATACCTACGCACTCGCGGACGGGCTTACTTTCTCGGAACAGCGAGATTTCAGTGAGGCTCTGCCAAGTGAATTACGCAGCAGGATCGTGTCGGCAGAGAATCTCGCAGTCGGTTGGCTGGAGACGCGAACAGCGTCAGAGATGGAAATCTACAAAGATGTCATGGCAATTGCACACGAGATCATCGCGGAAGGTTTTACCTCCGCCGTTGTGGAGCCCGGCAAGACGACAGTCGAGGATCTCACCTGGTGGTACCGCCAACGTGTGAGCGAGCTAGGTCTGGATACCTGGTTTCATACAGGCATCGAATTGATGAGATCAGATGCCACCAGGGCTGCCCTCGCTGGCGACCCGGCGAGCGAGAATGTTTTCCATAAGGGAGACCTGATTCACATCGACTTTGGCATTAGTTATTTAAACTTACAGACAGACACTCAACAGAACGCTTACATATTGAAAGATGGAGAGACACGCGTACCAGAGCACCTTGTTCAGGCGCTAAAACAAGGCAATGACTTGCAGGATATTCTAACCAGTAATTTCCAG
The DNA here is from genome assembly GCA_964352295.1 of uncultured Pseudohongiella sp. Classification (GTDB taxonomy): domain Bacteria; phylum Pseudomonadota; class Gammaproteobacteria; order Pseudomonadales; family Pseudohongiellaceae; genus UBA9145. Next base: position 15,654 of record CAYGRR010000007.1, on the reverse strand, counting down.
GTGGGACGTACCGGCAATGAGATCCTGCGGCGCACCAGAGAACAAGCGATAAGTGCAGGTATTGGGCCCATCATCTACACACACCCAATCGGACTGCACGGCCATGCGGCCGGCACCACTATCGGCATGTGGGATAAGCAGGACGGCGTGCCAGGCTCTGGAGACTACGCGATGCACGCCAACACGGCGTATTCGATCGAATTGACCGCTCTTGTCGACGCGCCAGAATGGAGCAGCACCCCTCTCTCGATAAAACTCGAGGAAGATGGGTTTTATGACGGCTCCAAATTCGAGTATATTCAACCAAGACAAACCGAATACCACGTTATTCAGGCAGACTGATCAACAGACAATAGGATAAAGCTATGCCTCTCGATATTACATTTACACTAAGCGACAGAGATCTGGAAAGATTCAAGGCTATCGTTGTAAAGGCCAGATCCACAGCATCCGACAAGCAGGGCAAGGCGGAAATCGAGAAGGCTGCCTACAAGATCGTCGAAGTCGCTATGAACTCCGACCTGCCCGACTTCATCGCGGAGAGACTCCTGCAATTAAAGACCCTCTTAGAGATGATGAAGGACGAAGAATGGAACCTTGGCGAGGAAGATTGCCGGAGAATTATTAGCGCGATGGCCTATTTCGCGGATCCAATCGATCTTATCCCTGACCACATACCTGGTATCGGATTCCTGGACGACGCGATGTTCGTGGAAATCATCATTCGAGAGCTGCACTCGGAGATCTCTGCCTACGGTGAATTCTGCCGCTATCGAGACGCTGAGTCTCAACGCCTCCGGGAGGCGGGCAAGGATCCACAAGAAAACAGAGAACAATGGTTAGGCGCGAAGAGAGACGAGCTTCACTCCAAAGTCGCAGCGAACAAGAAAACCGACGAAGAAGATTTCGTTTTTCACATTCTCTAGCCGAGCAGATCGGCTCTACTAAAGCACCTCATTCACCCAAGTGAAAAACTCGACCGCGCACGCCGCGTGCAATTCCCAGCCAACGACAGTTTCTGTAAACAGAACTCAGTAGCTTGAGGCCTACCGCCTGAACCCCTCGGCAATGTTCGCCCGATCTACGCGCTCCCCATTTAGATAGACCGCGAAGATCGAACGCGTGTTACGAATATCTTCCAGTGGATTCTCATCCAGCACAATGAGCGCCGCATTGTAACCAGGCCGCAATAAACCAAGGTCGTTCAAGCCCAAGCGCTGCGCCGGCTTGCTCGTCGCCGAAATAATAGCCTGCATCGGTGTCATTCCCAGGCGTACGAAGATTTCCAGCTCACGATGACCGGTGTAGCCGAAGAAGTGATCGGGCACCGCCCCCGCGTCGGTTCCGAGCAGGATATCGACATTTGCATCCAGTAGGTGCTTGAAGCTAGCGCGCAACTCATTCTCGCGGCTCTCGAGATTACTGGGCTCACGCAATCTCTGAGCACTCTCGCCCAGGCGATCGGCTACGGATTCAGGCAATGAAGCACGAAGAAACGGATCGAGCCCGACCGCTTCTCGTCGCAGCTCGCCCAGACCCATATTGGGGACTACGAAGGCATCTGCTGCTGCAATCTGCTCTGCGATCTCACGTTCTAGGCCAATGCCAATCCTGCCGTGCAGGAACCCATCAATTCCGGCATTTAATAAGTCTGGCATATCTTCGGCGTACTGCTGGTGAGCGTAGACCTTTATGCCGTTACGCGCAGCTTCCTCTGTTATGGCACGGTAGAGCTGCGGAGCGAGCTTCTGCTGAGTACCACCCCTATCATCGACCCAGATCTTAATCACGGAAATATTCTTCGCCGCTATCTGACGCACCGAATCAACGGCCTGCTCCACGGTCGCAACGCCATACAGGATCCGCTCGCCTGTCTCTCGCTCCAATTCGAGCGCATGGCTGAGAAATTGATCGTTAGGGCCCTGTTCCGGCGGTGCCATGCCGGCGGCGAAGAGGAAGCGCGCTCCCGCAAACTCCTGATTGATTTGTGCCTGTTGCACTTCTCTAGCCAGCACATCCGGATCGCTACCTGCGGAAAATACCGCCGAGAATCCATAGAATGCGTAACGCTGCAGATGATCGATCAGATTCGCACGACTGTAGTTTTCCCGGCCCCAGCTTCTGTGCCCCTCATAGCCAAGGTGGGCATGGCTGTCTATCAACGCCGGAATTACCGTCTTCCCCCCCAAATCTATAACCTCAATATCCGCTCGGGACTGAATGTCTGACCTAGCAACCACGGCGGCGATACGGTCACCTTCGATCAGCAGGGCCCCAGACTCCACGATGGAGCCGTCTCCGACAATTATTCGGACGTTGTCCAACAAGACGCGGTCTGTAGCTGGCGGCTGCCCATAGCTCAACTGGGGAAGTAGGAGCAAAAAACCTAGCAGCCGCCAGCAGCCGCGTACCCTGATCCGGAAATAGCGGTTGCGGCGACACACCCCTGCGTACCTTTCAAATGACTGCTGCGAGGACATTTTCTTTCTCTCTTTTTAGCGCTGAGGCTGGTAATCTAGCATCTTTCTCCAAAAGGGTAATAGGCTACTCCGGTGCCACACGAAATCTCTCACACTCTGCTTAGCGAAGCCGATGCGCTGGCGCTGGCTTCCCGCACAGACACCGCAGCCCTTGCCCACGAGGCAAAGGCGCTCTGCGATAGTGCCCACGGGAACGTCATCACCTATTCGAAGAAGGTATTCGTACCGCTGACGCATCTGTGTCGGGACGTCTGTCACTACTGCACGTTTGCGCGCACGCCTAAGCGCATAGATCAAGCCTATATGAGCGTCGAGCAGGTCCTCGAGCTCTGTCATCAGGGTGCGAAGGAAGGTTGTCAGGAAGCGCTCTTCACCCTGGGCGAGAAACCCGAGTTGCGCTACAAGGCGGCTCGAGAGGCGCTCGCGGAACTCGGCTTCGAATCTACCATCGACTACGTCATCGAAGTGGCCGGCGCGGTATTGAGAGACACTGGTCTGATACCGCATATTAATGCCGGCAACATGACCGCCGTTGAATTGGCCAAACTACGTCAGGTCAGCGCGTCGATGGGAATCATGCTGGAATCTGCCTCCTCCCGCCTCTGCGAGAAGGGTATGCCGCACTATGGCTCGCCAGACAAAGATCCGGCCACTCGCCTGGAGACTATCGAGCTGGCGGGACAGGCCGCCATTCCGTTCACCTCGGGCATACTGATAGGCATCGGCGAGACTCGACTCGAGCGCATTGAATCTCTGCTCGCGCTGCGACGCGCACACGAGAAGCACGGCCATCTGCAGGAAATAATCGTGCAGAACTTTCGAGCCAAGGCCAATACCAAGATGGCGCAGTCGCCGGAGCCTGACTTGAACGAGCTCGTCTGGACTCTCGCCGTCGCGCGACTGATCTTCGGCGCGCAGATGAACATTCAAGCACCGCCCAACCTTAGCCCGGGCGTACTGCCTCAGTTAGTTAATGCTGGCATCAACGACTGGGGTGGCGTCTCTCCCCTGACTCCAGATCACGTGAACCCGGAAGCACCCTGGCCGCACCTCGAGAACCTAGCGAGAGAGACTGCAGCCGCCGGTAAGTTTCTCGATCAGCGGCTAACGATCTACCCTTCCTTCGTGCGCGACCCAGACCGATGGCTCGATGCGAAGCTAAGATTTCCAATACTCAAGCAGAGCGATAGCGGCGGATTCGCCAAGCGGGATACCTGGACACCGGGTGCTACCGAGCCGATCCCTATTCTCGAAAAAACACTCTTGGAGCGAACTGTACCAGCCGAGCAGGCATCGAAAGACATTCGGCGCATCGTCGCCGCCTGCGAGGCCCAGCAAGAACTTTCTATCGAGGATATCAGCCGCTTGTTCGAGAGCCGCGGCGCAGACTTTGGCTACATAACGCAGCAGGCGAATCGACTCAGAAAGGCAACGAACGGCGACACAGTTAGCTTTGTCGTCAATAGAAACATCAACTACACCAATGTCTGCTATTTCAAATGCCAGTTCTGCGCCTTCTCGAAGGGCAAGGCGAGTGAGAATCTGCGCGGACGCCCCTACGATATCAGCGCGGAGGAGATCGCGCGACGAACCCGCGAGGCTTGGGACAGAGGTGCTACCGAGGTCTGCATGCAGGGCGGCATACATCCTGACTACACCGGCCAGACTTATCTCGATATCGTCGAAACGGTAAGACATGCCGTGCCGGGTATGCACATCCATGCGTTCTCCCCCCTCGAGGTTTGGCAGGGTGCGAGCACGCTAGGCATTTCCCTCAGGGAGTTTCTGGAGAGACTTAAGAGCGCGGGACTGAACACACTGCCTGGCACCGCCGCCGAAGTTTTGGATGACGAAGTCAGGCAGACGCTGTGTGCCGACAAATTAAACTCCGAGGAATGGTTGCAGGTTATGCAGACGGCACACGATGTCGGCTTTAAGACGACGGCAACTATCATGTACGGTCACATCGATAGGCCCAAGCACTGGGCTAACCACCTGCTTCGCATCCGCGCCTTGCAGGCGCGTACCGGAGGCTTTACGGAGTTCGTTCCCCTGCCCTATGTCCACATGGAGGCGCCGATGTATCTGAAGGGGCTCTCTCGCCGCGGCCCCAGTTTCCGCGAGGCGGTTTTAATGCATGCGGTTGCGCGTCTGGTTTTCCACGGCCAGATCGACAACATTCAGGCCTCCTGGGTGAAGATGGGACTGGATGGTGTCGCAGCCTGTCTAAATGCCGGAGCGAACGATCTAGGCGGCACACTCATGAACGAGAGCATTACACGAGCAGCCGGCGCCAGCTATGGGCAGGAGTGGACCGCGCAGGCAATCGAAGACACAATTCGTAACATGGAGCGACTGCCTCGCATGCGCAATACCCTGTATGCTAGCGCCCCGGTTGAACGCTATCAGACAGCGAGAGGCGCACAGGCCCTGCGCGAGATCGAGAACGATTCTGCCGACAAGAAACAGCGAAGCAAGAAGCTGGAAAACCTAGCACGGGCACTCTAGGGTGCTAGCGGCTAATAACACAGTGCAACTTACACTCTATCGAGAATTATCAATCCAAATTCGTCACGGCGTCGTAGCTGCTGGCAGTCACACCAATCGGGAAGAACTAAACTCAGAATGAAAATCGCTATTACTGGAGCTAACAGTAGTGTTGGCCTGAATTTATTGAGACATATCGTCGCCGCGACAGATATTCACGTTATCGCTGGGGTTCGCTCAGATCGCGCCATGCAATCCCTGCCGAAGTCTGAGCAGGTAGATCCACGCATCATCTCCTATGACGACCCTGCAAAACTTGCCCAAGCACTGGAAGGCGCAGACTGTATCGTGCATCTGGCTGGCATACTGATCGAAGACAAGAACACTAGCTATGCCAGCGCGAATGTCGAGGCGACTGGCGCAGTCGTCAAGGCGGCCCAGCAGCTGAATGCTAAACACCTGGTCTTTATCAGCGTCGTGGGCGCCAGCACAGGATCTGGCAATGCCTACTTCCGCTCCAAAGGACAGGCCGAAGATTTGGTCAAAAGTTCGGGGCTGCCTGCGAGCATCATAAGAACTCCAATACTGCTTGGACCTAACACCGCAGGCGCTAGCTCCATGATTGGCGCTGCGACTCAGGCAAAGACGAAGATACTGGGCGGCGGCAACTATTCCATGCGCCCGCTGGATATCGATGATCTCAATCAGGCGATACTGAATTGCTGCAATAGCGGCTCCACTGAAGCGAAACTCTATGAGTTGGTTGGACCGGAGCCTATCACCTATCGCGAACTGATAGAGCAGACCGCTGCGATGATGGGTAACAAGGTGGCAATCGGCTCCGTACCCATTGGCCTCGCTAAGCTGGTCGCCGCGATAAGCTCCCGCATCAAAGGTGGGGGCATCACGCCCACCGTGATCGATGTCATCACTATGGACGAAGTGGTAGCGCACAATGCAGACGGTGAACTTAACATCACCCTCACACCGATTCAGAGTACTCTAGAAAAAATCTTGGAGCATAAGAAAAACAAATGAGCGAAGAAACCTCAAGCAAGCCAGACGTATCAACAGAACCCGAAATGGAATCCGCGCCAGGCAAGAAGAAGCCCAATCCAATTGGGCGCGTGGTTTTTCTCATTATTACTGCGCTCTGCTTTGCGTACCTTTACTACAGATTGAATGGAGCCGCTGCACGCGAAGGGCTCAGCCTCGTCGAATATATGACGCAGGTATTCTCTACCGTAAATTGGATTCCATGGCTTGCACTGATGGTCGGTTACTCACTGTTCTATTTCGCGATAGACACACTCGTTGTTACCAAGGCGCTTAACTGGTTTGTGGCTGACATCAAATACAAGGACATCATGCCAATCCGCGCTAGCGCCTATATCATCTCGATATTCAATGAGCAGATTGGCAAGGGAGCGATGGCCTACTACCTGAACAAGCGCGACAATATTCCGGGCTGGGAAGTTGGCTCGGTTATGCTGTTTGTCATGTTCTGCGAGATCTACTACCTGCTGGTCTGGGCTACCCTCGGCTTTGCAGTCGGCGGCGATTCACTGCCTGAGGTCTTCGGATTGGTGCCTTATATAGCAGCCATAGCCACCGTCGTGTTAGTGCTCTGGATTGCCTATTTTCAAGGATCCATCCTCCCTAACAACAAGTTCCGCGACAAAGTCGTATTGAGCGCCTTTCGGCAGGCGAAGCCCTGGCACTACGGCGCGTTCTTCTTATTGCGCTCGCCTGCCCTGATGGCAGCGATTCTTGTCTACACCGTAGCTCTCAACCTGTTCGGCGTAGAGGCGTCACTGATTACGCTTATGCCGTTCCTGCCCGTTATCTTCTTCGCAGCAGCGGTACCGACACCGATGCGCGCCGCAGCGATCACCTTCTGGGTCATCTTGTTTCCGGAGAACGAGGGCCAGATGGCTGCCTTTGGTTTCGTGCAGCATAACTTCTTCATCCTCTTTAACGCCGCTATCGGACTCGTCTTCTGGCGCAAGGCCCAACGAGACCTGTTCGGCAAGTAATGGCTAATCTGCTTACCGCTATTCGCCTGCTACTGGTACTACCAGTGGCGATGGCAATAGCGGAGCCAGCGCTGCTGCCGAGCTGGGCGCTATTGGCAATGATAGTTATCGCCATAGCCAGCGACTATTTCGACGGCAAGGTAGCTCGCGCACTCAAGACGGCCTCAGCCCGGGGCATGCTGTTCGATCACGGCACAGACTTTATCTTCGTGACCACGGCACTTTTTGCACTGTCCACGATTGGTCTGTCGAGCATCCTGTTACCACTATTGATCGTCCTCGCTTTTTCCCAGTACGTGCT
>CAYGRR010000007.1:0-8250 GCA_964352295.1 uncultured Pseudohongiella sp. | reverse complement strand
TGTCGAGCATCCTGTTACCACTATTGATCGTCCTCGCTTTTTCCCAGTACGTGCTGGACTCTTACTATCTCTTCAAGCAGAAGCAGTTACGGATGAGCTTTCTGGGACGCTGGAACGGCATTCTCTATTTCGTGCCCATCGTCCTCGTGGCATCAGGCCGGCTTGCTGTCTTCGAGCCGCTAGAGCAGTGGTTCGAGACAGGGATTGTCTTCATCAACTATGCCCTCGTGGTGTCCACCCTCGCCTCGATTGTGGACCGTGCAATCGCGCCTCTGCGTAACAAGGGTGAGTAGGCTAATTTGCATGATTGCGCCGGCTTCCTTAACGCTTTCCCGCGCGTCCATTATCCTCATTGCCTGCCTGTGTATGAGTGCCGGCAACAGCGCAGAACCAGCAACTCCCCTCTCGTTATTTCGGCTTATCAATGAAAGATTGGCTTACATGGAGGACGTTGCCCTCTATAAGGCACAGAACAGAATTCCCATAGAAGATATCGAACGTGAGCAGACCGTTCTGTTGGATGCCAAACAACTGGCGGAGAACCTTGGGCTAGTGCCAGACTCGATGGAGAGCTTCTTCCGTGCTCAGATAAACGCGGCTAAGGCGATTCAATACCGTTTTAGAGCGGAGCTATTGACGCAAGATCTGCCCAGCCATTCAATTAATCTGGAATCGGAAATACGCCCGGCGCTGGATCGGCTGGGCCTGGACATCATTACCCTCTTCGCGGCATTGTTAGAGGGCGATGTCACCATTATCGAAGAGCACCGCGCACTCTTCCTGGATTCACTCCAAGTCCGATTACTTGCTGACACTGACCGAAGCACGCTGTTCGACGCCATGCTGGAAGTCAGGCTCGCCCAGTAAGCCTCTTTTCCCTTATTGAACAATTCTGCTCGGCAAGGCACACTTAGCCCTCCTTGCTCGTGAGGCAACTACTGAAAATGCGGAATTCAAGCTACCAGCCCACGAACAGACTTATAGACTGAGGCCAAACCCCAATGCCATTCGATATAGTTATTACCTTAAGCGATAGCGACCTGGAGAAATTTCAGGAAAGCATCGACAAGGGCAAACTCGCCGTTAAAAGCAAGGAAAGCGCGGCAGCGATCGAGCAGAAAGCCTCCACGCTAATCGAATTGGCGACTGCCGGCGACCTACCGCAGTTCGTTCATGACCGAATCCTCAAACTTCAGATTCTCCTAAACATGATCAGAGATGACGAGTGGAAACTCACCATTGAGGAGATACACAGCATTCGCGGCGCACTGTATTACTTCGTCGACCCCGAAGACTTGATCCCTGATCATATCCCCGGCATCGGATTCCTGGACGATGCAATGTATGCCGAGATCATTGTTCAGGAATTGAAGTCCGAGATTAAGTCGTATCAGGAGTTCTGCCAGTTTCGAATCTCCGAGGAGAATCGTAGAAGAAACTCTGGAATCGACCCCTACGTTGGACGTGAGGACTGGATCGCCGATAAACGCGCCATGCTTCACGCGCGCATGCGCGAACGCAGAGCACTGAGCATGGGAGGCCGAGGCCTTCGCATGCGCATCTTCTAGTTTTTTGGAGCTACCCTTGAAGAAGAATACTAATTGCATTGTTATTGTCCTCGCGACGCTGTTCGGCTCGTTCCTGTCGCCTCTACTAGCGCAGCAGTCTGTCGTTCCTATCGATAGCGCGGTGCGCAGCTCCTTCGAGGCAATAGTCTCCGACCCGCGCGTCTCCGCCGGCCTTGAACGCATCCAGGCCAGGGAAGAAGAGATGGTGAGGGAGCAGTTTCGGCTGACTGAGATCCCCGCCCCGCCCTTCCAGGAGGAGGTGCGGGCTGCCTACTACCTCACGCTGATGCAAGACCGAGGCCTGCAAGATGCCTATATCGATAGTGAGGGTAATGTCATTGGCATTCGTCGTGGCAACGGCGACGGACCAACATTCCTGATAGCCGCCCATCTCGATACTGTGTTCCCTGAAGGTGTCGACACCAGCGTCGAATTGCGCGGCGGTCGCTACTATGCGCCAGGTATCGGCGATGACACACGCGGCCTCGCCGCTATGCTGTCTATTATCGAGACACTTAACGATTCCGGAATACAGACCCACGGCGACATCATGTTCGCCGCCAATGTCGGCGAAGAAGGCAGAGGAGATTTGCGCGGTATCAAGGCGATATTTCGCGACCATCCCGAGATCGACGGCTTCGTCTCGATCGATGGCGTGAGCCTGCGCCGAATCACTACGGGCGGCACGGGCAGCCGACGCTTTGAGTTTAGATTTAGCGGACCCGGCGGCCACTCGTTCGGCGCCTTCGGCCTGGCCAGCGCTATCCACGCCATGGGCAGAGCCATCAACAAGATCGCCGACTTCGAAACACCTAGCTTCCCTAAGACGACCTTCACCGTAGGTACGGTAGCTGGGGGCACATCGGTGAATTCGATAGCGGCCGATGCGGTCTTCGCTCTCGACATGCGATCCAACGATCGGGAACAGCTGGCGCTGCTCGAAGAACGTGCCAAGGCGGCGGCTCTGGAAGCGGTAGCCGAGGAGAACGCGCGCTGGAACAACGGAGAGATAAGCGTGGACTTCGTATTGATTGGAGATCGACCGGTAGGGCGCACTCCTACTGAGGACTCCCTCGTTCAGGCTGCAGCCCTTGCTTTTGATAGAGTCGGCATCGAACTGCAGGAACTCGGCATCTCCAGTACCGACTCAAACGTACCTATGTCGCTGGGCATTCCTGCGATCACGATAGCCGGAGGCGGTGTAGGAGGTGGTGCACATTCTCCGGATGAGTGGTTCATTCCTACCAATTCTCATGAGGGACCGCAGACATCCTTTCTCATAACTCTCGCTATGGTAGGAATTCAGGGCGTAGACTCCGGCCTGCTGGAGCAACAGAGCCGCTAGGAAGGGTCGGCGGTAGACTTCATACCCGCCTCCTTCGCCTCGGTCGATGCGGACTTGCCGAAACTGAGGGGATATTGCTGATAGAAGCGGTAGAAATTCTTTAGGCTAAATTCGTTCAACACTTTCTGACTGTAGCCTCTGCGCCTGTTTCGAAATTCATCGTAGTCTTTATAGCGTAGCGTGTGCAGACAGTGCTTACAGACCACGAGCCCATGCTCGGTCAGGGAAACCTCACCGCTGCTACGAATCTTTAGCAGCTTATAATCTTCCGATATTTTAGTCGTAACGAGATATTCCAGATTCGGGTGCTCCGCCAGCTGTTCCTCCAACTGCGAACACCAGGCGAGGTGATAGGTCGGGTACTCTCGGCGGCTCCTGTACCATGTCTCATCTGGAATATACGCCAGCACCCTCGAGTTCTTGATCGCTAAGGTTTTATCCGGCAGCACGCGCAACGCGCCGGAGCACAATAGCAAGCCGGGATTCTCCAGTGCGGACCGCTCGCTGCCGGTAAGGTGAATAGTCGGATCGAATAGCTCGAAGAAACCGAACTCTTCTGTGCCGATCTTCTCGCGCAGTTTATTGAAGGCTTTGAACTCTCTGAAATCGGGCAGTTTCATCTGGCCATTCCTACCGTATTTCTTCGAGTATCGTAGAGAGGCGAGTCTCGGCATCGGTCACTACAACGAACTCTACCCGGCGCGAGCGCTCCTCATCTTCAATACCGCTCGCCTGCAGGATTAGTTGCGAGGAAGACAGGCCATTCGCCGTCATGCGCTCACGCAGCCAGGATTTCTCGTGCGCCACCGCCTCCAGCTCAAACAGGAATCCCAGAGTTGAGCGCGTTCGCTCTTGAGAAAGCGCCATGTTTCTCATATAGGCTTCATCGCTATTGGCAGCGAACGTCCAGGAACTAGAGGTATGCCCCTCGATGCGCAACTCGAGAATATCGTTGCGGTACTCGGCGGAGGTTAGGATCGCTGTATAGCGTGGAAAGAAATCGCTCAGGATCGCGGCAAAATCAGGCTTCAGGTCAGACTGCCCTTCCTCAAAAAGCAGGCTGGTATTCGTGAAACGAAATTTCAGATCCTCGCCCAGCTCCGCACCCCACAACGGTAGATCGGCACCGAACTCGGCCAGCAGGTCTGCGTACAATTCCTCACGCAGATCTTCGTAGAGTACGACGACGCGCTCTATCTCATCATTCTTGCGCTCAACGATAACCAGATACATGACGGCGATGAGCAAGAAAAGCATCATCAGCCCGCTCATCAGGTCGCTCACCGCGATCCAATGTTCTTCCGATTCCTGTTCCAACTCAGCACCTAGCATAGCGATCTACTTCGATGTTTGGCTGCGCTTACCAGATTGCTGTTCTGCCATCAGCAATAACTCGCGCAGCCTATCGGTTAATGGCACATAGTCGTTTACAAACTTCTCCGAAAGCGCCGTCAGCTGATAGCCGAAAGTCTGGAGTGCTGCCGTCAATTCTTTCTCCATCGACTGATCGAGCAACTGCATCTGCTTCTCGGTTTTGTCGGTCATCGCCTCGACATGTTCGGCAAGGCCCGAATGCGCCTGATTTACGGAGTTCGCCAGGCTCTTTGTAACCTGCTCGACAGTACCTGAGATGTCGCGAGCGGCAGAGGTGAGCACCCGCGTCAGGCTTTCGTTATTCTGCTCGATACTCGCGCTAAGCTTCAGCGTGAGTTCGGACACATAATCGCCCAACGCAGGCAAGCCCTCCGATGCCTGCCCCACTAGTCCGGATAGCCCTGACAGATAGCCTTCTAGATTCGATGTTTGCTGCTCCAGGCCGCTGAGCAGATTGCCCAGTGACTCGGCAACCCTGTTGAAGTTTTGCGAATGAACCATCATCTGTTCGTAGGACTGACTCGCATGCTTGATCACCTCGATACTCGCGTTCTGCGCGCGCAGCATCTCGTCCAACTGACTAGAGTAAGATTGCTGCCACTTAAGCAGATGACCGAGTGACTCATTGAACTTCTGAAAGTTCTCGCCGTACTGCACCTCGATGCGGCTATTGAACTCCGTCATTACCTTAGCGAGCGCCGTTGTTAACGCATCCGTATTCGCCGCCACCATCTGCTGCTGATAAGAGCGCGTGGACTCGAGCAAGGCCTGGCTATCTGCCCGGCTCTCTGTGCGCAACTGCTCTAGATTTGAATTCAGTGCCGTGATGGTATTGTTTAGATCGGAGACCGTAGCTGGTCGCTCTTCGCTAGCTGATTCACTTCGTATCGAGGCTACGGTATTACGCAACCGGATACTCAAGGCGCCGAGTATGCCTACGATCGAAGACCAGACCGCTACGCCCAGGCCGTCTATCATCACCGGCACGCTAGCTTCGATGTCGGCGCTATTGAAGCGCATCAGACCCAGCGCAATACCCAGGAAGGTGCCGAAGATACCGAAACTCGTTAATATCGCCGGCGCGCTTCGGACCGTCTGCTGAGAATAGCTAGGGCCGTGAAAGTAGACGATAAGCAGCAGCATGAAGCCAATCAGGCCCCAGGTCACCAAACTCAAATCAACGACTGCCGTCATACCGTCTCACTTATCTCAACTCAACATTGAGCTACTCGCTAAATCCTAGCATAGGACAAAAAACCCGCTGCGAAGCGGGTCTCACTAACTAACGATGCGCGCCTCTGGCATCGCGCCGACTAATTCTATTGTGCGTCTGCACCCTTGCGAAGGTGCCCGTAGATGAGTTCCTCGGTAAATTCAACACATTTGAATTCGAGAATTTGCATATTCTCATCGAGTCTTCGGTACAAAGGCATCTTCAGTGTCCACGGTTGGGTATACACATTAGGGTCTTCCAGAGTCGCCTCGTATATCAGAACGTTCGGGCCACTATGGGTATAGCGCTCAGTCACCCGCAGCGCATCGCTATGGTGGTTGCCAGCAGAATCTAGCCAGGTATCGGGCACCTGATCCGTTACGTCGATAACCAGAGTATCGCCGTCGAAGTGCCCTCGCGAATGGCCCATCCAGGTAAAAATAGGCGCCTCGAAGTCCGGCCGATTCATGTAGACGATGCGGCTCGCACTCGCAAACTCATAGGCCATGATCACGTGCCCTGGCGACTGAATGATCTGAAAGGGAAAAGGCAGATAGTTCGCTCTAGGTACGCCCGGCATATAGCACTTCACGACCGGGTCCAGCGCCAACCAGTCTGCTTTGTTCTCCTGCTGCTTGGCCCGCGCCGCTGCGGTATAGGGAATCCTGCCCCCCTCGACGACACCCAGGCCTGCAGGAATTGCGCCAATCGCTCCCAGCTCAACCAAGGGGCTAAAGTCTGCCGCATGCGGCTCTACGTTCCAATGCGCACTGCCTATTGCCTGCCAGATGCCGTTGAAGTCAGGGCTGCCATCGGCCGTTCTTGGCACTGCAGCGCTCTCGGCAGCTTCGCTAAAAACGCTCACCAGCAAGCACAATGACGCCGCTAGCAGTACGAAAAACCGCCTTCCCTGCCCACTTCCAATTGGGTAACACGCCATAGCTAACTCCTTATGTTATTGTTCTTCTCGCTACCATATCACTTTCGCGTGTTCAGCCAAATTCCTAAACTTCACTAATAGCAGGATGCCTCGATATTCGGGTTGACAGACCCAGTGTGCCCGACTTAATAATCGACAATAAGGAACTAACGGCGCATCGCGCCCTAAGACACGAACTGCCTCATCAGGCTGGGCTGAATCAACTGGAAACATTCGCCAAAATTGAAGAAACCGCGCTAAGTATCTGGCTGCGCGAGTCAGGCCCCGCCTTCTTCAGCTCGCTGACCCTGCACTCCCTCGCGATGGCCTTTGTCGTGGGAATAAATTTCGCCATCGCGTTGCGGCTCATCGGCCTCGCACCCCGTCTGCAGATAGCCAGTCTATGCCGCTTCTATACCTTGCACTGGTATGCGGCAATTCTGATACTTCTTTCTGGCATCGCCCTGCTGCTTGCCTATCCGGCCAAAGCCCTTACCAATCCGGTTTTCTACATCAAACTGTGTGCATTGCTGTTGGGACTGCTTATAAGCAAGCGTACTCAGAGCCGTTTTTTGCACAAGCCCGATATTTCGATCGACCCGCTGACCATAAAGCTGGCCTATCTCTCTATCGTGCTATGGACAATCACGCTGACCGCAGGCCGCTTCCTAGCCTACACCCACACGACTCTTCTCGCCTCGCGATTCTATTGAGCGACCATGATTGAAACCCTACTCAACTTCTCGCAGATAACCGGCATCTACGCCTTCATGAACTCGCCCTGGGGCTGGCCCATCGCCGAGTCCATTCACTTCTTCGGGCTCTGCTTGCTTATAGGAACCGTCGGGCTATTCGACCTGCGCATGTTGGGCATGGCGAGTGAGATTTCCCTTGTCGAGCTTCACCCCCTGGTGCCCATTGGGGTGGCCGGTTACCTGCTAAATGTGATGACTGGCACCATGTTTCTCAGCACCGCGCCCGATCAATACATCTACAATCCCGCCGTGCAAACGAAGTTTTTCTTCATGCTGATCGCCGGCCTGAACATGATTCTCTTCTATGCAAGCACCGCCGCCGCTGTGAAATCTGAACTACACAATTCGCAGGCTATAGCGCGAGCGAAGATCATCGCCGCTATTTCACTACTCTGTTGGTGCGGAGTCATTATTTGCGGCAGGCTCATTACCTACTACCGGCCACCCTATCACTGGTGCCTTTGGTGCTAGGCGAGACTCTTCCAGCGTGCGTTGCAATTGAATTTGCAGGTGATCTGAATTAGTCTTCCTGCGCTCGTCACTGCGATGAAAGATTAACCAACCCCTGAAACCGTAAAACAGCATTCATCGTAGTCTTAATAAAGCGCTCAAAGTGGCCCACTATGCAACTTCGATCAGAACATTCCATCGGAATATTTCATATTCGCATCAACTGGCTGTTTGCCGTCTGTGTGTTTATGACTGCAGCCGCCTTTGCTCGTCTAGGGCTCTGGCAATTGGATAGGGCCGCCGAGAAGGTCGAGGCACAAGCGGCGCTGGTGATAGAGTCCAGCCTGAATGCCGAACCCATCGAAAGCATCCCGATTGGGCATCTAAATCGGGCAAACCCGGAGCTACAGAACCGCCACGTCTCGCTGCGCGGGGAATTCGTCAACGAACGTAGCATCCTTTTATTGGCCGAATTCTTCCAGGGAATGATTGGCTACGGCGTAGTTACGCCTTTTCGGTTGGAGAGCAACAACCAGCTGGTCCTCGTCAACAGAGGCTGGACCACCGGCATCCTCCCGCCGAATACGCCACCGGATCTACGCCCATTTTCAGGCCCAGTAGAGATT
>CAYGRR010000006.1:58630-79700 GCA_964352295.1 uncultured Pseudohongiella sp. | reverse complement strand
AAAGAGTTTAAATGGTGCGGTGTAGTAATAGGTGGCCAATTTCTGCTTTGTGCCAATAGCAGGCTTACAAAAATTGTCATACACGGTAGCTGAGCCTAGTGTCGATCGCGCAATAATTTCAGCTGCTCAGCCTGATTCTGAATCCAAAGCGCGACATTCGCATGCGGTGTTAGTCCGAGCCGATCGGCGGTATAAGTCAGCCCATCCAGCACATCCCCGTAAGGGCCAAACCCTTGCACTCTAAATGGCACTACAATGGATGTCAGTCCCGAAGCATCAGCATTGCCTATGTAGTCGCGTATTGCCTCCTCTGCACCCTCACGCTTTTCTTCCCAATCTTCACGCAAAGTAAACACCCTTACATCACTGAATTTCAGTTCTTGCTGCAGCAGCTTAGCGCGCTCGCGGATTTCGGAGATCCAGCGGGCATTCTCTTCATCATCTGCTGGTCCGTGAGCGATTATTGCAACGACTTCTGAAGCTGGCTTTGAACTCAGTTCTTGGACTCGACTTAGCAGAACCTGATCCATTTCTTTCGCCTCGGCTAACCCCTGCGAGCTCATTTGGAAAAGAATATCCGTATCGATTTTCCAGAATCCCATGCTCATGGCTCCATGCGACGCTACATGATGCGACTCCGGTTTTTTCGGCGCACCCTCCTCAATACCTAGAATTTGAGAGGTACGTTCATACCAGCTCTCTCCAGACACAAAGAGTCTAACCACTCCCACGCGACTCACTTTTCTCGCTTCAAGTTTTCTCACTGCCATCTCTATGCTTTCGGCGTCGGCCATCCCGAAGGCTATTTCTACCGGATACAAAGTCTTAAGATGCGCCAAGGAATCTTCTACTGAATTATTCCACTCAGCCGATCCTCCATGCGCCATAACTAGCACGCCAAAATCGTTTTCCTTCCCCGTCTCTAATTGATCTTGTGCTCTTTCGCCCTCTACGGACATGCAAGAAATCAATGCGATAGTTAGGACGAAACATAGTGTTCGAGCGCCGCGCACAAAAATTTTATTTATTCTCATTATCTTCCTTCCTTATTCCAATAGTTTACTTAGAACTCGTAACTAAAACCGAGTCTGATGTTTCGGCCTGGTTGGAAAGCCATTGCTATGGCATCGGTATTGTTTGCAGGAAGCCCGCTCAGATTCGTCCAACGAGCAAATTCTTCATCGAAGAGATTGAACGCTCCGAGCCGCAAAGTTGCGGAATCGTTGAAGTCGTAGAAGGCAATTAAGTCAGTGGTAGCATAAGCATCCGCTGTAACAACGGTAGCGCTCGACACGCGGTCTTTCTTGTCCGTTGCTGTGACAATAACTTCACCCCCCCAGTCTCTCTGCGGGCTATCATAACGAAGCCCAATAACGGCGGTTAGCGGTTCAACTGAATCCAATGGCGTATTCGCGGAATTGTTATCACCTTTAATGTAGGCTAGAGACCCGCGTATTTGCCACTGATCCGACAGATAGAAATTTGATGAAATTTCAGCGCCACGAATATCGACCGAACCGACATTACGATCTTGAAATAAGCTAATGCTGTCTTGTTGCCCAACAAAAGCACTTTCTATGAAGTTCTCGTAGCGATTGTTAAAACCAACCAGACTAACAAACATACTGCCAAGACTTGCTCGAATGCCGAATTCAAGCCCCTCACTCGACTCGGCAACTAGATCAGGATTTGGGATGGTCGCATATCCAAACCCCAGATTAACGAACGCCTGATTACTCTCATCAAAATTTGGTGGGCGATAGCCTTCAGCGTATTGGGCGAACAACGTTAGCTGCTCTGACAGGTCGTAGATTGCCCCGAGGCTCAGCGAGTTTGCGTCCACGGATACGTCGGAGACTGTAAAACCTCCGACATTACCAATAGTAGATGCCACATCAAGTAACCCATTAGCTCTCGGCTCCATATCGTAACGGTCATATCGGTAACCAGGAATTAATGTGAGCCCAGAGTCCCCGAGTTCTATTTCATCCTGAACATATATGCCGAAGCGCTTCGTGGTCGAATCAGGAAAAGTCTTATTGGGGAAGTCTTCTGTCGGCGCAAAAGGGTATGCAGCTATCTGACAGGTTGATGCGCCACTAGAAATGTCTTGTTCACAGCGGTTTCGCGGACGCTCAGTTTCTGTTTCATCAAAATTAAATCCGTAAGCTATTGAGTGCTCAAAATTACCAAATGTAATTGTTTTCCAAAGATTTACATTCAACGCTAAAGTCTTTTGATTAAACTCAAAGTCTGTATCCCTCACTGCCACCGTTCCGGCAAAGGTACCGGGGTTACGGGGGTCGAGAAAAGAGAAGCTGGTTCTCTGCTGAACTGTGCTCTGTAACCCTTCCGATTGCTGAAATCTCAGAGCCAACTGCATCTCATCAGCAATTGACACTTCACCAGTCCAGTGGTAATCGACACCGCCGCCAACCCTATCGGTTTTATCGCGCCCTAATGAACTGCTTACAGACGCACTCAGATCAGATTCGAGAACTGTATTTACTTCCTCAGTGTATACGTCGACATTAAACGTGAGGGTGTTGTTTTTTGCGATATCCCATACCGTTTTTAGATTCAGAGCATCCGAGTCACCGTTCTGCGGGTTCAGAGAGCCTTTCCCATTTACGGCCTGTTCTTCAAAGTTCCTATGTGTAAACTCAATTAGCGCACCTACATTGCCCCACTGATTTGCTGTCGTAAAACCAAGCTTCGACTGTTGGTCTGCATCAGCTAAAGAACTACGGAACTTGAAATAGTTACTGCGGGACTCAGATAAATAGTCATTGGGGTCTTTGCTATTAAGTAGTACAGCTCCACCCATAGCATCAGCTCCATACAATACCGAGGCAGGCCCTCTAACTATTTCTATGGATTTTAAATTGTCTGTCTCAAAGCTGTCTTTTCCGTAGGCTGAGGGTCCAGCAGAATATATATCGCTACTGCGAATTCCATCGAGCACGGTCAATACTCTATTGCCGCCAATGCCACGAATCCTAAATCCTAAGTTACCTCCGCGACTTGCTGTATCTAATGTTAGCCCTGGTTGATAACGCACAATATCATCAAGGTCATCAACGAGTTCGTACTCAATCGCCTCAGCGGAAATAACAGAAACTGTACCTGCAATGTTCTCGATCGTTCTGGGTAAACGAGTAGCAGTTATTATCAGTTCTTCTGCTCGCAGGCCTGCTTCCTGCGCATCCACCGGATTGATTAATAGAAATGCCGTTAGGACTGTGGCACAGCTTGAGGCAAATGTAAGTATGTTACTGCCACGCACGTGCAGCGAAGAATTAGAAACGATAGCCATATGAGTTCTCTCTTAGTTAAGTAAGAAAGTCTGGCTCGCTGCCTAAGTAGATACTTTTGAGTGGCTGGCTTGACTTTGACCCGCGCGAATTAATCGCTCCGAGTGATTATTTAGTTAGCAATAATTTGTTGTTCGCAGTAATCCTGAGCGTGTAGTAGTCATCGTTGTGAGAGATTTGTAATCTCTTGCCTGGCCCAAGCAACTCTTCACTTGTCACAGCTGTTATTGCTGTCCTCGGAAGATTTGGTTTTTTGCTCTGCTGTTCTGACTTGGTATTCACTAACTTTTCGCTCATTTTGAGTCTGCATTAAGTACTGGAATCACTGCGACAAATCGCCACAAGCAATAGTCAGGCATATTAAAGCCAATTTTCCATAAATGCAAATGAGAATTATTATTATTTGGAAATATTTGTAAGCGAAGTGTTCAAAGCGGCTTCTCAGCCCACAAATTGAAGATTTCACACTTCTCGAGCTTACACTTCGATGCTTACTGATTAGTTGTTCTATTTGTTTGTGAAGTCGAGCAAGCACTAGAATTAACGTCCGCTCAGGGTCGATAACAGACTTTGAATACACGGTTCTTGATTAATAAAGTCTGTGATGCTCCCTCAAAATACTCCAGATACCGAAGTGTCGTTGAAGACTTGCTAGTCTACTAACTCGAATGTCATTGCCCCCTGGCGGCTCTGACCGAATTCGTCCTCTGCCTGCACTTCGATACGGTGCAATCCAGCCCCGATATCTGCCGGCAGATCCAACTCCCAGATATGTGCCGAGCGTGTTGGTGCACTGTATTCGTTGTTAGTGTCTTGGTATGTGCTGCGCAACCTCTCGACTAGCGGATCTGTTCTCACTGCATAAGATGCCGCTATCGCTTCACCACCATCGATCGATACTCGAACACTATCTCTCACGCCGCCGTCGAATAGATTCACGACGATCTTCGTGCCGGGCAGTGCGGCTCCGCGGTTGATGCTGTCGCCTTCCTGAACTGACAGAGCAGGGTCTAGCGTGATGCGCAGCCGCTGCGTCGCATCGGCGCCAGAGGGGAACGGGATGAAATCGGGGGTGACGGTGGTGTCGTCGAACTTCAAAACATAGAAGCCGTTCGGATTGCCGTCTTCCATGATCGAGTCGCGCACGCCCCGGGAGTCTTTGAGGCCCTTGGTCCAGCCGCTGCCGCGCACCTCCGCTAGCGTGTGGGCAATCCACGGCTGGCCCTGCCAGCCATGACTGTGGTTTATCTCCACCTTCCAGCTATTGCTGGTGTCGTGCCCGGCGATGCCGTAGATGTGCGAGAAGGGCTCCAGAATTTCTAAGAGGCGAGCGAAGTTTTCCGTAGAAGGCCCGTTAGCCGGTTCGGACTGCCCGTCGTCGGCTTCGCTGATCAGGGGGATATGGGTAGCGATAACGATGAGCTTGTCCGGCGACACACTCGCGAGGTCTTGCTGCAACCAATCGAGCTGATACTCGGGAATGAAGCCGCGATAGCCGTTGTTGCCGAATTGTTTGCCGCTGCCTGCGTACTCCACGTTGTTCAGTGCGACGAAATGCACGTTGCCCTGATTGAAGGAGTAATAGGTAGGACCGAAGTGGCTCTTGTAGGTCTCGTTGGCGAAGATCGCATCGGGAGAGGCGTAGTTGATGTCATGGTTGCCCGGCAGGTTCCATTGGGGAATATCCATCAAGGCCATCATCGCCTTGTGGCGCTCATAGAGTGCGAGATTGTCATAGACTACATCGCCCACGGTGATGCCGAATTCGACACCGTAGGGATTAGCGATGAGCGGATTGACGAGTTCCTCGCGCAGCATGTCCTGGTCGAGTTCGTACATTGCCTGCGGGTCGGCGAAGGCATGGGCGGTAAATTGTTCCGTCGAATGATCCCTTGGTATTAGGCCGAAGTTGAGCACGCTGGGCAGCGGGCCGGTCGGCTCGATCACAGGCCAGGCCCACTCTACGGAGGTGCCGGCGATCTCCTTTGGGGTGCCGTCGGGATAGTGCCTGTAGAAGAACTGGGGAATATTGCTGGCGTCCACCGGCAGGTCGAAACCGTCGGGTTTGGAGATGAACAGTATCTGGGTCGCGTGAATAGGGATGCGATAGTTGCCGCCGCTGTCGGTCAGCACAACTTCGCAGCCGTTACTCACACTCACGCCACCGATACCCGCCTCGATTCTGTCGCGACGGTCGTTGTTATTGCTCTCAATATACACACTGCCGCTGATGATCTCTTCGCTGCCGGAGGGGAAATTGCAGTTCGCGAAGACATGAAGCGGAAGAAGGAGGCCGACCATGAAGATAGAACGGGGTAATCTTAGTGGCTGCTGTCTAAGCTTGGTGGACATCACGTTAGCGTCTCCGGAGTGGGTTGGTGTGAAAATTTCTGTAACTATCTTACAGGATAAAACTTCGATGCGTCATGCAGGCTAGTCTCTTACATAGATGTTACACGTTGGTGAATTGAACCGCGTTGATGAGTTCGTAATAGGAATGACATATTTCAAAACTAAACTCTAGCGCTGATCCTTAACTTACACACTAAACAATTAACAGGTTGAATTGTCTTCATGAAAAAGAACGTGCTCCTCCCATTGTCTCTATGCTCCATCCTCCTGACGGCCTGCGTTAGCGAAATGCGGGTTTCCCCTCCGCCGAACGCATCAGCCGTAATGGCAGCGACAGAGACGGCTGCAGTCCGCAGTGCGGACGATGCAGCGGATGATCCCGCGATCTGGATGAATGTCGACGATGTAAAGCAAAGCAGGGTGATCGGCACTGACAAGAATTTTGGTGTCGAAGTGTATTCTCTGGCGGGGGAGAAGCTGCAATCGATCGCGGCGGGTCGCACGAATAATGTGGATCTGCGCATGCTGGATGGAAGTGGTAGATGGTCTGCCGTCGCCGCCGCCAGCAATCGCAGTCACAATAGCATTAGCCTGTTCCTGATAGACAGGCAGGGGACGCTATCCTGGCTGCAAGACAGCGAGATAGCGACGGGCCTCACAGAGCCCTATGGTCTGTGTATGTTTGCCAACGCCGCTGGACTACAGGTATTCGTCAACGATACGGATGGGCGATATCAGCAATGGCTGCTGGATGTCTCGGCACTTGAAGCACTGGAACCCGCTATCAGCGCGACCCTGGTACGAGAATTTTCGGTCCCCAGTCAGCCTGAGGGCTGCGTGGCAGACGACGAGCATCAGCGCTTGTTCGTTGGGGTGGAGAACGAGGGAGTGCGCTGGCTGTCCGCACACCACAGGGCGCCGGCTCGCCTTGGGACGATCGCGGATATCGATGGGGATGTTCTGGTGGCCGATGTTGAAGGCATGAGTCTGTACCATTCGGGAAGCAAGGGCTTTCTTGTCGTGTCCGGGCAGGGCAACAATAGCTATGCAATCTACAATCGTCTGCCGCCTTTCGACTACCGCGGCAGCGTATTCGTGGTGGAGGATCCGCTAACGGGAATCGACGGCACGTCAGACACTGATGGTCTTGATGTCTCAAGCCTGGTCCGCACTCCGGACTACCCGCAGGGATTGCTAGTCGTACAAGATGGCTCGAACACGGGCCCGCGAGAACCGCAAAATTTTAAATATATCTCCTGGGCGGACATCGCTTCGGCCCTGGGTCTGTAGTTGTAAAGAAAGCATCACAAATGTGTAATCCCTCGGAAGCAAATATGTAATATTTCAATACTGAAATAGAATAATACATATGACCCCTTAAAAACATTCCTGTAATTAAAACGTCATGTTCTTGGTTTATCTTCAGCCCCAATAATTATCCGAAATCACAGTCGGTGTAAAAACCAAGGGGAAGATAGTCGTGTCAAATAACACACAACATGTTCAAAAATGTTTAGTTCTCGCCGTCGGGATCGCTCTATCAACACAGGCAGCGGCTCAGTCAGATGGTATTGACGAGATCGTGGTGGTCGGCAGTCGTGCGAGCCTGCAGAGTGCGATTCAGAAGCAGAGGAATTCAGACAAGGTGGCTGGGGTTGTTGACTCCGATGCCATCGGTAACTTCGCCGACATCAACGTGGCGGAATCTTTGCGGCGCATTTCCGGCATCATGGTGGAGAACGATCAGGGCGAGGGCCGCTATGTGTCCGTTCGAGGCATGAACACAGACCTGAACGCGATGACTATCAATGGCGTCAGCACGGCCTCGCCTGAAGACCGCCGTGGAATTATTCTGGACGGCGTGCCGTCGGAGCTATTGCAGTCGATGACCGTCTACAAGACGCTCACGCCGAATCTGGATGCCGATACCATCGGCGGAGCCATCGATCTCGAAACAATCACCGCATTTTCCTATGACGACAGCTTCAGCAGAATCAATGCGGAGACGTCTTACAATGAGCTAACCGAAGACAGCAGCAATCCGAAAATTTCCGCTACGTTTACTAATCGCTGGGAGTTGCAGGGCGGAGAATTCGGTGCAGCCTTAGTGCTCTCCGATCAGACTCGACGCATCGTAGCGCATAACAACGAGACTGGCGGTTGGGGAGCCAATACTCCGAACGATGACTATGAGATGCGTTTCTACGATCTTGAGCGCGAACGCAGTGGCATCGTATTGAATCTGGACTATCTGACAGATGGCGGTAACAGCTTCTACGCACATATGTTCCGCAACGAGTACAAGGACACGGAGTGGCGTGCAAAGTGGGAGACACGAGATGGCCTGGAGGACAACGATGCGGTCGTCTCCGGGAATGTGTTTAGCTATGCGAACAGCAAGGTTGATACGGAGGGGAAGAACCGCACCGAGATCAGAGAAATTAACTCGCTACAACTGGGAACGAATCTACAGATTAACAGCCGTAGCTCGATCGAGATCGAGTTCTTTCGCTCCGACGCAGAGCAGGACGACACAGATAGCTACAATGTGATCTTTAGAAGCGACACGATTGATAGCCCCATCACCTACGACAACTCCAACAACCAAAGCCCCGTGGTTACCTTTCCGGCGGAGTTCTACGATCCGAATAACTTCGGCTTGAAGGCCTGGGAATCCGATTTTGCGCTGAATACAGATGAAGACACCGGAGTGAAGTTTGATTACATCTATGCTTTAAGCAACAGCACCGAACTGCAGATCGGCGCGAAGTATCGTCAACGAGAGAAGATCAACAATTTCAATTTCTGCGCCTATGAGCCCGTCGCCGACAGTACTCTCGCTGACTATGCGAACCTGATTCCCGATCAGTTCCTGAACACGGTCGCGGGGCCAACGCCGGACTTCGATCAGGTAAAGAACTTTCGCAATAACCTTGGGGCGGGCAGTTACTCCCTCTCGGACGGCACTACTTGTCAGAACCCCGGCACTTTCTTCGAGGTGAGCGGCGATGAAGAGGAAGAGTCGATACCGGCCGACTGGACTACCGAGGAAGACATCCTCGCAAGCTACGTCATGGCGACCACACAGACCGACCGCGCTACTTGGGTCTACGGCCTGCGTTTCGAAGACACCAGCACTACCTACAGGGGCAAGGCATTCGACGGAAATGCGTTTGCCGGTAATACCAAATTCGATAACGACTACAGCTTCCTTGCGCCATCTCTGAATCTAAAATACGAGTTCGCGGAGGATCAATTATTCCGCTTTGGTGTGTTCCGTTCGATGGTTCGCCCTGGATTCAAGGAATCCCGTGCCGGCGCCCTCATCAATCTGGAAGATAATGAAGTGGCGGGTGGCAATCCGGATCTGGAGGCAACTTCGGCCTGGAACTTCGATGTGACCTACGAGTACTACATCGGCGCAGAGACGTTCTTTGGAGCGGGTCTATTTTACAAGGACATTCAAGACCCAATCGTCGCGGTAGAATCTACTGACGCACAGTTTCGCGGTCAGCTATTCGACGTAGCGGAGACCTTCGCGAATGCTGGAGACAGCTCGATTAGGGGCTTCGAGCTCAGCTTTCAGACGGCGCTGGATAACGGCCTGGTGTTCGTAGTCAACTATACCCATACCGATGGCGAGACTGATCTGCCGGCGGACGCGGCCAATGGTCAGCGGACAATTCCTTTCTTCAAGCAGGCTGAGGACTCGGCAAACATGTCCATAGGCTACGACAAGGGGCCCTGGGATGTGCGCCTGGCAGGCAATTATCGAGGGTCATACCTCGATGATATCGGCGACGACGCGCAATCCGATCGCTACACCGATTCGCACATGCAGGTTGATCTTACAGCTCGATACGAGTGGAACGAGAATCTGATGATCAATGCCCAGGCTATCAATCTGAACGACGAGCCGGAATACTACTACTTTGGTAATAGAAGAAGACTTTCTCAATACGACGAGTATGGCACTACCTATAGCCTAGGTGTTCGCTACAGCTTCTAGTGGTTCGAATGTGTAAGAAAAGGGAGCTTGGCTCCCTTTTTTTGTGGCGATTATTGACCCATCGATTCGCTATGTTCGTGACCTTGTAAAGAAAGCTTCACGAATATTTCAATATATTGACATATATTCCTACTACAGTGTGCGCATCGAAGGGCCTTTGAGGAGTCTCGATGTGATTGATGCGATTAATGAATTAGATACGCGTGCCTATCTCAGGTTTAATCAACTGCAATCAAGGCCCAATGTTACCTACCTTTTCAAGCTGCTATCACACAGTGGCGATGGTTATCTCTATGCGGCAATAGCCGCCGCACTGTATTTGAGCGATGCAATGCATCAGGCGTCATTCGTAAAGACAGGTCTGCTGGCCTTTCTGCTGGAAATTCCGGTATTCGTGTTTCTGAAGTCCTTCTTCAAGCGCGATAGGCCCTTCGTACAGATTGTAGATTGTGTGGTATCTATTCAGCCCAGTGACAAATTCAGCATGCCCTCGGGCCACGCTGCGGCGGCTTTTCTTTTCGCCACGCTAATCGCCTTTTTCTACCCTGGATTTTTGCTGTTGGCATTGATGTGGGCGACCCTGATAGGTCTCTCTCGAGTTTTTTTGGGCGTTCACTATCCCAGCGATGTGCTCGCCGGGGCCGTTCTGGGTAGCAGCTGTGCAGCCATCGCACTGCTGCTGAGTAGTTAAGATGCGGATTCTCTACGGGATTCAAGGAACCGGAAACGGGCATCTTGCTAGAGCACGATCGCTGGTTCCTGCGCTGCAGCGTGCGGGTATAGAACTGGACTTCATTTTCACCGGACGGCCGCCGCAGGACTTCTTCAATATGGAGTTGTTCGCCAGCTATCGCTGCAAGCGTGGTCTCACGCTCGTTGTGGAGCGCGGAAAACTGAATGAGTTTAAAACGGTAATTCGAAATAACATCTTCGAGTTTCTGCGTGACGTCATCGAGCTGGATCTGGCTATGTACGATCTGGTGATCTCCGACTTCGAGCCCGTAAGCGCCTGGGCGGCGAAGCTGAAGGGCGTGCCATGCATTGGTATCAGCCATCAGTGTGCATTCCATTACGACGTTCCCAAGGTGAGGGGCTATCTCGGATCACGGGTATTGATGCGGTATTTCGCGCCAACCGATACTCGAGTTGGTCTGCATTGGCATCATTTTAACCAGCCGATATTACCGCCACTGATAGAGGTGCATAGCAAACGGCCCATCATAGAGAACAAAATCCTCATCTACATGGGCTTCGAGGAAGTCGATGACATTGTGGATTTTCTCAGCCCTTATACCGATTATGAGATGCAAGTATTTGCGAAGGTGGATGAGGTACAGCTGCATGGACACATTACGGTAAATCCTCTGTCCCATACGGAATTTCACAGACACCTCGAAGACTGTGCGGGCGTGATCAGCAACGCTGGCTTTGAGCTCGCAAGTGAGTGTCTAGCCCTCGGTAAGAAGCTCTTGGCCAGACCGCTTAGTGGTCAGTACGAACAACTCTGCAATGCTCTCGGGCTGCAGGCGATGAGCAGGGCGACGATCATGAAAGAGCTCGATAAAGACATACTCGGAGATTGGCTGCGTGTGCCTCACCATCAGGCAATCGACTACCCAGATGTGGCGACGGCGCTCGCCAACTGGTTGTTGGAACCCCAGCGCCGTTCTGTAGCCGAACTCGCTGACCAACTCTGGAACGAGCTGTTCCTTCCTTATTCCTATAGCAATGACTTCGGCGACGAGCTGGAATCCGGTTTAGTTGTCTAGCATTGCAACTGCTTTACTCCTTTTTCCCTGCTAATGGATAGAGTTGCTTCTGCCTGTAATAAATAGTTCACCAATAATTAATCCCACTGTAATAAATTTCCCAAATACTGCGCCGAAAGTAGGGGTAAGAAACTAGGGCGTAGACTGACTATGAAAAAAGAAAAATTGAAGGTTCGAGCAGTATTCATTTCCGATGTTCATCTTGGTTTCAAGGGATGTCAGGCGGAAGCGTTGTTGCACTTCCTGCATTCGGTGGAAACGGAATACTTGTTTCTGGTTGGAGACATCGTTGATTTCTGGTCCTTGAAGAAATCCGCCTACTGGCCACAGCAGCATACGAACGTGGTGCGCTCGGTGCTTGGAAAGGCAAAACACAATACGAAAGTGATCTATATTCCGGGCAATCACGATGATGGGATGCGCCAGTACACCGGTCTGGCGTTTGGTAATGTCGAGATACACAAAGACTATGTCCACACAACAGCCGATGGTAAGAAATTGCTCGTCATGCATGGCGATGAGTTCGACATGATCGTTAAGCACAGTCGCCTGCTAGAGAATCTTGGGAGCTACATCTACGAAAAACTCCTGGACGCAAATCACTATGTGAATGCCATTCGCAAATGTTTCAATCGTTCTTACTGGTCTCTGGCCGCCTATCTAAAACTTCGCGTAAAGAATGCCGTGGACTATATTGGCAATTTTGAAGAGGCTCTCGCGCATCTCGCTGCCGAGCGCGAGGTCGACGGCGTGGTATGCGGTCATATCCATCACGCCGAGATCAAACAGATAAACAACGTGCTCTACTGCAACGATGGTGATTGGGTGGAGAGTTGCACGTCTATTGTTGAGCATGCCGATGGCAGGCTCGAGCTCCTAAATTGGACAAACGAATTCGAGAAGTCGACGCTTGCTCAGGTTGAGGAATTGCTGGGTATCGAAATAGGAAGGGCAGCGTAGCATCCTGGTTCTATCCGGCTTGGGTAGTTCTAAGAATCACTTGGTGTAGGGAGCGTCTGTGCGAATACTAATGATCTCTGATGTGTATTTCCCTCGAATCAACGGAGTTTCTACTTCGATCATTACGTTTCGAGGTGAGATGCAGAGACTTGGCCACGAGGTGTACCTGATAGCTCCTCGCTATCCTGAGCCATTCGAAGACGATGAGCATGTCCTACGCATAGCCTCTCGCTCGGTCGCGCTGGATCCAGAGGATAGGATGATGAGTTATAGGGATATAGTCGCCCAGATAGAGAATCTAGGTAGGCTACAATTCGATCTCTTGCATATTCATACTCCCTTTGTCGCCCACTATGCGGGTATCAAGATTGCCCGAACCTTGGGGATCCCGGCGATATGCACTTACCACACACTGTTCGAAGAGTATCTGTATCACTATATTCCTTGGTTGCCTAAGAGCCTGCTTCGATTCTGTGCGCGGAAGTTTTCCGTGAGCCAATGCAATCAAGTGGCCGGTGTAATCTCGCCGTCATCTCTCATTGTGGAGTTGCTGCAGCGCTATGGTGTCACGACCAGAATTATCACACTGCCAACCGGCATCGATGCCAATCACTTCGATAAGGGCGACGGCACTGCTTTTAGAGCGAAGTTATCTATACCCGAAGATTGCAAGCTATTGCTGAATGTGAGTCGTATCGCATTCGAGAAGAATATCGGGGATATTCTGGCGATGTTCCGATGCGTGCACAGCGCAATGCCGAATACGATACTGGTGATCGCGGGTGAGGGTCCAGCCAAGGAGGAGTACATCCGCCAGGTGCGTGATTGGCAGTTGCAGGCCAGCGTTATCTTCGTTGGCTACCTTGATAGAAATTCAGTATTGATCGATTGCTATAAGGCGGCTGACCTATTTGTTTTCGCTTCCACAACAGAGACGCAGGGGCTGGTGTTGCTTGAAGCGATGGCCTCTGGCACGCCTGTGGTGTCGGTAGCGGCGATGGGAACCAAGGATGTACTAAAGGACAATATCGGCGTTCGGATCACGGACGGTTCAATAGACGACTTCGCGGAGAAAGTGATGGATGTATTGAGCGATGACGAACAGCGCCAAACGCTTGCAGAGAGCGGGCTAGTCTATGCGCGCGAGTGGGATGCCAAGCGGTTGGCGCAGAAATTGGTGGATTTCTATGTTGACGTGGAAGATATCTGGGATCAACATGCAAGTCCGCAGCCTGACTGAAACAATCGGATTGGCACTTTAGAAGCACTCACATACAGTAAGCCCCGTGATCACGAAACCCCCAGAAAAGAAGACAGGCTTTGCGCGAATCCTCGCCGCGACGAAATACTCCTACCATGGGCTCTGCCTGGCTGCAGGAACCGAGTCGGCCTTTAAGCAGGAGCTATTTGCCTTCGTTATTCTCGCACCTCTGGCGATCTATCTCGGGGAGACCTCGATCGAGAGGCTGTTGCTGATCGGCTCGCTAGTAGTTGTGATGATAGTGGAGCTTCTAAACACGGCGGTAGAGGCGGTAGTCGATCGAGTAAGCTCTGATTTTCATGAGCTCTCGAGGCAGGCAAAGGATCTGGGGTCTGCCGCCGTATTTCTGAGTATCTGTCTGGCACTGCTGACTTGGTTGTTGCTTCTCCTCTTCTAAGTTAGTTCTTCTGCTCAGAAGAATTCAATTCGAGTAAATTCACTATAGGATTGTTGCACTTTCGTTTCGAGTTTATGTCCGCGCTTTCAATGCACCATCAATACAATGTCACAATCTTCCTTGCCGAATTGCCACTAATGACTTTGCTGTGAAATGTCACAAAAACACAATCTAATCTTAACGCCAGTGTCACAGTCCTAAACTATATTTTCTCCGATCGTTGAGATGGCTCCCACGCTAATACCCAATGCCACCTCTAATGATATTTCTGCTGGTGTGCATTTGGTTTTCTCAAATGGTCTGGCAGTAGTGTTTCTATAATTACCAGGAGAGATTAATGAATACTAGTTACGGCAAATTATTGTATGGAGTCTTACCCCTATTTCTGTTCCACATTCCTTCGACGCAAGCTGCAGAAGAGAACGGTAGCGCTGAGCACATCGAAGAAATCATCGTCACTGGCGCGACTAGGAGCTACTCGGCATTGAGCACGACGCAGTCTATGCAAGACCAGCAGAGCCCAATTACATCGATACTTTCAACCATCGATAACCTTCCAGGTGTAAATATCACCGAAGGGGATACATTCGGCTTCGACGATTGGTCTACTACCGTTAACCTGCGAGGTTATCAGACCAGCCTCAGCGAGCAGCAAGTGGGCACGACCATCGACGGTTTTCCCAATGGCGATTCGAATTATGGCGGTGGCGCCAAAGCGAATCGGTATATCGATACCATGAACTCTGGCGGCGTAGAGGTAAATCAGGGCATCGCTTCTATCGATACGCGCACAACAGAATCTCTTGGTGGAACACTGAACTTCACCACCAATAATCCTCTGGAAGCAGAACGCATGCGCGTTCAGCTTACCCAAGGCGACTTCGATTCGAAGCGCTACTACGGGCGCTACGACACCGGTCGAATTCTCAATGGCAGCACCGTGGCGTGGATTTCCGCGAATCACAATGAAGCGACCGACTGGATTGAAGGCTCGGCAGAGAACGAACGCGATCATGCTGCGGTGAAATTCATTTCCGAGCTGGGTCAATACACCTTGACTGGCTACTATGTCTACGATGACATTCAGGAAGATAACTATCAGCGCATCACTGCCGCTGAGTTTATCGAAGATCCGGATTCAGATCGATTGATCGGAGACTGGACTGACGTGCCTTATATTAATCAACTCTATCGTCGCGGTTGGTCTACGCTCAGAGAGAATCGATTCGGCTATTTGAAGTTTGAAGGAGAGCTTGTCGAAGACCTGAACCTGCAACTCGGCGTCTATGATCATCAGATGGAAGGCCGTGGTGACTGGATTCCACCGCAGATCGTCGATCTGGTAGACGATCTGGGCGGGCCAGAGTTTGAAGTGTCTGGTAATCTGCCGGTTATCGGTGGCGCCCCACTCGGCAACATTTATTTCGTCGACTCCAGCGGCGTGGCATTGTCTCCCGATCCGAACTGCGTCTCCTCAATAACTTTTCCTTACGGCGGAACAGGGCCTGCTTCCGATCCACTATGTTATGGCTCAGGGGCTATACCGGTACAATCCTATCGCCATACGCACTACGAGCGAGATCGCACTGGGTTCACAGCGGACTTCGATTGGTCAGCGGATTTTGGCGGCTTTGAGAACACCCTCAGCGGGGGTGTTTGGATGGAAGATTCCATTCGACTGGAATCTCGAGACTGGCACAAACTTACCGATGCTAGAATCGGCATCGATTTTAATGAGATTCCTTACTGGGTCCAGTACGACCGTGATTTCAATCGTGACACCACGATGTGGTATCTCTCTAATGAATTACGAATCGGAAACTTGACTCTCACCGCAGGACTACGCGAATTCGATGTTGAAAACAACGAGGAAGATGTGTTCGGTGTTGCTGCTTCGGAAAGTCTGGATTCAAATTCCGACACGCTGTTCAGTGGTGGCGCGACTTTCCTTACTCCCGTCGAAGGGTTGGAAGTATTCTTCGGTTTCTCTGAGAACGTAAAACCGCTCCTCGACACTGTATTGGAGAGAGAAGGTACCTCAACTACAGACCTCGAGGCAGAGCAGGCAGACAATCTAGAACTCGGACTGCGTTACCTGAGTCCACGTTTGAATGCGAGCGCTGTGTTCTTCGACAACGAGTTTAACAATCGACTCGAATTCTTCGGCCCACAGATCGCCGGAAACATCCCGAACTACACGATCGGACTCGCTGGGCGTTTCGACAATGTTGGCGGTATCGAGTCGAGTGGTTTCGAGCTCGCAGCCACCTATGAAATCAGTGATAACTGGTCTATCTACGGCTCCTTCACCGATACCGATGCGACTTATGTTGGCACGGGCTTAGGTGCGGCAGCGGATGCTGCCATCGGGGTTACCGCAGGCAACAGCGTAATTAATACTCCAGACAGCATGTGGGTACTGTCACTGGACTGGACTCGCGGTCAATACAATGCGGGTCTTTCCACGAAGAGAGTAGGAGACCGCTATATGGATCGTGCCAACACGCTCATCGCCGAGGAATATACGGTGTCCGATCTGTACGTTGGCATAAATGGTGATGTGATCAGCGACTTCTTTCAGGCGTACGAATTTCGCTTCGTTGTAAACAACCTGTTCGATGAGTCCTATCTGGGTGGCATATCCGGTTTTGGAGCCTGGATTGGTGCGCCACGTACAGCTTCATTCAGCGTTACCGTCGACATCTAGTCGCTGCGAAAGCACAGCGACTACATAAGTGGTACCAGGGTCAGGGACGACTCTGGTTTCTTATGTGTTCTGCTCATCGCTGCGCTCGACGATTAACAATTCAAGGAGAATATGATGCGTCCTCATATTTGCACACTGATGTTTCTCTTTTTGTTCAGTATCGGCGCGCCGGTTCAGGCAGCCGACAATGTGGTGCTAATTACCTTCGACGGTTTGCGCTGGCAAGAAGTGTTCAGGGGCTTAGATAGACAACTTGCAGAACACGAAGATTTCAGTAGTCAAAGCGAGCTATTACTCGAGCGATTTTGGCATGATGAGCCCAAGCTTCGGGCAGAAAGACTAATGCCATTTCTTCATACTACTGTGTTTAGAGAGGGAAGCTACGCAGGCAATAGGGATAGTGATTCCTGTGCTGCGGTTAGTAATCCCTGGTATTTCTCGTACCCCGGTTACTCCGAGATACTCAGCGGTATAGTTAATTCTCAAATCGATTCTAATGGCAAATTCCCGAACCCCGAGAAGTCGTTCTTAGAATTGTTGGAGGAAGATCAGTCCTTCCGGGGTAGAACGGCAGCGTTTGCTTCCTGGGATGTGTTTCCCTTCATCCTTAATACCAATCGTAGTGGCATCCATGTCAACGCGTTCTCTGCGGAGCCGCAGCCCGCGAATGAGGAGGAACGTTTTCTCAATCGGCTGTATGACGATATACCCCCTCCGTGGCCTACGGTGCGGAACGATGCGTTCACTCACCACTATGCGCTGTCCTATCTGAAGCGTGATCAACCGAAGGTTCTCTACATAAGTTATGGCGAGTCTGATGACTTCGCCCACGATGGCAAATACGATCAGTACCTGTTTGCCATCCACAGAACAGACCGCTTCATTGAAGAAGTCTGGAGCACACTTCAAGCGTTGCCAGAATACCGAGATAACACTGTGCTGTTCATTACCACCGATCATGGTCGTGGAGAATATCCAGTCGAGACCTGGCAGCACCATGCAAGCAGGGCGTCGACCTCGGGTTACATGACATCTCTGGCTCAGTATGAAGATGGCATCGTCGGTTCGGATGCCGTATGGATGGCTGCAATGGGGCCGGGTATAGCCTCTTCTGGCTTGGTAGAAACGGGAAGCAGCTGTCTAGTCTCGAGCTCGATAGCGGCGACTTTACTGCGGGTTTTGGGAGAGGGTCAGCTCGCCGATAATCTGGGCATGGGTCCGGCTATTGACGAGTTTCTGGAATGATGAGTTGTGGGAATCATTCAAAGAGTCATAAAAACTCCACAATTGTGTAACTCCGCTGTCAACTAAGAGCAGTACACTGCTTGCAACATCTACCAAGATGTTCTTCCCTTATAGAAGTATTGGCACCGGTCTCTCCATCGGTGCTTTTTTTTGCTCGCGATTTCAAAGAAACCATCCGTTGGTCACAGTTCTTTAACATTTGCAGTGTATGTTTTACAAATCTCAAACAGCAACTCATGGGGAGTTTGCAATGCAGAAAAAATCGAATAGGAATTACAACCCTCAGATTACGCGGCGGAAATTTCTACACGCGGCGGGGAGCCTCGCCACCGTCCTCTCGATGAGTTCATTGAGTAGCCTCGCCTTCAGCGCGAGCCGTGTGCTCAGTCGCGTAGCTGCCTACCCCTTCTATCTGGGTGTGGCGTCGGGAGACCCCACTGCCGATTCTGTTGTGCTCTGGACGCGCCTCTCAAAAGAGTCTCTGGTCGGCACAGGCGCGGAGCAGGAGCCGATTCAGCTTACGTATGAAATCTCCGAATCCCCTTCATTCACTTCCCTGCTGCGAAGTGGCAACGTAGTTGCGCCTGCCGAGCTCGGTCATTCAGCTCACGCCGAGATTCGAGGTTTGCAGTCGGGGCGCGAGTATTTCTATCGCTGGAGGGTGGCTGGTGAAGTGAGTCCCATCGGCAGAACGAAAACGGCCGCGCGTGCCGACGAGGCGCTACAGAATTTTAATTTCGCGTTCGCCTCTTGCCAACAATATGAACAGGGCTTCTACACCGCCTACCAACACATGGCGCAGGAAGATCTGGATCTCATCGTGCACCTGGGGGATTACATCTACGAGAGCAGCTGGGGTAACAATCTAGTGCGAGCGCATGAGGGGCCCGAAATCATTACCCTCGGTGACTACCGAAACCGCTACGATACTTACAAGTCCGATGAACATCTGATGGCTGCACATGCCTCGGCCCCCTGGGCAGTGACCTGGGACGATCACGAAGTAGATAACAACTACGCCGCCGAGATAGCCGAAGATGAGCAGACGCCGGAGCAACTTTTACGCCGCCGCGCGGCTGCCTATCAAGCCTACTTCGAGTACATGCCGATACGACTACCCGTCGGCAGGCAGGGGCCGGATATGCCCATACACAGACGGCTACGCTTCGGCAATCTGCTGGAGATGAACGTGCTGGATACGAGGCAGTATCGCAGCGATCAGGCCTGTGGTGATGGACGAAAGCCAAGCTGTGAGGCACACCGGGACAGCACCAGAACACTGCTTGGGGCTGCACAGCGAGACTGGTTATTCGATGGTCTTGAAACGTCTGATACGACCTGGAACGTGCTGGCCCAACAGGTCATGATGGCCGGACTGCGCTCGTCCGGTGATGGGGATGGAGAACTGTGGCCGATGGACATCTGGGATGGCTATCCCTTTGAGCGACAGGAGTTACTGGATCATCTTTTGCAGTCCGGCACACCCAATCCTGTAGTGTTAACTGGCGACATTCATGCTAACTGGGTAGCGGATCTAAAGTCTGACTTTGATAATCCGGACTCCAAAACCGTGGGCACAGAATTTGTTGGCACTTCTATAACCTCAGGTGGCGATGGCGCAGACATGACGGACTACGGCCGGGATCTTTTGGATAACAATCCCCATGTAAAGTTCTACAATGCACAAAGAGGGTATGTTAAGGCGACTCTGACACCGACGAGTTGGACCTCCGATTACAAGGTAGTCGAAAAGGTTACAGAGCGCGACGCACCGATCAAGACGCGAGCAAGCTATGTCGTCGAGTCAGGCATTCCGGGGGCCAAGCTAGCTTGATGATAGTTCGCAGTGAAGGAGTGACGGCCGGCTCATTGCAGCTTAGCGATCGTCTCGGCTGAAATCTTATCGCCGCTATTTCCCCAAGCATTGCGTACGTAGTTGATAATCTTCGCCATGTCCTCGAACGCCATTGCTCCGGCGAAGGAGGGCATCTCGCCCCTGCCGATCAGCATCACCAGCGCGACATCGACCCCGCTGCCTCTCACCACTTCGCTGCTAGCTAATGATGGATAGATATTCGGCAAGCCCTTGCCATCGCGCTGATGACATTCGGCGCAATTATTCAGGAATAGCCGCTCTCCCTCGTCTTGTGCCCAGCCATATCCGGCAGGTAAGAGCAGGAGCAAGAGCAGTACAACACTGTGCATGGGTTTGTTTTGGCGCACGGTTTCTCCTTTCGATTAGCGCCCGAATATAGCATCTCCTGCGGCCTAGACGGAACAGAAACGCGGGAAGCGTTCCCCGATTTGCGGTAGACTCCGTACAGCTAATAAATCCTTCAGTCAGCGCTCTAGCCAGCGGAATCCATGAAAGTAATGACATCCTCAAGATCCCTGCTTTTTGCCGTACTGCTCTTGCAGCAGGTGGTGGCGGGACAGGCGCGCGCTCAGGATGATTCTCCCCTCGTGCCGGTCGCGGCACCGATTCCTCCAGGATTGGAGACCGTGGAATACTATAGCCCGGCGGTGGACAGGCGCATGAAGTTCGATATCGTGCTGCCCGAGGGCTACTACCAGAGCGAGCAGCGCTATCCGGTGCTCTATCTGCTCCATGGCTATATGCAAAACTATACTGTGTGGGGTCGCAATCTCGCCGCCGCATTCTATGCGCGCGAGTTGAACGATCTCATCGTGGTGCTGCCCGATGCGGGCAATAGCTGGTTCATCAACTATGCCGCCAGTGAGGAGGGGCAGACGAACAACTGGGAAGATCACCTCATCAAGGATGTGATCGGTCACGTGGACAGTCACTATAGGAGCGAGGCGCGGCGCGAGGGACGGGCGATTGCCGGTCTCTCCATGGGTGGTTTCGGCGCTTACTCGCTCGGCCTTCGTCACAGCGAGTTGTTCGTCTCTATAGGCAGCACCAGCGGCGCACTGGGTCATGCGCGCACGGCGGCGGCTGCGATACGCGCAGGAGTGAATCGCGCCACCGCGACTACCGATCCTGAGCGTCAGGCGCGCATCGATGAGGCGGATGCCTTTATCTCCAAAATCAT